>CAJWLL010000005.1 GCA_913043275.1 uncultured Flavobacteriaceae bacterium | reverse complement strand
AGCACTGGTCTCCAAAACCAGGTGTCGGGAGTTCGAGCCTCTCAACCCGTGCAATAATAAAAAATAGTATGTCATCCATTATTGACTACATAATAGATTCGTTTGAAGAGCTTAGAAAAAATGTGTCTTGGACACCTCGTGCTGAACTTCAACGACTGGTCGTTATTGTTTTGTTATTTTCGGTGATTTTCTCGCTTGCTATTTGGGGAGCAGATACTGTGCTTTCTGAGGTGGTAGGATTCTATTTTCAATTGATTAACGGATAAACATGGCAGAAGTCGTCACAAAAAATTGGTACGTTATTAGGGCGGTGAGTGGTCAAGAAGCCAAGATCAAGGACTACATCATGAGTGAAATTAGTCGTTTGGGTTATGCCGATCAGGTTGAAGACATTTTGGTTCCCATGGAAAAAGTAGTCCAAATCCGCAATGGAAAAAAAATCAGCAAAGAAAAAGTATACTTTCCCGGTTATATCATGATAAAAGCCAATTTGACTGGAGAGATTCCCCACATCATTAAATCTGTAACAAATGTAATTGGATTTTTGGGAGAGACCAAGGGAGGAGATCCTATTCCCATAAGAAATGCCGAGGTCAACAGGATGTTGGGAAAAGTAGACGAGTTAACCATGACAACAGAACACATTGCAATCCCCTTTATAAGAGGAGAGAATGTCAAGGTGATCGATGGACCTTTTAACGGCTTCAATGGGTCCATTGAAAAGGTAAATGAAGAAAAGAGAAAACTAGAGGTAATGGTTAAGATTTTTGGTCGGAAAACTCCTCTGGAATTGAGTTATATGCAAGTAGAAAAATTATAAATGTTACTGATACAAGAAGTTTTGCTTCCACTTGAAACTTCTGCAACGTTAATTATTAAATAATGGCAAAAGAAATAGATAAAGTTCTTAAACTTCAAATTCGGGGAGGAGCTGCGAACCCATCGCCACCAGTTGGACCCGCGCTAGGTGCTGCAGGAGTCAACATCATGGAGTTTTGTAAGCAATTCAATGCGCGAACTCAGGATAAACCTGGAAAAGTATTGCCGGTAGTGATTTCTGTATTCAAAGATAAATCGTTTGAATTTGTAATTAAGACACCTCCGGCAGCAGTTCAATTGATGGAAGCAGCCAAAACTAAAAAGGGTTCCGGCGAACCCAACAGAACAAAAGTAGCCTCGGTTACTTGGGATCAAGTTAGAACCATTGCTGAGGATAAAATGCAAGATTTAAATGCATTTACTGTCGAATCAGCTATGAAAATGGTCGCCGGTACTGCTCGTTCGATGGGATTCACTGTTAAAGGAGAATTTCCTTCTAACTCATAAAAAATTAGTTATGGCAAAATTATCAAAAAAACAAAAAGAAGCGAGAACAAAAGTGGACAATAAGTCTTTGTACTCTGTTGCAGATGCTTCTACTTTGGTTAAAGATGTGACCACCACGAAATTCGATGCGTCAATAGATTTGGCCATTCGTTTGGGTGTTGATCCCAAAAACGCCAGTCAAATGGTTAGAGGAGTGGTTACTCTTCCTCACGGTACTGGTAAAACTCTAAGGGTTTTGGCTTTGGTTACACCTGAAAAAGAAGCTGAAGCAAAAGAGGCAGATGCTGACTTCATTGGTTTGGATGAGTATCTTCAAAAAATTAAGGATGGTTGGACAGACGTTGATGTAATTGTTACCATGCCCAGTGTTATGGGTAAACTGGGCCCTTTGGGTCGGGTTCTAGGTCCCCGAGGTTTAATGCCCAATCCTAAAACCGGCACTGTAACCATGGACATCAGAAAAGCAGTCTCTGATGTCAAAGGAGGAAAAATTGATTTTAAAGTGGATAAAAGCGGAATTATCCACGCTTCAATTGGAAAAGTTTCTTTCGAACCTAAAAAGATCGAAGAGAACACCAATGAGTTACTTAAGACTATTCACAAATTGAAACCTAATTCCATAAAAGGAACTTATATCAAAAGCATTTCCATGTCCAGTACTATGAGTCCAGGAATTGGTATTGAAACTAAAATGGCTTAGCCTTAAAATTTCAGGAATGACAAAAGAGCAAAAAGCACAAGAAATCCAAGGTTTAACTGAAGAATTATCCTCGGTAAAAAATCTATATTTGACTGATATTGCTGGCCTCAATGCAGTTCAAACTACTGCATTGCGCAGGGCATGTTTTAAGGCTAACATTAAATTGTCTGTTGTCAAGAACACCTTGTTGGCGAAAGCCATGGAGGCTTCTGATAAAGACTTTGGGAATTTGCAAGAAGTATTGAAAGGCAATACCTCCCTGATGTTTTCTGAAGTGGGAAATACCCCAGCCAAATTAATCAAAGAATTTCGTAAGAAATCCGAAAAACCTTTATTGAAAGGGGCCTATATTGATGAGGCCATCTACATTGGCGAAGACCAAATTGACGTATTGGAATCCATTAAGTCAAAAGAGGACTTGATAGGTGAAGTGATTACATTACTTCAATCTCCGGTCAAAAATGTTATTTCAGCACTTCAATCGGGTGGATCCAATATTTCAGGAATCCTAAAAACATTTTCTGAGCGGTAATTGCTCAAATGAATATAAAGATTAAAAAATTAAAATAATTTAAAACAAGAAAATTCAAATAGATAAAAGATGGCAGATTTAAAAGAATTCGCAGAACAATTGGTTAATTTGACCGTAAAAGAAGTCAATGAATTGGTTAATATTTTAAAAGACGAGTATGGTATAGAGCCTGCAGCAGCAGCTGTAGCTGTTGCTGGTGGAGCTGCTGCTGGTGGAGGAGAAGCCGCTGCAGAGGAGAAATCAGAATTAGATGTAGTACTTACTGCTGCTGGAGGTTCAAAACTTGCAGTAGTTAAGTTGGTAAAAGAATTAACCGGCCTTGGCCTCAAAGAAGCCAAAGAGTTAGTTGACAATGTGCCTAGCAACGTTAAGGAAGCAGTTTCCAAGGACGAAGCTGAAGGACTTAAAAAATCGCTTGAAGAAGCTGGAGCTGAGGTCGAAATTAAATAGTTCTTATCTCATAACAAAAAAGGTTTAGGCTTTTGGATCGCCTCCATTAGCCTAAACTATTTTGCGTTTCATTACGCCCCTAGGGTTTTAGACCCAATTGTTGGATACTAATAAATTAAAGTAGATGTCGAATACACAATTCAATCGAGTCAATTTTGCTGGAGCAAAAGACTCACCCAATTACCCTGATTTCCTTGATATTCAAATCAAATCTTTCCAAGATTTTTTCCAGTTGGAAACAAAATCTAACGAAAGAATCGAAGAAGGCCTTTTTAATACCTTTAAAGAAAATTTTCCGATTACAGATACCCGAAATCAATTTGTCCTTGAATTTATTGACTACTTCGTTGACCCACCTCGTTACACGATTCAAGAATGCATCGAAAGAGGGTTGACTTATTCTGTCCCTCTTAAAGCAAGATTAAAACTGTTTTGTACTGATCCCGAGCACGAGGACTTTGAAACCATTGTCCAGGACGTTTTTTTGGGAACAATTCCATATATGACACCGAGTGGAACATTTGTGATCAATGGTGCAGAACGAATTGTAGTATCTCAATTGCATCGTTCTCCAGGAGTCTTTTTTGGACAATCTTTTCATGCCAACGGAACCAAACTTTACTCTGCAAGAGTCATTCCTTTCAAGGGTTCATGGATTGAATTTGCAACTGACATAAACAGTGTAATGTATGCTTATATTGACAGGAAGAAAAAATTACCCGTAACTACACTCTTTAGAGCTATTGGCTTTGAAAGAGATAAAGACATTTTAGAAATATTTGATTTGGCAGAAGAAGTAAAAGTCTCCAAAACCGCATTGAAGAAAGTGCTTAATCGCAAACTCGCTGCTCGTGTTTTGAAATCATGGCATGAGGATTTTGTTGATGAAGATACGGGAGAGGTGATTTCTATCGAACGTAACGAAATCATCATTGACCGTGATACCCTTTTGGAGAAAGAGCATATCAAAATGATCATTGAAGCAGATGTAAAAACCATACTGTTGCACAAGGAAGACGCTCATATGGCCGATTATGCTATTATTCACAATACACTTCAAAAAGATCCTACCAATTCTGAAAAAGAAGCCGTAGAACACATTTACCGTCAGTTGAGAAATGCTGAGCCACCGGATGAGGATACTGCTCGAGGTATAATTAACAAGCTATTCTTTTCAGATCAGCGTTATAATTTAGGTGAGGTAGGGCGTTATAGAATGAACAAAAAACTTAACCTCCAAGTTGAGATGGATAAGCAGGTTTTGACCAAACTAGACATCATCACCATCATCAAGTATTTGATCGAATTGATTAATTCCAAAGCAGAAATTGATGATATCGACCACCTTTCCAACAGAAGGGTAAGAACCGTTGGAGAGCAGCTTTCTTCTCAGTTTGGTGTGGGATTGGCAAGAATGGCCCGAACCATTCGTGAGCGAATGAACGTAAGAGATAACGAGGTTTTTACTCCGATTGATTTGATCAACGCTAAAACGCTTTCTTCTGTCATCAATACTTTTTTTGGAACTAACCAGTTATCTCAGTTTATGGATCAAACGAATCCATTGGCTGAAATCACTCACAAAAGAAGATTATCAGCACTGGGACCGGGTGGTCTCTCGAGAGAACGTGCAGGATTTGAAGTGCGTGATGTTCACTATACCCACTACGGTAGACTTTGTCCTATTGAAACCCCTGAAGGTCCTAACATTGGATTAATCTCTTCTTTGGGTGTATATGCAAAGGTAAACAATCTTGGATTTATTGAAACTCCTTACCGAAAGGTAAATGAAGGAAAAATCGATTTGGACAATACCATTTACTTAAGCGCAGAGGAAGAAGAAAACCAATTGATTGCCCAAGCCAATATTCCTTATGACAAAGTTGGAAAAATCACCTCTGAGAAAGTTATTGCTCGTGATCAAGCCGATTTCCCTGTGGTAACGCCTGATAAAATCAACTACACAGATGTTGCTCCCAATCAAATCGCTTCTATTTCTGCTTCTTTGATTCCTTTCTTAGAGCACGATGATGCCAACCGTGCTTTGATGGGATCAAACATGATGCGTCAGGCTGTACCTCTTTTATGTCCAGAGTCTCCCATTGTTGGAACTGGACTGGAAAGACAAGTTGCTTCTGATTCAAGAGTGTTGATCAATGCTGAAGGAGATGGAGTTTTAGAATATGTAGACGCAAATAAGTTAACTATCAAATACGACATGACTGAGGATCAAAAATTGGTGACCTTCGATGGTGATACTAAAACCTATGATCTGATCAAATTCAAAAAAACCAATCAAGGGACTTGTATTAACCTAAAACCCATAGTCAAAAAAGGTGATCGTGTAGCTAAGGGTCAAGTACTCTCTGAGGGTTATGCTACCCAAAATGGGGAGTTGGCCTTGGGAAGAAATATGAAAGTGGCCTTTATGCCTTGGAAAGGATATAACTTTGAGGACGCTATAGTGATTTCAGAGAAGGTAGTTCGGCAAGACATTTTCACTTCTATTCACATAGACGAATATTCTATTGATGTTAGAGACACCAAGCTTGGAACTGAAGAATTGACGGATGATATTCCAAATATCAGCGAAGAAGCCACTAAGGATCTGGACGAAAACGGAATGATCCGTATTGGTGCTGAGGTGAATCCTGGAGATATTTTGATTGGAAAAATAACTCCCAAAGGGGAGTCCGATCCTTCTCCTGAAGAAAAACTTTTACGAGCTATTTTTGGAGACAAGGCTGGAGATGTAAAAGATGCCTCGCTCAAAGCACCTCCATCCCTCAGAGGGGTAGTCATCGACAAGAAATTGTTTACCCGTTCAGTTAAAGACAAAAGAAAGAGAAATCAAGACAAACAAGAACTCGAATTATTAACTGATAAATTTGAAGTCAAATTTGACAATTTGAAAATTGTTTTGATTGAAAAACTGTTTAATATTGTGAATGGTAAGACCTGTCAAGGGGTGAAAAACGATCTTGGTGAGGAAATTTTACCTAAAGGAAAAAAGTATACCCTTAAAATTTTGAATGCGGTTGACGATTATACCCACCTGACCAAAGGGATATGGACGACATCAGATGCTATTAACAAATTGATAGCAGACTTGATCCACAATTACAAGATCAAAGAAAATGATCTTCAAGGTTCGCTTAGAAGAGAAAAATTCACCATCAGTGTTGGAGATGAACTCCCTCCTGGAGTCAAAAAACTAGCCAAGGTTTATATAGCTAAAAAGCGTAAACTTAAGGTTGGGGATAAAATGGCAGGACGTCATGGAAATAAAGGAATAGTTGCAAGAATTGTTCGAGAGGAGGAAATGCCTTTTCTTGAAGACGGTACTCCGGTAGACATCGTGTTGAATCCATTAGGAGTACCCTCGCGAATGAATATTGGTCAGATATATGAAACCGTTCTTGGATGGGCCGGACTTGATTTGGGTCAAAAATATTCCACGCCAATTTTTGATGGAGCAACCATTGACGAAATCAATGATTTGACTGACAGTGCAGGTATTCCCCGCTATGGCCATACCTATCTCTATGATGGAGGTACAGGAGAACGTTTCGATCAACCTGCTACAGTTGGTGTGATTTATATGTTGAAACTCGGACACATGGTTGATGACAAAATGCACTCCAGGTCCATTGGACCTTACTCCTTAATCACCCAACAACCTTTGGGGGGTAAAGCTCAGTTTGGAGGTCAGCGATTTGGTGAAATGGAAGTTTGGGCACTGGAAGCATATGGTGCCTCCAGTACATTGCAAGAGATATTAACCGTTAAGTCAGACGATGTCATTGGTCGTGCCAAAACCTATGAATCTATCGTGAAAGGGGAAACCCTTCCAGAGCCTGGATTACCAGAATCTTTCAACGTATTAATGCACGAGCTGAAAGGATTAGGATTAGACATAAGATTAGAAGAATAAATATAATATTGCTATTGAGTTATGCTTAGAAATAATGAAATCGTTACCCAAAAGAAATTTAATAATATAACCATAGGCTTGTCCTCCCCAGAGATCATTTTAGGGAATTCCAGAGGTGAGGTTCTCAAGCCTGAAACGATCAACTACAGAACTCACAAACCTGAACGTGACGGTCTTTTTTGTGAGCGAATCTTCGGACCTGTCAAAGACTTTGAATGTGCCTGTGGTAAATACAAGCGTATCCGATACAAAGGAATTATTTGTGACCGTTGTGGGGTTGAAGTCACTGAGAAAAAAGTAAGACGTGACCGTGTTGGGCATATCAACTTGGTGGTTCCGGTAGCTCACATTTGGTATTTTAGATCATTGCCTAATAAAATTGGATACCTATTAGGTTTGCCTTCCAAGAAATTGGACATGATCATTTATTACGAACGCTATGTTGTCATCCAACCCGGTAATACCAAAAATGAAGAGGGAGAGCCCGTCAAAAAGATGGATTTCCTAACTGAGGAGGAGTACCTCAATATCAAGGAGCAATTGCCCCCCGAGAACCAATTCCTCGAAGAGAGTGATCCTGAAAAGTTTATCGCCAAAATGGGTGCGGAATGTTTGATCGAATTACTATCGAGAATTGATCTCGAAGAATTGTCTTATGAATTACGTCACAAAGCTAATAATGAAACCTCTAAGCAAAGAAAAACTGAAGCCCTTAAAAGACTTCAAGTAGTAGAGGCTTTTAAAGATGCTAATGAAAACAGGGAAAATTTACCCGAATGGATGATCATGAAGGTCATACCTGTTATCCCTCCGGAATTGAGACCTCTTGTTCCTTTAGATGGTGGACGATTTGCCACATCAGATTTGAATGATTTATACCGACGTGTCATTATTAGAAATAACCGTTTAAAGCGATTGGTAGAAATCAAAGCCCCTGAGGTAATTTTGAGAAACGAAAAGCGAATGCTTCAGGAATCTGTAGATTCATTGTTTGATAATACCAGAAAATCTTCTGCTGTAAAAACAGATTCTAACCGTCCCCTAAAATCTCTCTCAGATTCCCTTAAAGGAAAGCAAGGACGTTTTCGTCAAAACTTATTGGGCAAAAGGGTAGATTATTCAGCTCGATCAGTGATTGTAGTGGGACCCGAATTAAAACTCTTTGAATGTGGATTACCTAAAGGAATGGCTGCAGAACTTTACAAGCCATTTATAATAAGAAAACTAATCGAAAGGGGAATTGTTAAAACTGTTAAATCTGCTAAAAAAATCATTGACCGCAAAGAACCTGTTGTTTGGGATATTTTGGAAAATGTCTTGAAAGGCCATCCAGTATTATTGAACAGGGCCCCCACTTTGCACCGTTTGGGGATTCAGGCTTTTCAACCTAAATTGATTGAAGGAAAAGCCATTCAGTTGCACCCACTCGTATGTACAGCATTTAATGCCGACTTTGATGGGGATCAAATGGCCGTCCACCTCCCCTTAGGACCAGAAGCCATTTTGGAATGCCAACTTTTGATGTTGGCCTCCCATAACATTCTTAACCCTGCCAACGGTTTCCCCATCACAGTTCCATCACAGGACATGGTATTGGGACTTTACTATATGACCAAAGCTAGAAAATCAACCCCAGAAGTTCCCGTTAAGGGAGAGGGTTTGACTTTTTATTCTGTTGAAGAAGTCCATATTGCATATAACGAAAAGCGGGTGGAACTCAATGGTATGGTCAAAATCAGAGCCAAAGACTTCAACGAGGATGGTGAACTAGTTTATCAAATCATTGAATCCACTGTTGGTCGTATATTGTTTAATGAGGTTGTTCCTGAAAATGCAGGATACTTTAATGAAGTATTGACAAAGAAGAACCTTAGAGAGATCATTGGTAAGATTCTAAAAGTAACGAGTGTTCCTGAAACTGCCGAGTTCTTGGATAAAATCAAGAGTATGGGCTATGGCTTTGCTTTCAAAGGTGGGCTATCATTTAGTTTGGGAGACATTATCATTCCTAAGGAAAAAATCGATATGATCGATGATGCCAACAACCAAGTCGATGGTATTTCTGGAAACTATAATATGGGATTGATTACTAATAACGAACGCTATAATCAAGTTATCGATGTTTGGACTTCAACCAATGCGAAACTGACCGAGTTGGCCATGAAGCGCATTAGTGAAGACCAGCAAGGTTTTAACTCTGTATACATGATGTTGGATTCAGGAGCCAGAGGATCGAAGGAGCAAATCCGTCAGTTGACGGGAATGCGAGGATTAATGGCAAAACCTAAAAAATCGAATGTAGGCGGAGGAGAGATTATCGAAAATCCAATCCTTTCGAATTTTAAAGAAGGATTATCCATTTTGGAATACTTTATTTCAACCCACGGGGCTCGAAAAGGACTTGCAGATACAGCATTGAAAACTGCTGATGCGGGTTACTTGACCCGAAGATTGGTAGATGTTTCACAGGATGTAATCGTAAATATCGAAGATTGTGGTACCCTTAGAGGAATAGACGTTGAACCTTTAAAGAAAAACGAAGAAATCGTTGAGTCCTTGGGTGAGCGAATCCTGGGCCGAGTTTCCTTAAAGGCAGTTGTCGATCCACTAAAAGATGAATTACTGGTCGACGCTGGAGAACAAATTACGGAATCTGTTGTGAAGTGTATTGAGAATTCACATATTACTAGTATTGAAGTTAGATCGCCTCTTACATGTGAAGCACTAAAAGGGATTTGTGCCAAGTGCTATGGTAGAAACCTTTCTACCGGTAAAATGGTTCAAAAAGGTGAAGCGGTAGGAGTTGTTGCTGCACAATCGATTGGAGAACCAGGAACGCAGTTGACCCTTAGAACATTTCACGTAGGAGGTGTAGCTGGAAACATTTCTGAGGAAAACCGATTGGTCGCCAAGTTTGATGGAATTGCAGAAATTGAAGACCTGAAAACCGTTGAAGGTGAAGACGCTGAAGGTAATGAAGCCAATATTGTAATTTCTAGAACCACTGAGTTGAAGTTGGTTGAAACGAAAACTAAAAATGTACTAAATACCCACAACATTCCCTACGGATCATCTATCTTCATTAAGAAAGGATCTAAAATAAAAAAAGGCGATGTTATTTGTCAGTGGGATCCGTTCAATGGTGTAATTGTTTCAGAATTCACTGGAAAAATTAGTTTTGAAAACATTGAGCAGGGAGTTACTTATCAGGTTGAAATTGATGAACAAACTGGATTTCAAGAGAAGGTGATTTCTGAATCTCGAAATAAGAAATTGATACCAACGCTGCATATTAATGACACCAAAAAAAACACCCTACGCTCTTATAATTTACCAGTAGGTGCGCATTTGATTGTGAATGATGGCGATTATATCAAAGAAGGAAAAACATTGGTTAAAATCCCAAGAAAATCAGCTAAGTCAGGTGATATTACTGGAGGATTGCCAAGGGTTACAGAATTGTTTGAAGCTCGAAACCCGTCCAATCCAGCAGTAGTTTCGGAGATTGATGGAGTGGTTTCTTTTGGCAAAATTAAAAGAGGAAACCGCGAAATCATCGTTGAGTCTAAATTTGGTGATATTAAAAAATATTTGGTTAAATTATCCAATCAGATTTTGGTTCAGGAAAATGATTTTGTCAAAGCCGGAATGCCGCTTTCTGATGGTTCCATTACACCAACCGATATCCTCAAAATCAAAGGTCCCTCTGCAGTTCAACAATACTTGGTGAATGAGGTACAAGAAGTTTACCGATTGCAGGGTGTGAAGATTAATGATAAACACTTTGAAGTCGTCGTGCGCCAGATGATGCGCAAGGTAAAAATCCAAGATCCTGGAGATTCTATATTCTTAGAAGGACAGTTCGTTTATAAAACTGATTTCATTATTGAGAACGACAGTTTGTTCGGTAAGAAGGTTATTGAAGAAGTTGGTGAATCTGAAAACCTAAAAGCGGGACAAATGATTACCTCACGTCAATTGCGTGACGAGAACTCCTTGTTGATTCGAGAGGACAAAGCAGCTGTGGTAGCTCGTGATGCTGTTTCTGCGACTGCTACGCCAGAACTACAAGGTATTACACGTGCTTCTCTACAGACCAAATCATTCATATCTGCAGCTTCTTTCCAAGAGACTACCAAAGTACTGAATGAAGCGTCTGTAAACGGAAAAATCGACAAGCTGGAAGGATTGAAAGAAAATGTTATTGTCGGACACAAAATCCCTGCCGGTACTGGTTTGAGAGAATATAACAACATCATCGTTGGATCCAAAGATGAGTATACTAGCTTGCTAGTTGACAAGGAAGAACAAGAAGCTAACTTATAGTTAATGAGCGACCCTAAAGAACAAAACGAACAACAGATTAACATCGAACTGGATGAAGCTACCGCTCAGGGGACTTATTCTAATTTGGCCATTATCAATCACTCCCCTTCAGAATTTGTGGTTGATTTTGTGACCATCATGCCAGGTACACCAAAAGCAAAAGTAAAGTCCAGAATAATTTTGACCCCAGAACATGCCAAAAGATTTCAAAGTGCTCTGCTTGATAACATTCAACGATATGAAGACAGTCACGGAGAAATCGATTCGAAAGAGCAACCTCCCATTCCTTTAAACTTTGGGCCTGCAGGAGAAGCTTAAAACCTTTTCCCATTGAAAGTTTGGGGATATTTATTAATCAAATTCTGAAGTGAAATGAAAAATAATTTCGGGGTATTTTTGTTGCGCCATTTGAAGAGAAAAAGCAGAATCCGCCAGATATACAGTTTGTCCTTGTTTATCTTTTGCCAAAAATTTTTGCTTAACTTTTAGAAAATCGCAGTAGCTTTCATTTTGTTCATCTTCGGTGCTAATCCAACATGCCTTATGGACATTTAGGCTTTCAAAGCTACATTTAGCAGTGTACTCTTGTTCCAGACGGTATTGTATTACCTCAAATTGTAAGGCACCAACGGTTCCTATCACTTTTCTTCCGTTGAGGTTGAGTGTAAATAACTGGGCTACTCCCTCGTCCATAAGCTGTTCAATTCCCTTATTGAGTTGTTTTGATTTCATGGGATCAGCATTGTTAATAAAGCGAAAATGTTCAGGTGAAAAACTTGGAATGCCCTTGTATTGGATTTCCTCTCCAGAGGTAAGAGTATCTCCAATTTTAAAATTACCAGTGTCGTGCAGCCCAACTATGTCTCCAGGGAATGACTCGTCCACAACCTCTTTTTTCTCTGCAAAAAATGCATTTGGGCTGGAGAATTTGAGTTTTTTTTTGTGTCTTACATGTAAGTAAGGAGTATTGCGTTTAAAAGTTCCTGAGACAATTTTGATAAATGCCAAGCGGTCACGGTGCTTCGGGTCCATATTGGCATGAATCTTAAATACAAAACCCGAAAAGGCTGATTCATTAGGTTTAATTATGCGTTTATCTGTTAACTTGGGGAGTGGTGCGGGGGCAATTTGAATAAAGCAGTCCAATAGCTCCTGTACTCCAAAATTGTTAAGTGCAGATCCAAAAAATACAGGTTGCAAATTTCCCTCCAAGTATTCCTCTTTATTAAAAGCTGGATAGATACCTTCAACCAATTCGAGAGATTCTCTAAGCTCTGTTATGGACTGATCGCCAAGTACTTTTTTTAAACCTTCGTCTTCCAATGATTCGTAGGCTATGGCTGAAGCAATCTTTTGTTTGTCATTCGATTCAAGTATTTGGGTCTTTTGCTCCCAAACGTTGTAAATGCCCTTAAAACTGTATCCCATTCCAATAGGAAAACTGAGTGGTGTTACTCTCAAACTCAGTTTGGTTTCTAATTCGTCCAGTAGTTCAAATACGTCTTTTCCCTCTCGATCCAATTTGTTGATGAAAACTATAATAGGAATTTTTCGCATGCGACATACTTCTACTAGTTTTTCTGTTTGCTCCTCCACACCTTTGGCTACATCGATTACCACAATTACACTGTCCACTGCAGTAAGCGTCCTAAAAGTATCCTCTGCAAAGTCCTTGTGGCCAGGCGTATCGAGAATATTTATTTTTTTGTTTTGATAGTTAAAAGCAAGCACAGAAGTTGTTACCGAAATTCCTCTTTGGCGTTCGATTTCCATAAAGTCACTTGTAGCTCCTTTCTTGATCTTGTTAGACTTGACTGCTCCTGCTTCTTGAATGGCACCTCCGTATAGTAGGAGCTTTTCCGTAAGTGTAGTTTTCCCAGCATCGGGGTGCGAAATGATTCCAAATGTACGTCTTCTTTCAATTTCCTTGAGGAATTCCATGTTGATAAATTTGAGTAAAAATATTTAATTAATTTTCATCGCTAAAATTTGTCGATAGGTTTTGTTTAATATATTAGGTATTTTTGATAAATGGAGGAGGAAAAAGTCATTTTGGTTGATCTCAAGGATCAGCAAGTCGGTACCATAGGAAAAATGGAGGCTCATGAAAAAGCTCTTTTGCATAGAGCCTTTTCCATTTTTATACTTAACTCCAATCTAGAATTATTAATGCAGCAACGTGCTTATGAAAAATATCACTCTCCCGGTCTTTGGACTAACACCTGTTGCAGTCACCAGCGGGAAGACGAATCTAATTTAGAAGCCGGAAGCCGTCGTTTGATGGAAGAGATGGGAATGACCGTTTCACTTCAAGAATTATTTACATTTATTTATAAAGCCTCTTTTGATAATGGATTGACGGAGCACGAACTTGACCATGTTATGGTTGGCTTTTGCGATGAAGATCCAAAGATCAACACCGAAGAAGTTGCTAGTTTTAAATGGATGAATATTGATTCATTGAAAAAAGATTTGAAAGATAAACCCGATGATTATACCGTCTGGTTTGCAATCATTTTTGATCGTTTTTGCCAACATATACAAGAATAATTAAAGCTATGAGAGTAACTGTGTGCAGAAAAGCCCATTTTAATGCCGCCCACCGACTTTATGTTAAATCCTGGGATGATGCAAAAAATGAAGAAATTTTTGGAAAGTGTTCTAATCCTCATTACCATGGTCATAACTATGAGTTAATCGTTAATGTAACCGGAACCATTGACCCGGTAACAGGTTATGTTATGGACATGAAAGTATTAAAGGATTTGATCAAATCTGAAGTAGTAGCTTCTTTTGATCACAAAAACCTAAATGAGCAGGTCCCTGAGTTTTATGATTTGATTCCTTCTGCTGAAAATATTGCAGTAGTCATTTACAATAAACTTTTTTCTCATTTGGAAGAGGACAAAACCTTGGAAATTGTTCTATATGAAACTCCTCGTAACTTTGTCAAATACAGTGGCTAAATAACTTTAAAAAAATAATTATGTCAAGTATCAAATTATTCAAAAAAGAAATTAACAATAGTATAGGGAGTTTTATCGAAGAAGTTTACGATTGGGAGTTAAATCATCCTGATGCTGATCTAAAATTGACTGAAAAATTGATAGAGAAAGCCATTTTTTTATTTGACGAATTGATTCAAAAAATTAATGCTACCAAAAGAAAGGGAGGTAAGAAACGGTATAAATCACATAGAGAGAACCTCAGTAAATCTATAGATATACTCCAAAAAGAATTATCAAAGCTTGGATAGCTATTCTTTTGCTTCTTCTGCTTTTCTAGTAGCAATAAACTTAAGGAATTCTTTACCGTATTTGGAGGATTTGACCTTGTCGGTTAATTTGGAAGCGACTGTATCTAAAAACACTATATTGGCATCATAGATCTCTGTCAAAGCTATATAAGGTGCGATAACATTGTTCCCATTTGTGCTGGCAAAGTTGAGTGCGTAAAGATACCTTCTCTTCAACAAATTGTCCATAGCAGTTTTAATTGAGTCCAGTGCTTTGCTATTATTATTTTCTTTGGCTATTTCAAAATAGGCTTGGATATATTCCAAGTTTTTCCCATCGAATTGTCGGGCTAGCTTTTTGTATTCTTGTAATAATTTTTGATTTTCAGAACCCGTTACTATGGCACTACTCTCAAAGGTTTTGAGTAAAGTGTTGATGGAGATTTCTCCCTTTTCTGCAAAGAATAAAATTCTGTCATTCAGACTGTCCCCGTCTTCTTTATTCAAATAAAGATAATAGACTTCGGGACTTTCGATTTCAGTTTTGAATTGGAACTTGGGGCTTCCATTCACTTCTAAAGAGTCGATATTTATCATTAATGAATCTTGTATTTTTTGCAAATAGAGAGTTCCTTTTCTTAAGCCCTCTATTTTACCACTAAGAATCATTGTATTTCCTGAAGGTTTGGAGACGTTTCTACAACCCATGAGTATCAATAGGAAGATCAGTATGGGAAATGCCAGACTTTTAATAAACATAATTGTGCAGTGCTTTTCACAAAGGTAGTTCAATTTGGTTTTTTAGAAAAATGGATTTTCGAATGGTATAGCTTTTTAATGGTCAATAGATAATTATCTAAAAAAACAAAAATCCCTTGTTTCAATCGAGACAAGGGATCTACCTTGAAATTGTTAGGCCCCTATTTGATCAGATCTACAGAGCGTTTGATAAAAGTAGTAAGTGCCTCACCCTTTAACAAGTTTTGTGAAAGGCGTGCCAAATCTAGGGCTTGTTGTATTAGTCGTTCTCGTTTTTTTGTGGTTTTACTCCCTAATATTTGTCCCACCAATTCGTGATTGGTATTGACCAAAAGTGTGTACATTTCGGGGAATGAACCCATCATACCGCCTCCGGTTTGCTGCATTTCCTTCATTCTTCGCATAAACTCTGGTTGGGTTATTACAAAGGGTAGGTCTTTGCTGTTCATGGCCTCCAGTTGAATGGTATATTTTTCAATGGGAACCACGGCTTCGATCAAAGGTTTAAGGGTTTCTTTTTCTTCATCCGACATTTTGGAAACCGTAGCTTCTTCTTTTTTGATGAGATTTTCGACAGCATCACCGTCTACACGAGCAAAAGCAATGTTTTCTTTGTCACCCTCAAGTTTTTGAATTAGGTGAGCGATAATGGGTGAGTCCAACAAGAGGACTTTATACCCCTTGTCTTTAGAGGTTTCTATATATTGATGCTGTTCCTCTATATTGGAAGCATAGAGAAATATCAGTTTGCCGTCTTTATCGGTCTGACTGTCTTTCAGAGCGGCTTCCAACTCCTTATAGGTAAGATATTCCCCTTCCGAAGTGGGGTATATCATAAATGGGTCTGCTTTTTCATAAAATTTATCATCGGTCAACATTCCGTATTCAATGACGACTTTGATGTCATTCCATTTTTCTTCAAAAGCTTTGCGGTCTTTTTTGAAGAGAGAATTCAATTTGTCTGCAACCTTCCGGGTGATGTAGTTGCTGATTTTTTTGACTGCTCCATCAGCTTGTAAATAACTTCGGGAAACGTTAAGGGGAATATCTGGAGAGTCAATTAGTCCTCGAAGTAGGGTTAAAAATTCGGGGACAATTCCTTCTACATTGTCTGTAACAAAAACTTGGTTTTGGTAAAGTTGGATTTTGTCTTTTTGCAGGCTGAGATCGTTTTTAATTTTGGGGAAATACAGGATACCAGTTAGGTTGAAAGGATAATCTACATTGAGGTGTATGTTGAAAAGCGGTTCCTCGAATTGCATTGGGTATAACTCTCGGTAAAAGGACTTGTAGTCCTCATCTTTAAGTTCAGAGGGTGTTTTGGTCCATGCTGGATGGGTATTGTTGATGATGTTGTCTACTGTTTGAGTTTCAGGTTTGGCATCTTCTTTGGCATCTTTAGGTAAGGGTAGGTTTTCTTCTTTTGTTCCAAACTTGATGGGGAAAGGCATGAATTTATTGTACTTGTTGAGTAGCTCTCGAATGCGGGCTTCCTCTAAGAACTCTTTAGAGTCCTTTGCAATGTGAAGGATTATTTCTGTCCCTCTTTCTTTTTTGTCTGCTTTTTCGAGGGTGTACTCGGGTGAGCCATCGCAAGTCCAGTGGGCAGCCGGGGCATTCTTGTGAGATTTAGTGATGATCTCGACCTTTTCAGCAACCATAAAAGCTGAATAGAAACCAAGGCCAAAGTGTCCGATAATGCCAGAATCTTTGTCATTTTCTTTGTATTTTTCCAAAAATTCTTCAGCACCCGAAAATGCCACTTCGTTAATGTATTTGTTGACTTCTTCTGAAGTCATACCTACTCCCTGGTCTATGATGTGAATTTTTTTGTTCTTTTTTTCAACTTTGACTTCGATTCTAGGATCACCAATTTCGCCTTTAACTTCGCCGATACTACTGAGGTGCTTAAGTTTACTTATTGCATCAGTTGCATTTGAAATCAGTTCTCGTAAAAATATTTCGTGATCGCTATAAAGGAATTTCTTGATTAGCGGAAAAATATTCTCTACTGCTACATTTATTTTACCATTTGCCATTGTTATAATTTTCTCAATTAAGGACAAAAAAAATACCAAATTCAAAAAAATGACATATTGGCATCATTTAATGTTTAAGTTTTTTTTAGAATAAATAAACAAATTGTAATTTTAGAAAAAAATCAACACAAAATGAGTCAAAAAGATAAAAAAGAGCGAATGGCCATTATGGCTGCTTTTATGGAGTATACTTTGGATCGAGATCAGTACCCTATGTCCGTTTATAAATTTTGTAAGGACACCAAAAAGGATGAAAAGATGTTCTACAAGTACTTCGGATCTTTAAATGCAGTTAGGGCGATGGTATGGGAATCATTTTACGACAATGTGATGTCGCTTTTGGAGAAAGAAGAGAACTTTAAAAATTCGACGCCAAAAGAAAGACTGCTGTCATTTTATTTTACTTTTTTTGAAGTGCTATTGCTTAACAGGAGTTATGTGCTTTTTTCCCTTTCAGATCAGGAGCGCATGATGGGCAAAATGGCTGATTTGGCTACATTAAAAAAATTGTTTAAAGCTTTTGCAACAGAACTTATTGAGGATGGAAATGAAAAGAAGCCTTCCTATTCGCAGCATCCTCCAAAGTTATTCTCGGAGGCTGCTTGGATACAGCTTTGTTTTTTACTCAAATTTTGGAACGATGATACCTCTCCAGATTTTGAAAAAACAGATCAGGCCATAGAAAAGTCAGTACAAACGGCTTTTGATGTATTTGAAAACACCCCCCTGTCAGCCTTGGTTGATTTTGGGAAATTTTTGTGGAAAGAAAAATTCGCGTCCTCTTGAAAACATTAGATTATATCCCTACCAATAAAATTACAAGAGCAGGGAATTTACTGAGCACGGGTATAAAACTCGGGGGAAATTATCTAAAATACTACGGCGTAAAAGCAATAAAAGGCGAGGACTCCAGAGCCCAACTGGATGAAGACAATGCCAAGGACATTTACAATTCGCTAAAAACACTTAAAGGAAGTGCACTCAAGGTAGCCCAGATGTTGAGTATGGAGAAAAACCTGTTGCCCAAAGCGTATGTAGAGCAATTTAGTTTGGCACAGTTTTCCGTTCCTCCTTTGTCATGGCCATTGGTAAAAAAAGTGGTGCGAAAAAATTTGGGAGCTAATCCCGAATCGGTTTTTGATACGTTTGCTGCCCAATCCGAAAATGCCGCCAGTATCGGTCAGGTACACCAGGCAACTAAAGATGGGAAAAAACTTGCTGTGAAAATTCAATATCCTGGGGTAGCAGACAGTATCGGTTCCGACTTGAGTTTGGTCAAACCCATCGCCCTAAAAATGTTTAACCTTAGGGGTCAAGATACAGACAAGTATTTTAAAGAGGTAGAGGACAAACTGCTGGAGGAGACCGATTATCAATTGGAGCTCCAACAAAGTGAGTGGATCGCGGAGCAGTGCAAAGTCATTCCTGATTTAAAATTTCCGAAATTCTATCCGGTGTATTCCACCCAAAAAATATTGACCATGGATTGGATGGAAGGGATGCACGTTTCTGAGTATATTACCAAAGAATTCCGCAGTCAAGCCGATAACGATCGGTTGGGGCAAACCCTGTGGGATTTTTATATGTTTCAAATTCACCATCTCAAAAAGGTTCATGCCGATCCTCACCCTGGAAACTTTTTAATCGATAAGGAGTTGAATTTGGTGGCGTTAGATTTTGGTTGTGTAAAATCTATTCCAGATTCTTTTTACGGTCCCTACTTTGAATTGTCCGAATTGGAGATCGACGATAACCCAGACCGTTTTCAGTCTATACTAATGGAATTAGAAATCCTTAGACCAGACGATACTCCAAAGGAGTTGGCCTTTTTTACGGCCCTGTTTGGAAGACTTATCAAAATATTAACGATGCCTTTCAGCCACCGAACTTTTGATTTTGGAGCGCTTGCTTTTTGGGACGAAATAAACGAACTAAGCCAAATGATTTCTTCTAATCAAAAATTGAGAAAGATGAATGGCAACAGGGGGTCAAAACATTTTATCTACATGAATCGAACTTTTTTTGGACTCTACACTTTACTCAATGATCTCAATGCCAAAGTAGACACCGATTCCTTCAGAAAATATTGTCCATAAAAATAATTACCTCCATGTTGAAAAATATTAAAATTCTTTCCGTGCTCCTGGCATCCATTTTTTTATTTTCCTGCTCCAAGGGAACAACAGATGATGACCTCCCGCAAGAAAAAACGATTTTTGAGACCATCTCCACCAGTATGGGGTATTCTTATCTGAGTTATGCCTTGCAGAAAACAGAGCTGGATGTTGTTTTGAGCGGTGCAGGCCCCTACACACTTTTTGCTCCGGACAATGATGCGATTATCTTATTTTTAATGGAAAATGGATATTCTAGTGTTGAGGAGGTACCTACCGACTTGCTCAGACAGCTCCTGCTCAATCATGTGATGGCTGGTCAAAAAGAGTATCGGAATTTTGTGACAGGTTATTTTCAGACTCAAGCCAACAGTGCTGTGAATGACCTTCCCCTGTCCCTTTACATCAATCAGGTCAGTATGCGTGTCAGGCTTAATGGTACTGCCAGAATTGTTCAGGGAAATGTCCGAGCGACCAATGGGATCATCCATGCGGTAGATAATATTATCCCAATTCCCACTATGGTAACTTTTGTAGTGTCCGACCCTGCCCTTTACAATCTTGCCCTCGCACTCACTCGAAGTGATTTAACGGTAGATTATATCGAGATCCTAAGCGCTGAAAATGGTAATGCTCATGCTCCGTTTACTGTTTTTGCACCCACCAATCAGGCTTTTGTAAATGTATTATCGGAACTTGAGCTTTCCTATCTGATAGACATCGATGAGCCTACGCTCAAGGCGACTTTAGACCATCATGTGTTAGTGGATTCGAGTGTGCTTTCTGCAGACCTGACTGACAACTTAACCCTGAGCACCCTCGGTGGAGAGCTCACTGCCAATGTTTCTGACGACGGGGCATCACTGACCGATGGAAACGCCAGAACTGCCAACATTACCCTTCCGGACATCCAAGCCAACAACGGAGTGATGCACTTTATTGATAAAGTAATTCTTCCGTACTGATTTCGTTAAAAAAATATTTTCTCCACAGTTAAAAACCCTGTCCAGTTATTCGCTTAATTTATGCGTCTTATCACTCCAATGGGCGATTCTATTTTTAAATGATATAGGGTTCAATTATCTTTATTTAAATTGCAATTAAAGAAACCGAACTATGTATAAATCGAAGATTACAGGAATGGGCATGTATGTTCCTGAGAATGTAGTAACTAATGATGATTTAACATCGATGATGGACACCACTAATGAGTGGATCATTGAGCGAACAGGAATAGAGGAACGGCGTCACATCAAAAAAGGAGATGGAAATACAACTGCAACTATGGGTGTTAAGGCCGCTAAAATTGCAATTGAGCGAGCAGATATTGACAAAAATGATATAGATCTAATCCTTTTTTCAACCTTGAGTCCCGATTATTATTTTCCTGGTTCTGGTGTGATTGTTCAGCAACATTTGGAAATCTCGACTTGTCCCGCAATGGATATTCGCAATCAATGCTCCGGCTTTATTTATGCATTGTCTACCGCCGACCAGTTTATCAAAACAGGCATGTACAAAAATATATTAATCATTGGTTCGGAAAACCATTCTGGTGGTTTGGACATGACAACCAGAGGAAGGGGTGTTTCGGTTATCTTTGGGGATGGAGCCGGAGCAGTTTTGCTAAGCAGATCAGAAGATGCTGAAAAGGGAATTCTTTCAACCCACTTGCATTCCGAAGGAAAATTTGCCGAGGAATTGGCCTTGATTGGTCCCAGTACTAACCGATGGGTTCCCGAGATATTGGAAGCAAAAGACCCCAGTGATATTTCATACTATCCAAAGATGAATGGTCAATTGGTTTTTAAAAATGCAGTGGTTCGTTTTTCGGAGGTAATTATGGAAGGTTTACAAAAAAACCAATTGACTCCAGATCAAATCGATATGTTGATTCCCCACCAAGCGAACCTTCGTATTTCCCAATTCATTCAAAGAAAGTTTGGCCTATCGGAAGATCAGGTTTATAATAATATAAAGCGTTATGGAAATACTACTGCAGGTTCTATTCCCATTGCTTTGACAGAGGCATGTGAGGAAGGTAAAATAAAATCCGGTGATTTGGTGGTATTAGCTGCCTTCGGTAGTGGATTCACTTGGGGAAGCGCTTTGATTAGGTGGTAGTTTTTTTTGGCGTATTAACAACAACCCCAAAAAGGTCAATAGACCATTGAAGGGCAGCAACTCATATCCTATTTGATAACCGCCCAATGTTTCAGGTGATAAGTTCCCTACCAGTACAATCAATAATATGGATAGTAGGACTACAACCCAAACCTTCCGGTCTTGAATTTGAAAAGGGGTAAAAACACCAAAAGCAAATAAGCCCAGAAGTGGCCCATAGGTATAGGATGCCATAGTTAGTAGTCCATCGATTACATTGCGATCCAAGATATATTTGAATATGATAACCACTAATATAATTAATAAGCTCATGCCTAAATGGGTTTGCTTTCGGATTCTTTTTTGGTCACTTTTGGAATATTGATCCAACTTTAGGAAATCGACACAAAAGGAGGTTGTCAAAGAGGTCAGTGCACTGTCAGCACTACTATAAGCGGCTGCGATCAATCCTAAAATAAAAATAATTCCAACTTCCAATCCTAAACCACCATTGATTGCCACCTCAGGGAATAAAAGATCGGCCTTGGGGCTATCCTCCATAAGAGGTATCATGATTTGATTTTGTTCGGCATAAAGGTAGATCATAGCACCTAGCAGTAGAAACAAAAAAGTAACAAAAATCAAAACCAGGCTAAATACGACCATATTGATTTGTGCTGATTTAAGACTTCGGCAGGTGAGATTTTTTTGCATCATGTCTTGGTCCAATCCTGTCATGCAAATGGTGATGAACACCCCTCCAATAAATGATTTCAAGAAGTGATTTCTAGCTAAAAAATCTTTTGTTACCCAAGTATGGGTGTAGCTTTTAAGTTTGGTGTCTGTGAGGATTTCAAATGGATTCAGATGCAGTATGTTTCCAAGATTATAGAGAGTCAAGCACACAGCAGCCAACATTAAAAGTGTTTGTAGGGTGTCGGTCCAAACGATGGTTTTGATACCTCCCTTTTGGGTATACACCCAAATTAAAACAATGGATAGCACTACAGTAATTTCAAAGGGTACTCCCAAATTATCAAAAATGAATTGTTGTAAAACGATAGCTACCAAAAATAGCCGAAAGCTGGCCCCTAAAACTCTTGAAATAAAAAAAGATACCGCTCCAACTTTGTGACTGTTGTATCCGAAACGTTCCTGAAGGTATTCGTAGATTGAGGTTAGATTTTGACGGTAATAGATGGGGAGTAGAACAAAAGCCACGACAAAATAGCCTACCCAATAGCCAAGAACCACCTGGAAATAAGTGAATCCAGATTCCCCAACCCAACCGGGTACCGAGATAAAGGTGACTCCGGAAAGAGATGCACCTACCATTCCAAAAGCAACTAAGTACCAAGGAGAACTTCTATTGGCTGTAAAAAATGTTTGGTTGTTAGCCTGTTTACTGGTCAGGTAACCAATGATCATTAACAGGGAGAAATACCCCAAAATCAAAATCAAAATAAAAGCAGGTTGTAGCATAAGAATAGATTAAAGATACAAATTCAAAGGATGAGAATTATTCCTAAATTTACAATATGGAATTCTCCTCTAAGTTATTGGAAAATGCAGTTAACGAAATTGCCCAGTTACCTGGCATCGGTAAGAGAACAGCATTGCGATTAGCATTACACCTTCTCAAACAGCCCAAAGAAAATACTTCTAACTTAACACGAGTGATTAAAGATTTAAGGGAGCATATCAATTTTTGTTCTTCCTGTCATAATTTATCGGACTTTCCAATTTGTGAAATATGTTCGAATCCTGCACGGGACGATTCTTTGCTTTGTGTGGTTGAAGACATCAGGGATGTTATCGCTATCGAAAACACGAGTCAGTTCAGAGGCTACTATCATGTTTTGGGTGGAATCATTTCTCCAATTGATGGAGTGGGGCCTCAGGATTTAAATTTAGATTCTCTCGAGAAAAAAGTCCAAGAAGGCAAAATAAAAGAAATTATTTTTGCTCTTAGTGCAACCATGGAGGCTGATACAACTAATTTCTATATATATAAAACACTGGCACCCTACGATATTAAAACATCAGCAATTGCCCGGGGGATTCCTGTGGGCGATGAATTAGAGTACACCGATGAGGTAACTTTGGGAAGGAGCATTCTTAAAAGAGTTCCTTATGAAAACTCGATAGTAAATAAATAGGTTCCTTTTTTATTACTTTGTCCCAAAAGCCGAAATTTCCCTTTTAAATTTGGTAATTTTGTATTTTCTTAAAAAAATGGGCAAACACTTTTTGAAATTACCCAAGATGGGTGAGAGCGTTGCGGAAGCTACCTTGACCAAATGGTTGAAAGAGGTTGGACAGTCAATAGAGGTTGAAGATATTGTTTTAGAAATTGCTACTGACAAGGTAGATTCAGACGTGTCAAGTGAAGTCAGTGGCGTGTTGATTGAAAAAAAATTTACAGAAAATGAAGTTGTTCAAGTGGGTGAGGTCATGGCTGTTATTGAAACTGAAGGCGAGGAACTGGATAATAAAGCTCTTTCTAAAGTTGATTCACCTCAAGAGAAAGAGAAAAAAGAAGCTCCCATCACTAAAGATCAGACAATTACCCTACCCGAACCGTTGCCCCAATTTGAAAGTGTATCCAAAACCTTAGACGATGCTAAAGCCATCTTGTCGCCTGAAAAATCTAGTAATAATAGTAAATTTCTATCCCCCTTAGTTAAGAGTATTGTCAAGGAAGAAGGGCTTACCCAAGAGGAGTTAAAGCGGATTGAGGGTACAGGAAAAGACAATCGGATAACCAAAAAAGACATTTTAGCCTTTTTGTCCCAACGGATTAATTTTTCTATACCTAAGACAGAAAAACAAATAATTATTTCCCGTAGTGCTCCTTCTGGAGTCCCCTTAACAAATACAAACCCTGAGTCCAATACTACATCCAAAAGCAATGGTGATCAAATCATTGAGATGACTCGTTTGGCAAAGCTTACAGCCGATCACATGATCCAAAGCAAACAGACCTCAGCTCACGTTCAGTCTTTTATAGAGGCTGATTTGACCAATTTGTGGGATTGGAGGGAGAAAGTAAAAAATGAATTTTTGGAAAGAGAAGGTGAAAAATTGACTTTTACGCCCTTGATAGTTATGGCTTTAATCAAAGCGCTAAAGGATTATCCACTTTTGAACAGTTCGGTAGAGGGTGATAACATTGTGCAGAAAAAATCCATTAATATTGGAATGGCTGCAGCTATGTCCGATGGAAACCTTATTGTACCAGTCATTAAGAATGCAGATTATTTAAATTTGTCAGGTTTGGCTAAAGCTGTAAATGACTTGGCTCGCCGTGCTAGAACTCAACAACTAAAACCCGAAGAAGTTCAAGATGGCACCTTTACGTTTACCAATATTGGCAACTTTGGATCGCTGACAGGAACCCCAATCATTAGTCAACCACAAGTGGGAATTGTTGCAGTGGGTGTGATTCGAAAAATACCTGCAGTAATCGAAACTTCACAGGGAGATTCTATTGCCATCCGTAAAAAAATGATTATTTCTATTAGCTATGACCATCGCATTATAAACGGTTCTATGGGAGGTAATTTTATCAAGAATATGTCAGATTATCTTAATAATTGGGATAAAAATATTTCAATATAATCTTTGATTTATGAAATTAAAACTAATAAGACCCCTCTGTTTTTTCGATTTGGAAACCACAGGAGTAAATGTTACTAAAGATCGTATTATTGAAATTGCGGTATTAAAGCTATTTCCCGATGGAACAAAAGAGAATAAGGTTTGGCGGGTCAATCCCGAATGTCCAATTCCCCCCCAGGCCTCTGCTATTCACGGTATTTATAATGCCGATGTGGCCAATGAACCCAATTTCAAGACACTTTCAAAAACTATTTATAGCTTTATCAAAAATTCGGATTTGGCTGGATACAATTCTGATCGTTTTGATATTCCACTCATTGCAGAGGAGATGCTCAGGGTAGATATCGATTTTAATATGGCCGACTTTAAAACCGTTGATGTACAAACTATTTTCCACAAAATGGAACAACGTACCCTAGCGGCGGCTTTAAAATTTTATTGTAATGATGAATTACTTGATGCTCATTCTGCCATGGCCGATACCCAAGCTACGCATGATGTTTTGATGGCTCAATTAGAGCGATACGATGAGTTGGAAGGAGATATTAATTCCTTAAATGTATTTTCCACCCGAACAAAATCTGCTGATTTTGCCGGATTTATTGTATTTAATGAAGAAGGAGAGGAGTGCTTTTCGTTTGGAAAACATAAAGGCAATACGGTGGAGTGTGTTTTGGAAGAAGAACCAGGATACTTCGGTTGGTTGCTCAATGCCGATTTTCCCATGTATACCAAAAAAGTTCTTACGGCCATACGCTTGAGAAAATTAAACACCTAATCATTTTTTTGTGAAAATCATTTGCATAGGGAGAAATTATCCACAGCATGCAGAGGAGTTGGGGAATGATAAACCGGAGTCCCCTGTTGTCTTTATTAAGCCTGATACAGCAAAGCTTCAAAAGCGGCTACCATTTTATATTCCTCCTTTTTCGAATCAAATTCAACATGAGGTTGAGGTTTTGGTCAAGATCAATCGCATTGGTAAATGCATAGAAGAAAAATTTGCCCATAAGTATTATCAAGAAATTGGTTTAGGAATTGACTTTACTGCCCGTGATTTACAAAAACATTTAAAGCAGAATGGTCTACCCTGGGAAAAAGCGAAAGCTTTTGACGGATCTGCTCTAATCGGTAATTGGTTTACTAAAGATCATTTTACAGATTTGAATCAACTAGATTTTGAACTGAAAAAAAATGGTGCTGTCATCCAAGAAGGAAATACCTCTGAAATGCTTTGGAGCATTGAATCTTTGATTGCAGAAGTGTCTCGATTCTTTACGCTTAAGATCGGAGATGTAATTTTTACCGGAACTCCGGCCGGAGTAGGCCCCGTTTATCCAAATGATATTTTGGAAGGTTCTTTGGAAGGAGAAAAAGCATTTAAGGTGAAAATTAAATAGAATGAAATCTGAACTGGTAAGTATAGGAGATGAGATTTTAATTGGTCAAATAGTTAATACCAATTCAGTTTTTTTGGCTAAAGAATTGAATAGAATAGGGGTGGAAATCATACAGATCAGTAGTATTTCTGACCAAAAGGAGATCATAATAAACGCTCTAGACCAAGCCCGAAATAGGGCAGACATTATCATAATGACTGGAGGATTGGGTCCTACAAAGGATGATGTAACTAAACAAACGCTTTGCGAATATTTTGACGATCAATTAATCAAGAACGAGCTTGTTTTGGAACACATTGAAAATATTTTAAGTAAATTCGTCACCACTCCCATCAGCGATATAAATCTTGATCAGGCCAATTTACCTTCCAAGGCCACGATTCTTCACAACCGACTTGGGACTGCATCTGGTATGTGGTTTATCGATAAAGGACAGGTGTTTATTTCCCTACCTGGCGTACCTGATGAGATGAAGGCTTTGGTTAAAAACGAAGTTTTGCCTAAAATTCAAGAGCACTTTGTTCTGCCTGCTTTGTACCACAAAACCATTTTAACCTTTGGTTTAGGAGAAAGTGTTATCGCCGAAAGAATTCTAGACTGGGAAAAAAATCTACCTGATTCGATTAAGTTAGCCTATTTGCCGAGTTTGGGGATGGTACGATTGCGATTGTCAAGCAAGGGCCCTGAACTCGAGACCTTAAAAACAAAAGTTAATGCTCAGATTGAAAAAGTCATTCCTTCAATTAAGGATATTTATTTTGGCACAGAAGAAGATCAGTCCATCGAATTTTTAATTGCAGAAAAATTGAATCAATTGGGTAAAACAATTTCTTGTGCTGAGAGTTGTTCAGGAGGAGCTATCGCTACAAGATTTACTTCTCAGCCAGGGGCTTCTAATTTTTTTAAAGGCAGTGCAGTTACCTATTCTGTTGATTCAAAAACTAGTATATTGGAGGTAGAAAGTAGTCTAATTAAACAACATGGTGTTGTCAGTGCTGAGGTGGCATCAGCTATGGCTTTAGGGGCTCAAAAAAAGTATAATTCTGATTTTGCTCTTTCCACTACTGGAAATGCAGGACCTAGTATGGGCGATCAAGGACAAGAAGTTGGTACTGTTTTTATTGGATTGGCTACCCCCTATGGATTAGAAAGTTTGAAATTCGATATGGGAAATAACCGAACCCGAGTGATTCACAAAACTGTTAATAAAGCCTTTGAAATGCTATACAGAGCCCTTCTTAAGTGATTTTTTTTATTCTTATTTAAATTTTTGAAACTTTCTAAAAAAGTGTAAATTTGCAACCTGTTAAAAGAATAATCAACATGTCTAGAGTTTGCGATATTACGGGTAAGAGGGTAATGTTTGGAAATAATGTTTCCCACGCAATGAATAAAACCAGAAGACGCTTTGACATAAATTTAATCAAAAAACGTTTTTACATCCCCGATCAGGACAAATGGATTACTTTGAAAATTAAAGCATCCGTTTTGAAAACGATCAATAGAAAAGGTATTAGTGCTGTGATTAAAGAGGCAAAAAATCAAGGTATTTTATAAACTTCAACATGGCAAAGAAAGGAAACAGAGTTCAGGTGATATTAGAGTGTACAGAACATAATGAATCTGGCCAACGCGGAACTTCGCGTTATATCACTACCAAAAACAAAAAGAATACCCCGGATCGATTGGAAATTAAAAAATTCAATCCCATTCTTAAGCGTATGACCATTCACAAAGAAATTAAGTAATTATGGCAAAGAAATCAGTAGCAACGCTTCAAACGGGCTCTAAAAAATTGACAAAAGCTATTAAGATGCTTAAGAAAAACAATTCTAACTCTTATTCTTTTGTTGAAACCATGATTACCCCAGATCGTGTCAATGATTGGTTGGGTAAAAAATAATTTTTTAAATCTATCCAAAATATAAGCTACTTTTATAGTAGCTTTTTTTATTTGTGTACCCATGAGTTTTTTAAAATCAATTTTTAGTCCAGAAAAAAAAGAGCAATTGGACCAGGGTCTTGCTGCTTCAAAAAAGTCTTTTTTCTCTAAATTAGGAAAAGCCATTGCGGGGAAGTCAAGAATTGACTCAGAGCTTCTCGACGAATTAGAAGAGGTCTTGATTCGATCTGATGTAGGGGTGGCAACTACGCTCAAAATCATTGATGCTTTGGAGGAAAGAGTGGCTAGAGATAAGTATTTGGGTACTTCCGAACTTGCTAAAATCTTACGTGAAGAAATTACCAGCCTTCTCAAACAACACCAACATGAGGAATTAAAGAGTTTTGACTCAGATTTACCTAACCAGCTTCAAGTGGTTATGGTAGTTGGTGTCAATGGAGTTGGAAAAACTACCACAATAGCAAAGTTGGCACATCATTACAAGGCTGGAGGGAAAAAGGTAATGTTGGGAGCGGCTGATACCTTTAGGGCTGGCGCCATTGATCAACTGCAGATATGGGCAGATCGAGTAGATGTAGAAATCGTTAAGCAAGAAAGGGGTAGTGATCCTGCCTCAGTTGTTTTCGACACTTTGCAGTCTGCTATATCTCAAAAAAGTGATTTGGCCATCATAGACACAGCAGGGCGATTGCACAATAAAATTAATTTGATGAATGAATTGACCAAAGTCAGAAAAGTAATGCAAAAAGTAGTTCCAAATGCTCCCCATGAAGTTCTATTGGTTTTAGATGGGTCTACGGGACAAAATGCCTTTGAGCAAGCCAAACAATTTACCCTTGCCACAGAGGTAACGGCATTGGCAATTACCAAGCTTGATGGGACAGCCAAAGGAGGTGTTGTTATTGGGATTTCCGATCAATTCCAAATTCCAGTAAAGTATATTGGTGTTGGCGAAGGATTGGAGGACCTACAGTTGTTTCATTCTGGGACCTTTGTAGGGAGTTTTTTTAGTTAAGCAAGATCAATGAAAATCATAGAAAAAACTTTTTTTATACCATCTGTTCTTTTTGGACTTTTTGTTTTGGGGCCAGAATTAAAGGCACCCGATTTAGATAAGCCACTACCCACCCCCCCCTTCCATATTACTGAACTTAAAGATTGGATAGATGCCAAAGAGTCGGCTTTGCACAACATTAAACCAGATAATGCCTCTGAGTTAGAATTTTATGATTCCATCCCCAAAAAAACTGCATATAGCATCCTATACTTACACGGTTTTTCTGCCAGCACCGAAGAGGGTGATCCAGTACACCGTAATATTGCCCGTGCTTTGAAAGCAAACCTCTACCTGCCCCGTCTAAGTGATCATGGATTGATTGAAAAAGAACCCCTGTTAAATTTTACTGGTAAAAAATATCTTGATAGTGCAAGAGAGGCATTGGCAGTTGCTAAAAAAATAGGCGAAAAGGTAATAATTATTTCCTGTTCTTCGGGCGGCACTTTATCCTTGGTTTTGGGTAATGATATTCAAATTGCCGCTTTGTTACTGTTTAGTCCAAATATCGAAATTTACGATCCCAAATCCAAACTATTGACTTTACCCTGGGGGCTTCAAATCGCCCAATGGGTGCTGGGGAGTAAATATTACACCATGAACAAGATTACGGAGCAAAAACAAAAATATTGGACTACCCGCTACCGCTTGGAATCTACTGTTGAGCTCCAAAAGCTTTTGGAAACAGGGATGCGTCCCGATATTTTTCAAAGAATTACTGCTCCAGTTTTTATGGGATATTATTATAAAAATGAAGAGGAGCAGGACAAGGTGGTCTCTATTCCTGCCATGTTGAGAATGTTTGACCAGCTTGGCACTTCCGAAGATAAAAAACAAAAAGTGGCTTTTTCTGAAGTAGGAGATCATGTAATGATTTCTCATTTAAGCACCCCAAATCACCAACAAGCTGAACTTGCAGCACTGGCATTTTTACAAAAACAATTAGATATTGAACTGAACTAAATAAAAGCTGTTGAGAACCAAAAGTAGAAAGCAAAATAAAATCAATATCATCACCATGGGCTGTTCCAAAAACCTATATGATTCGGAGGTTTTGATGGGTCAGTTAAATGCCAATAACAAAAATGTGGTTCACGAGGAGGAAGGGAATATTGTAGTGGTCAATACCTGCGGCTTCATTTACAATGCCAAGGAGGAATCTATTAATACTATTTTGGAGCAAATCCAAAAAAAGCAAACAGGCAGAATTGATCAACTCTTTGTTACAGGTTGCTTGGTTGAGCGTTACAAGCCTGATTTGGAAAAGGAAATGCCGCAAGTGGATGCCTATTTCGGCACTACTGATTTACCCCAATTACTGAAGGCATTGGAGGCGGATTACAAACACGAATTGTTAGGAGAAAGACAGACGACAACCCCCAAAAATTACGCTTACTTTAAGGTTTCTGAAGGCTGTGACCGTCCCTGTTCTTTTTGCGCCATTCCACTCATGCGCGGCAAACACCGTTCCACCCCGATAGAGGAATTGGTTCAAAGGGCTGAAAAACTAGCGGAAAATGGAGTCAAAGAATTACTGCTAATTGCACAAGACTTAACATATTACGGCCTTGACCTCTATAAAGAAAGACGATTGGCTGATTTACTTTGTGCTTTGGCTAAGGTGTCTGGTATAGAATGGATACGAATGCACTATGCCTTTCCTACAGGGTTTCCCATGGAGGTTATAGAGGTAATGAAAAGGGAGCCTAAGATTTGCAATTATTTGGACATTCCGTTACAGCACATTTCCGACCCCATTCTAAAATCCATGCGAAGGGGAACGACTCAAAAAAAGACGACGGATTTGATTGAAAATATCCGATCAATTTTACCCGAAATAGCTTTGAGAACTTCTCTGATTGTTGGTTATCCCGGTGAAACAGAAGCTGATTTTGAAACCCTAAAGCAATGGGTAAAGGTCATGCGGTTTGAGCGCTTGGGATGTTTTACTTACAGCCATGAAGAAAACACCCATGCCTATCAATTGGAAGATAATGTGCCAAAGAAAGTAAAGCAGGATCGAGCAAATGAAATCATGAAAATACAATCTGAAATCTCATGGGAACAGAACCAAAAAAAGGTAGGTAAAATCTACCGTTGTGTCATTGATCGAAAAAAAGGTGACTACTTCGTCGGCAGAACTGAAATCGACTCTCCAGACGTTGACAACGAAGTGTTAATCGATGCAAAAAAACACTATCTCAAGCTTGGATATTTCTTAGATGTTAAAATTTTAGATGCAACAGATTTTGACCTTTATGGTGTTCCTATAAAAATCAATCCTTTTGGAAATAAAAAAACACTCCTATCTTTAAGCTAAAATGGTCATGAAAGCGCATCAGATTCCGTTTGTCAAAACAGGATATTTTTCCGAACTGATATGTGATTATCTGAACGATAAAAAGGAATTACAAGCATTTCACAGTGGTGTGCCCAGTTTTATAAATCTTTACCAACAAGCGTTAACAAAAAAGAAGGTTTTCTCTCTTCAGATCAGAAAAACACTTTGTGAGAGTCTTTGCCGGCAGTATAGCAATATAGAAATGTCCTCCTCAGTAGCTAAAAACCTCCAACAGCTTGAAAACGAAAACACCCTTACAGTTACCACCGGGCATCAGATGTGTTTGATGACCGGCCCCCTCTATTTTATTTATAAGATTGTCAGTGCTATCAAACTTTGTCGACAACTAAAAGACCAATATCCCGATATGGATTTTGTTCCCATTTATTGGATGGCGACAGAAGACCATGATGTTGAGGAAATCAGCGCTTTTATTTTCCGAGGCAAAAAATTCCAATGGAATGATGAGTCGAGGGGAGCAGTAGGGAAAATAAAAACCAAAAGTTTGAAGTCCCTTTTAGATCTATTCAAACAAGAACTAGGCAGAAGTATCAACGCGAAGGCATTAAAAGCTTTGATCGAAAAAAGCTATGATGCTGGAGGTGATTTGTCTCATGCGACGAGAATCTTTGTGAATTCTCTCTTTGAGGATTATGGACTGTTGATTATTGATGGTTATGACACGGCCTTAAAAAAACACTTTATTCCTTATTTAAAGGAGGAATTACAAAGAAAAAGCTGTGCGCAAAGTGTCCTTTCCCAAATTGATACCCTAAAAAAGAATTATAATCCTAATTACAAGCCTCAAGTTAAACCTAGAGATTTAAATTTGTTTTTTTTGGAAGAAGGAAAAAGGCATCGGTTGTTAAAAAATGAAAACGGTTATACCTGGGATGGAAAAGAAGAAAGTATTGATGCATTAGAAATGATAGGTTTACTTGATAAATCTTCTGAAAATTTTTCTCCTAGCGTTTTACTGCGTCCACTCTATCAGGAGGTTATACTGCCTAATATAGCCTATATCGGAGGTGGTGGGGAGCTAGCTTATTGGCTAGAACTTAAATCTTTTTTTGATGCTCAGAAAGTTCCTTTTCCTATTATGGTTTTGCGAAACGCAGCTTTATTGATCAGTGAGAAAAATGTACGTAAAATCAGAAATTTTAAACTGGAATTGAAAGACCTTTTTCTTAAAAGAAATTCGTTGATAAACAAAAAAGTAAGGCAGATTAGTAACATTGATTTAGATTTGTCCCCATTTAAAAAACTCCTCGAAGTACAGTTTGAATATTTGGAGTCACTGATTCAGGAAACAGATATCTCTTTTGAGGGTGCAGTCAAGGCCCAAAAGGTAAAACAGTTTAATGGAATTGACCGTTTGGAGAATCGTCTATTAAAAGCCCAAAAAGTTAAGTTAAAGGATCAAGTAGAGCGTTTAGTTTTATTGCAGGAACAGCTTTTTCCAGGAGGACAGTTGCAAGAAAGGGTGGAGAATTTCAGCAGTTTTTATCTAGAACACGGCAGTAAATTCATCGATTTTCTGATGGAAAATTTTGATCCTTTATCTGCTGAATTCTCTGTACTCGAGGTCTGAGTTTCATCAACATTTTTTTAATAAAATCCTTTTATTACCAATTCAAACCAACTGAATATATTGTATTTTTGAAAGATGCAAGACAAAGTATTGATTCTTGATTTTGGGTCACAATACACCCAATTGATCGCTAGACGTGTCAGAGAACTGTTCATCTACTGTGAAATCCATCCTTTTAATAATTCACCGAAGTGTATTGAGGAATTCAATGCTGTGATCCTTTCGGGTTCTCCTTATTCTGTTCTTTCAGAGGAGGCGCCTTATTTCGATGTTTCGGCTATAAGAGGCAAACTACCCTTGCTTGCAGTTTGCTATGGAGCACAGTATTTAGCCCATTTTTCTGGAGGGGTGGTCAACCCCTCCAACAACCGAGAATACGGTAGAGCAAATCTATCCTTTGTCCAATCTGGAGAGCCATTTTTTGAAGACATTAGCAAAGGCAGTCAAGTTTGGATGAGTCATAGCGATACCATTGACCAATTACCCGATAGAGGATTACTTCTGGCCAGTACAGAGGATGTTAAAAACGCGGCTTATTGTATCGAGGGAGAAACCACTTTTGGAATCCAATTCCACCCCGAGGTATACCATACCAAAGATGGGAAAATACTTTTGGAAAACTTTTTGATCAAAATTGCCGGAATCCAACAAAACTGGACCCCCGAATCTTTTGTGGAAATGACAGTAAAAAAAATTGTCGATATCGTAGGTGACGAAAAAGTGATTTTGGGACTGTCAGGTGGTGTTGATTCCACTGTAGCGGCATTTTTATTGCACAAAGCTGTCGGCAAGCAGTTGCATTGTGTTTTTGTCAATAATGGTTTATTGAGAAAAAACGAGTTTGAAAGCGTATTGAATCAATACGAAGGCATGGGTTTGAACGTCAAAGGTGTTGATGCCTCGGTTCAATTCCTTAAGGCTTTAAAAGGAGAGGCCGACCCAGAGAAAAAAAGAAAAATCATCGGCAATACCTTTATAGATGTTTTTAATGATGAATCCAAAAACATACTTGGGGTTAGCTGGTTGGCCCAAGGCACAATCTATCCCGATGTAATTGAATCCATTTCTGTAAACGGTCCCTCGGCAACCATCAAATCCCATCACAATGTAGGTGGGTTACCCGATTATATGAAGCTAAAGCTGGTAGAACCTCTTAAGATGTTGTTTAAAGACGAGGTGAGGCGAGTAGGAGCCAGTATTGGTATCGATACCGAATTATTGGGTCGTCATCCTTTTCCCGGACCCGGACTGGGGATCAGAATTTTGGGAGACATCACCTTAGAAAAGGTTCACATGCTCCAAGAGGTAGATGCAATTTTTATCAATGGATTAAAATCTTGGGATCTGTATGACCAAGTTTGGCAGGCAGGCGCAATGCTATTGCCTGTAAATAGCGTTGGGGTGATGGGTGATGAACGCACTTATGAAAAGTGTATAGTCCTTCGTGCAGTTCAATCAACCGATGGGATGACAGCAGATTGGGTAGATTTACCTTATGCATTTTTGCAAAAAATATCCAATGAGATCATCAACAAAGTAAAGGGAGTTAACCGGGTGGTGTATGATATAAGCTCTAAACCTCCTGCAACGATTGAATGGGAATAGACCTGAAGAAAAAATAAATTGAAAAAAAATAAAATTCTTTTCCTTGTTCTTTTAATGTTTGGAATTCTCTTTTCCACCGCACAGGAGATTCCAGTAAAGTTTCTTTCTCACAAGGTCAAGAAAAAAGAGACTATCTTCGGTATTACTAGAAAATACAACATTACAGAAACGCAGCTAAATGACTACAATCCCCTTTTGAAAAAAATTGGTTTGAGAAAGCGAATGGTTTTGCGCATCCCCATATATCCGGAAGTGGTTGAGAAAGTAACCGAGCCGGTTAAAGTAGATGATAGTACACAAGCCTATATCGTAAAGCTCAAAGAGACCAAATGGCGCATAGCTTATAATCTCCAGATGACCATTCCGGAATTAGAGGCCCTAAACCCTCAAATCAGAAAGGGACTTAAGGAGGGTCAGGAAATTCGCGTTCCGGTTTTAGCTTCAACAACTGAAAGTGAAACTATTGATCCAGTTTGGGACAGTGATTACAATTATTATAAAGTGCTTCCCAAGGAAGGATATTATCGCATCGAAAAAAAAATAGGGGTCACCCAAAAGGTGTTGGATTCCCTCAATCCTAATCTATCAGAACTTGGGTTGCAGGCAGGTATGATATTGAGGGTTCCCGCCGAAGCCACTGGAGAGCTTAAGATTCAGGATGACCTTTTGGTAGAACGTATTTCACTTTTGGATTCCATCAAAGAAGTTCATAAAATTGAATTGGCCCTATTGTTACCTTTTAAGGCCAATGAGATAGAATACGACTCTATTGAAGATACCCGTAGGTTATTACAAAGTCGAAACTTGCATACCCTATCTGTAGATTTTTACTCTGGTGTGTTGCTTGCAGTTGACACCTTGTGTCACTTCGGAGTCTCTGTAAAGCTAAATGTTTTTGATACGCAAAACAATATTTCTAAGCTTAATGAAATTGTCAACACCCATGATTTTTCGGATACCGATGCCATTATCGGCCCTTTGATCCCCTCCAATTTTGACTACCTGTCCACTAATACCCAAGTGCGTAAGATTCCTAAATTCGCTCCTCTTTCGACCAATCCCGTAGTTCTTAGGGAGGCGGTTTATCAATCGGTGACATCCAAAAATTTTCTAAGAAAAAGAATGTACGAGTATTTGGACAATAAATTGGATCGAGAAGACAATATTGTTTTGGTGGCGGATTCGTTAAGCCGCTCGGTGGAAAAAGAACTTTTGGAATTGTTTCCAAAGGCTACAGTTTTACGTCCGGAAAAGAGCAATTATTTGCTCCCTGATTTGGTTGATTCCCTTTTGGTGGATTCGCTTCCCAACAAGGTAATACTGGAAAGCCAAGATTTTTCGTTGATTTCCAGTGCCAGCTCTCAGATGAGTGCCCAGAACTCGGAACTTAGATCCGTTCAATTGTTTACCACCTACAGGGGTAATGTGTATGAAAACCCTAACTTGACGCTAAGGCAACTGGGGGATTTGAAGTTTACCTATACCACAGATCGATTACCCTTAAAACTAGGTGAATACAATCATTTTCAAATTAACTACATTAAGACATTTGGTAAACCGCCCAATAGAACTGCCATCCGCGCTTATGACTTTACGATGGATTTGATCCTAAGAAAAGCCTACTCCAGTAATTTCAGATCAATAGATCAGATTGGAGAAACGGATTACGAAGAGCACCGTTTCTTATATAAAAAGCGAAATAATAATTTTGAAAACACAGGCTATTTTTTATTGCAACATAAGGGTTATGATATTATCGAGCTAAAGAAATAGTAGAAATGCCATAAAAGTAACTTGGTATTTTGTAAATTTGAGCCCGGTTAATCATCGTAGAAATCAAACTGGATGCCGGATATAAAGTATATTTTTGTTACAGGAGGGGTTACTTCTTCCCTAGGAAAAGGAATCATAGCGGCATCATTGGCTAAGTTATTACAGGCCCAAAACTTTAGGGTCACTATTCAAAAATTTGATCCCTATATCAACGTAGATCCAGGCACGCTCAACCCATATGAGCATGGAGAATGTTATGTCACTGATGATGGAGCGGAAACTGATTTGGACTTGGGACATTACGAAAGATTTTTGAACATCAAAACATCGCAGGCCAACAATGTAACTACAGGAAGGGTTTATCAAAGCGTGATTGAAAAAGAGCGAAGGGGGGAGTTTTTGGGAAAAACTGTGCAAGTAGTTCCACATATTACTAATGAAATCAAAGAAAGAATGCAAATCCTTGGAAATAGGGGTGATTTTGATATTGTGATTACTGAGATTGGTGGAACAGTTGGAGACATTGAATCCTTACCCTATATTGAATCCGTCCGACAATTGATTTATGAATTGGGAGAGGAAAATACAATGGTCATTCATTTAACATTAATTCCCTATCTCTCTGCAGCAGGAGAGTTGAAAACAAAGCCGACACAACATTCTATTAAAACTTTAATGGAAAGTGGAATTAAAGCCGACGTATTAGTCTGTAGAACGGAACACAAATTATCTGACGAACTTCGTAAAAAACTGGCCCTTTTTTGTAATGTAAAATCAGAGGCGGTAATTCAATCTATAGATGTAGATACAATTTATGATGTTCCAATGAAAATGTTGGAGGAGGGATTGGATCAAGTCGTTTTGGATAAATTAAAATTAACACCTAAATCCGAATTGAATCTCGACCATTGGAAGTCCTTTTTGGAAAAATATAAAAATCCCAATATAAAAGTAAAAATTGGTTTAGTGGGAAAATATGTAGAGTTACAGGATTCTTATAAATCGATATTGGAAGCTTTGATTCATGCTGGAGCGATAAATGAGGCAGAGGTGGAGGTGGTAACCATCCATTCTGAATTCTTGAATCAGATCAACGCCCAAGAAGAGCTAAAAGATCTTCAAGGTCTTATTGTGGCACCTGGTTTTGGAGGTAGAGGAATAGAAGGTAAGATTGATGCTATTACTTATGTGAGGGAAAAAAATATTCCTTTTTTCGGAATTTGTTTGGGTATGCAAATGGCGGTTATTGAATATGCCAGAAATGTGTTATCCCACTCCAATGCCAATTCTACTGAGATCGATGAAAACACAGATTACCCTGTAATAGACTTAATGGAAAGTCAAAAAGGAGTGGTCAACAAAGGGGGCACAATGCGTTTGGGAACATGGAATTGTAATCTTACCGAAGGCAGTAAAGTTGCTGAGGTTTATGGAAAAGAACAAATTACGGAGCGCCACCGTCACCGTTATGAGTTTAATAACCAATTTAAAACTGAGGTGTTTGAAAAAGGAGCTTTAAAAGTTTCCGGTGTCAACCCGGAAACGGATCTGGTAGAAATCATAGAGAATCAGGATCACCCTTGGTTTGTAGGTGTGCAGTTTCATCCCGAATACAAGAGTACAGTTTCCAATCCACATCCCTTATTTGTTGATTTTATAAAAGCGAGTATTGACTATCTTAGCTTACAGCAACCGAACTAAAACTCATGGAAGAAAGAAGATTTGACCCCTACCAATTCATTGGATTCGTGCTCATTGCGATGATCCTTACATGGATGCTGTATGTTAATAAACCTGAAGAGGGAACAAGTCCGTCCGCGCAACCCGAAAAAACCGAAGTCGCAACTGAACAGAAGGAAGCGCCCCCCATTCAATTAAACGACTCCCTTCATAAAATAAACCTACAAAGTACTTTTGGGATTTTCAGTAATTGGATGACCGATCAGGGAGCTACTACCCAAATAATTGAAAATAAAGATCTTTTAATAAAAGTCAGTCCTATGGGCGGGCTGCTTGAGCTTGTTCGACTCAAAGATTATACCGATTACCTTGATCAACCCTTGGAATTGGTCAAAGAAGGAAACACTCAATTCAATGTTCAGTTCACCACCAAAGATGGTCGAAGACTCAACACCAAAGACTTTTATTTTTCCCCTCAAATGAGTTCCGAAAATGGAAAGCAAATACTATCCCTAAAAGCGGCCATTGCACCCAACCAGTATTTGGAATTTGTTTATTCCATTGACGCAGAGCATTTTTTGGTTGATTTTACCATTCAATCTTCGGGAATTTCGGCTCTATTGGACAGCAGTGAGCCGGCGCTATTATCCTGGGAAACCAGTGCTTACCGAAATTCCAAAAGTATTGATTATGAGGGGCGCTATACCGAACTCACTTACGGCTATGAAAGGGATAAAATAGATTATCTATCCCTGAGTGGAAGTGATGAGGAATCCCCGGAGGAGGTGCGATGGGTTTCTTTTAGACAACACTTTTTCAGTGCTATTTTGATTCCCGAAAAGCCTATAGATCAACTTAGAGTTACTTCCGAAAACTTGTCAGATGACCCTTCTTTAGACGAGGTATTTACCAAAAAATTTGGCGTACAAATCCCATTGGCTTATCAATCGGGGGAATTTGGAAGTCGGTTTGAGTATTATTTTGGAATTACCGATTATCAAACTTTAAAATCTTATGAGAGGGATCTAGAATCTTCTATACCCTTGGGATGGGGTATTTTTGGATGGTTGAATCGATTCATCTTTTTGCCTTTGTATGGATTCTTATCTTCTTTCCTACCCCACGGTATCGCCATTATATTAATGACTGTCATTGTTCGTTTAGCCATGTCTCCTGTAACCTACAAGTCCTATGTTTCTCAGATCAAAATGAAAGTATTAAAACCTGAAATTGAGGAATTAAACAAAAAACACAAAGATAATTCAGTAAAGCGTCAACAGGAAACGATGAGTCTCTACAACCGCGCCGGAGCCAATCCCATGGCAGGTTGTATCCCGGCTTTGTTGCAACTCCCTGTTTTTTATGCCCTTTTCACTTTTTTCCCCGTTGCTTTTGAATTGCGAAAAAAGAGTTTTCTATGGGCAGATGATTTGTCTTCATATGACTCGATTCTAGACTTAGGATTTAACATTCCATTTTACGGTGACCATGTCAGTCTATTTCCCATTTTGGCCTCTGTAGCTATCTTCTTTTATACCCAGATGACCACCGGCCAGCAAACCATGCCTCAACAGCCAGGAATGCCCAATATGAAAGTCATCATGTACCTGATGCCACTTATGATGTTGTTTTTCTTTAACAACTACGCAAGTGGTTTGAGTTTGTACTATTTTGTTTCTAACCTGTTGACCATCTTTTTGATGTTGGTGATTAAGAATTATATCATTGACGACCAAAAAATCCATGCTCAGATTGAGGAGAACAAAAAGAAGCCCAAAAAATCTGGAGGCTTTTCTGCACGTCTGCAAAAAGCAATGGAAGAGGCCGAAAAGCAAAAAAAAGCACGCGGGAGATAGCCTTATGCTATTAGGATTATATTTTAATTTCTTGGCGTAACTTTACTCCATGAAAAAGAAAAGGGTAATTGTAGCATTGTCTGGGGGTGTAGACTCAAGTGTAGCTGCCTATTTACTAACTCAGCAGGATTACGAAGTCATTGGCCTGTTTATGAAAAACTGGCACGATGAGTCTGTGACACTATCAAATGAATGTCCTTGGCTTGAAGACAGTAATGATGCTATGTTGGTAGCTGAAAAGTTGGGAGTCCCTTTTCAAACCTTAGATTTAAGTGCTGAATATAAAGAACGCATCGTTGACTATATGTTCGACGAATACGCTGCTGGAAGAACCCCCAACCCCGATGTACTTTGTAACCGGGAAATTAAGTTTGACGTTTTTTTGAAAATCGCCCTGTCTTTGGGGGCAGACTATGTGGCTACGGGGCATTATTGTCAAAAAGAAGCACTTTTTGTCGAAAACAAGAGTATTTACCGATTGATCAGCGGTGCTGACGGCAACAAAGACCAATCTTATTTCCTCTGTCAATTGACTCAAGATCAATTGGCCAAAACCTTATTTCCAATAGGTCATTTGAAAAAATCGGAAGTACGGAAAATTGCTCGTGAATTGGACTTGGTTACTGCAGAAAAAAAAGACTCTCAAGGACTTTGCTTTATCGGAAAAGTAAGTTTGCCCGATTTTTTACAACAACAACTGCGACCCAAAGTAGGTTACATAATAGAGATACCCCAAGATTTTTATAAGAGTAAAGAGGAGCCCAAAACCTTGACGGATCAATCTAGAAAAACCCGTTTTCAAGCCACAGATGGAAAAATAGTGGGTAAACACCAAGGGGCGCATTTTTTCACCGTTGGCCAAAGAAAAAGGCTGTCAGTTGGAGGAACCCCTGAGCCTCTATTTGTTATTGACATTGATGTGGAAGAAAATATCGTTTATGTTGGTCAAGGTAAAGATCACTCTGGTTTGTTTCGAAAGGCTCTGAAGGTTAGGGTTGGTGATGTGCATTGGGTAAGGGATGATCTAAAAACATCCTATGGGGATAGCATGTCTGTGATGGCTCGAATACGCTACCGACAGCCTTTGCAAAAAGCCACCCTTTTCCCAAAAACTGATGCCTTTTATGTCTTGTTTGATGAACATCAATCGGCCATTACTTCCGGTCAATTTGTGGCATGGTACAATGATAGAGAATTGCTGGGGTCTGGGGTGATTTTCTAGGGTGTTTTTTAAAGTATTAAATGGCTCTTAAAGAGTTTATAAGGAGTGTAAAAATAGCTTTTCTCTCCCACCTCTAAAAGTCTTAACGCGTGACGATCTTAAAAATTATTGAAACATAAAAAAAAACAATTTAATGCTTTTTTCTCAGTTGTAATTTAATTATTAAATACCTCAGTAAAATCAATCTCTACTTGATTATTGAGGATGTCATCAAAGGTCTCTCTTTTTCGGATCAAATATGATTTGCCCTCATGCCATAAAACCTCTGCGGGTCTGTAACGTGAATTGTAGTTGCTTGCCATCGAAAAACAATAGGCGCCACAATTTCTAAACACTAATATATCTCCTTCGCTGATCTCCGCGATTTTGCGATTGCTACCAAAGGTGTCAGTTTCACATATATATCCGACCACCGAGTAAAACCTTTTTTTTCCTTTTGGATTCGAAATGTTTTCAATATGGTGATGGGAGCCGTAAAGCATGGGTCGGATCAAATGGTTAAAACCACTATCTACCTGTGCAAAGACGGTGGAGGTGGTTTGTTTGACTACATTCACTTGGGTGAGGAAGTGCCCTGCCTGACTGACCAAAAACTTACCTGGTTCAAAGATCAATTGAAGGTCACTGCCGTTTTCTTTACAGAATGAAATAAATCTTTTGGATAATTTTACACCTAGTTCCTCGATATTGGTTTCGATATCGTTCACATGATAAGGAACTTTAAAACCACTGCCAAAATCTAAAAATTCAAGCATTTTAAAATGCTTTGCTGCATCGAATAAAATTTCGGCTCCATTGAGGAAAACATCGATGTCTAAAATATCACTGCCTGTATGCATATGAATACCGTTGATATTCATAGCGGTATTTTCTACAATCCTAAGTAAATGGGGGATTTGATGAATAGAGACACCAAATTTGGAGTCAATATGCCCTACAGAGATATTGCTGTTGCCCCCTGCCATCACATGAGGGTTAATTCGAATACAAACGGGGATTTTAGGATTGCGTGTACCGAATTGTTCCAAAAGGGATAGGTTGTCGATATTGATCTGTACACCCATTTTGGCAACCGTCTCAATTTCTTTTAGGGAAACCCCATTGGGGGTATAAATTATAGCTTGAGGATCAAAACCTGCTGCAAGTCCCAATTTCACCTCCTGGATGGAAACCGTATCCAGTCCCGAACCCAATTGTCGCATTAGTTTTAGGATTGAGATATTGGACAAGGCTTTAGCGGCATAATTGATTCTAATATTTTCTATACTACTAAAAGCAGAAGTTAACCTTTGGTACTGAGAAGCTATTTTTTCTGAGTCATAAACATATAAGGGATTCCCATACTTCGAGGCAATGGCCAATAAATTACTGTTCGTCACTTTTTTCTTATTTAATCGATGACAAATTTAATCCCAATAATCAAACCACAGCCCTAAATTAACAGATGTTATAAAAATTAAACTTATTGTTTTATATGTAACATTATACTTTTGGTCTAATGATGTTTTATTCAGTAGTGATTTACTATTTTTGGATAGAAATTTCAAAGAATGAATTTACACGAATATCAAGGCAAAGAGATTTTATCCAGCTTTGGCGTTGCCGTACAAAATGGTATTGTAGCTAACAATCCCAATGAAGCAGTTTCTGCAGCGGAAAAGCTTTCGGCAGAGACTGGAACCTCATGGCATGTAATCAAGGCACAAATCCATGCTGGAGGTCGTGGCAAAGGGGGGGGTGTCAAATTAGCCAAAAGCCTAGATGATGTCAAATCCATATCCGAAGATATCATTGGGATGCAATTGATTACTCCTCAAACCCCGGCACAAGGAAAGAAAGTTAATAAAGTATTGATCGCCGAAGATGTTTACTACCCTGGAGATTCAGAGCCTAAAGAATTTTATGTTTCAGTTTTGCTTAACCGTTCAACAGGAAACAATATGATTATGTATTCCACTGAGGGAGGTATGGATATTGAGGCTGTAGCAGAAAATACACCTGAGTTAATTTTTACTGAAGAAATCGACCCTGCACATGGACTTCAGAGTTTTCAAGCTAGAAATGTCGCTTTTAACTTGGGTTTAAGCGGACCAGCTTTTAAGGAAATGGTGAAATTCATTACTGCTCTATACAATGCCTATATTGGTGCTGATGCTTCTCTTTTTGAGATTAACCCCGTATTAAAAACTTCTGATGATAAAATCATCGCTGTTGATGCAAAGGTAACTTTGGATGACAATGCCCTATTTCGACATAAAGACTATTTAGAATTCAGAGACCTAACTGAAGAAAACCCTACTGAGGTTGAGGCCCGTGAAGTAGGTTTGAATTATGTTGCATTGGATGGAAATGTGGGATGTATGGTCAACGGTGCTGGATTAGCCATGGCTACGATGGATTTAATCAAACAATCCGGAGGATCCCCGGCCAATTTTTTAGATGTTGGAGGTACCGCTGATGCAACGCGTGTAGAGATCGCTTTTCGATTAATATTAAAAGACCCCAATGTAGCTGCTATTTTGGTAAACATTTTTGGAGGAATTGTTCGTTGTGACCGTGTAGCGCAGGGAATTGTAGACGCCTATAAAAACATGGGAGATACTATAAAGGTGCCCATTATTGTGCGTTTACAAGGAACTAATGCTGGCATAGCAAAAAAAATTATTGACGATTCCGGACTTAATGTTTTGTCTGCTTCAGCCTTTGAAGAAGCCGCTCAAAAGGTGCAAGAATCGCTAAAGATGACAAAATGACATTAAATTTTAGAAATTAAAAGACATATTGTCATTTTTTTCTAATGGTATAAGATTTGAATTTAGCTTTTACAAAATAGTTTAATTAAAATCTTAAAACCATGAATTTAATAAAAAGACAAAACCCTGTATTTACTTCCTTGATTGACGATTTTTTCTTCAATCAAGATTGTAAACACATCAACTCAACTTTTCCCGCAGCGAATATCATCGAGGCCGATGACCATTTCAATATTGAATTTGCGGCACCAGGAAAGAAAAAAAGTGATTTTATAATCGAATTGGAGGAGGATGTATTGACAATTTTTTCTGCAAACCAGACAAAATCTACTGATAGAGATATTAGCTTTACCCTTAAGGAATTTGGCTATAATTCTTTTAATAGATCATTCAGTATTCCCGAAACAGTTTCTGCTGATAAAATTAGCGCCAATTACAAGGAAGGAATCTTGACGATTAGTCTTCCCAAAAAAACAGAGGCCCTGCCTCAACCCAAAAAGTTGATTTCTATAAATTAATTTTGGTTTTTTTTAAAAGCTTAGTCATCTGACTAAGCTTTTTTTTTTTGCAGTTCCTTTTGTAAAGATTTGATCTCGTCCCGAAGTCTTGCAGCCTCAAAAAAGTCCAAGTCTTTTGCAGCAGATTCCATGGCCTTTCTGGATTCACGGATTTTCTTTTCTACCTCTTCTTTGCTCAAATAGTGGTTTTTGGCCTCGGCGGCTTTTCGATCACTCAACTCTTGGGCATAGGTGGCCACCGAATTTTTGGACAAAGCATTGTCCAATGATTTATTCAGTGCAGTAGGAGTGATCTTGTTTTTAAGGTTATAGGTCTGCTGTTTATCCCTGCGGTACAGGGTTTCGTTTATGGTCTTTTGAATGCTTTTGGTGATGTTATCAGCATACATGATGGCCTTGCCATTGACATTTCGTGCAGCCCTCCCCACCGTTTGGGTCAAGGAACGGTGACTTCTCAAAAAACCTTCTTTGTCCGCATCCAAAATGGCTACCAAAGAAACTTCCGGTAAGTCTAAGCCTTCTCTCAACAGGTTGACCCCTACCAGTACATCAAACAATCCTTTACGTAGGTCTTGCATGATCTCTACTCGTTCCAAAGTATCGACATCACTGTGGATGTAGCGACAACGGATGTTGACCCGTGCAAAATACTTGGTCAATTCTTCTGCCATTCTTTTTGTAAGTGTAGTAACCAGCGTGCGCTCATCTTTTTCTACCCTTACTTGTATTTCCTCTATCAGATCGTCTATTTGATTTAAACTGGGTCGTATTTCTATTTCCGGATCCAGCAGTCCCGTGGGGCGAATGATTTGTTCTACATATACCCCTTCGGTTTTTTTGAGTTCATAGTCTGCCGGAGTCGCACTCACATAGATTACTTGATTTTGCAAGGCTTCAAACTCCTCAAATTTTAATGGTCGGTTGTCCATGGCAGCAGGTAATCGGAATCCATAATTGACCAGGTTTTCTTTGCGGCTTCGGTCCCCGCCGTACATAGCATGTACCTGAGAAATGGTTACATGGCTTTCGTCCACTACCATCAAATAATCGTCCGGAAAATAATCTAGCAAACAGAAAGGTCGGGTACCAGGGTCCCTACCGTCAAGATATCGGGAATAATTCTCAATACCTGAACAATAGCCCAATTCACGAATCATCTCCAAGTCAAATTCTGTGCGTTCATGCAATCGTTTGGCCTCCAAAAAACTACCGTTAGCATTGAAATAGTCGACCTGTTTTACCAAATCCTCTTGAATTTGCGTAATGGCGTTCTGGAGAATGTCGGGAGAAGTAACAAACATATTGGCGGGGAAAAGTGTTATCCGATCAAATTTTTCCAAAAGTTTGTTTTCTATGGGATCGAAAGATTCAATTTCTTCAATTTCATCGCCAAAAAAATGAATTTTAAAAGCCATATCGGCATAGCCCGGATAGATGTCTATGATGTCACCGTTGACCCTAAAGTTCCCTCTATTAAACTCCCCTGTTGTACGCGAATAAAGGCTTTGCACTAATCGATGCAATAGATCGGTTCTTGAAATGACAACTCCCTTTTCAACAGCGATGACATTTTTTTGAAATTCTACCGGATTCCCAATACCATACAAACAGGAGACAGAGGCAACCACCAAAACATCCCTTCTTCCAGAAAGTAGTGAGGAGGTGGTACTCAATCGCAGCTTTTCAATTTCTTCATTAATGGACAGATCCTTTTCAATGTACAAGCCACTGGATGGAATATAGGCTTCCGGCTGGTAGTAATCGTAATAGGAAACAAAATACTCTATTGCATTATTGGGGAAAAACTGTTTGAATTCTGAATAGAGCTGAGCAGCTAAAGTTTTGTTGTGGGCTAAGACCAATGTTGGGCGTTGCAATTTTTGAACCATATTGGCCACAGTAAAGGTTTTACCTGAGCCAGTAACCCCCTGCAGGGTTACGAATTTTTCTCCTTCAGAAAAACTTGTTGTGATCTGATGGATAGCTTCCGGTTGGTCTCCGGTTGGTGAAAATTGGGACTCCAGTTTAAATTGCATTTTGCAAAATTAAAGTTTAAATTACCTTTCAACAATTTTATACGATTGTTTTCTCTTGTTGAATGATTATAGAAACACAATCCGGAAAAAGAGGTATTTTTGTAAAAAAAAGTGTAGTGGAGGATAAATTGATTTCAAAAAAAAAGCCTTTTTTCCCTATATCCAAAGCTTTGATGCATTTTTTGAAAAAATATGATCGTTGGATGGAGTCTTCGATATGTTATGAGGATTTGTTGCGATTTTCTGGCTCCGTGATCGTTTATGATAAAAATGACAATGACACATTATGGGTTAGGGTTTACTATTCTGATTCTGATCGGGAGGAAATAGATTACCATCTAAAGACGATTTATACCCAACTATATTCAGATGGTGGAGACTCATCTTTACCGGATCTAAATATTGACGCAATCGACTACTGTACCTTTGGTAATTCAAAACCTTTTCGGATTAAAATTCGGAATATTTTGAATGATAATTTCACCTATTTCTATGTCAAGAAAACCGATGCCTCTCGAGTTTATGGCTTGGAGTTTGAACACATCCTTTCGCCTTACAACCTTAATTTTATGGTCAATCACGATACTTTGATTGAGGAACATATTGCCGGTATTCCAGGGGATATTTTTATTAAGGACTATTTATCAGAGTGCAGCGCTGCTGAAAAAGCCCAAATTGCCAAAGAGTACGTTAAGTTTAATGAGCGTTGTATGATACGTTTATTGGGAGACATGCGCGCCTACAATTATGTAGTTATTCCCATTCACGATTTCGATCATGTGATTTATAAGATTAGAGCCATAGATTTTGACCAACAATGCTTTGAGGGTAAACTTTCCGTCTATCGCCCTCAATTCTTTAAGGAGAATTACCCGCTGATGATGGTGATTAAGGACAAGTTGAATCATGAGTCCATTGTGCAATATAAAATTGAGGAACGCTCCATCGTATCTCGTAGATTGATCAACTCGGGCAATCGTATTGATTTTCTGGTCAATATAATGAAGAACGATCCGCTGACCATTCCGGAAAATCTAGAAAATCTAAAAAAAGAAATTTTTCTTTTCACAAAAGACGACGCATTTACAAAAAGTAAATCTATGGGTGAGTTGATGCAGGCCGCGTTTGATTATATGCGAAGGAATTATCAGAATGTCAGTTTAGGTGACTTGCTTTAATAGAATTGGTCCCCTTCAAACTCATCTTGGTCTGATTTACTCCCCTCATTCAGGTCTTTGTCAAAACCTTGTTCAGTCTCAAAATCCTTATCGGGAGGGGTTTCGGGTACTTCACCATGGGAAAAAATTAGACTAGGGTAATCTTTGAGTATATCTTTTTCGGTAATTTCCATCAATTCAATAAAAAAAGTCCAGAGATTGAGGAAATCGTAAACATAGATTAGACGGTTTTCATTTTCCGACAAAACTTTGTTAAGGGGTTTTTCGTTGAAGGTTTCCGACCCTAATCCCATATCGAACAAAGGCATTTCTTCTCCCTGCTTCCAATTTTCATCGGAGCGGTAAAAGGAGGCCATTTCGTTTCCGGCGAAACCAAAGGACTGAGAAACCGAATCGTGCAGCTCTTCAAGTTTAGCGGTGGCTTTAATTTCAAAATCCCGGATAACATCTATTTCAGTATCCAAAATTGCTCGCATTCTATAGATCATATGAATTTCTGTTTGAAATTAATTGTAATATAAAAAAAGATTGTGCACCAAATAGAAGCGCAGCTAAAATTAAATGTAATGGTTGAGAACTGAAGGGGAAATCGAGATAAAACATCAAAATACCGCTGAGTATCTCCAATCCTATCAATCCCAAAATTTGATTGAAGACCCTGAAATTAACTTTCATTTTTGACAATATCCAAAAGATTATTATGTGCACTCCTAAAACAAGCAGGGATAAAGTCCGGTGAATATAAAATTTAATAGGGGCATTGTCAAGCCATTGTCCAGCGGGTTTATCCATTTGTAAATCGACAAATTGCCGGACTTGGGTTCCCAGTCCAATCTGAAATAGAGTCAATAGCATTGCAAACCAAACCCAAACTTTTAAACTGGTTTTCACGCTGATAGAAAACGTTTTTTTTTGACTTAAAAAAAGCAAAAAAACCAAGCCCAGTACAATCAGTAGGGCCATGCCCATATGCAGACTGATGCTATGGGGCGACAGATTAGAATCCACTACGGTTTTTCCCAACCAGGCTTGTAATGCTATTCCAAAAAGAATCAAAATGGAAACGATAGGATAGGTGATGTTTCTTTTCCAGCTCCAAAAGGATAAAGCCGTCATTATCAGAACTGCTAGTCCTGCCAGTGCGCCCAACAAACGATTCAGATATTCAATCCATGTGTGGTAGACATTGAATAGGGCATAGTCATGCTGAGTGTAGTAGTCCCAATGATCATTATTAAATGCATCTGACGATCTAAAGTTCTCATTGGAGACCCTGAGTTTTTCCTCCAAAATAATGACTTGACCTTGGGTGTATTGTTGGTCGGATTTCCAATCCAGTTGTGACCTTTCGGTTGGAGGAATCCAATAACCAAAACACTTGGGCCAATCGGGGCAACCCATTCCGCTTCCGGTCATTCTGACAATGGATCCGGCAGCAATGACCAAATAAACCAATATCAGACTGATCTTAACCGATTTTATAAAACTATTTTCCATGGGCTTCAAGTCCTATATCAATTCCTTTTTTTATCATCAAGGCAAATGCGGCTTCGTATTCATTGGGAATCTCGCCTTCCAATATGGCTTCTTTGATGGCTTCTTTGATGAGTCCTATTTCTTTGCAAGGTCTTAAATTAAAATGATTCATGATCATTTCTCCAGTCACAGGCGGTTGAAAATTTCTGACTCGGTCTCTTTCCTCGACTTCTTTGATTTTTTCCCTTACAAGCTTAAAATTATTGTGATAGCGTTTGAAACGGGCAGGGTTTTTGGTGGTGATGTCGGCTTCGCAAAGGGTGATTAAATCTTCTAAAATTTCGCCTGCATCAAAAACTAATCTTCTTACGGCAGCATCGGTAACGATTTCCTCTGCAATGATAATGGGTCTGGAACTCATGATTACCAGTTTTTGAACATATTTCATTTTTTCATTCAGGGGCATTTTAAGACGTTTGAATAGTTTGTAGACCATTTTGGAGCCTACAAATTCGTGCCCATGGAATGTCCATCCGATTTTGGAGTTGAATTTTTTAGTCGGTGCCTTTCCTATATCATGAAGCAGTGCCGCCCAGCGCAACCAAAGGTCTTGAGTATCCTTACAAATGTTGTCGACCACCTCTAGGGTATGATAGAAATTGTCTTTATGACGTTGGCCTTCGATTTCTTCTATTCCTTTGAGTTGGATCAGTTCTGGGAGTATGCGTTCCAACAAACCATTTTGTTCCAGCATTAAAAATCCATGGGAGGGTTCAGGAGTAAGCATTATTTTGTGCAGTTCCTCCACGATTCGCTCTTTGGACATGATCGCAATGCGATGGGCATTTCCACGGATCGCTTTTAGAGATTTATCTTCAATTTTAAAATTTAACTGGGCTGCAAACCTTATGGCGCGGAACATGCGCAGGGGGTCATCGGAGTAGGTGACGCCGGGTTCCAAAGGGGTTCTGATGATACCGTTTTGTAGGTCTTCCAAACCATTAAAGGGATCTAGCAATGTTCCTTTGTCTTTTGCATTTAAGCTTACGGCAAGGGCATTGATTGTGAAGTCCCTGCGGTTTTGATCGTCCTCTAAACTTCCCATGGTGACTTGTGGATTTCGGCTGTCTCTGGAATAAGACTCTTTTCTCGCACTTACAAATTCCAGACTTAAATCTCGCCATTGAACCATGGCAGTGCCATAGGACTTAAATACCTGAACCGCTTGTGCACCGGGCAACTCTTTTTGAACGGTTTTGGCCAGTTCGATACCCGACCCTACAGTTATAATGTCAATATCTTTGGCTTTTTCTTTGTCGAGCAAATGGTCTCGTACAACACCCCCTACCAAGTAGCTCTCCAAAGACAAACTGTCCACACAGCGGGCCAAGGTTTGAAACACTTCTTTTTTAAGAACAGTATGGAAGTCTTTGTTTAGCATGATCAGGCCCTCAAAAGGGAGATTTCCCCTGTAGCTTCAATTTTTATGATTCGTGAAGGTTGGGGGTTGATTTTATCTGTGTCGATCTCAATAACATGGTCAACTCCAATTATAATTTCCTGGGAAATATCTGAGAATCTCTTAGGGTGTGGAGCACCGCTGATGTTGGCAGAAGTGGAAATCAAAGGTTTTCCAAATGCCTTGATTAAGGGAGTGCAAAATTGATGGTTTACTATTCTAATGGCTACTGTATTTTCTTGGCTAATGGCATTTTGTGCAATACCTTTGGGGTTGTTGTAAATGACAGTAGTTGGTCTTTGGTCATTGATGTAATGATCCAGTTTTTCGGGTAAATCATCGATGTGTTTTTGTAGCATCTCCAGATCAGCTACCATACATACCATGGCTTTGCTATCAGGTCTTTTTTTTAAATCATAGACTTTGTCCACTGCCGAGGGGTTTGTGGCGTCACAAAGTATGCCCCATATGGTGTCGGTAGGGGCAAGAAGTAGCCGACCGGTTTCCAGTATTTTGATTTTTTCTTCCATTGATGAAACAAAAATAGTGCTTTCTCTCAGCTTGATCAATATTAAAATTCCTTAGAAAACAATTCACGCCAAAAAGGGATTAATATTTTAAGTGTCTTAATTTTGGATGTGTCGATAAAGCTCAACAAATACAATTCAATCATCTTGTGGAACTTCAACCATTGGTGTGCCCATTTTTTATTTTTTCCTCTAAAATGTTTTTCGATGTAAAAATGCTTAGATTTAATTAACTCTGCCTTGGTCATGATTTTGGTTTTTAAATTACTCCTAGATGAAACCCCATGAGAGTGAAGGCATTCCCATTCGTTGAGTAGCACCCTACTGAGTTTTTTTTCTGCAGCCCTTTTGGATAAATCTATATCTTCGCAATACATCCAAAATCTTTCGTCCCAACCCCCAATAAGATCAAAATGTTCCTTGCGCAGTAAAACAAAGGAACCAGAAATCCAATGCGGAAAGGCGATGGGATTTTTTGCCATTGCCTTTTTGGTTTGGTTGGGATAGAAAATCAATCGTTCAAAAGACCGCAGTAGTCCGCTACTGTTCCATACATTGGGAAAAATACCATAGGGGTGGGTGTTTTCTCCGCTTTCACTCATTTGTTTTATGGTGATCAAATGAAATTCGGGATGTTGATCACAATAAGGGATCAAAGTCTCCAAACAGTCCTTAGGCATTCGGGTATCGGGATTGAGAAACAACAGCCAAGGGGTTGAAGTGTTTTGAGCCCCGAGATTACAGGCCGCAGCAAAACCTGCATTGGTATCGTTTTTAATCCAATCTACCCAAGGAAATTTTTTGATAAACCCCTGTATTAGTCCATCGTTGGAATGGTTGTCAACGACGATTACCTTTTTTTCTTTTTCTCTTTTTTGGTCAAGACTCAATAAGCAGCCCTCCAATTTAGACCAAGAACGGTAATTGACGATAACAATAGAGAGATTGGACATATCTTAAAGAACCTAAACGGCTACATTATTTTCTCTCAGTGCATTGTTCAAAGAGGTTTTTTTATCTGTGCTTTCTTTTCTTTGACCAATTATCAAAGCACAAGGTACCTGATAGTTTCCTGCGGGAAAAGTTTTGGTGTAACTTCCGGGAATAACCACTGATCTTTCGGGTACCTCGCCGCGGTATTCGAAGGCGCTTCCCCCAGAAACATCAATGATTTTGGTTGAGGCTGTGATGACCACATTGGCACCCAACACGGCTTCTTTTCCGATTCGGGCTCCTTCTACTACAATACATCTTGATCCAATAAAAGCATTGTCCTCTACGATTACCGGTGCGGCCTGAAGGGGTTCCAAAACACCTCCGATACCCACACCACCACTGAGGTGTACATTTTTTCCAATTTGAGCGCAACTACCCACTGTAGCCCAAGTATCCACCATTGTTCCAGCATCTACATAAGCACCGATGTTGACATAGCTGGGCATGAGAATAACCCCACTGGAAATATAAGCCCCGTGTCGCGCAATGGCATGGGGAACAACCCGTATGCCTTTATCCTTATAACCTTTTTTGAGGGGCATTTTGTCATGAAACTCCATGGGGCCCACTTCCAAGGTTTCCATCTTTTGGATTAGGAAGTAGAGCACTACCGCTTTTTTGATCCATTCGTTTACCTGCCAACCCCTATCGGTAGGACTGGCCACTCGTATTTTTCCAGTGTCTAATTGATTAATGATTTCTCTAATGGCTTCCTGGGTCTCACTTTTTTCGAGTATTGATCGATCTTCCCAAGCAGAGGCTATGATACTTTGCATATTATTTTTTTTCAAAAATACTCAATTCAGTAGTTTTAATCGCCATAATTGTCTTCTCAAAAAAAGTATATTTGCAAACACAATGGGGGTCTTAATAGGAATTGATTTCGGAAAAAAACGAACGGGATTGGCACATACTGATTCTGGACAAATCATCGCTAGTGGATTGACCACTGTAGCGACCCAAAAGGCCCTGTCCTTACTTAGTGATTATCAAAAAGAAACTCCTGTTGAAAAGTTTGTTGTAGGACAACCCAAACAGAAAGATGGAAGTCAATCCAAGGTAGAAGAGGATATCCTAGTTTTTATTCGTCAATTAAAAAAATCATTTCCAAAGGTGGTTGTTGTCCGCCAAGACGAGCGATTTACGTCAAAAATGTCTTTTAATAGTCTCATTCAAACAGGGGCGAAGAAGAAGATAAGAAAAGACAAGGGAGTCATTGACGAAATCAGTGCAACCTTAATTTTACAATCATATTTGACATCAAATTCTAAACCAGTATTATGATTTTACCGATAGTGGCATATGGGTCTAGTGTTTTAAAAGTAAAGGCTTCTGCTGTGAATACCGAGGATCCCAATATGGAAAAGCTGATTGCTGATATGTGGAAAACTATGTATAACGCAAACGGGGTGGGCTTAGCCGCTCCACAAGTTGGAGAATCAATTAGATTGTTTGTGATTGATGCCTCTCCTTTTGCCCAAGATGAGGAATTGGCCTTGGAGGAGGTTGAAGTATTAAAAGATTTTAAACAGGTTTTTATCAATCCAATTATTCTAGAGGAGACTGGCGAAGAATGGGATTTTAAAGAGGGTTGTCTTAGTATCCCCAACATTAGAGAGGATGTTTCCAGAAAGGAGGAAATCACAATACATTTTTTTGATGAGCAATTAAAGGAAAAAACTTTGACTTTGAATGGGTTGTCTGCTCGGATTGTGCAACACGAGTATGATCATATTGAAGGCATTTTGTTTACTGATAAACTCACTCCACTTAAAAAAAGATTATTAAAGGGTAAATTGAATAACATCAGTAATGGAAATATAGATCCCGATTACAAAATGCATTTTTCGGCCAAAAAAATAAGAAAATGAGTGAATTTAATCTAGATAAAATATTAACTATTTCAGGGAAAACTGGACTATTTCGAATGATCGCCCAAACCCGAACGGGTGTGATCGCGACCGCACTGACCGACCAAAAGAAAATTGTCACCAATTTGGGACAACAAATAAATGTATTGTCAGAAATCAGGGTGTTCGGTTTGAAGGATGAAATGCCTTTAGGTGACATTTTTGAGAGAATGTTTCAGTTGGAAAAAGGTCAACCCGCTCGGGTAAAACCGAAATCTTCCAAAGATGAATTGGAGGCTTATTTTTTTGAGGTTTTCCAAGACTATGATGAAGACCGTGTCTATGTAAGCGACATCAAGAAAATCATACAGTGGTACAATCTTCTGTTGGATTCAAACGAATTAAAATTTGACCTGACAAAGGAGGAAAAGCCCTCCAGTACTGGGGAAGCATAAATGGGATCGAGAACAGCACAACTTCAGGCTTTCGAGCGTTTGCTTGACATTATGGATGAACTCAGGGAAAAATGTCCTTGGGATCGCAAACAGACTTTTGAGACCCTTCGCCATTTGACAATAGAGGAGACCTATGAATTGGGAGATGCCATTTTAGATAATGATTTGGAGGAAATCAAAAAGGAACTTGGGGATCTTCTCCTTCATATTATTTTTTATTCCAAAATAGGCAGTGAAAATAAGTCTTTTGATATAGCCGATGTTGCGAATCAAATCGCTGATAAACTAATCCACCGACATCCACACATCTATGGTGAAACCAATGTAGAAGATGCAGAACAAGTGGTCAAAAACTGGGAAGATATCAAGTTGAATGAGGGTAAGAAAAGCGTTTTGGAAGGAGTTCCCAAAAGCCTCCCTGCTTTGGTCAAGGCATCTCGAATTCAGGATAAGGTTTCCGGCGTAGGTTTTGATTGGGATAAAAAGGAATCTGTATTGGAAAAGGTCAAAGAGGAGTTGGACGAACTCAGCGCTGAAATAGATGTCGGAGATTCAAACAAAATGGAGTTGGAACTAGGCGATGTGATTTTTTCACTTGTCAATTATGCACGATTTCTCAAGGTTAATCCAGAAAATGCATTGGAACGCACAAATAAAAAATTCATAAGACGGTTCGAATATGTTGAGGAAAAAGCCAAAGAATCCCAAAGAAAAATCAGTGATTTAAGTATTGAAGAAATGGAGGTTTTATGGCAGGAGGCTAAAAAAAAAGACTGACCTAGGCCTCAGTCCTCCCATCTTCTCCATCGCTTTCGATAGATTCCTCTTCAACCGATGCATTTCTTGAGGCCATTTCTCTTTTTAGTTTTCTATAACTGAACAATTGTTCTTTCTGCTTTTCGATATCAGATTTGAGTTGATCTAACTTGGAAGTAACATCTATAAAAAGGGGATTTTCAGAGCTAGAATTTGAAAAATAATCGAGATTGTTTTCTAGCTGTCTTGCTTCCGCATTGAATTCTTCAATAACACTTTTAATATTTATAATTTCTCGAGATAGTTCATTTTCATCCTCTTTGATGATGGAAAAACGAATGTGGTTTTTAGCTTCTGGCTTTATACTTTTTTCCATATCCGATTTGTCTATCAGATTGAAGAATGCTCTATTAAAGTTTTCAATACTTTTTGTATTCGTATTGCCTGTCAACTCACCCAACTCAACGTATTCTTTCCATTGGTAATTGAAAAACTCTATAAAGGTTTCTAATTCGGGAGGTATTTGAAAACTTTCTATACCTTTTATAAAATCTTGTTTCTTTTGATAAGCACTTAGCTCACTTTTATTTATTCTTTGAAAATTAGATTTGATACGTTCGAAATAAAGATTGCATTGGTCACGAAACTCTTGCCAAAGCTCATTGGATAACTTTCGCGGAATAAATCCAGTTGTCCTCCAGTCTTTTTGAATGTTTTTCATTCGATCACTAGAACTTCTCCAATTGTCATTCTCTAAGATTTCTTTCACCTCATTAATCAAGGCTTTCTTTAGATCAATATTCTTTTTTTGCTCCGCTTTTTGAAATTTGTAAAATTGATTCTTTTCCCGATTGATTTGTCTGCTAATTTCCCTAAATTTAGTCCATTGTGCTTTGCTTTGTTTTTTTGTTACCTGACCAATTGATTGAAACTCTTCCCTCATTTTATTGAACTCTTCAATTGTTTTTCGCCATTTATTATGATTTTGTGGGGGATTATTTTTGATCTCCTCCATTTTGTTCAAAATCGATTTCTTTTTATTGAGGTTTTCTTCCAGAATATTGTCATATTCTTTGTCAAACTCTTGTCTTCTGGCGTGAATTTTTTGACTGGCAGCTTTAAAACGATCCCATAATTCTTCTCTATTTTCTTTGGCAACCGGGCCCAGATCGTTCTTCCACAACCTGTGTAGGGTATTGAGTTCACGAGACGCTTTTAGTATATCAGGTATTTTGGAAAGTGCTTCTGTCTGTTTGATGATTTTAGTTTTCTCTTCATAATTGCGCTTAAAATCCAAATCTCTTAATTCTCGATTCAAGTGAAGAAAATCATAAAATATTTCAGTATGGTGTTTAAAGGTTTGCCAAATGTTGTTACTTTGTGTTCTTGGTACAGGTCCGGTCTTATGCCAGATTTCCTGTAGGTTTTTGAATTTTTTATATGAAGTATTGATGTTTTCATCAATATTGATTAGTTCTTTTAAACTCTCAATGATCTCTAACTTTCGATCAAGATTGAGTTTTTGTGATTGTTCTCTTTCTTGATAATAGGTTCGTTTATTTTTTTTGAATTCACGGACAGCTTGATCAAAAACTTTTTTGTATTCAGGATTAAAATAAAAATCAATTTCATTTCCTCCTTCATTCATGAAAGCTTCCTTTTTTTTATGAATTTCCGACTTGAAATTTACATTGAATGTATTGATAATTTCCTTGATGTATTTATCATTGATAAACCATCGTTCATTTTTAATTTTTTTTTGTAGATCTTCAACCAGTTCGATTAAACTCATTTGACTAAAGTCTTTCTTTTCCTCCTCTATGGTTTCGGATTTTTTTTCACCCTCATTTTCCAGGACTAAATCTTTTCGATTGTCTACATCAGTTTCCATTTTGGATGGAGACTTATTTTCTTTAGAGTCACCTTTAGGAGGATTAATCGTTTCTGACGATTTAACTTTTTTCTCTTCCTGAGGATCATTGGCTTTATCTTTTATATTTGCCATATCAGGTAATGTTTGTAATAAAAAATTTCTAAAATTTACAAAAAAAAAAAATGTCTACCTATTGATTCCAAATGTCCCAAGACTTTTCAGCCTGGTATTCCAGCATTTTTTGTCCGTTTAAGATTTTACACCCTCTTTTTCTTCCCTCACTCAGAAAACGTGTTTCGCTGGGGTTATATATGAGGTCGTATAGGATATGATCTTGTGTTAAGAATTGGTAAGGTAGTTCTGGAGCTTTTTCAATTTCGGGAAATGTTCCAACGGGGGAAGCATTTATTATTAACTGATGCTCTTTGATAATTATTTCATCAATGGCTGAGTAATTTATAGAATTTATCCCCTCTCTTCTAGATATGTGGGAAAATTTTATTTTCAACTTCTCCATGACATAAGCCACTGCTGAGGAAGCTCCACCAGTGCCTATAATCAATGCTTTTTTAGGGCATTTGCTGATAATTTCTAAAAGGGATTTTTCAAACCCATATACATCGGTGTTGTGCCCACTAATGCTTCCGTCCTCATGAAATTTTATCGTATTTACTGCATCCATTTTTTTTGCAGTTGGGGATAGGTGATCTAAAAAATGCAATACTTCTCTTTTGTATGGGGTGGTGACATTAAGACCGCAAATGTTCTTTTGAGAGAAAACTTTTGTTAGTTCTTCGATTTGCTTTAAATCAAAGTTCTCATAACTGCAGTAGTACAAATTTTCGGTTTCGAACTTTTGTTTGAAATAACCTCTCGAAAAAGAATAGGCTATATTCCGTCCTATCAAGCCATAACGTTTGGTGTTACTTTTTTTGGACTCCATATTTTTCCAATAAGCTAACAATTAATATTCCTAAAAGTATAAATAATGTGATGAACCAAAAATTAGTGTTCAAAAAATCAGGCAAGTAGTAATCATAATATTGAATGATCGGATTGCCTACGCTGTTGTAAAGCACTTCTCCCGCATTTTCCTTCAGAAAAACCTCGTTTCTCCAGGGCCAAGTTACCCCCAGTGAACCTGCGATAAAACCTATAATGGTCGCCAGTGTCACTTGTTTGAATTTCTTTAAAACAAAACTCAATACATTTGAGAACATAACCAGCCCTACTATGGATCCGACGGTAAAAATCACGGCCAATTGCAGTAGCTTCATTCGGGAATGATCTTCCAAAAAATTGAAGTTGAATTGAATCACATCGGTAAGGGTATAATAAATTGCATTGACTGCATCGACCAATAAAAGGGTGTAGTTGCCCAGTAAAAGCAACAGAAAAGAACCTGATAAGCCGGGAAGTGTCATACCGGAAACACTGATGATTCCACAAATAAGAACAAACAGGAGACCGTCATTCTCAGAGGAGGGTTTGGAGAGCATAATGATCAATCCTATGGACAATCCAATTAGAAAAAAGAAGAATGTTTTTAAATTCCATTTTTCCAACTGAAAGTAAACGAAATAGAGGGAAGCGAGGATCATACCAAAAAAGATCCCCAAAACCTGCATTTCAAAATTTTTTATTAAATAATCTAAAGCTAAAGAGACACTAAAATAGCTGATGATGACTCCAGAAAAAAGCAAGACCAAAAAACGACCATTGGTGTATTGGTAAAAGGGACGCCACCCTCTGCGGATCAAAATCGTCAATGCTTTTAGATTGATTTTCTGGAGGGAATAAATCAACTCTTCATAAAACCCGGCCACGAATGCAACGATGCCTCCCGACACGCCGGGAACCTTATTGGCAGCTCCCATTGCAATCCCTTTTAAAACTAGAAATAAATCTTTTCGGTAAGAGGTTTTTTTTTGACTCACTTTGGGGGGATTAAATTTTCTTTTTCTCCAAAATCCATACCAAAAAAAGGCCAGCGATAAAAAAAACAATGGCCAGCGCGAGTTGAGGATTTTCAGGATATTCAAAAGGAGATATTGGCTTGGATAATGTTTTGGTGTTTTCACCCAAAACCCATTCAAATTTTTGTTGCCAAGGCCACAATTTGTGCAAGGCACCAACCATAAGACCGATCAATACTGCCATGGTTTTATCGTGTTCTTTGTCAAACAACCATTTTAGGATGGAGGCAAAAATTCTCAGTCCCAAGATGATGCCTAAAACAAATACAGAAAGCTTGGTAAAGGTTGGGATTATGAGTTCCATCTGCAGATTGCTCAGGCTTGTTATGGCGTCCTTAATCAGACCGATTACTGTGCTGTATGCTCCCAGTATCAGAAGAATGTAGGCTCCAGAGATCCCCGGTAATATCATGGCTATGATTCCAAAAAAACCTGATATAAATAAATAGAACAATCCTATTTCTCCGTCAGCAGGGTTCAATTGAGTTAGTACAAAAGATAATGCAGCACTAAAAACAGCCAATAACGTATTGAAAACTCTCCATTGACTCAGAGTTTTTTTTAAAAGAGAAATACTGGCCAGTAATAATCCCAAAAAGAAAGCCCACAGTGGAATGGAATGTTCGTTTATGAGCCAGTCGATGACAAAAGACAAGCTCAAAATGGCAGATATGATCCCCAAAAAAAGTACTGTCAGAAAGTCCCCGTTGATGTTTTTCCAAAAAGCTTTGATGCCTTCGGTTTTGAGACTTTGAAGATTTTTAAGGTTGATAGAGTCGATGGATTGAATGAGTTCTTTGTAAACTCCCACTATCAGGGCAATTGTTCCCCCAGAGACCCCTGGCATCAGATCGGCAGTGCCCATGGCCATTCCCTTGAAGAATAAAATGATTTTTTCTCTATAAAAAGGATTTTTCAACAATAAAAATTTTTCACAATATAGAGCGAAAAACCGAATTAAAAGATTTATCGGTATTGGATTAAATTTTGATCAGTTCAGGAAATAAATGATTTATATTTCTTGGAATCTTGATCTCATTTTTGATTCGGTCGAAAATGAGGTGTGCCTCGTTTTTGTTGCCCAATCTGAATTTACATCCAGCCAAACGATACAATACAGAAGGGTTTTTTTGGTTGTATTGCAAGGCTTGCTCTCCTATTTTAAGAGCTTTTTGCCAATCGTTGACCAGCATAAGGGAGTCCATCCACAAGGTCCAATTGTTTAGGTCTTGATCTCCCAAATCGATAGCGGTTTCACAACCTACTGCTGTTTCTTCATAAAAGTTCAATTGGAAGTGAATCATTGCACTTTTCTTCCACAAGGCTGTGCTGTCAGAGTTGGACTGTAAAGATTTTTTTACATAGAGTTGTGCCTTGAGGTAATCTTTGTTGTCGATTAGAAAATCGATAATAGCGATCCAGCTTTTTTCGTAGCTAGGTTCTAGTTTTATAGACTCTTCAAGGTATTTAATGGCCAATTTGTCATTTCCTAATTTTAGGTGACAAAGGCCAATTCTGTTATTGACAAAAGCATTGGGGTCGTTGAAATTTAGGGAGAATTCATAGTTGTCAATGGCTTCATTGAATCGTCCTTTTTTTTCAAGTAATTTTCCTTTTTCGATATAGGCGCCTGTAAAACATTCATCACTGATGATGGCGAATTCAAACGCAGAAAGAGCTTCGTCTGGTTTGTTTATATTAATGTATAACTTACCAAGTTGGTGCCAAGCTACTTCATTGTAAGGGTTGATTTCAAGAAGGTTATTCAAAGTGTTAATAGCTTGTATTTCTTCACCCAATTGCTCGTAGCAATACAATAGATTATAGAGCGACTGGTAGTCTAGTGCATTTTCTTTTACGCATTTGTGAAAGTATATTTTAGCTTTGATGTAGTCTTCTAAGAAGAGGTGCTCCATGGCCAATAAGTTCCAGGTTTCGATTGGCTCATCGGTTATTTCCAACACCTGTTCAAGCAACTGAATGGCTTTTGGGTGGTCTTTTTTTTTGGAGGAAATATCAGCTCTTTGCAATAATATTTCTTCGTGGTCAGGAGATATTCTTTCGATTTCAACAAGCAAATCTTCGGCTTGTTTGTGCTCCCCATCAAAAATAAGTATTTCACTCTTCAGTAGCATCAATTCTACATTTTGAGGATGTTGTTCCATTCCCATTTTTAAAGCTTTTTTGGCAAGGTTAAATTGAGCAAAATCAATGTAATGGTGAATGATATTTTCAAATTCAAGGCTATCAAAGAACAATACTTCGTTAGTTCTGAGCATTTCTTCAAATTTGGTTAAGGAGGGATTTGCGTCTTCCGATAAATTATCGAACATAAGGCCTAATTGTTTGCCTAAAAATATAGAAGATTAGAAGATTCATTTGGGAGGGTGGTTTATTCTTTTCAACAAAACTATTAACATTAATTTAGATTTCATCAAGGGTTTCCTTTATTATTTGGCATCCTAGGACAATTTCTTCCTCACTAATATTCAAAGGAGGAGAGATTCTTATGGCATTTTGTTCCCATAATAACCAAAACAATAGAAGTCCTTTTTTTATACAATGGTGTACTAAAAAATTCGGAATTTCAGGCCTCTCGAAAATAGGTGCTAACATCAACCCCTTCCCTCGGATATTTTTGATCATTGGGTGCTTAAGGTTTTTTCTGAATATTTTTTCTTTTTTATCCATCTGTTGAATCAATTTTATTGAAATAATCTCATTGATAGTAGTTAATGCAGCTGTGGCAATGACAGGGTTTCCGCCGAAAGTTGTTATATGGCCTAATTTAGGTTGATCCTCTAACTTTTGCATCAGTTTTTTGGAGGCTGAAAAAGCTCCAATCGGTAAGCCTCCCCCTAGTGCTTTTCCCATAATGACGATGTCAGGAGTTATATCAAAATGTTCAAAACCAAACATTTTACCGGTTCGCCCAAATCCCGGTTGAATTTCATCAAGCAGTAGCATCACACCTTTAGCCTCACATCTCATTTTTACTTTCTTCAAGTAATCATCCTTTGGTAAAATAAAGCCTGCCCCACCTTGAATAGTTTCTAATAAGACCGCAGCGGTGTTTTCATCGATCTGATTTAAGTCTTTTTCCTCATTAAAATTAACAAAACGCACTCCGGGAAGAAGGGGTCGATATCCTTTTTTTTGTTGTTCATAGCCCAATAAGCTCAATGCGCCGTGCGTGCTTCCATGATACGATTGGTGGGCGGCAATGAGTCCGGATCTTTGGGTCACCCGCTTTGCGAGTTTTAGAGCTCCCTCTATGGCTTCGGTTCCGGAGTTTGTCAAATAAACGACTTCGTGATTTCTGGGGAGCAAATCGACTAGTTTTTTACATAGTGCTACTGCCGGAGCTTGAGCAAATTCTCCGTAAACCATCACATGCATGTATTTTTCAATTTGGGACTTAAGGGCATTGACTACTTTTGGATGTGAATGACCCAAGGGAAGTGCTGATACACCGGCTATAAAATCCAAATAGGACTTCCCTTTGGCATCGTAGAGATAGCTGCCGCTAGCATGCTCGATTACCAAGCCCAGGGGATGAGGAGTGGTTTTGGCTTGATATTTTAAAAAATCTTCCAGCATTTATTCATCTATTTTTTCCAGAAAATCCTCTGGTACACTGATCTCTCTAATTTCATTGGGTTGGAATTGATTATCTTCTTCGCTAAAAAGCTCAAGGATGGTATTAGGTCGTTCATTTTCTCTCCATACAAAACCTTCTAGTTTTCTTTCGTTGAGGGATAAATCCTTTTCTGGAAACAAATCTCCGTCCGGACTGACAAAGAAAGTAATGTCCTCAATTTGATTTTCTCTGGTAACCATTTTCAGTCGGCTGCATATAGTCTTGTCAATACCGATCAATTCATTTTCTTGGTCTGAGTACATATAATAGATGACCTCGGTATTTTTACTAACATCAATCTCGCTGAGTTCTCCTTCTTTAAAAAGACCATCGAGTAATCCCCCTTTAATTTGATTAAAACCATTGTTGCTTATTGAATCTTTTTCAATGATCCAGCTGTTCCCAACAATTTTAAGGGAATCCAGCTTTTTGGTTTTCATGTCAGAGGTAAGAAATATCTCATCTCCGGACATTTGACTTTTTCCAAACCAAAGAATAGGGTTTTTGGCATTTTTTTGACTAGCTGTTAAAATTTGTGTTTCTTTACGATTCAGGGGTAGTTTTAGTAACTTGATTAGACCCGTGCTTTGATCCAAATGAAGAGAATCGGATTTTCCCCTCAGATCTTTTTTAAATACTCTGACATCATAGTATCCTCTTAAAATTCTTTTTTCTGCCGGTCCTGTTGCTATTAGAGTATCGGCATGGATGTAGAGCGAGTCTTGATCAATAATATTGATCGCCATGGCCCTGCGAGTTATGATGGCAGAATCCTTAGCTTTGAAAATCTCACCGTAATGGCCATTGATGACGGATTTGTTTAGGGTGTCAATCACACTGATGTTGTTGGTTGCAGCGGCATAATTTTTTTCATTTTCAAAATACAAACTGTCCCCTCTGATTTCTTTATTATCATAAAAGATGACTGCATTTTCCTGAAAATCACCTTTTTGCAATTGGGTGTCATAAGCTCCCTTTTCACAGTAAATGTCGTATTCCTCTCCCACGATGGTTGTTTTTCCATAAAAGAACGCCTTATTACTTTCGGTATAATAGTCCAGATGCTGAGATTTCAGTTCGTATTGCGGATCGTCAATTTTTACCCTAGAGATGAATCGGTATTTCTTTTCATTCATAAAGTAGATTCCTCTGATACTGGTAAGTTTTCTTTTTTCATCTACGATGGTTCCAAAGGAGTTGTAAAAGGCTTTGGAATTGGCTCGATCTAAATAGAGGGTGTCTGTTTTTAGATTCATGTCGGGTCGTTCAAGAACAACTTTCCCCCATGCTTTGGCTAGTTTACTGCTACCATCGTACTCGATTTGATCACATGTCATTTTTAGAGTATCGCCTTGGGTAAAGACCACATCACCGTTGGCTCTGAAAAAATTTTCTTTGGGATAGAAATAGGATACATCTGATTTGATTAGAGCGCCCTCGTGAAAAAGGTGTACTCTGACCCCCTCTTTTTTAACCAGGATATTGGCACCGGGAAATCTGAATTCATCTTGGGTGGAGCCTCCGGCTTGAATGATTTCAATAATCGTTGGTTCCTCTTGAGCTGTTGCTTTCCCTATCGCCAATAGAAAAATAAACTGAATTATACCGATTTTAATCTTCTGTATCACAGTAAGTTGTTGTTGGAGCTAAAATAAAAAATCTACCTCATAATGGTCTGTTTTCTGTCGGGTCCTACAGAAACAATTTTTATAGGTGTCTTGAGTTCTCGCTCCAAGAAATGAATATAATCTATAAAATTTTTGGGGAGTTTATCGACCGAATTGATTTGGGTTAGATCTTCCTCCCATCCCGCAACTTCAATGTATTCTGGAGATACAGATTCGGGATTGATGTCAAAGGGAAAGTGATCAATAAGTCCCTCCTCAGTTTTGTATTGATTACAGACTTTGATGGTGTCGAGGCCAGAGAGCACGTCTCCTTTCATCATCATCAGTTGGGTAACACCGTTGACCCGAATAGCGTATTTTAGAGCAACCAGGTCAATCCAACCGCATCGTCTGGCTCTGCCTGTGGTGGCTCCAAATTCATGTCCGATTTTAGCAATGTGCTTACCAACATCGTCAAATAACTCAGTGGGAAAAGGTCCGCTTCCTACTCGGGTAGTATAAGCTTTAAAAATTCCAAAGACCTCTTTAATTTTATTGGGGGCAACACCTAAACCCGTACATGCTCCTGCCGCCGTTGTAGTGGAGGAGGTAACAAATGGATAGGTTCCAAAGTCAACATCCAGTAATGATCCTTGAGCTCCTTCAGCCAAAATCTTTTTTCCATCGTCTTTAGCTTTGTGCAGAAAGTTTTCACTGTCTACTATTTGACATTTTTTTAAGGTTTCAATGGATTCAAAAAATTGGGTTTCCAATTCGCTGAGGTCATACTCCAAGTCCACATTGTGAAAATCCAACATTTTGAGGTGTTTCTGGGTCAATGCCTGATAGCGATCTTTCCAGCTTTTGGTTAGAATATCTCCTACACGCATCCCATTTCTTCCGGTTTTGTCCATATAGGTTGGACCAATTCCCTTTAAAGTTGAGCCAATTTTGGCTTTTCCTTTGGAAGCTTCCGACGCGGCATCGAGTAATCGGTGGGTGGGAAGAATAAGATGAGCTTTTTTGGAGATTAACAATTTTGTCGAAAAATCAATATTATATTGGGCCAAATTCTCCAGTTCTTTTTTGAAAATTACTGGATCAATGACCACTCCATTACCTATCAGATTTATAGAACTGGAGTGAAAAATCCCCGAAGGTATGGTGTGTAAAACGTGTTTTATCCCTTCAAATTCCAGCGTGTGACCTGCATTGGGACCACCTTGAAAACGGGCAATGATGTCATAGGATTCAGTCAATACATCGACGATTTTACCTTTCCCTTCATCGCCCCATTGGAGGCCTAGCAATAAGTCTACGGACATGTTAACTTATGAGTTTACTCTTTTTTTTGTTCCGTAAAAATAAAGAGAATGGTTGTGTATTTCAACATCGAAAATTTCCTCGATTGTTTTTTTAATGTTTTGGATTCTGGGATCGCAAAACTCCTTTACCTCACCGGAATCTGTGAAAATGATATGGTCATGTTGGCGGTCAAAATATGACTTTTCATACTGTGATTGATTTTTGCCAAACTGATGTTTTCTTACCAATCCACACTCCAAAAGGAGCTCTATTGTATTATAAAGTGTTGCCCTGCTTACTCTGTAGTTTTTATTTTTCATAGTGATGTATAATGATTCTATATCAAAGTGATCCTCATTATCATAAATTTCAAATAATATAGCAAATCGCTCTGGAGTTTTTCGGTGGGCATGCTTGTTTAGGAAGTTTATGAAAACCTCTTTAACAATTTCTTGATTAGATTTGCTTTTTTCCATTTCAACAAATATAGGTCTTTAAATCATTCCCTGAGAACTTTATCTACACCTTTAACCTTTAAGATTGTGTTAATTAGCTTATTGAGTATGGTTTTGTTTTTTACACTTACACTTACTAATCCTGTAAAAATACCATCATCACTGTCAAAACTCAATTTATTGATATTGACACTCATGTCACCAGAAATCGATTGGGTAACCTCACTAACAATTCCCATGTTGTCAATTCCAGAAAGTTTTAAAATGGCTGTAAACTCATCGGAGGAGGAATCTACCCATTTTGCTTTGATGATTCGGTAAGCAAAATTAGATTGTAGGGATAAGGCGTTAGCGCAGTCCTTTTTGTGAACTTTTATCCCCTCGTTGATACTGACAAAGCCAAAGACAGGATCACCTGCAATTGGATTGCAGCATGGGGATAGAGAGTGTTTTAAATTTTCTTTTTCTTTGCCAAAAACCAAGGTGTCAAATCGTTGAGTAATTTGCTCTTTGTCTTCTTTTTTGTCTGCAGGGCTTTGTTTTCTTATTCTTTTTTTGAAGAAATTGAGGAAACTCCCGTTGAATTCGGTTGAGAAATCTTTTAACTGTTTGTTGTTAATGGTCCCCAAACCGACACGATAAAACAAATCCAGACTGTTATTGAGATTGAAATACCTCAGCATGTGGCCAATGGTTTTGTCGTTGAGGGTGATCTTGAGTTGTTTTAATTTTCTTCTGAGGGTTTCTCTGCCATCCTCGGAAATTCTTTTCTTCTCTTCGTTGAGCGATGACTTTATTTTTGACTTTGCCCTAGAAGTCTGAACAAAGTCCAACCAGTTGGCACTTGGTTTAATGTTTTCAGAGGTAATAACTTCAATATTTTCCCCACTTTTCAAAGTCCTGCTCAATGGAACGAGTTTGCCATTGACTCTGGCACCTCTGGTTTTCATCCCCACTTCGGTGTGAATGCTGAAAGCAAAATCCAAAGCGGTGGCCCCTTTGGGCAAGGATTTTATTTCCCCCGTTGGGGTGAATACAAAAATCTCTTTGGCGTAGAGGTTGAGCTTAAAGTTTTCTACAAAATCAACTGGATTTTCGTTGTTGCTTTCCAGAACCTCTTGGAGCTTGTCTAGCCAAGAGTCAATCCCGATGTCCTTTTGCTCACCTTGTTTGTATTTGTGATGCGCAGCATATCCCTTCTCTGCAATTTCATTCATCCGTTTGGATCTTATTTGCACTTCTATCCATTTGTTACTGGGGCCCATGACGGTGATGTGCAAAGCCTCGTATCCATTTGATTTGGGGGCGGTAATCCAATCCCTCAGTCGGGTGGGATTTGGGGTGAAATGATCCGTGATGATAGAATATATTTTCCAAGCCAAAAACTTTTCATTACGATGTGTGGCTTTGTAAATAATACGAATGGCAAACTTGTCAAAAACATTCTCAAAAGGAATGTTTTGCATAATCATTTTCCTATTGATGGAGAAAATGGATTTGCTGCGTCCTTTAATTTGGTATTCCAGACCTTCTTCTGCCAAGGCAAATTGAACAATTTCAGAAAAAGATTTTATGTACTCATCTTGTGACTCCCTACTATCTTCAATTTTGTTTTTAATTGAAACGTATCGATCAGATTCGGTATACTTAAAACTCAAATCTTCTAGTTCAGTTTTGATATTGTAGAGACCGATTCGGTGAGACAGTGGAGCATAGATATAAAGGGTTTCAGAAGCCATTTTAACCTGTTTGTGCTCGGGCATGGCATCAAGAGTTTGCATATTGTGTAATCGATCCGCGATTTTGATAATGATAACCCTAACATCATCGTTAACAGTAAGCAATAGTTTCCTGAAATTTTCTGCTTGAAGAGATACATTACTTTCCTTACTGAGTTTGGAAATTTTGGTCAATCCTTCAACAATCCTCAATACATCAGTTCCAAAAAATTTTTCAATGTCCTCAAAACTGTATTCAGTGTCTTCTATCACGTCATGTAGAAGGGCAGCCGCAATAGAGGTAGCATCTAAACCAATCTCTTGTGCTACGATTTTAGCGACACTGATGGGATGTAAAACATAGGGTTCACCTGATTTACGTCGCTGATTTCTATGGGCATCAACAGCGGTATCGAAAGCAGAACGAATCAATCTCTTATCCTTATTAGATAAGGTTTGATAGCTAATTTGAAGTAGTTCTTTGTACTGCTTCGCAATCTCTTTATTCTCTATATTTTCTTTGACAATCATCGCTTTAATAAAGGTACTCGAAACTTTTAATTAGACAAAATCAATGATCACCACAGTGATACATCAATATCCCTGCCGAAACGGATAGATTGAGTGAATCAATGGGAAATTTTACGGGAATTTTGACGATATTTTGTGCCTTTTTTAGCCATTTTTGGTCAAGGCCCTTGTCCTCAGTCCCAAAAACCAGCGCCAATGGCCTTTGGTAATTTACCCTTTTGAAGTGTTTTGCTCTGTGATCCAAGGCAGCAGCAGATATGTTAAAAGCATTTTTTTTCAAAAAAGAAATGACTTTATCTGCACTATCGGTTGCAACAGGAATGGAAAAGACTCCTCCCATACTATTTCTTATGATTTGAGGGTGGTAGAGATCAGTCTTGGGATTGGCAATGATAACTGCATCCCAACCAGCGGCTACTGCTGTGCGCAGTATAGCTCCAATATTTCCCGGTTTTTCGGGAGCCTCCAGAACCAGAATACGACTGTCATTATTGACAAAAATATCTTTGATGTCATGACTTTTGGCCTCCAATATTGAAATGACTTCCTCCGAGCCCGAACGCATGCTTACGCGATCAAAAAGATCAGAGCTTAATTCAAAAACATTAGCCGAATTCTCGTAAACAATTTCTTCATCATAACCTTCCCTGTAAAACAGGGTGTCAATGTTATATCCCATTTCAAAAGCCCTACTCAATTCCCTGTCACCTGATACCACAAAAAGATTTTCTTTTTTACGCACCCTTGACTTACTCATCAAAAGATTAAGTTTTTTGATTAGGGGGTTGTGAGTACTACTGATGTATTTCAAATCTGTTTTTTTTTACAAAGTTATTGGGTAATTGATGGAACAGCATCAAAATTGCTTTTCATTTTTGTGGTAGTTGATCATCAATCCCACCATTTTGCTGTAGCTTTCGATGCCACTTTTTTGCCCGTTGGCCTTTAGATAGCTGTCATAGGTTTTGTCAAAAATGATTTCAAAAGGATTTTCATATTTCTTCCAAAAATCGTTCACTTCCTTAAAATTTTTAAGAATACCGGGATTCAAAAGTTTTAACTTTCCTCTTGCTTTTTCGGGATTCAGCTTGAACAAATCACTAAATAAATACCTATAGGCAAAAGTTTTTCCGGCATATTGAATGTAGGGATCTTTTGAGGTAATGGCAGAGAGATAAGCGATAAAATTAGCCTCTTTTTCAGAGGCATACCCCAACTGATGTGCCATTTCGTGCAGTGATGTGGTAATCAAACTTTGGATGGGCATTTTGACATTTACTTGTGACTCCAGTGTGAAGGGATTTAAATATCCCGAATATCCCATATAGGAAAGGGGTAGGCTCATTAGGGAATTTTTTACCTTAGAGGAACCCACTAGGGTTTCGTTATAAATGGGGTGATATAGACTGATTTTTTGTAAGAGCTGTTCTTTTGAAAAAGGAAATGTTACTGCTATAGTATCTGAACAAACTAGGCTATTGTGCCATTGATTTGATTCCTCAATAATTTTATCCAAACGATTTTCTAAATCTTCCTCAGTATAGGAGATGGGTATTTGAAGTTGTTCACTCAATGGCAGCCTGTGGTAATTAAATCCCCAGCTGATGTGAAATATCCAAACTACCAGAATCAGCAATGACCCTAAATCCAAAAATAGGTTCATTGGTTTGACTTGCCAATAGTGCATTTTTTTAAAAATTGTTCTGAGTACAAAAAAAGTTAGGAATACATAGAGAATATCTCCAAAGGAGAAGGGAATCAAGTCCATAAAAAACTGGTGTAAGTCGAAAATCAGCGGATAGAAAATCCGACTGTAGTATTTTTCAACGATATCAGGGTTTTTGCATGTAAGGCTTATCAACAACCACAGTGGGATAGCAGAGTACCAAACCAAGGTGGTTGTTTTTTTACTCATGTGCAGCAAATCAAATTCTACCTATTCAATCAAAGCGACAATTTCAACTTCAAAAATCAAATCAGAACGAGGAGGAATCATTTGATTACCATTTTCGCCATATGCCAATTGATGGGGTAAAAATAAGGTGGCTTTGTCTCCAACATTCAGCAGTCTTAGACCTTCTTTAAAACCTTCGATCATTGCCGCTTCGGGACTCACATCGGCATTGATGGGTTGATAAGCACCAGCGTCTTTGCGATTGGAATCAACCCTACCCAAGGCTTCGGCAGTTTCCAATTTACTGGTTTCCAACAAAATGCCATCAGAAAAGTAAACCGCATAGTGGGCGGTTACTTTATTGGTGGTTGTGACCTTGGGGCCTTCCCCTTTTTCGGTGATGGTGTATTGCAGTCCAGAGGGTCTTGTTTTGGCTTTAGCTTTTTGAGTGTTAAATTTTTCTTGATTTAACTTCATAATCGCGGCTTGTTTTACTGTTTTCTCACGATCAGCTGTTATTTTTTCTTCAAAATAATTGGAGAATATTTTTGGGGCATCAAATCGTTTAGCATCACTTCCTTTCCTTATGATGGATATTTTGATGATGGTGTCGTTTTGCAAAATGCTATCGACTACTGCTTGACCTAGAACGACTTTTCCAAATACGGTATGTTTACCATTGAGCCAGGGGGTTTCTTTGTGGGTAATAAAGAATTGGCTTCCATTGGTTTCAGGGCCTGAATTGGCCATCGAAAGAATACCGGGGCCACTATGGGTCAAATCAGTAAACTCATCGATAAATTGGTATCCAGGACCTCCCGAGCCGGTTCCGGTGGGATCCCCTCCTTGAATCATAAAATCCTTGATGACCCTGTGAAAGATTATTCCGTCATAATATTTTTTTTCCGAAAACTCTTTTGTGACTTTGGGGTTGTTTCCCTCTGCCAAAGAGACAAAGTTGGCAACGGTGATGGGTGTCTTTTCCAATTCCAACTGCAGCATGATCTCACCTTTGTTGGTTTCAATATTGGCGAACAAGCCTTTGTCTAATTCGGGATATTCTTCGGTACAACCTATGATCAATGTTGCAAAAAGGAGTCCTAGTAAATTGGTTTTTTTCATTTTGAAGTTTTTAGTTTTTTTCCAGTTTTAAAAGTTCTATAGTAAAACGAAGGGGTTGATTGATTCCGATTTTTTCTCCATCCCCTTGATAGCCATAACAAAGGTAGGAAGGAAAGAGAAATACACCAATTTCCCCCAAGCGTAAATATTTTACTCCTTCCCTGAGTGCAGGGATTAAATCTTCCTGATCTACAAAAAAACTCACATCTCCCAATTCTTTTTCATCGTAAAGTAGATTATCTCTAAGATCTTCTATGCGATATTTAAAGGTGACACGATCGCCTTTTTTGGGATAGTTGCCATCGGAATTGGTGTTGTTTTTTTGATATGCATACCAAAAACCAAGAGGAGTATTCTCAAAAGAGAGCTTTTCTTCTTTTTCAATGGCCTGGCGAAACAATAACTGCTCTATGGCAATGATGTTTTTATTTCTTTTGGCAGATTCCTTTAGGAAAACTTGCTTTTTTTTGTTGATAGGACGTCGTGGCTCAAGGTTTTGACAACTCAGAACACCAAAAATAAACAAGGATAAAAATAGCGTCCTAAACATTGAATTGAGATTTTTCGTCAATTACGGCATTTCTGAATTTCGCTTCGGTTTCATCTAAATTCAAAGACGAAATTCCGCCAGCTGCATTGATGTGTCCTCCACCATTGAAATATTTTTTTGCAAATTGATTTACATCAAAAGACCCTTTTGATCGAAAAGACATTTTGATGATCTTTTCCGATTCATTTTCAATCATAATTGCCGCTAATGTGATGCCCGCAAGACTTAAGCCATAATTTACAAAGCCCTCTGTGTCTCCTTTTTTAAAGTTGTTTTGATTCAATTCTTTTTGTGAAAGTGTAATATAGACTACTGGAATTTCATCTATTTTTTTAAGGTTATTGAGGGCTGTTCCCAACAATTGCAATCTGCCGAAAGAATAATTATCATAAACCTTTTGATGAATAGTATTGGGTTTTGCACCTTTTTCAATGAGTGTGCCTACAATTTGATGTGTTCTGGCCGTGGTTGATGGAAATCTGAATGAACCAGTATCGGTCATGATTCCAGTATAGAGACTAGTAGCGATAGAGGCATCAATTTGATCGTGATCTAAACTGGAAATCAATTCGAAAACCATTTCACAAGTTGACCCTTTGCTAGGGTCTGAGTAGGTAATAGGGGCATAATCTCCGGGGTTTTCATGATGGTCAATCATTATTTTTAGGGCATCGCTCTGTTCAACAACAGGGGCCAATTTATCAATTCTACTTAATTGATTAAAGTCCAAGGTAAAGATGATGTCGGCATCTTCCACCAATTGGGTTGATTCATCTGGAAGTTGAGAAAATTTTATAATTTCCTCTTGACTGGGCATCCAATCCAGAAATTCAGGGTATTCATTGGGAGCAATGATCCGAGAATCATGTCCGGTTTTGATCAAAAAAGCATGAAGGGCAAGACTGCTTCCCAAGGCATCACCATCGGGATTTTTGTGGGGAATGATGATGGTTTTTTTGGTGCTGGAGAGCGCTCTATGAAATGCTTTAAGCAGTTGATTATTCATTTATTCAAATATACCAAAATTTGATCCTTATGTTTTTACAGTTAGGTGAAAAATTAATTAACTAGGTGAGGTGTATCAAACGAGAACATTTTTTATAAATTTGCAAAAAAACACCACAATGTCTTCCAACAGAACTTTTACAATGATTAAACCTGACGCTATAGAAAAAGGTTATACAGGAGAAATCCTAAATAAAATTGTTGCTTCGGGATTTAGAATTATCTCTATGAAAATGACCCAAATGTCTAAACGCGATGCTGAGATGTTTTATGCTGTACACCAAGAACGCCCATTTTTTAGTGAATTGGTGTCTTTTATGACTCGAGGACCTATTGTTGCAGCCATACTTGAAAAAGAAAATGCTGTAGATGATTTCAGAACATTGATTGGAGCCACTAATCCTGATGAAGCTGCTGATGGTACTCTGCGCAAACAATTTGCAACATCAATGGGTGAAAATGCCCTACATGGTTCTGACAGTAATGAAAATGCCGAAATTGAAGGAGCATTTCATTTCTCCGTTAGAGAAATGTTTTAGCGCAGCACAACTTTTTCGAGTACTTCACTTCCCAGGTGTTCATTCATCATTTCCCTGATCTTTTCTTTCCCATAACTCAGTTCTTCTCGTAAGGCTGCATTGTTGAGTGAAACGAAAAGCGTATTTCCTTTGAGCGTTATTTTTTCCGTATAACTGGTCATGTGTGTTCCCATCAATTCATACCAAAGCTCATTGATTCTTGCATTGTTAATACCTGCTTTTAACTTTTTTGACTGGACTATTTCGTCCAACACTTTACCAATGCTTTGAGGTTCAAATTTTCTTTTGGGTGACTTCATGATTGGTTAATGCTCACTGTGAAACTTTTTGTAATGATATCTTTTATGTTGATGCTCAAGAACCAGTTTGTTTTTGTTTAAATCAACGATCTTTTCCTGCCATTGATCCCAGGATGTCTGAAAAATAAGATAACAACTTCCATCCTTAAAGATAATCTTAAAGTTATTTATATCCTCAGTTACCAAAAACTTATTATTCAATCGAGGTTGTACTTTTTTTCTTACCCCACCTTGTTTATTAACTTTATAATAATCCAATAGTTTGGCCTTTCCTTTGGGGTGAAAAGTTTCATTCTTTTGGGTTATGTATTCAATATTCCAATATCCACTAAGTAAGTAGATTTCATTTGACGTAATTTCATTTTTACATCCTAAACTAAAGAAAAGTAAACTGAGGATAAAGGATCTAAACATTGCTAACTGAGTTTAAAGATTTCGTTAGCAGAGGAACTCATTTCTAATGCTGCTTTGATTCTATATTCGTGGGTGTCAGAGATAAATATTTGTCCAAGACTTTCCTTGTCAATCAATTGTATGATTTGGGTGACCCTATCTTGATCCAACTTGTCAAAAATATCATCCAGTAGCACGATGGGGTTAATCCCGGATTTTTCTTTGATAAAGTCAAATTGTGCAAGTTTGAGTGCAATTAGAAAAGTTTTCTGTTGTCCTTGACTGCCAAATTTTTTAATGGGTACCGCTGAGATGTTAAGATCCAAGTCGTCTTTGTGGATACCAACTGAAGTGAATTGGAGTATTTTGTCCTTTTCTAAATTCAGATCCAGAAGATCAGGCAATTTATTTTTACTTAGACCTGATACATAATGAATGCCAACCTCTTCGGCTCCATTGCTAATACTGAGGTGTCTTTTTTTGAAAATGGGTATAAACACTTCCATGAATGCTTTTCTCTTTTCGTAAATGGGATGCCCCAATTCACTTATTTGATGGTTGTAAATGGCCAAAGTGTCTGAATCAAAGGTCCGGTTTTGAGCAAAAAACTTCAGTAAGGCATTACGTTGTGCCAGTATTTTGTTGTAGTCTGTTAGGTCTTTTAAATAGGTTTTATCGGTTTGTCCAATTACACCATCTAGAAACTTCCTTCTGGTGCTACTGCCTTCAATGATCAGATTCCGATCTGTGGGTGAAATTATCACTAATGGAATGAGCCCAATGTGTTCTGCAATTTTATTATAGATTTTACCGTTTCTTTTTACAGTCTTTTTTTGGCCTTTTTTGAGACTGCAATTAATTTTCTCCTCTTTACCTGATTTCTCGAATTTTCCTTCTATCAAAAAGAACTCCTTTCCAAACTGGATATTTTGAACTCCAGACGGGTTAAAATAACTCTTGGTGAAAGCTAAATGGTAAATGCTGTCTAAAATATTTGACTTTCCTATTCCATTGTTGCCAATAAAACAGTTGATAGGAGCCTGAAAATCGAATTGAGAGGCTTCTATGTTTTTGTAATTGGTTAGGGTCAATTGTTTTAAAAACATTAATGCAAAAATAGTTTAGTTGAGAAAGGTAAAACAAAATTTAAATTTATTTTAACCCCTGATTTTCATAATTTAAAGAGTTTTTGATTTTGCACTAAAAAAGGTTAATTTTGGGGACTTAAAAAAACAAAAATGGCAACCTACAATAAGAGGGGTTATAAAAAATCGATTGCACCTAGAGCAGAAAAGCAGGTGGAAGTGGATAGTACAACTGCAGAGGTTTTTGATAAATTAGACTCTACTGCATCTCGCACAGAGGAATGGATCTCGAAATTTCAAAACTTTATTTTGGCAGGCGTCGGGATTATTGCATTATCAGTATTATCCTATTTGGGCTACCAGAGTTATATCTTTGAGCCCAAAAAATCGGAGGCTGTCAGTGAATTAAGTCAAGCTCAATATTATTTTGATTTGGCCGTAAACGGTCAAGAATCTGATTCTTTATTTAGAAGATCCCTCAATGGTGGTGAAGGGAAATATGGATTTTTGGATATTATCGACAATTATGGAGGAACACCTGCGGCCAAATTGGCCACCTATAGTGCTGGTATGGCTTACCTCAATTTGGGGGATTATATCAAGGCCATTGAATATCTCGATCAATTTGATATAGATGATTTGATGTTGAAAGCCTTAGCAAAAGGTGCTATTGGAGACGCTTTTGCTGAAATAGGTCAGCCAGAAGAGGCTTATGATTATTATGTTACCGCTTTTGAATCTAGTGACAATTCTTTTAGTTCACCTAAATACCTTTTAAAAGCGGGGATTTTGGGTACCTCTCTGGGTAAAAAAAATGCAGCACTTCGCTATTTCAAAAAGATACAATCTGAGTATCCGGATTCCGCAGAAGCCCTTAGGGTAGAAGTGCAAATAGGTCTCTTGGAAAACATCAATTGATGGCTACTGCCGGTAACATCCTTTCCCAATACGATCATTCAAAAATTCCTGATGGAAAAAATTTACGGATTGCTCTAGTTGTTTCGGGGTGGAATGAAGCCATTACTGAAGCCCTTTTTATGGGCGCCAAAGACACATTGCTAGACCACAATGTTATTGAGGATAAAATTGTCAGAATTGATGTACCCGGCAGTTTTGAGTTGATTTACGGAGCCAGTAGAGCTCAACAAATGGATTTTGATGCCATCATTGCAATTGGATGTATTATTCAAGGTGAAACAAGACATTTTGAATTCATTTCAAATACTGTAGCTCATGGAATAAAAGACCTGAACCTCATTGGAAAAGTACCAGTGGTATTTTGTGTATTGACGGATGACACCATTGAACAATCCAAGGCTAGGAGTGGTGGTGACAAGGGTAACAAAGGGGTAGAGGCAGCAGTTACTGCTTTAAGGATGACCAGCCTTTAGTTTTTTCGTTATATATTGCTCAAACCCAATGGAAATTTAGTTCACTTTAGTTAAATTTGGTATGATTACTGTTTTGCTCCATGATCAATTTACGACCAATGAAAATCAGTCTTTTTAAACTTAAAAAAAACCGAAGATACAATTACACTCCTCGTTATTACAGTGGTAAGGAAGATAGAAACCTATATGATTTTGATTCTAAATTTTCAAAATACAGGGACACCTACAACCAGAATGACTTTGGTCAGCAGTGGCAAGATGATCGCCTAAAGATGCGAAATCACGGTAACCGAGGAATTTCTATCCGATTGTTCATTATCATTTTGATCTTGGTTTTGGCTTTTCTTTACGTTATTGATTTTGATTTATTTCTATTTAAAGACTAATGGCTGACATCATTTCGCTTTTGCCAGACCATGTGGCTAACCAAATTGCTGCAGGTGAAGTCATTCAAAGACCCGCTTCTGTTGTTAAAGAGCTTATGGAAAATTCTATCGACGCTGAGGCTACAGAAATCCAATTACTAATAAATGGGGCCGGCAAAATCATGATTCAGGTTATCGATAACGGCATGGGGATGTCTTCCACCGATGTAAGATTGGCATTTGAGCGTCATGCAACGTCTAAAATTAAATCTGCCAATGATTTGTTTTCCATTAGATCCAAAGGATTTAGGGGGGAAGCTTTGGCTTCCATCGCTGCCATCGCTCAAGTGGAGGTTTATACCAAAAGGGCAGAAGACGAAATGGCAACTTGCCTTAAAATATCTGGAAGCAATATAGAGGATCAGGAGTTGTCTGTTGCTCCTCAAGGAACTTCCATTGCCGTAAAAAATATTTTTTACAATGTACCTGCTCGAAGAAATTTCCTCAAGTCAGATAAAGTTGAATTGCGACACATGATTGATGAGTTCCATAGGGTAGCCTTGACACATCCTGAAGTTAAATTTACTTTTATTCAAAATGGCTCAGAGCTTTTTGACTTGCCAGCTGTAAATTTTAGAAAAAGAATTGCCAATATTTTTGGAAATAAAATAGAAGAAAAA
>CAJWLL010000004.1 GCA_913043275.1 uncultured Flavobacteriaceae bacterium | reverse complement strand
TCCCGACCTCCGGGTTATGAATCCGACGCTCTAACCGGCTGAGCTACCTCGCCATTTTCAATTCTCAAATATAAAGTTATAATTTTTAGTGGCCCTTTTAACTTTTAAAAAATATTACCACTTTGTTGAATGGCACTTAAACTTTTTTATATATATTACAATCATAATATTGCCTTTATGCGTAAAAAAAAGTTATTTTCTTTAGAGTACGTTTTTCAGTCCTCTTCTCAGTTGTTGTATCAATATCTCTCTACACCCTCTGGTTTGTCTGAATGGTTTGCTGACAATGTCAACTCTAGGGGTGAAAGTTTCCTTTTTATTTGGGATGATACAGAAGAAAAGGCAAAATTGATCCAGAACAAATCCAATGAAAGAATTAGATTCCAATGGGATAATGGTAATGAAGATGATGCCAATTATTATTTTGAGTTTAAAATTGAGGTTGATGAAATCACAAAGGACGTATCTTTGTTAGTCTCTGATTTTTCTTATGAAGATGAATATGACGAATCTAAATTACTTTGGGATAGCTTGATTTCTGACTTGAAACAAGTTTTAGGCTCTTCCTAAATCTTTTTTGATGATTAATTTTAATGGGAATTGTTTTTCCAGCTTTAATGCTGTTCCTGAAGAGTTACTTAGAACCATTAACTCTCAGCCAATTCATATACATCATTTAATTGCATTTAAGGGTAAAATAACCCTAATGGAGTCTCATTATTTTTCGATAATGGCTGCTCTAAGAAGATTCAGGGTTGAAATCCCAATGCACTTTACGTTGAATTTTTTTCAAGAACAAACTGATCTGCTGAACGATTATAATACTATTGTAACGGATGTTCAAAAGCTATCCCTTAAATTTTATAGAAAAAAAGAACCCAATCAAAATCAAGTAGTTACGCCAATTTGTTTTTTGATGCAAACCGATGAAGTTTTATGGGGTTCTGGGCTACTGGACTTGACATTGTACAAAGATCATTACATTTTTAACGATGATTTTTCTAATCTTTTTCAGACCAATGCTTCCTTGCGTAAACTGGGTGAAGTATTTGCTTATGAAAACGGTTTTGGAGCGGCATTACTTCTAAACACTCAAAAACGACTGGTAGAGAGTACCCATGGTACTGTTTTTTTAATTAAAAATGATAATATTAAAACCCCAGCACTTTCAGAGGGAACGGTAAATAGTGTAATGCGTAATGCTTTTATAGACTTTTTAATTAAGGAGAGAAATATTGAGGTTGTTGAATCCGAGATACCTTTGTTTTCAATTCAACAAGCCGAGGAGATGTTGCTGATTTCTTCAGCTTATGGTTTCGTTAGCATAAGTCAATTTAGGAAGAAAAAATTCGAAACTCAAAAGTCTGAGAAGTTAAGTGAAGAATTCCTGGATTACTTGAAAAATCAATTGTGATAAGGGTTTTCAGGTGTATTAGACCAGATTAAATAATTACCTCCTAGGGCGATCATTTGATTTTTCCAGAAGCCTTCCGTTTGTTCAGATAAAATTTTGCTGTCAAAAGGGTTTTCTGTCACAACCCATGAATTAGCAACAATTTCTTCTTGCAATTGTTCACTCGACCAGCCAGAATAACCCAAAAAGAATCGAATCTCTTTAGGACTTAGAACTCCATCGTTGACAAGTGCAAGTACCTTTTCAAATTCACCTCCCCAAAATAGTTTTTTGTCTATTTTAATACTTCCTGGGATCAAATTTCCTGCGTTGTGTATAAAAAATAAATTATCTTGTTCTACTGGTCCTCCATTATAAAGAGGAAAATTGATTTTAATTTCGGGTAATATATCATTGATTTCATAGCTTAATGGTTTGTTGATGATGAAACCAAGGAAACTGGAATCTTTTTTTTCTACTACGATTACGATGGAACGGTGAAAATTTTGATCCCCAAATACTGAAGGTTTAGCAATAAGTAGGTTGCCTAATTCCATTAATTGTCTTTTTACTTTGTTTTTAAGAAAAATAATGTAGTCAATAAATGATTGAAAGCCAAAAAAAAAGCCTCCCAATGGGAAGCTTTAATTGTCTTTGGTTTTAATGCTTAGTTGATAGAGCCAGATAATTCTGCACCAGCTTTGAACTTCACAACTTTTTTGGCTGCAATTTGAATGGTGGCTCCAGTTTGAGGATTTCTACCTTCTCTAGCAGCTCTGTTAGAAACTGACCAAGAACCAAATCCAACTAGGGAAACTCGTCCTCCTCCTTTAAGCGTTTTACCAACGCTGCCAATTAAAGATTCTAGTGCTGCTTTTGCAGCTGCTTTTGAAATGCCAGCATCACTTGCCATAGCATCAATTAATTCTGATTTGTTCATAATCTTAAGAGTTATTGTTAGATACACAAATTTATACCCTTTCCTAGAAGACCAAAGAAAATTTAACTCAAATCCCTATTATTGTTAATAAAAACCACTATTTGTTGATAATGAGAGCACTTTAGATTCAAGAAACCTCTATTTTTTTGGAAAAAGAATTGCCATTTAGCAGATCAATGGTTCTCATTTGTTTTTTATTTGGGAACTGCAAAATCTTGCAGTTGAGAAAGCCTGATTGATGGGCGATTAGGATTTCTTTATCTTTTATAATGACTTGTCTATGATTAAAAATGTGTTTTTCCAATAATATTTCTACATCAAATATTTTGATGACCGTTACTTTTTGTTCCTCAATCCAATTAAATCTCGCCCCTGGATAGGGAGACAAGCCTTTTATTTTTGCATGAATCTCCTCAAGAGTTTGATCCCAATCGATAAAAACATTTTCTTTATTTAGCTTGGGAGCTACTTTTTCTGTCCCTTTGGGTTTTTGTTTTTGAGGGCTGATAGACTCCTTAAAGATACTTTTGATGGTTTTACAAATCAATTCACCTCCTTTTACAGCCATTTTTTCGTGTAAGCTACCTGCAGTGTCTTGTTCTTCAATGTCTACTTTTTCTTTAAGTAAAATCGCTCCAGTATCGATTTCTTCGTTGATGAAAAAAGTAGTTACACCACTGAACTTTTCTCGATTAATGATTACCCAGTTGATCGGTGCAGCACCCCTGTAATTTGGAAGGAGGGAGGCATGAAGGTTAAAAGTTCCTCTAGGAGGAATTGACCATACTGTCTTGGGTAACATCCGAAAGGCAACAACTACCATTAAGTCCGGCTCCAATTCCTTCAATTGATGAATGAAATCTATGTTATTTAGGTTTTTAGGCTGTAAAATTGGGATTTTTAGAGCTTCAGAAAAATCCTTTACTGCTGAGGTTTTTATTTTTCTTCCTCGACCTGCAGGACGGTCAGGTGAAGTTACTATAGCAACAATATTAAATTTTTCTTCAATGATTTTTTCTAAACACTTCACGGCGAATAAAGGAGTTCCAAAAAAAATAATTTTATTACTCATTTAATGTAAAACTGATTTGTTTTATTAAAGCCGATGAGGTTTTCTTTCAACATCTCACGCAAAGTTATTACAATGGAATCATTTGATATCACTGTTTTACTCCTAATTTATAGGTGCTTTCTTTTTCTTTCTTCAGGATCCTTGCTTATTTCCAAATTTGACTTCCCTATCTGGATTACTCTTTTTTTGACAGCTAATTGCTGAACATTGCTGACAATTTTCTAGCTTTTCCTCTCCAAAATAACGGAGAATTTTATTGCGTCTGCATTCAGATATTTCAAAAGCATAGTCGATCATAAAAGCTATCTTCTTTACCTTAAGATCATTTTCCGCAGTAATTTTTTTGAGAAAAGGATTAATTGTATAATTGTCTTCGCGTGGAGTTTTCCAGTAGAGCTTGATGTCGCTATTTGATTTTTGAAATTCCAAAATATTCTCTTTATCCATCAAGCTCAATTGTTTATGGATTTCATTAAAACTCAATCCCAAGAGTTCCATGACTTTCGTCAAATTGATTTGTTTTTCTTTTCTGAAAATCTCCTCATAATTTCGCATTAGAAATTTAAGTATCCTTGCGGAATTGTCACCCTGTTCAGATCTATTTAAGGCTTCTTTTGGGCTGCATTTGATCATTAAACGAGTTTGTTTCTCGTAGATATATTTCATCTCGAAAACCCCTTCTCTATTCAATAAACTAAAACAATACTTGGTTTTTTTTATGTCAAATTGATAGGCATTGCAAAAGTCCTTTAGGTTGAGTTTATATTCTCTCCCTTCACCTTCTCTGTAGGCGATTTTAAGAAAGTCACAAAGTTTTTTAAAGAATTGTCTGAGGTACTTTGAGTCGGGAAGATGACTCAAAAATTGATTTTCTAATCTTTTTTTATCTGCAGTATTTACTAATAGAATTGCCTCTGAATGTAGCCCATCTCTTCCCGCTCTACCAGTTTCTTGGTAATAAGACTCCATGCTCTCTGGCATGATTAGATGAATAACTTTCCTAACATTGCTTTTGTCAATTCCCATTCCGAAAGCTTTGGTAGCAACCATTATTAGGTTGGTTTCTTTATTCCAATCTTCCAGGCATTGTTTTTTTTGTCTGCCCTCTAATCCACCGTGATAAAAGTTTGCTTTTAATCCCCATTCTTGAATTTGAAGGGCGGTTTGTTCAGTTTTATAACGCGTTCGACAATAGATTATGACCGATTTGTCTGGTGAGTTGATCAGTAATTTTTTTAGGACATCCATTTTGTCTTCTGTGTAAAAAACCTTGTAGTGAATATTTTTTCTTTCAAAAGAGTTGCTAAAGATTTTGGGATTTACTAAACTTAAGCCTGTCCTAATATCATTCAAAACTTTTGGAGTTGCTGTCGCAGTAAGTGCCATCAATGGTGTCTTAGGAAACAAGGGTCTTATTTTTTTTATAGTATTAAAGGCGGGCCTAAAATCGTGTCCCCATTCTGATATGCAATGTGCCTCGTCAATGGCTATACCCTTTATAGGTAATTTTTCGATCTGATATAGAAATTCCTCGCTAGCTAGTCTTTCCGGAGAACAATAAATCAACTTAAAATTTCCGTTACGTGCGTTTTCCAATTGACGAAAAATATCGTTTTTGCAACTTTGAATCTCAAAAAACATAGATTTGATTCCACGCTGGTTGAGTTGATTCACTTGATCTTGCATCAGAGATATCAGTGGTGAAATTACCAACATTTGTCCTTCGTCTAGTAATGCAGGTAGCTGATAACAAATTGACTTTCCACCTCCAGTAGGCATTAAAACCAGAGTGTCTTTTCCCTTGAGATAATGTTCGATAACTTCTTGCTGTAAGGGCCTGAATGCATCACTTTTCCAATAGAGCTTTAAGTAATCAAGCATTTTTTTCATTATCTAGGTATTTGAGTAGGGTTGAAATTCTTAATTCTGGGTTTTGAAAAGGAATTTCAATAATGGGTATATTGTTTTTTTGATAGGTGTTTTTGATGTAAAAATATAGCTTTTCAGTTTCTTCAAAACCTTCTTTGCGCTCATTGTCTTTAATATAAATAGCTTTCCAAGGGGGTAGGAGCAAGGCCAAATCATAAGAGAAATTCGATAGGTCAAATTTGTTTTGATCATAGGGCACACCAATGCATTCTAAATAGGCAACTACATCATGTAAACCCCTGTCGAAAAAAACGTATGGTTTTTTTGCTTTACCTAAGGCTATGTCCGATTTTTCATATCGTTCTTTTCTTTCTTTCCATATTTCCTCACTAAATGAAATGGGTTCAGATTTAAAAATGTTGTTTTCTCCTTTTTTTTGCGCTTTTTCGATTATGATTCTTGAAAATTCTTCAACACATTCATGCCCCATATTTCGTAACAAATTCACCAGAGTGGTTTTTCCACTTCCTGGTCCCCCGCTAATGACAATTTTTTTGGTTTTAATTAGACTCATAACAGTGCTTCAGAATTATGTAGATATCTATTATATTAGTACAAAATAATGTTCCTTTATGAATTCAAAGGAAATTCCTTTAGATTTTTACCAAAGATTCCAAAAACAACTTGAGGAATCACAAAATTGGCCTGGCCTGTACATGTTCAAATTTATCGTAAAGTCAAACAGTCATCAGGTCGATAAACTTAAAGATTTATTCAACAATCCTAAAGATGGCGTCTCTTTAGTTAACTCATCCAAAAAAAAATTTCAAAGTCTTACTATTACCATTGAAATGGAATCTCCCCTGGAAGTGATTGCTATTTATAAAAAAGCTTCTGATTTTGAGGACGTTATAATTTTGTAATAAATTATGCATTTAAATAGCCTATTATTTGAATTTTAGTAAATTGCAGTTTTCCAACCTCATTTAACAAAAAACTTTTCCCTTCATGGAAACATTACAATACAATACCAAAAGAAGCCAATTGATAATACCCGAATATGGCAGACACGTTCAGTTGATGATTAATCAAATCTTGGAAACTCAAAATCGTGAAGAGCGAAATAAAATGGCCAAGGCAGTCATAGGGGCTATGGGTAATATGAACCCCCACTTACGTGATGTCCCCGATTTTCAGCACAAACTTTGGGATCAACTTTTCATAATGTCCAATTTTGAATTGGATGTAGATAGCCCTTTCGAAAAACCAAAAAAGGAGGTGTTGAATCAGAAACCCGATCGCTTGGGATATCCTCAAAGAAATCCTAAGTATCGATTTTATGGTAACAACATTAAAAGTATGATCAACGTGGCGATTAATTGGGAAGAGGGTGACCTCAAAAACGCACTAGTTTACAACATTGCTAATCACATGAAAAAATGTTTTTTGAATTGGAACAAAGATACTGTTGAGGATGAGGTTATTCTAAATCATTTACTTGAATTATCTGACAATAAATTAATTGTTAGGGAAGAAGATCTTCCATTGACAGACGCCTCTGAATTTCTTAAAATTCGTTCCAAAAACGGCAATGGATCCAAAAACAATCAAAAGCATAGGAACAAAAGAAACAATGGTCGTAAAAGATATTAATTAGTAACTCAAATGGGTAGTTTTCAGATTGAAGGAGGTCATCGTTTAAAAGGTAATATCACTCCTCAAGGAGCAAAAAATGAAGCTTTGCAGATTTTGTGCGCAGTCTTGCTCACAGAGGAAACCGTTACCATTTCCAATCTTCCTGATATTGTTGATGTCAATAAACTCATTGGATTGCTCCAAAAAATAGGAGTAAAAGTAGCCCAACAGGAAAAAGGAAAGTATGCATTTACGGCCGATGCGATAGATCTTAACTTTCTTGAATCCCAAGAGTATAAAACCGATGCCAAACAGTTGAGGGGGTCGGTAATGCTCGTTGGCCCAATGTTGTCAAAATATGGCAAGGGATCAATTCCACGCCCCGGAGGAGATAAGATTGGAAGGAGAAGGCTTGATACTCATTTTGAAGGTCTTAAGCTACTGGGCGCAAATTTTAACTACCACAAAGAAGATTATTTTTACACTGTCACTGCAGATCAACTGTATGGTCGTGATCTGTTGCTGGAGGAGGCTTCGGTAACAGGAACCGCCAATATTGTAATGGCTGCAGTTTTGGCTCAAGGCACCACCACCATCTACAACGCTGCCTGTGAGCCCTACCTCCAACAATTGTGTAAAATGTTGAATAGTATGGGGGCTAAAATTTCTGGCGTAGGCTCCAACCTCCTTACTATTGAAGGGGTAAGTACTTTGTCCGGAACTGAACACAGGGTGCTGCCCGATATGGTCGAGATAGGCAGTTGGATTGGATTGGCTGCGATGACCAAAAGCGAAATTACCATACAAAATGTCAGTTGGGAAGATTTGGGGCAAATTCCAAACGTATTTTCAAAACTCGGGATAGAGCTTCAAAGAAAGGGAGATGATATTTTTATCCCTTTGCATGATAATGGGTATGAGATCCAAAGTTATATCGACGGTTCTATATTGACCGTTTCTGATGCTCCTTGGCCCGGTTTTACCCCTGACCTGCTGAGTATTGTGCTGGTTGTAGCCACTCAAGCGCGAGGAAGTGTATTGATCCACCAAAAAATGTTTGAAAGCCGACTGTTTTTTGTGGACAAACTCATTGACATGGGTGCTAAAATCATTTTGTGTGATCCCCACCGCGCAACAGTAATTGGTCATGATTTCAAATCTCAACTTAAAGCTACTGTCATGACCTCGCCAGATATCAGAGCCGGTATTTCTTTATTGATTGCTGCGCTTTCGGCAAAAGGCACCAGTACCATTCACAATATCGAGCAAATCGATCGCGGTTACGAAAACATCGAAGGTCGTTTAAAAGCCATAGGCGCAAAGATTACCAGATTGCAAGCCTAAATACTATGAAAGCCCCCATCCTGTTTTTTTTTTTACTTGCCTACAACCTTCAAGCTCAATTCATAACAGCTAGGGTATTGGATGCGGAAACCCGCCAACCATTGCCCTTCGTCAATATTGGTGTTTTAAATAAAAATTTAGGAACTGTATCCAATGAGTATGGGGACTTTTCATTGGAACTCAACCCAGAAAGCCTTTTCGACACATTGCGCTTTTCGATGATCGGTTTTGGAAAAAAAGATTTTGTGGTGCAAGATTATTTGGATCAAGAAAAAGCTGAAAACATCATTTTATTGGAAGAAGAAGCCCTCTTATTGGAAGGGGTTACTGTAGTTCGAAAAAAAAACAAAAAACACAAGCGTAAGATTTTGGGTAATAAAACCGAATCCAAAACTTTGGTTGGCGGTTTTACCTCAAATGACTTGGGAAACGAAATCGGTTTTATCTGTAGGATTAGAAAAAGTCCCACTTTTGTTGAGGCTTTCAATTTATCCATTGCCAAAAACACTTACGGCAGCGTTCGTTTTCGACTTAATTTTTACAGTCTCAAACAAGGAATGCCCAATGAAAATCTATTGGATGAGACGATTATGATCGAGACGGACATCGAATCAGGTAGTGTCAGCCTTGACCTCAAACCCTATGATATTGTAATGGAGGACGATTTTTTGATTTCCATCGAGTGGATTGAAGATTTGGGTTCTGGAGAACTATTGTTTTCTGCGGGATTTTTTGGTTCCAACCTCTATGCCCGTGCAACCAGTCAGGGGATATGGACTCAGATGGGTGTAGCGGCCTATGGTATGAATGTAGAGGTTGTTTATTGACAACATTATGTGCCTCCCCAATCAGCGCTTAGAAACTTTGTTGTTACTGATTCCTCTTTGACGGCTGCATTTGAAACGGTCTACTTCGGTTCCCCGCTGTTTGAGGTGCTTGGTTTTTCGGCCCTGAACTCTCGCACGCCACATTTTAAAGCTGCTGGACTTCATTTCCCTTCGCATCATTCGAATAACTTCTTCTTCCTTGAGCCCAAACTGTATTTGAATGGCATCAAAGGGCGTCCGGTCCTCCCAAGCCATTTCAATGATGCGGTCTATCTGTTCCGGTCTCAGGTCAATCTGTTTTTTCATCTTGATTATTCTCAGGTGATTCTAATGATCTTTTTTGGGTGTTTTACCTCATTAAACTGTTTCGGTCTGCCAAAGTATGTTTCGCCAAAATTCTCTTCCCTTCTTTCCTTACCGGAGCACTTTTAAACAAAGGCCAAAGCGAGCTGGTTGCATGTTTCCTCGCCTTTTGTAAATCAACAATAGGGTAGGGGTAACTTTTTCCGGATTCAAAACCGTAAACACGGGCTTCAATAGGTGTGATTTCCCAGGGGATATGAATCATTTCCTTTGGAAGCATTTTCAACTCTGGTAACCATTGTTTTACAAACTGCCCACTGGGGTCGTGTTCTTGACCATTTTTGACGGGGTTGTATATTCTCAGCATATTGATGCCGGTGACCCCGGCTTGCATTTGCAGTTGGGGGTAGTGAATGCCGGGCTCAAAATCCAAAAATTGTCTGGCCAGAAAATGTGCACAAGCCTGCCACGGTTGCCAGAGGTGGTGGGTAAAAAATGATACCACAAGGGAACGCATTCTAAAATTCAAATAGCCGGTTTCAACCAAACAACGCATTGCTGCATCAACAAGAGGGACACCAGTTTGTCCGGTTTCCCATGCTTTAATGTATTCTTCGTTTAGGGTTTTGTCCAGTTTTTGGTAACCTTTGTTGATGCTTTCAAACTCCATGGAGCACTCCATTTCAAATTTTTGAATAAAGTGAGATTGCCACTTCAATCGTGAACCAAAAGCTTTCAATGCAAAACTTCTGTTGCCCTTTATTGACTCATATTCTGTTTTTTGTAAAACTTGACGCATCGACAGGTTCCCAAAGGCCAGATATGGGGACAGCCGACTACAACTCCTGCGTGATAGGTCCGGTTTAGAAATATTTTTTTTGTAATTCCGATAGCGATCTTTAAAAAAAGAATTGAGATACCTCACCGCATATTGACTCCCTCCCATTTGACGTTTGGGATGGGGTTTCACCTCCAACTCAATAGTTGGTATTTGATCCTCCAGTTGACTTATTACCCTTTTTGTAATCAGTACTCCCTTTTTGAGAGGGGTAGGAATGATGGTTTCATTCATCAAAGCGTCCCATTTTCTTAACCAGTTCACTCTGTTTTTCATCCCCCTAAAGACACCTTGTTGAAGGTGCTCCTCAAATGAAATGAGACTTTCATCGCACCATTGAGAAAGCTCATGGTCCCTCTTGAAGGTGGTCATTACACCTGTCTCTTGATGGGCCCAAATTTTTTCGATTCGGTACACTTTTGAAATGGATTCAAGTACTTTAGTCAATTTCCCTGTGACGCAGAGAACCTTGCTGTTGTAGTACTTCAATTGGTCATTCAATGTTTTGATTGATTGCTTGATAAAGTCAAAATGCCTGGGGCTGTAGTGCGGGTCCTCAAATAGTATGTCTTCAAAAACATAGAGCAGTAGAACCCTGCGTTTTGACAACATCGCATTTCGAAGAGGGGGATGATCCTCGAGTCGTAAATCCCTTTTTAACCAAACAATATGAATGGGTTCACGATCAGAATTCATCGGGATTTTCTATTATGGACAATGCTCTGTTTTTTATCTCTTCCTTTTCCAGTGCGGGAATTTTATCCAATAGCCTCAGCATCATGGGCATACGGTTGTTTTTGCTGAAATGTTCCTTTTTGTCGTCCAAAAAGTTCCAATACAAGCTATTAAAAGGACAGGCGTTTTCACCAATTCTTTTGCTCCGGTCATACTGACATTCCTCACAGTAGTTACTCATTTTGTGAATATAGGAGCCCGACGATACATATGGTTTTGTAGCGACAATTCCACCATCGGCCCACTGGCTCATGCCACGGGTATTGGGCAACTGTACCCATTCGATGGCATCGGCATAAATGCCCAAATACCAAGCATCGACCTCATCGGGGTGGCACTGAATTAACAGGGCAAAATTACCGGTTATCATCAATCGCTGTATGTGGTGCGCATAGGCAGTCTCCAAGGAATCTGTAATGCTTTCTTTTAGACAATTCATTTTGGTTTTTCCGGTCCAATAGAAGTCGGGAAGTGTATTAAAGTTTTCTAGTTTGTTACGGGTTTTGTAGTCAGGCATTTCACGCCAGTAAATACCCCGCATGTACTCTCGCCACCCCAGTATTTGTCTTACAAATCCTTCAACTTGTGAAAGAGCAATGCGCTCTTGATTCATTTGGTAGTATTTGATGACTGCACCCATCACCTCGAGAGGGTGAAGGATTTTAGTGTTAAGGGCAAATGAAATTCTCGAGTGAAAAAGATTGCGTTCATCCGTATGCATGGCGTCTTGGTAATCTCCAAAATGAACCAATAGGTTTTCACAGAAATAGTCCAGTTGCTCAAGGGCTTCTTCTCGATCGGCCGGGAAAAGATAACTTTCGGCATCATAGGCTCCTATGGATTTAATTCCTGCCTTGATGATGGATTCATAAACTTGTTGATTTCCCTCATTGTCGGTTCGGTATGGTTGGGGAATGGGAGGCTCCCCTTTCCATTTTTTACGGTTGTTTTTATCAAAATTCCATTTCCCTCCCAAAGGTTGTCCTTGTACCATCAAAAGGTCGTATTTCCTACGCATGTTGCGGTAGAAGAACTCCATGATAAGTTGTTTTTTCCCTTCAAAAAAAGATTTTAATTCCTCCCTGGTAGTTAAAAAATGTTCCGTGTCAAAACTTTTTGAGGGTATATTGATGTTTTTACAGATGGACTTTAGTTGTTCATCCAAACGGTACTCGTCGGGCAGTTGATATTCAAATTTTCCAATATCTTTTTCGCTAATAAGGTCTTTGATGTTATCCTCTAGTGATATTTTTGAGACATTACTGTTGATATCAAAATAGATTACTTGATGCCCTCGATTTTGAAGGTCTGAGGCAAAGGCCCGCATGGCAGAAAAAAAGGCAACTATTTTTTGAATGTGATGCACCAAATAATTTGTCTCCTGATGCAATTCGTATAGAACGTAGAGCGTAGATTCATCTTTTTTATCGAACCAAGAGTGCTTCAAATTCAGTTGATCTCCCAGTATGAGTCTTAGTGTCATCAAAATAAAGTTTTTTGAAGCCAGAGATTCTGGAATTTTCCATTGGGATCATAACGTTCGGCTTGCCATTGAACGTCAAATTTTCGGTCTCGGGGGTCGTTGCCCACTCCTGAGACATACATCCAGTTGCCATAATTGCTGTGAACATCGTAGTCTACCAAAAGCGATTCAAAATAGGCTGCTCCGATCCGCCAGTCCATTTTCATGTCCTTGGCAAAATAACTGGCCACATTTTGTCGCCCGCGATTACTCATCCAACCGGTATGTTTGAGTTCTATCATGTTTGCATTTACAAAAGGTTCCGGGGTTAACCCATCGGCCCATTGTCGAAACCTTTCTGGCTCTGAGCTCAAGGGATAATCTCTCTCTAAAATCCCACCAATTTTGAAGATTTTATTTCCGTGTTTTAAGGAAATATATTTAAAATAATCCCTCCATATCAACTCAAAAATCAGCCAATAGGTTGATTGATTTTTTTGAATTTCATTTTCATAGCGTTTGATCTCCCAATAGATGGTTTTTGGGGATAGGCTACCATTGGCCAGCCATGGGGAGAATTTGGAGCTGTAATCAGTTCCTAGGAGTCCATTTCGGGTATTCTTGTAAAAGGATAACTTTTTGCTTTTCCAAAAATACTGCTCCAATCGTTTTAATGCAGCCTTTGTTCCTCCCAAAAAAGGAAAAGCTGACCTTAGATCATTTTCTAGGGGAGGAAGCCCTAAATCAGCTAAAGTGGGAACTTTATCATCAACCACAATACGGTTGGAAGTAGGCAAGGCGGCAAGGCTGGGCAATGATGGCCGCAACTGAACTTCATTTTCACAACGTTTTCTGAAAGTACCGAAGATCTCAGGTACTTGTGATCGACTGAAAGGTAAATCACTAGGGTGAAAAAGAAATTGTTCATAATTTCTGTTCCATGTGATGTTGGAATCAATTTGTGCTGATACGGCCTCCTCTTCTTTTTTTTCTTCTTCAGTCCATTCGTCTTGTAGGTAAATTTCCTTTACGTTGTATTTTTTTATCCATTCAGGGAGTACTTTTTCCGGAGTCTTTGTATCGATGATCAAGGAAATTTTCAACGATTTCAGTGCTTGTTGTAAAGCTTGAACACTTTCAATGAGGAATTGGGCTCTAAACCGGTCTGTTTTTTTGAAACCCCATCGATGGGTGTGGTAGTGCTTTGGGTTGAAAGTGTAGTAGGCCACAACCCTGTAGCCACTTTTTACGGCCTTTTTCAGTCCAAGATGATCCACAGTTCTCAGGTCATTTCTGTACCAAACTAAAGCTGTGTTTTCTGTTTTTGACATTTTTTACTGCAATATTTGACGTTTTCCCAATCGCGTTCCCATTTTTTTCTCCAAGAAAAAGGTCGTTCGCATTGCGGACAGACTTTATTGGGAAGGTGCTGTTTTTTTACAGCTTTCATGCTGGGTTGAGTGCAGCTTTATATTCTTTTAAGCAGCGCTCTCTTGCAAATTTGTGTTCTACTAAGGGTTCGGGATAAGTGAGATCATTTATGTCTTTAACCCATTGATTGATATAGTTGAGGTTTTTGTCAAATTTTTTGACTTGCTCATGGGGATTGAAGATTCTGAAATAGGGTGCAGCATCCACACCGCATCCCGCGACCCACTGCCAGTTTCCTAAATTACTTGATTTTTCATAATCAAACAGCTTTTTAGCAAAATAAGCTTCCCCCCATCTCCAGTCGATCAGAAGGTGCTTACACAAAAAGCTGGAGACCAACATCCTAACCCGGTTGTGCATAAAACCTGTTTGATTGAGTTGTCTCATGCCTGCATCTACTAGGGGGTAGCCTGTTTTTCCTTGACACCATTTTTCGAATTCTTTTTCGTCATTGCGGTACTCGATTCGATCGTATTTCTTTTTGAAACACTGATCCTCTGTATGTGGATAATGCCAAAGAATTTGCATAAAGAATTCCCTCCAGATCAGTTCCTTTAAAAAAGTTGTATTTTCTCTTTCAGCACTTTTTGCGACCAATTTCCTAACGCTTTGGGTACCAAAACGCAAGTGGACACCCAAACGAGAAGTACTGTCTTTGGACGGAAAATTTCGGGTTGCCTCATATTGATCAATCAGTTCTTCATCAAATTCAAAACCTTTTGGGACCATCTTCGAAATCTCAAAACCCATTTCATCAAGAGATATTTGAGGGAGTGGCTTTTCGTTGTAAAGGTTATCTAAATGGTCTTCCGAGGGATAGTGTTTTATCCCCTCTTGACGGAACTTAGCCATCCACTTTCTGTAGTAGGGAGTGTAGACTACATAGGGGTTTCCATCGTCTTTGATCACTTCATTTTTTTCATAAATGACCTGATCTTTGTAGGTGAAAAAGTCGATGCTTTCTGCTTTTAAAAGCTTTCTAATTTCTTCATCACGTTCAATGGCATAAGTTTCGTAGTCATGGTTGGTGATGACTTTTTCGATGGGAAATTCTCGAATGATTTTATTAAAAATAGCCTTGGGAGTGCCCCGATAAATTCCGACCGAGCATCTGTTCCTCTTCATAGCGTTATTGATGCTGCCCAAGGCATTATGTATGAATGTTAATCTATGATCATCTCTTTGTAACCTATCTATAATATTAGTATCATAGATAAAAACAGGGATTACCTTATTGGGGCCTTTTAGTGCTTGATAAAGTCCTTTATTATCTTCCAATCTAAGGTCTCTTCGAAGCCAAAAAATTGTAAACTTTTCCATCACAATTAACTTTTTATATTTCCTATTCCACCATCAATTGTAAGGGTTTGCGCAGTCATCCAGCTGCTGTGATCGTTTAATAAGAATGCTGTCATTTGAGCTATTTCTTCGGAACTTCCGATCCTTTGCAAGGGATGTCTTGCCGCAGCATTGCTTTTTTTGGTGTCGTTGTTAAGAAATTTTTCAGCCAAAGGTGTATCTATCAGAGAAGGAGCGATGACATTAAATCTGATTTTGGGGGCCAGTTCTGCTGCCAAGGAACGCGACAATCCTTCCAAAGCTCCTTTTGCTGCGGCGACCGAAGAGTGAAAAGGCATACCCGTTTGTACAGCTACTGTGCTAAAAAAAACCACACTGGCAGGTACTTCACTGTTTTGTAATCGTCCCAAAACAGTTTGTAGGGTCTTGACCGCTCCCATCACATTGATTGAAAAATCTCTGGAAAAGACTTCCGGTCTTAGACCTTTAAATGGTCTGAGGTTGATGGTACCCGGACAATAAACCAACCCATGGAGGGTTTCAGGTAAATTGGAGATATCCAATTCATCAGTTTCTGCATCGAAGGGAACATAGGTGACTGAAAGACCATTCAATCCCTTGTCGGTTCTATTAGCTACAATGAGGTTGTGCTTTTCATGAAGTTGTTTTACTAAGGACAAGCCGATACCTGAACTCCCTCCTACAATTAAGATATTTTTTCTCATTTCATTTTTTGTATTTTCCGAATAATTCCGTCAATTTTTTTTTTCGGTATTCGAATATTTCTTTCAGTTTAGGTTTCACCACTATGGGGTGAACCATTTGGCCCAATATTCCAAAAGGTATTTTATAGTCAATAATATCTTCCATCTCTATCCCATTCTCTATGGGGCGTATAAAATGTTTATGGTGCCATAAAGCGTAGGGGCCAAACCTTTGTTCATCAACAAAATATTCGCCTTCTTTAAAATGAGTGATTTCAGTTACCCATTTGATGGGAATACGCATTACTGGGGTCACGATATACTTGATAATCTGACCTGGATACATCAATTTTTTTTCCCCTCCTAGGATTTCAAATCCCATATAATCAGGGGTTATGATTTTTAGGTTTTTAGGGTCACTGAGAAAATTCCAGGCTTGTTCCATGCTGATTGGCAAATTCTGAATCTCATGTAAACGGTATAATTTCATATTAAATTATTTTACAAATATACAAACTGTTTAATTATTTTAAAAAATAATTAAACAACATATAAATATTTTATAAAGAATTTTTATTTAGAGAGGGTTTATTAAATTTGAAGAAAATATATAATGAAATTCACTTATTACTTTTTGCTTTTTAATTTTTTGATTTTTGGTGCATATGCTCAGGTGACAACTCCTCCACCGAGCCCTAAAGGAAATATTTCCCAACAAGTAGGGTTGACCCAAATTGAGGTAGATTACTCTCGTCCTTCTGCTCGTGGGAGATCTATAATGGGAGGTTTGGTTCGTTATGGCGACATCTGGAGAACAGGGGCCAATAAGAATACCAGTGTTTCTTTTTCGGATGCTGTGGACGTTGCGGGTAGACCCCTGGCCGCAGGGAAATACGCTTTGTATACCCGTCCCTCTGCTGATCAATGGGAGGTTTATTTTTACAAGAAAAACAATTTGGGGAATGCTTCCAGTAATTGGGAAGTAGATCAGGTGGCACTAACTGTGGTTGTTCAACCGGTTTATTTTGAACCCATGGTAGAGACTTTTACAATTTCTTTTTCTGACTTAAAAAGTAACGGTGGAACACTTAATCTTATATGGGAACATACACTGGTTCCGATTTCATTAAAAGTTCCAACTGAAACCAAAGCGTTGGAGAGTATTGAGAAAACCCTATCAGATGAGCCCAAAGCAGGGGATTACTATCAAGCGGCGGTATACTATCTCGAAGAAAACAAGGACTTGAAAAAAGCCCAAGGATGGATGGAAAAAGCATTAGACATGCGCGAAAAACCCGTCTATTGGATGTACCGTCAATATGCCTTGATACTGGCAAAACGCAATAATAAAAAAGCTGCACTAAAAGCCGTTAAAACATCATTGGAACTGGCCGAAAAAGCCGGTAACAAAGACTATGTCATTATGAATAAGGCATCTATTGCCGAATGGAGTAAATAGTATTTCTCAATGATGCAGATCAGCCCCTCCGTACAGGAGGGTTTTTTTATTCAATAATTCAGATTTAATCAATCGTTAAAATTGAATTTATTTGGCAAATTTTGGTAAGGATACTTAAAATTAAATCAATCTATTTCTTAAAGATAAGTTGAATCATAACAGTCGTCAAAACGGTAAGTAAAGCCCCAATTACATTGAGCCATAAGAAGCTTACCCATTCTTGGCTATGGACAATCAACACAATGATTTCGGTCAAAATAGCAGCATAGAATACTGCATTGGCCCTGATGTTTTTTATAAATATTGCGATCAGGAAAATACCCAGAATGGTACCGTAAAAGAGGGAGCCGATGATGTTGACCAATTGGATCAGGTTTTCGAAGAGATTCCCCACCAGGGCAAATGCAATGGCAATGGCACCCCAAAGCAGGGTAAACCCTTTTCCTGCCCATACGTAATGCTTTTCGTCCCCAGTGCCATTGAAACGTTTATATAAGTCAACCACCGTTGTCGCAGAGAGGGCGTTGATCTCAGAGGCAGCCGAGCTCATGGCAGCCGATAGGATCACCGCCAAAAGCAGCCCGATCAAGCCTTGTGGCAGGTAGTTTAAAATAAAATAGATAAAGACATAATCCTTGTCGTTGGATTCGACTTGAGGTTGGTTGGCTTCGATGATTTTTTTGGCTTCGGCCCGGTTCCTTTGGGCTTGTTTTTCCAATTGGAGGTATTTGGCTTGGGAGCCTATATTAGAGAAAAAATCTTCTTTTTGGAGTTGTTCTTGTTTTTCTTGGTAAATGATGTCGTTGGCGATTTCAAGTGCTTCAAACTTGTTCCCTCCGGGGGTGGATTTTACTTTTTCCACCGCATAAGGGTTAAAATGGAGTGGTGCATTTTCAAATTGGAAAAAGACAAAGACCAAGACTCCGATCAGTAGTATAAAAAACTGCATAGGGATTTTTAAAAATCCATTCATAATCAAACCCCTTTGGCTTTCGGCCAGTGATTTTCCGGAGAGGTAGCGTTGCACCTGGCTTTGATCCGTTCCGAAGTAGGACAGGGCCAAAAACAGGCCTCCTGTGATCCCACTCCAGAAGGTATAGCGATTTTTGGGGTCTATACTGAAGTCGAGGACATTCATTTTATCATTCAATCCCGCCAATCGAAGGGCATTGGAGAAAGAAAGCGTTTCGGGGAGCCCTTTTACAATAAAAATAAAGGCGGCTATCATACCCGAGAAGATTATGAACATCTGTTGTTTTTGGGTGATATTAACAGTCTGCGTCCCACCGATCAGCGTATAAAACACTACCAACAAACCGATTACGACCACCAGTAGTTTATGATTCCAGCCCAATACTACACTCAAAATGATGGCTGGGGCGTAGATTGTGATCCCGGCTGCCAAGCCCCTTTGAATGAGGAACAAAATGGCGGTTAGGGTTCGGGTTTTAAGGTCAAAACGTTTTTCCAAAAACTCGTAGGCCGTATAGACTTTTAGTTTGTGATAGACGGGTAAGAAAAACAAGCAGATGATGACCATGGCAAAAGGCAATCCAAAATAAAATTGTACAAAGCCCATCCCATCATTGAAAGCTTGTCCGGGGGTGGACAAAAAGGTAATGGCACTGGCTTGTGTGGCCATGACAGAAAGCCCAACGGTAAACCACGAAGCCTGATTCCCACCCTTAATATAGTCTTTGATGTTTTTGTGAGCGTTGTTCTTCCAAACCCCATAAACAATAATAAACGTCAAGGTGAGGCTCAATACCGCCCAGTCGATTAGTTCCATCAACTAAAATTTTTCATAAACAAGTAGAAAAAGCCCCAAAAAAACAATTGTGTCAACAGCAGTATCCAATATACCTTTTGAAGTTCTTTTTTCATGGTATTGCGATGAGGTTAAAGAACAAACGGTAAGCTCCGGGAACTCCTGCCGGCAATTGGCGGAAGAAGCTCAACCCGGTATAAACCACCCTTCCTTTGCCATAATTTGCAACCAGCAGCGCTCCTTTTTTTGGTGACTCTCCGGCATCATTCATTTGTAAAAGAGGGATGAATTGCTCATCCCATTGATTGGGAAAGTACAAGCCTCTTTCTTGAACCCAACCGTCAAAATCCTGAGCTGTAATCTTATTAGGGTGATTCAAAATCGGGTGTTTTGGATTAATGATTTGCACGTCGGCACTTTCATTAGACACACGATCTCTGGAGAGGTTTAAACTCAGGGGAGCCAGCTCATTGGTTTTTAATCTTCTACTTGTATTGTATTGTATCAAGAGGTTTCCCCCGGCTGCGACATATTCCCATAGGATTTTGTTTTTATTAGCTAAAGCCTCTTTAACATTGAAGGCCCTGATCCCAACGATCACCGCATCAAAAGGGTTCAATTTTTTGAGGGTTATATCTTTGGCTTTTAACATTTCTACTTTGACCCCTAAGGCAGATAAACTTTGTGGGATGTTGTCTCCGGCACCTTCGATATAGGCTACTTTTTCTACTCCTGTTTTTAAATTTAAAGCCACCACTTTGGATTGGGCAGGGGAAACCAGATATTGTTTGGGGATATGGTTGTAAGCGATCTCTTTAAGGGAGGCTTGAAGTTTTTTTGTTGGGGTTTGCAGTAAGGGTTTCAAGTATCCTACGGTAGTTTCTAAAGGCGCTTTGATGTTAAAATAAAAATCGCTTTGATTTCCTTTACCTGTTATAGCAACTTGAATGGATTTGGGACTCAATTCCCACGATTTTGGGGTTTCCAACTTGAGTGTTCCCGCCAGGGTAGGGCCGAGGTTTTTGACACTTACCTTTACTTTTCGACTTTGGTTGGTGGCGAAAAGAATGACTTGGGCTTCGAGTTGCAGACCGGCCTCCGGGAGGATGTGAAATGATGTAACCACTTCTCCTTTTACTGGATCAGTTCTTCTGAATTTAAGTGGTATACAGGTTTTTAACTTCTTGCCCTGAATGGAAAAGGTAAGTTCAGCAAGGTATGCTGGAGGGTTTTCCGCATCCCCAATCCATTGTTTCTTGTTGCTAGTATACATTCCTTGACTTCCTTTTTGGGTAAGCCAGTAAGGGCTGCTGATCGTGCCATTGATTTTGGTGTAAAAACTTTTGCTGAAAAGCAGGTTGGTATTAAGGCTTTTATTTAAATCATAAGATTGGTCTTTCCATTTTATTTGATTTAAACTTACAGATAGGGGACTGGGATTGTTTACCAAAAGTTTTATTTGGAGATTTTCTCCCAAAACGCCATAAGGCATATTTGCATTGAGCTGAAGTTCCATTCCCAAGCAGTTTAGAATAAGGGTATCGACTTCATCTTTTTTGACACTTTTCCAATGTTCGTTCTGTAGTTCTAAGATCATTGCTTTGACTTCAAGTAATGGAACCACACTTTTGTAGGGGGCAGAGAAATCAAAATCATCAATGATTTTTTCAATGGCTTTTCCGATAGGAGCCCCCCCTTTTACTCTTGTCCATTGGTTATCGATACCATCGAAAGGGTCATTTCGGGTCAGTTCTTTTCCCTTGACCAATTCCAAGTATTCCATTCTTTCCCCGAGGGCTGCAGCACTGCCAAAGCCCTGCGACTTGTGCTGGCTTCTACTCAATGCGGCAATTTCTGAATTGGTTTTTCCGGATAGGGGATCAAAAACGCCCATGTCAATGGCCAGCATGCCTTGTTTGTTGGCTTTTTCAAAATTTTCCCTGCTGCCATAAAAATACCATGAGGTGTTGTGGAACAGGCGTTGGGGGTGCCATGCAGTTTGATCGGCATGCAATTGTTCAAAAGCCCATTCACTGATCATGGCCGATGCGGTATGGTGTCCGTGTGTTCTGCCCGTACTTTGACTGTGGAAACGATTGATGATGATATCGGGTTTGAATTCTTGAATTCGGGCAATGGTTTGCACCAAAACCTGATCTTTATCCCAAATGGAGAGTGTTTCTTTCGGATTTTTAGAATATCCAAAATCATTGGCCATGGTAAAAAACTGCGTCCCTCCATCGATTTTCCGGGCCGCCAAGAGTTCTTGTGTTCGAATCAATCCCAGTGCCTCACGAAGTTCCGCTCCGATGAGGTTTTGACCTCCATCACCCCGGGTCATTGACAGGTATGCCGTTCGGGCCAAAACATGATTTGAAAAATAGGAGATCACTCGGGTGTTCTCATCGTCGGGATGGGCAGCGACATAGAGTACAGATCCCAAAAAATTCAGCTTTTTTAATTGTTTGTAGATTTCGGAGGAGGATTGCGCACCTACTGAATTTAGCCAAAACAATAGTAATAATAAAAGAATAAAAGGTTTTGGTAATCTGGTTTGGAAGGAAATAAAGCAACTGCGAAGTTTCATGTTGTGCTGGAGTAGCTATAGGGAGTCAAATTTATATTTTGGAATTCAATTGTCGGTTATGCTTCCACAAAATACGATTTTTGATCCAGTTGACTCATTCCTCCTGAACCAAAATTGATAATTTTTCCTTTACTTGAGCGAGCGGGAGTCCCACCACATTGGTGTAGCTGCCTTCGATATTGGTAATCCCTATGGCTCCAATCCAATCCTGAATGCCATAGCCTCCGGCTTTGTCTAAAGGTGATGCCTCATCGATATAATGATCGATTTCTTGATTGGTTAAGTCTTTGAAATAAACTTTAGTGGTCTCGGTTATCATTTCAAATTTTTGACTTGTGAGAAAGCCTACAGACGTGATTACCTCATGTGATTTACCTGAAAGAAATTCCAACATTTCTTTGGCTGATTTTTTGTTTTTTGGTTTTCCCAAATACCTATTTTCACACCAAACGATAGTATCTGCTGTAATAACAATTTGTCGCACTTGGATTTTGTTGACAAAAGGAGCGTTTTTTTGTCGTACAATAAACTCAGGAATATTCTTTCCTTTAAGGTCAGTGGGAAAGGCTTCATCAACTGGATAGGTTTTGATTGTAAAGGGGATGTTTAAACTTTTGAAGAAATCCTGCCTTCTGGGTGAGCTGGAAGCCAGAATAATTTCATAATCATTAGGGGAAATCATCACTTTAACTACCGATTTAATTTTTTAAAAAACCCATTTATTTTGTACTCTCATGACTTGCTCTATTATCTCTCTTACACATCCATCTCCTCCTTTTTTATGGGATACATAATCTGCAATTTTTTTGACATCGGAGACGGCATCTTGGGGACAGGTCGCCACACCTACTTTTCCCATTACGGACAGATCCAGCACATCATCTCCCATATAGAGTACTTCTTTGGGATTGATGTTGAAAGTATTTATAAAATCTTCAAATACTTCGTCTTTTTCGTGTTTACCTAGATAGACTTTATCGACTCCCAGAAGTTCGAGCCTTTTTCTTACACCTTCATTAGTGCCCCCAGAAATAATTCCAATTTTATAGCCGTTTAGTAAGGCATATTTGAGGGCAAAACCATCCCGGGTATTCATTTCTCGATACATTTCCCCCTCAGAGGTTATTAGAATTTTTCCATTGGTCATCACTCCATCCACGTCGAAGACAAAAGCAGTAACCTTATTAAGTAGTATTTTGTAGTTCTTATCGCTCATTTCTTTTTTGAATCGAAGTGGTTAAATTTAAGTATAGTTTTTTTAAACTTTTATCTGTGAGCATTTCCAAGTGTTTATCGATTGTTTTTTGGTCACGTCTCGAGGCAGGACCTGATTGTGAATTTTCAGGCCCATTATCCAGTGCTTTTTTATAAGTTTCTTCTATCAAGGAACTAAACATATAGAAAGGGATATTGTTTTTTTTTGAAAGTTCACTCCCCAAAAAGAGGAGTTGATTACCAAAATTATTTATAAATACAGCAATCAAATGTATTAGTGCTCTTTTTTCACTATCAAACTCATAGGCAAAACCTCCTAGGGCTTTAGCCAAATCCTTCAGGAGGTTTTGATCTTTAGAATTTGAAGTTTCGATACAAAAAGGAAGCTTGTCGAAACTCAAATCTCGTTCTTTTGTAAATGTTTGTAAAGGGTAAAACACAGCTTTTCTAGATGGGCTACTAATTCTGCTTAGTGGAACCCCCCCTGCACAATGAGCGATCAATCCCTCCGTTTGAATTTTTTCAGTCACGTTTTTAATAGCATCGTCACTGACACAAATCAAATACAAATCTGCATCTTTGATTTGAGAGAACTGGTTTGTCACCGCTACATTTGTTTTTGCAAAATCAATTTTTTCCAATGATCTGTTGTACCACTGAGTCAAACTTACTTTACAACATGCCTCCAGTTGCCTGTAAAAATGAAAGGCCAAATGTCCCGCTCCGATCAATACGACTTTTGTCATTTTTCAAAAATACGTAAAGATATTTTCCTTAAGTTCATAAAACTCAAATCATCCTGTTATGAGCTTCTTCATTTTTTTTCAATCACTTTTTTTTCACCATTAACATTAATTTTATACTGGGTTATGTGTCCAATTTAAATGGAAATTATGTTTAAATGGTTAATGATTTTAATATGAAATCAATAATACTTTTATCTTCAATTTAGTCATTTGAAGTTATAATAATTCAATCCCAACAGATATCTTTGCACTGTAAATGATGAGGTGAAGATTGGGATGAAAGAAAGAATCCTTAAATATTTATTTTCGAACCAGTTAATGGCCATGCTGTTCATCGCTTTTGCCACAGCAATGGCATTTGGAACTTTTATAGAAAGCTGGTATAGTACTGATACTGCCAAAATATTGGTATACAATGCGTGGTGGTTTGAATTTATTTTAGCTCTTTTTATGGTTAACTTCTTTGGGAATATTTTCAAATACAGATTATTAAGAAAGGAGAAATGGGCCATTCTTATGATCCATTTGTCTTTTATTTTGATCATTTTTGGTGCTTTTATCACTCGCTATTTTGGCTATGAGGGTGTTATGCCCATTCGTGAAGGGGCCACTGAAAACACCTTTTTGTCTGATAAAACTTACTTGACAGTATTTGTAGAGGGAGAGATCAAGGGTGTTCCTCAGCGTAAAACACTGGAGAAAGACTTTCTTTTTTCTGAGCATGTTAATAATTACTTTAAATGGGAAAATGAGTTCAATGGTCAGCCTTTTTCGATCGGATTTGAAAATTATGTAGAGGATGTCAGTGAACAATTGGTGTTAGATGATTCCGGTGATCGTTATCTTACAATCGTTGAATCCACTGATGGAAGGCGTCACGACCATTCCCTTAAGGAGGGTGAAGTGGTCAATATCCACAATATCCTTTTTACTCTAAACAACCCAATTTCCGGCGCTGTAAACATTCGTTCTGAAGAGGGACTGCATTTCATCACTACCCCTTTTGGCGGCACCTATCTCAGGATGGCCGATCAACAATCGGGCTCGGTTCAAAAGAATATTGAGGAAGAATTGAAGTTAAGATCACTATACAACCTTAAGGGGTTTCAATTTGTCATTCCTGAACCCCCATTGCGAGGAAAGTTTGACTGGGTAAAGGCGGTAGAGGGAGCACCAGGTGTTCAGGATGCATTGCATCTAAAATTAGCTATTAATGGAAATAGTCAATCTATAACTGTTTTGGGTGGCAAGGGAATTGCCAACAATATGAAAAAAATAAGTAGTGGAGGACTGGATTTTTATTTCAAATTCGGTTCTAAACGGTTAGACTTACCTTTTGCTATTCGTCTAAATGATTTTATTGCAGAAAAATATCCTGGTACAGAAAAAAGTTATTCTTCCTTCATGAGTAAAATAAAAGTTGAAGAACAGACTGCTTTCGATTATGATATTTACATGAATCATGTCTTGGATTATAAAGGTTACCGTTTTTTTCAAGCTTCATTTGATCCTGACGAAAAAGGGACTGTACTTTCCGTTAATCATGATTTCTGGGGTACTTGGGTAACCTATACAGGTTATATTCTTCTATACTTTAGTATGATGGGTATTTTCTTTATAGGAAAAACTAGGTTTAAGTATTTGTCAAATGCCTTGGAAAAAATTAAACAAAAAAAGAAAGCCTTCGTTTCTATTCTATTTTTGTTGGGTTCTTTGGGTTTATTTGCTCAAGAACATGATCATGCCCCACTGAACAACTTTGATTTTGACTCTGTTATCAGAGCTAATTCCATTTCCAAAGATCATGCGCAAAATTTTGGTAGTTTGGTCATACAAGATTTGGGAGGAAGAATGAAGCCTGCAAACACCTTTTCTTCTGAAATGCTTCGTAAGGTAAGTAAAAAGGACCACTATTGTGAGCTCAATGCTGATCAGGTTATGATGTCGATTGTTGAAAGTCCTGCTTTGTGGTACAATGCTCCAATCATTTATCTCAAGAGAGGCAACGATAGTCTTCGTAAAATTGTAGGTGTAGATTCCAATCAAAAATACACCTCTTTAGTGTCTTTTTTTGATAACCAAGGTAATTATAAAATTTCTTCACAATTGGAGGGTGCCTATCGGGCTGCTCTTCCAAATCAGTTTCAAAAAGATTTTATAGAAGTGGATAAGAGGGTTAACCTTTTGTACGCTGCTCTTGAAGGTAAAATCTTAAGAATTTTTCCTATTCCAGGTGACCCTTCTAATAAGTGGGTGTCTTATCCAGAGCTTAATGAGGTTTCTTTTACAGGTAAGGATTCTCTATATGTCCAAAATATTTTACCCCTCTACTTTAATGCTTTGAGGCTGGCCAGAAAAGATGGTGATTACAGTCAAGCTGAAAATCTCATGCAGAGTTTAGAAGGTTTTCAGAAGAAATTTGGTGGCGCCGTGATTCCCTCAGATGATAAAATTGAAGCGGAAATTCTTTACAATCAATATGATATTTTTAAAAAACTTTTCAGTTGGTACCTCTTTGCGGGATTGATACTTTTTGTGTTATTGATCGTTAAAATCTTTAGAGAAGGCAAAGTTTTGAATTTAAGCATCAATGTTTTGAAGGGGTGTGTCTTGTTTCTTTTCCTGCTTCATACGGCTGGGCTTGTTGCCCGATGGTTTATTTCTGGTCATGCCCCTTGGAGTGATGCTTATGAATCGATGATATATGTGGCTTGGGCCACCATGTTTTTCGGATTGATTTTTGGAAGAAAATCAGAGTTGACAATTGCTGCCACAGCTTTTATATCTTCTATGCTTCTGATGATAGCTCATTGGAATTGGATGGATCCTGCAATTGCCAATTTACAGCCTGTTTTGGACAGTTATTGGTTAATGATTCATGTAGCTGTAATTGTGGGGAGCTATGGTCCTTTTTCATTAAGTATGATTATTGGTGTGGTTGCATTGCTACTTATTTCCATTGCAGGGAAAAAGAATAAAGAAAAAATAGGTTTAAACATTAAGGAATTGACCATTATCAATGAACTCTCCCTCACTGTTGGCTTGATTATGCTCGCTATTGGAAATTTTTTAGGGGGTATGTGGGCTAACGAAAGCTGGGGTCGCTATTGGGGTTGGGATCCTAAAGAGACTTGGGCCTTGATAAGTATTTTGATTTATGCTTTTGTAATTCATATGCGTTTTGTTCCTGGGTTAAGGGGAAATTGGACTTTTAACTTTATGAGTATAGTGTCTTTTTCCAGTATAATGATGACCTATTTTGGAGTGAATTTCTATTTGGTTGGTTTGCATTCTTATGCCAGTGGCGATAAAATTATCACACCCAGTTTTGTTTATTACGCTATACTCTGCGTTGGACTATTAGGAGCCTTTTCTTACTGGCGTTATCAAACGGTTTTTAAATAAGTTGCTTGGCAAAAATTTTATCTAGTATTGATTAATAACGAATCCATATTAATATTTTATATAAGACCCTATTTTCTTTCTTTATTAGCTTTTTTGTTCTTCTCATGCAGTAAAGAAAAATCCGAAACCCCAAGTGATTTTGAACTTTACAAAAATAAATGGGAGTCCTTGGCCGTTGATTCTTACAGCTACACCTTTCAAATTTCTTGTTTTTGTTTAATGGAGGCTACTCTTCCAAAGAATGTTGTGGTTTACAAAAATCAAATATTAAATGTAGATGGGTTATCCTATGATAATGAAAAACATGGGAGCGTGTTAACTATTGATCAACTTTTTGATCTTATAGAGGAATCAGAAAAACATAATGTACATCATCTGGAAGTAACTTACGATAGTGATAAAGGTTATCCTATTTCATTATACATCGACCAAGAGGAAATGATTGCTGACGAAGAAATGGGTTACTATGTTAGTGATTTTAAAGATTAAATCTTAAAGGTTTCTATAAAATCATCTTGGTCAATTCCTTTCGATACCATTTCAAGTGAAGTATTGACAACCCGATTGGCTGTTTCAGCTTCAAAACCTAAACCAATTACCATTTTCTCCAATAATTGTTTTTCATTTTCATCGGCAATATTATCTGCATAAATCATTTTACTCAAGTCGTAAAGTCTTTCTAGGCGAGTATTTCTATCAGCAGGGGGGTCAGTTTTATACTGATCAGGAGATTCCATTACCTGATTGACCATCTCAGGATCAATTTCAAGATAGATAGCAAGACGATCAATAAAAGCTTTTTCCTCTTTAGATATATGACCATCTGCCATGGCTAAATGCACAATAGCTGTAAAATGAGCCTTATTTCTATTTTTAAACCCTTTGGTAAAATGTTGAGAAAAATCCATATATAGTTAACTGTTTAGAAGAATTAAGAAATCTAAAGTAATGAGAATCTGAAAGAAAACAGTGAATAAAAATTGATTTTTATTGCTTTTTCTTAGATAAATTTGGCTTTGAAGTATACTCAAAACACTCCAATTCAAAGAATGAAATTGAGGCTAATAAATGATCAAATATATCTGACACGATGCTTTCATAATTAACCCAAACTTTGTCTTTTACAAACACATACACTTCTAGAGGGACTCCTTCAGAGGTGGGTGCTAATTGTCTTACCATTACTGTCAAATTACTGTTGATTTTCGGATGTTTATGTAAATATGCTAAAGCATATTTTCGGAAAAGTCCTATGTTGGTCATATTTCTCCCATTAAGTAAGAGAGATTTATCTGAGCCCTCGGCATTGTTTTCTATTTCGATTTCTTTTTTTCTTTTTGTAATGAAAGGAGAAATTCGCTGAATTTTTAATAGCTTCTCTAGTTGCACATCGTCTACAAAATGTATACTTGACACACGGATAAGTAGAGCTCTTTTAATTCGTCTTCCTCCCGATTCACTCATGCCTCTCCAATTGACAAATGAATCTGAAACCAGTTTATAAGTGGGGATAGAGGTAATGGTGTTGTCAAAGTTCTGGACCTTGACAGTGGAAAGATTGATTTCAATTACATCACCATCAGCATTGTAACTCTTCATCGTGATCCAATCACCAATCCTTACTGTATCATTGATTGTTACTTGAATACTGGCAACAAAACCGAGGATTGAGTCCTTAAAAATCAATAAAATAAGAGCTGAAAGAGCCCCCAGTGTGGCTAAAAAGGTACCTATGTCTTTTCCCGACAAAATGGAGAAAACAAACATGATTCCAATGAACCATACAAAAATCATTATGACCTGAATATAGCTGTCAATGGGTTTATTTTTGAAATTATTGAGTGTTTTGAAAAAATCTTTAAATGAGTTTAATAATCGCCTTAGCAAAATGATGGTAACAATTGCCCCCAATATTTCCAATAGTGATGCTACAGGCTCTTCAAGTAGGGGAAAGGAGATCAAAGATTGGGGAAGAAATCCAATAAGAATAAAAAGCGGGGGGAAGAAGGAGAGGGTTTCCGGGATTTTGTTTTTGATTAAAAAATCGTCAAACTTCGATTTTGTCCTTTTGGAGATTTTTAGAAAGATCAGCCTTAAAATACGTTTACTGACCAACCAAAAAATAAAGGCCATCAAAATAACGATCAGTCCAAATGTAATGGCATCTAAATCCTCTGCCATGCTTTGGTTGATCCCCAGACGTTGGTAAAAATCCAGCAGCAGTTGTTTCATAAGATTTGTTAATAACGTACTAAATTACTTTAAAAAATACTATTAGACCATAACAAGTTTAATAGAATAAAAAAACCCCTAAAAAGGGGTTTTAAGAAAACTTTTGTTGGGCTTAGAGAATTGTAATGGGAATTACTACCCTTGCATTTCCCCACCCACCGTGGAGCACTGCATTGTTTCTTTCACCGCTAAATGCGAATGAGAAAGCTTCGAGATATTCGGTTGATTCTGTCACGGGTACTTCGATTCTTACAACGTCTTTTGATTGGTCATAATTGTAGGCTCCCCAAACATTAGTGGCTGAATTAATGATGATCTCGGAGGAATTGTCTTTTGGGTAGGAATACATGGTGTAAGTCCCTGCTTTAATAACTTTACCTCCCAGTTTGACGGACTTATAAAGTCTGAACTCTGTGGCTTCATTAGCTCCAGTTCTCCAAATTTTATAGGTCGGAACCACATCCTCTAGATTCCTCTCCCTCAATTGAGGACGACTGTAAGTGATAACAATGGCCTTGTCCGTAACCCTGTTGGAAACAGGATAAAATACACGATCCATAGGGCTTTTGTCTAAACCTTTAAAGTCTTGTGCTTTTGTCAAACTAGCTGAAGCTACAAGAATGATAATTAGTAGTTTTTTCATTGGGTAATTTTGTTAAATTAAATGATTAATTATTACAAGTCATTTCAATACCACAACAAGAGGGTGACTTTATTTTTCCTTCACATTCAGGGCATCTGGAAATTTGAATATCCGAGCCATCGTCGAGTTTAAGTAAATCATCGATCAAAGGTACGTCACATTTGGCGCAACTTGCGTTTACCGCCATACCACAGTTTTTGCATTCGTATGTTGACAAGTTTTTTATTTTAAAGGTAGTAAGTTTTTAGAAATTTTGAAGAGATATTATTTATTTTGATCATTTAACCTCCAAAGATGTTTTTCCGGAAGCAAAATCTTTTAGATGAAAATATCCTTTCTCAGCTTGTTTTTGGGTGAGTTTACCGTTGATATACAGCTTTTTCTCACCCTTTAAAGCAGGAATCATCAGGTCTCCTGTAACCCCTCCCGGAAGGTTAACGCTCATCGCAAAAGTGTTGTCGGTTTGACGACACTCAAGCTCCACTGTTCCTGTGATAAAACTAGTTTTTAGGATTGCGAATTCAAGGGTGCCTATTTTGGGGTGTATTTTAATTTTTTGCGCTCCAGAGGTCAGGGGGGTTACTCCCATCATTTTTCTGACAATAATATTGGCAGGTGCACCGCCCCAGGCGTGGTTCAAATCCAAATTGGGTTTATACCTTTTGTCCCATGCCTCCATTGTGATGGTTGATCCATATCGGATCATGTTGTACCAGCTTCTTTCTGTTTTTGCAGCCATAAGGCCTATGGCATGATCCGCACCGCCATAATCAAAAAGCCCTTCCAGCAAAATTTGTGAGCCATAGACACTACAGGACATGTTTTTTTGCGCTACATAAGTCACTACATTTCCTATGTCCTTTTCCGGGATCAGCCCAAAAGTCAGCGCAAACATATTGGCGTGTTGAGATTTATGACTCGTATCCTGTCCATCATTTATCAAACCATTATTTTTGTCCTGAAAGGTTTCCAGATATGCTTTTTTGACTTTTTCACTGCGTGTTTGAAATAAGCTTAGATCCTCCTTTTGATCCAGATCAAGGGCAATTCCTTCCATTATTTTCAAAGCCCCATAATACAAGGCATTGACCACTGAATTATAGGTTTGATAAACATAACCGTCGTTTTCTCCCGGATGTTCTTTTTCTGTTCCTGTAAAATACTTTAGGTTCTCATAACCACCTGGAGGCTGGGCCTGAGGCCAGTCGGCAATGTCTCTTAGATTGTTGTTTTTTCCCCAATGATTTTTGTGCAATTTTTCAAAAAAGGCATCCGTTTGTTTACCGGTCAAAGTGCTTATGAGATCTGTCTCGTCCGACAAGTCCATCAGAGTTTTTATTTTTAACTCATCATAGTATTTTACAATGAAGCGATTGTCTCCGGTATAGAGATAATCATACCAGGCCATCAGAATATTATAAAGGGTCCATTCGGTGGGCCATGTAGGATTGAACAACAAGTGCTTCATACTACCTCTGGCAATGCCATACTCAGCGTCTACAGCATAGTGAGAAAGTTGATTAATAAAAGCATCGGCTTCATAAGGGATTCGCTCTCTGTCTCCATCTATATAATAGCCACAGAAACTGGTAGCTTTCATAGAATATTTACAAAAATCCCAAACTTGGTTTAAAACTTCATCACTTGAAACAAAAGATGAGGCAGATTCCTCAAAAGTATAATTGATCATTTTCCTGACGGCTTGAGGGGCTTTTAAATCGCCGCTATAACCTTTTACCTCGACAAATCGGAAAGGGTAAACCTCTCCAATGTAGTCTGGCATTTTTATCATAAAATGGTTACTGGCCCTTTTTTTGTTTTCCGGCCAAGGGATTTCATACCAGTGTGTTCCCGGTTTTAATTTTAATTGGGTTTGATGGTATCTGATGTTCCTTCCTGCTTGAGCATCAATCGATAAAGCGTTTTTTTGTTTCATTTCACCTACACTTACCAGAATTGAATCTTCCTTTGATGAATTCAATTCGATTTTTAGCTTGGCAAAAGCAGCTTTTCTAAAATCAAGAAAATAGCTTCCATCTTTTTTTTTGGTGAGCTCGGGAAATTCATCTGAGGCTACCAGTGGTTCTTGTGAAAATTTTTCAGACGATACATTGGGGTCGATCACAAATGCTTGAGGTTCTGAATAGCGAGAACTTTGAGCATCATTTTCCCAATACCGGACTTTCCAGTAATAGACCTTGTTTTTTTGAAGAGGATTACCTTTGTATAGGGTTGAGGATTGGTGGCTGTATATCTTACCACTGTCCCAGTGATCGCCTTTGTTTTGTTTTAGTACTGCTCGATTGCTGCTTAATAAGATCTGATAGGCGATGGTGTTTTGAGATCGATTGTCCAGAATCCAATTGAAGAGTGGATTTTCAGATTGGACTTTTGCTATTTCATATCTCCTTTCAGCCAAGACATTATCGTTAAGTAAAATGAATTGTTTTTTACCATAAAGTCCAACATAATCAGGATTACGCATCAAATCGGTTCTTAAGCCTTTGGGTTGAATTTCTAATTTTCCACAGCCCTGAAAGAGTAAAGTGATGAGTGTTATTAAAAGATGGTGATAGGTTTTTAATCTCATTGGATTTAATTTTGATTTTTGTATAACTCCCTAAATTTAGAAGCAAATCTTTTCCCCAAAACCTCAAGGCTCCTGCGATCGTAATGGGTACCGTCATAAGTTGAGGTTCCGGCAGATTTTACCGATGCTCCATGGGGGATTTCAGTATTGAGTCTATCCAGCATTTTTTTAAAATCTTCATTTTCAGGCCGTTTTTTATTTAGTTCAGAGGCAATGAAAATCATTTGGTCATTACTTAATTCTTTTCTCAAGTTAAGGATGATTGATTTGAGTTTTTCGAAGTAGATGCTAAAGCCTGGATCTTTATCGCCCAAGTTACCTGAACCCTGAAGCCAAAATGTAGCAGTGATTTTTCCCTGATCTTCAATTGCAAATTGACACCTCCTGATGGCTTCCTTAAAGTAATGACTTCCAGGAACCCATTGATCAATTTTGGTTCCCCCTCTAGCATTTACAATCATGCCAACCGTTTTGATGTCATTATTAGTAAGTATTTCTTGGGCGAAGGAATATCCTAAATTGAATCGCTGCATACTGGCCTTTTTTCTGATCGAAGAGTGAATGTTTAGTCGACTTTTTAAGGGAACCCATTGATTCATGCTGTCGAGCAGAAAAGCGTCTCGAATGATTTCATAATCTTTATCCATCAAGTTTGCCCTACCGGCCATATTGGACTGTCCAATTAAGAGTATGATTTCCTCAGGAGGCTTAAATTTAGGTTGGGCTTTAATACTAAAACACAAAACCATAGTGATCAAATAGAATAACGGACTTATAATGTCTTTAAAATTTATAGTAAGATTTAACAAAAGCCTTTTCAATTAAAAATAAGGTTAAATTAGTGTTTAGTCTATATACAGATTCTTTCCATTTTTTTTTAAAAGTTCGAAACGATCAAATTGTTCTCCTGTTGCAGTAAAAGATTGATATATCAAATGGTCTCCATCAATAGAAATATGCTGAAACAATTGCTTGCGTTCCCCAATTTTTTCTAGTTTGGCTCCAAATTTATCCCAAGCTGATTCGCTAACAGAATACATTTTACCGCCACTGACAGAAATGACATATACCGGGCCAACAACTGTTTTATTTTGTAATTCTTTTTCCAGAAAAACAGGTTTCTCAAAGACTGCTCCCCTTGCATAACTATGGTCGTGTCCTTGAAGGGCTAAGTCTACATTATACTTATCAAAGAGAGGTTTCCAGTGTTTCCTTTGTTGGATATTGTTTCTGTCTTTCGAAGCAGAAAATATAGGGTGATGGAAGGTGACGACCGTCCATTTTTTATCATTTTTTTTCAAAACCTTTTTAAGCCATTGGGCTTGAAGTTCTATTTTTCTATTACTGTTCAGAGCGATAACCCTCAGATTAGGATAATCTACATAGTAACAGGTTTTGTGTAATTCTGGAGGTCCGTTTTTTGGAAATCCAAACTGTGCGTTCCATTGAACAGAAAGTTTTCTATTATACTTAGGTTTGTCGGAGTTCAGGCCGAGATACTCGTGATTTCCTGGTACCGCAATGGCAGGTATTTCACTGTGGATGAATCCTCCGGCGGCAAACCACTCATTCCATTCACTTTCATCATGGGCAGAATTGATCAAATCCCCCGCATGGATAAAAAAGTCTGCATCAGGTGCTCTTTTGTAAGCATTTCTGATTACTCTCGACCATAACTCTAAAATATAATTTTGTGCGTCACCTACATACAAGAATGATAGAGGAGTAGACTTATCACTGGAGGTCGAAAATTGATGCCATTCACTTTTAAAATAGTCATTGCCTACACGATAAGCATAAAGTGTGTTGGGTTTTAACTCATCTAGCTGTACTTCAAAAAAAGAAGATTCAAATCCACCTCTAGAGGCTAGCGTAGAGTTGACATTGGTTCTCATAGCTTGGTAAGTTTCGATGTCATCTCTAAAATCAGGTCCAGGGCCTGCTACTGCAATTTCTATATAACCCACTGTGTTACTTGCATGAGTTCGCCAGTTGACGCCAATTGAATGTGAAGGATCGGCGGTTGCACTTAAGATAACGTGATCTGGAAACTCGTTTGGCGCAGCCCATTCCTTGATAATGTGATCTAGTTGTTTCTGCGTTTCTTGCGCAAAGTTGAAATGGACTGATAGGAGGGAGAAAGAACCAATCAATAATTTTTTAAGCATTAAAAAAGTTTGTTATTTATTAAAAAAATAAACCGCCAACTAAATAATTTGAATTTTGATGGCGGCTTTTACTGTCAAAATAATTAAAAATTAAAATTCAGCGATTTCTATGTCTTTATACCATATTTCCATTTCCCTTCCACCATGCAACTGTATTCCTACAGGTCCTTTTAGATTTGCATCTTCATAAGTATAATCCATGACCTGTTCACCATTAAGCCAAACTCTGTAACGGTTTCCAATGGACTCAGTTTCCATATTATTCCATTCATCCATCTTAAGTACCGATTTTACTCTTTCTGCTTCCTTGGGATAGCCTTTCTTAGGTATATAGGGTGAACCAGTCATGTCTCTTTTCAGTGAACCAGAAACACCGATTTGAATTTGTGGATTAAGATGATCACTTCCTCTTAAAAAAATACCGGAATCAATATTTCCATTAATAAATTTAAATTTTAATTTGACTCTAAAATTCTCAAATGTTTTCCTAGTCCAAAGAGTAGATCCTTTTTGTTCAGGGCCATTTTTAACTTTTAAAATCCCATTTTCAACAGACCACCAAATATTATTTTTAGTATCAATTTCATTGACAACTGTCCCTTCAGCTTCACCTCTTCTAGTTTTTATTATCCACCTAGAAAGATCTTCTCCATCAAAAAAGGTCTTGAATTTTGATTCAACCAAAGAAAACTTATTAATATCCTCTGGTTTAAGAACCGAACCATTATGTACTAACATTCTATAATGAAAGGTTACCGATTCTGCATTTTGCAGAGCAAAATTCAAAGTTTCTTTTCCTTTTGAAAAAACCTCTTGGCCAAGAGGATTTGCAGAAAAGAGGCCATAATCTCTCGCATGCCAATAGGTAGGATATCCCACATTATTGGGATTATCCATAATGGTAATGGAGACGGGCTCCTCATCCATAGTACTATAGAGTTTTACCCATTCAGCGCGGGTGCCCCATACATCGTTGCCCTCTAATCCTTCACTACTGAGATAGTTTCCATTCACCCCGGTGTTGTCCAAAACTTTTACTTCTGTGGGATTGCCTTGTGCATCGACAAAAATCGCCGGTTTTTTGGATGGTAGTTCCATAGCACGAGTCACACGAACTCCAAAAACTCCTTCTTTATTATCCTTGAAAGAAACATCTTGAAGTGCTGTTAAAGTGGTGTAGCGATCAATAATTCTAGTATTGCCTTCATGAGAAAATTTGAATACAGTCTTTTCATTAAGCAATGCTTCACCAGCAGTGCTCTGCCACCTGCTTTTAGTAGTAAGACTACCTGCATTTTCATTGATTTCAACTATATCACTGTGAACTATCTTTCCGAAGTCCTCCAATCTCTCCTCAGGAATAGCATCCGAGTTATTCCAAAAGTCCAATCCATTTACATCCCCATAGTTGAACCAATTCCCCATATGGTGAGGGTGATCAACACGCTCTCCTTGCTTAGGGTCAATTGGGTAGCCTCTGGTAAGTGTTTTTCCACTTGCTGTCACTAAAGGAAATAGAACAGGTTTGGGTAATGATGCTTGATAATGGTAACTGGTAAAAAGCATCCCATTAAGTTGTACATCAACCTTTTGGTTTTCAGTATCATTAACAAAAACAACCGAAGCAGATTCAGCTTCGGTCTTTTTTGGTTGTCCCTCACATGAACTCAAAGTCATACTAAGGATAGTGATTAAAAAAAAAGCTCTAATCATATTAAAATAATTAGTATTTAAATACTTTACCACCGGCCAAAACTTCTTGATTTTCTTCGTCGAAAGTAGCTTTAAGCCCTGTTCTCATCGATGCAGTAGTCATAATATTAGCAATAGAGTGGTTATATCCAGCCTCGACAGGTGCGTTAGTTTTTTCTCTAGAACGAACACATTCCAGCCAGTTGAGCATATGATTAGAAGTCATGTTGTCTACTCCAGTATTTGCTCTAGTAACAACTTTGGCTTCACTACTTGATAAAGAAAATTCTTTTAAATTATTAGGTTCCATACCCATTATACTTGCTTGGCGCTTAGAAAGTCCTCCATTAGGTGTAACTTTATTTGTCTTCATATTGAGTTCACCTCCATTGGAATAATAAATTTCTTTAGTTCCGCCTGCAGAGTTAGTGAATCTTGAAGAATAAACCACTTGGAATCCAGAAGTTGGATCATTCAAGGGGCCGTAATCAAATACAGCGGTCATGGTATCAAAGTTGGTTCGACCGTCTTTCCATAGATAGATTCCCCCATTGGCAGCAACGCTCCTTGGATGTGCTAAATCAGAGAACCAGTGAACGGTGTCAATTTGATGTGCCATCCACTGTCCAGGGATACCAGAAGATAAAGGCCAGAATAAACGATATTCAAGATATTTTCTTGGATCCCATTTTTGGTAAGGACGATTCATTAAGTAACGTTTCCAATCTACATCGGATTCTTTGATATCGCTTACCTTGTTGGGATATACTCTCCATCTACCTGGTTGGTTTACATTCCAAGTCATCTCAACCATAACTACATCTCCAAAAGCACCAGATTTAATATAGTTGTCTGCGGCATGATAGTTTTTTCCACTTCTACGTTGAGAACCAACCTGAAGAACGATACCGGCATCATTTGCAGCTTTTTTCCCCAAACGTGCATCTTCCATTGTTTCAGCAAAAGGTTTTTCTACATATACGTCTTTTTTTGCGTTAGCAGCCTGAACAGTATGAAGGGCATGCTGGAAATCGGCGGTTGAGATGATAACTGCATCAATTTGATTTTTGTCATACATCTCTTCATTATTTCTCCAGGTAATGATAGAGTTTCCTGTTTTATTCTCTAAAAACGCTTTTCCATCGTCTCTTCTTTTGTTCCAAATATCAGAAACGCCTATAATTTGGCAATTCTGATTTTTAGCATGATTTTGAAATGCTGGAATTAGTGAACCTTTAGCACGACTTGAAAAACCTACGATTCCAACGTTGAGTCGGTCGTTGGAGCCCAAAATTCTTCCATAACTCTTAGCGCTCATAGCTGTGCTAGCAGCACTTACTCCATTAACTCCAGCAAGCACTCCGACAGAGGCCATAGATGCATCTTTAATAAATTTCCTTCTGTTTAAATCCATTATTATATTAATTTTTAATTGAATATGATAATGTACGCGTGTTCGCGCACATCACCAAAAATAAAATTTTTTTTGAAAAGGCGTAATCATTTTCCTTTTTTTAATGAAATATGATCAAATAAATCGGCGGCTTACTTCACTTTTATTGAAGTTCCATTAAGCTGATTTAGCCCATGATTGATTACCCTCACTACATATTTATTGGTGTCGGTACTTACAAGATTTTGTGATTGGTTTTCCAAAATTTTTAGTGCTTGTTGAAAATCATCTAACACCAGAGCAGTTTGTAATCTTGTCCACTCGTTTTGTGCTTCTAATCCCTTGGATAATATATTTATAATTTTTTTGGACTGAGATCCATGCTTGAGTAATGCACTAGCTGCACTTATTCCTACATTGATAATAGAATCATTTAGTTTTTGGTTTAAACGGTCAACAGTTGAGTTTTTGATCTTTTCATCTAGATTGTAAAGTCCCTGAGCTGCCCAATATCGGACCGCTTCATTAGGATGATTGAGTCCCTCAAAGAGTTTCTCTTCGATTTTTGTTGAGGACATCAATAATAATTCATCATAAAAATCTTCTTGGTTTCTAACCCAATTATAAATGGATTGATTGTTCTTTTCTTCCCAGTTTCTCATTATGGCTTCTGGGATAAGTCCAACGTCAAGCACTTGTTTCATCCATTGATCGTGTACAGCTCTGAGCTTGACCAGTTCCTCTTTCATACTTGGGTCATTGGCTAAGTCGTTGAATTCCATTGGATCTTTACTCAAATCAAAGAGTGACTCAGTCGGTTTGGTGAGAGCGACGAGTTGTTTTCCCTCTGGCTTTAGTGTTCCTTCTTTTTCAGCCTTTCTAAGTTCTGTCATCAAAGGGCCTCCTTCGGGGGTATTCATGAACTGTATAAAAGGTTTTTTGGGCTCGTAATAGCGCAAGTACTTGTATTTCTTACTTCTTACCCCTCTTTGTATATCATAACGCTCATCCATTCTTCCTCGGGCTAAGAATACATAATCTCTTTCTGGTTTTAGGTTTTTTCCCAAAAAAGTTTGTCCCTGCATATTTTTTGGGGTTTCACCTCCAGCCAATTCTATTACAGTTGGTGCCAGGTCAATAAAACTGATCAATTGGTCTATTTCACTTCCAGGTTGTGAAGGATAGAGATGCTTGTATTTTTCTGGAATATAAACTATAAAGGGGACTTTGACTCCAGTATCAAACAACCATCTTTTGTGTCTGGGCAGCCCTGTGCCATGATCGGAGTAAAAAAAGACAATCGTGTTTTCACTTTCTCCAGCTTCTTTGAGTTCCTGGAGCAGATTTTTTACCACAATATCCATCATGGCAATATTGTCATAATGTCTTTTTAGTAAAGTTCTAGTTTTATGGGTGTCTGGATAGTATGGCGGTACCAATATATCTTTAGGATTGGTCTTCAGGTGATCAGGTAAATCTTTTGTCACCCGTTCGTGTTTATTTTTATCATTAATGCAACTTTCGTGTGTCAATATCAAATTGAAAATCGAAAAGAATGGGGTGTTTTTATTTGGTCTATTTTTCCAGTGGGCCGTATTACTGGATTCGTCCCAGATTTCTCTTTTCAAATTAAAATTATAATCCTCTTTACTATTGTTTGTGCAGTAATAACCTGAGCTTCTCAATACCTCTGGGTAGAGTTTAATGTCTGAAGGAATTCTCCCCGAACTTTTCATTGCTTTCGAAAAAGAACGCATGTTAAGGGTGCCAAGTGAAGATGGATACATTCCGGTTATGATTGAATTTCGCGCTGGTGCACAAACGGGTGCATTGGCAATAGCATTGTTGTAGAGAAATCCTTTTGAGGCAAGGGCATCTAATACGGGTGTATTTGCCAGTGAATCTCCATAACATCCTAGGTTGGGACTTATATCCTCTACGGTAATCCACAAAATATTAGGATGCATTTTTTTAACTTCTTTTGAGTTGGTACAACTCAGAAAGAGTAAGTATTTAAAAAAGAACAAAAGCATAAGAGGAGAAGTACGTATCATAACAAAAAATTAAAATTATTTATTAGTAGTTTTTAGGGAGGACATTTCATACTGAACTGCCCAATCTTCATAAAGCGATTTTAGCTCTGCTACTTTTTCTATTTCCTTGTCAATAAGATTAATCTCCTCAACGGGATCAGCTTCCAAGTTATAAAGCTCCCATACATCTCTGTGAGCCACCAATTTCCAATTATCATGCCTAATGGCCTTTCCCTTTCTCCACTGCCAAAAGATTGGATCATCCCTTTTGCTGGAGGTGTCTCCCAATATTTGCGGCAAAAAACTTTTTCCCGGGCTAGGAAAAATAACATCACCATTAAAACTTGCTGGATAGTCTGCTCCTAATAATTCTTGTAGGGTAGGGAGGAAGTCTATAAAATGAACGGGTTTTTGGGAAATAAATCCCTTGTTTTTAATTTGATTCGGCCAGTAGGCAATTAAGGGGGTTTTAATACCCCCTTCATGACTCCAGTTTTTGTATTCCCTATAGGGCGTATTGCTCACATTGGCCCAATTTTTCCCAAGTGACTTCCAGTTAGTAGACGCTCCAATTTCTCCAGTTCCACCTGGAATATTAACTACTTCACTAGATCCACCATTATCAGAGGTGAAAATTATAAGGGTGTTGTTTAGTTTTCCCTGCTGGTCTAATTTATCAAGTATTCTCCCTATGTTTTGATCCAATCGATCAATCATGGCAGCATATACTGCCATGGTTTTGCTCTCTTCTACTTTTTCTTCTGTGTTAAGGCTGTTCCAATTGGCGTGTTCTGCTTTTGACAAGACAGCGGTTTTTGGAAGCACACCTAATTGTTTTTGTTTTTCGAATCGTTGTTTTCGAATCACTTCATAACCCTCTCCATAACTGTCTTTATATTTTTCAATATCTTTTGGCCAGGCCATCAGGGGATCATGGGGAGCGGTGTATGAAAGATAAAGGAAAAAGGGGTCTTTGGATTCGATTTGCCCCAACCAATTAAGTGCATAATCAGTAAAAACATCTGTGGAGTAAAAGTCTTTGGTTGGAGTATAGGGGGTGACAACTTCTCCATCAATTACCCAATTTCGATAATTAACGGGTGTTTGTTTAAGTCCTTTTTGGGCCGGTTGTCCCTCACCCTCTCTTTTTAACCCAGGATTAAAATGATTAGATGCCCCATCTAAAAGCCCACTATAATGATCAAATCCTCTAGTAACAGGGTTTTCTATGCTGTGGTGTTTGCCTGACCATAGGGTGGTGTAGCCAGCTGTTTTAAATAGCTCTCCCAGAGTTATTGCATTTTCCATTTTTAATCTAAAGGTCTGATGATAACCAATCTGTTGAGAGTATAATCCCGTTAGAATACATGCTCTTGAAGGGAAGCACTTTGAGGTATTGTATGCATTAGAGAATCTTACACCCTCATATGCCAATCGGTCGATATTAGGAGTAGCTATTTCACTTCCATAGGCACCCAAATCCGAAAACCCCATGTCATCAACAAGAATCAAGATTACATTAGGAGTAATTTTCGCATCCGGCTTCTTATTACAATTGGATAAACTGAATAAAAGAATTAAAGAAATTAAAAACCTAAAACTCACGAATCTTTATGTTTTTAAATTTAACATCTCCGGGTCTGTGATTTTGAAGTAATATTCTTCCACTACTTCCTGTTCCAAAGCCGTGGTGTTTTGCGTATTTACTTTTTTTGATTAGATTTTTCATAGATTGGGAAAAACGATTGTACTCGACAACTTTGATATTGTTTATCCAGTGTTGAACTTTTCCTCCTGATACTACAACTCTGCCTCTGTTCCATCGATTAGGACCATTTGCTCTGATGTTTCTAGGATTGGGCTCAGACAGGTTTTCCGCTGCGATCAGATCGTAGAGTGATCCTAAGGTTCTGTTGCCTTCCACTCCCTTAGCATGATCTGCGTGATCTTCGTCAAGCACTTGAAGCTCAAATCCAAGATTTCTGCCATCACCTTCAGTTAAGGCGTCTACAAAATATTTTACACCACTATTACCCCCTTTTTTAAACATAAAGTCAACTTCCAACTCAAAATTGTCAAACTTTTCTTTGGTAACGATATCACCAGTCCCAAAACCTTTTGTTTTTTCGTGTTTAAGGAAGTGGATGGTTCCATCAACTATTTCGATTCCCTGACTTGGAAATTCCTCTGACTTTGAGCCTTTCCAGCCGTTGGTGGTTTTTCCATCCCAAAGCAATCTCCAACCTTTTCGCTCTTCTTCTTGGGTAAGCGTATTTGTTAAATAACTAACTTGCCTGGCATGGGGCTGATTATTTGTTCTGTATTGATCTAGGTTTTCAGTTACAATTTTGATGTTCTTCCATTGGATGGTTTTTCCCTCTTGAGATTGGTCTCTTATGGAATGTACCTGCAAGGCAATAAAGCCCTGTTCGGTCATATCATCAACCAGATTGGCGCATTGAACCCCATTGTAAAAAGTTTTGATCGTATTTCCAATAGCTTCAATTCTGACCTTATTCCAGCCGCCGTTATTAAAAGCAGCGCCACTCTTTTTATTGAAAGTAAGGGGATACAACCAGCCCCTCCTTCCTTCATCATAAATTCCTCCAGACCAAGCCCTTTTGCTGGGATCTAATTCACATTGATAGCCATGTACACGTCCATTCATATAATCTTTATAAGAGTTTGACCTGAATTGAATTCCAGAGTTAAGTCCTGGTGCAACCATTACTTCTAACTCTAAAATAAAATCACCGTACATTTTTTTGGTGCATAAAAAAGTATTTGGAGTATTTGTTCTGGAAGTTCCTACGATGGCATTATTGGCAATGTGATATTTGGCAGTTCCGTTTTTCACTTCCCAAGCTGACAAATCCTTGCCGTTAAAAAGAGAGTTCCATTCTGTTTGAGCTTCCGCATAAAAACATAAAAATAAGGTTAACGTTAGTATGGGCAGTTGACTAAAAAAGTTAAATTTGGTTTTCATTGTTGTGAAATATTTGTTGATTTTGTATGCGTAAAAACAAATGTAACAAAAAATAATTTTGATATTCTGTCAAAAAAAAAATCAAAATATGAAATCTAAATTCCTCTACATTCTGTGTTTTTTGATACTTATTTATTGTTGTACCTCTTATTCCAAGAAAAACAAACAACCCCCTAATATCATCTTTGTGATGTCTGATGATCATACCAGCCAGGCATGGGGAATTTATGGTGGAGTTTTAGAAAGATATGCGGTCAATAAAAACATCAAAAGGTTGGCGGCAGAAGGTGTGGTTTTAGACAATGCTTTTTGTATTAATTCCATTTGCGTTCCAAGCCGTGCCTCTATACTTACTGGCCAATACAGCCATAAAAATCAAGTATTCACCCTTACCGACGCCTTGGATCCAAGTAGACAAAACGTAGCAAAATTGATTAAAGAATCGGGTTATCAAACTGCTCTTATTGGGAAGTGGCACTTAAAAGACAGACCCTCTGGTTTTGACTATTTTAATATACTGCCTGGACAGGGTAGATACAACAACCCTATTTTAAAAAATAATGATAATTGGGAATACGGTAACAAAGGAGGGAAGGAGTACACTGGATTCTCCGCCGATGTAATCATGGATGAATCTCTAAGGTGGTTAGAACAAAGAGACAAAGAAAAGCCTTTTATGCTAATGACTCATTTTAAAGCTACTCATGAGCCCTTTGATTATCCTGAACGATTCAATAATTTATTTGAAAACGATACGATTCCAGAACCCATTTCATTACTTGACTTTGATCCCAAACAGTCTGGTCGCAGCTTTGATGGTCAAATTCTTGAGATTTTAGCTGAGCGTTGGCGTCAGGCCACTCTTAAAAATAACGGACGATATCCTGGTCTACCTTTTGACACAGAAGGGTTGGATGCTGCTCAGGCAAGAAAAAAAACCTATCAGAAATTCGTCAAAGACTTTTTGAAATCAGCTGCGGCAATAGACGATAATATCGGTAAAATGTTAACTTATTTAGATGAAAATGGTTTGACTGAAAACACCCTAATAATATATACTTCTGACCAGGGTTATTTTTTGGGTGAGCACGGAATGTTTGATAAGAGAATGTTTTTGGAAGAATCTGCTCGAATGCCATTTGTTATTCGTTATCCAGAAGAAATTCCTGCAGGGAAAAGAGTAAATGACATTATACTGAATATTGACTTCCCCTCACTTCTGTTAGACTATTCCGAAATTGCCCAACCCGAAGACTTTCAAGGCAAAAGTTTTAGAAAAAATCTCATTATGCAAACTGCTGATAATTGGAGGGACAAGATGTATTATAGATATTACGCTCATTCAATCAATCGACCTGCTCATCTGGGTATTCGGACAGATCGCAACAAACTGATTTTTTACTATGGTCTCTCATTGGGGCTTAAGGGAACCTATACCGATCAAGCGACTCCACCTAGTTGGGAATTTTACGATTTGGAAAATGACCCTTTGGAACTTAAAAATCAATACGATAACCCTAATTATCAATCCACTATTAAGAAATTGAAAAACGAATTAATTCAATTGAGAGAGGATTTTGGTGATTCTCAAATAGATAGCCCTGAGATGCAAAATGTAATCTCCAAAAGCTGGTAATTTTTTAATTAAATTTACTTATTTACATGATTCGAAAATTTATAACAATATTCTTTTTAATCATATCATCTCATTTATGGTCCCAAGAAAATGTTGAGAGCTTAAACTCGATATATTCTTTCGGTCAAGGGGGGAATATAAAAATGTTATACGATAGGAGACAAAGGCCTCAAGTATTAAAATTAGGCGATATCCTTTATCTGGTTTACAATGGAAATAGAGTTAACTTAGATGAAAAGCCTAAAACAACACCAATGATTACTTCATTTAATATAAAAACTAAAAAATTTGGGCCCACTTTTAGTTTAGATAATAATTCATCATCTGACCATCATCATTGCCCTATAATTTGGGTAGATGATAAAATGAAAATTAATGTTGTATATGGAACTCATAACTCTTCAGGTTACCATTTGATTTCAAAGAATGAAAGTTCAATTGGAAGGTCTAAAGATGATTGGGTGAAGAAATCCTTTTTAGATACAAAAGTATCTTACCCATCCTATTCAAAATCAGCTTATGGTGACCTTATTTATTTCAGGGAAGGAGGTCATACAGGCCATTGGAAATATGCCATAAAACAAGAACAAACTCAAAGCTGGGCCTATGTTGAAAACACTACTACTAATCTAGATATGGGAGGAATGTTTGAATGGTCATCTTATCACTCTATTAGATTAAGTCATGATAGAAAGTTTTTTCACATTGCATTTATATCATATGATGATAATAAGGAAAATAATCCTGGCAGATATTTTAATGAAAGATATAATACGATTGTAACTAACGACTTTAAATACAATTTGTATTATTTAAGAGTTGATTTAAAAACCCAAAAAGCATATAATTTTAGTGGAAAACAACTTGTTCTTCCAATCGACCTTCAATCGGCTAATAAGGATTGTATTGTCTGGAATACTCAGGGAAGAGGGGCGGGAATTCCACCTGAAATAATAATAGATAAAAATGGTAACCCAGCATTTCTTCATTTAATTACCGAGAAAACAATTGATGATTTTAATTATTATTTTGTTCAATTCCTGAATGGAGAATGGGTAAAATCTCCTATTAGAACTTCTAATCACCAATGGAATAATGGGGGACTTTTATATAAAGACAATAAATATTTTTCATATTTAATAGTTGGTGACAAAGTAACAAGGACTAAATATGATGATGCAATTAATTTCCTTAAAAAAAATAATCTTAAAAATTGGACAAAAATTAATGAAATGAATGGACACTATATGGATAAGCATGGCGGTGGAGACATAGAAGAGTGGGTTTCAATAGATGGCATTAATTGGGAATTTTCAAAAAAAGTAACACCTATAAATAAAAAAAGTAAATGGAAATTTAATAATATCCAATTTATTAATGATTTCTCTGGAGAACAATTGAAAGAATACATTTTATTTTATGGATGGGAGGATAATGATCCAAAAAAAACATCTGCTTTTATTTATTTAGAAAATTGATTTTTTAATTGCATTAAAAACATGGTATATATTTTAAAAAATAAATGGATTTTAATCTCTTTATTCCTTTTAGGAATTGCTTGTCAATCTGAAAGGCAAGTTTCAAAATTTAAATCTCCAAATGTCCTTTTTATAGCGGTTGACGACCTAAGACCTGAACTTGGGATCTATGGGAATCAAGTTGTGAAAAGCCCCAACATAGATCAATTGGCAAGAGAGGGTAGTTTTTTTAGCCGACACTACGTTCAAGTTCCCACATGTGGTGCATCTCGCTACAGTCTAATGACAGGGCTTCGCCCGCGAAAAAAAATTCATATTAGCAATCGGGCTTTTTACAGTGAAATGGCCAATCAAGATGAAAAAGATCAACCAGAATCCATTGTACATCATTTTAGAAGAAATGGATATACAACTGTTGGTATAGGTAAACTGAGTCATTCTGTAGATGGACTGGTTTATGGATATAAAGAAAAACCTTCAGATGTAAAAGAAATGCCCCACAGTTGGGATCGTTTTATATTCAATCCCGGCAAATGGAAAACCGGATGGAACTCCTTTTTTGCTTATGCCAATGGAGAAAATCGTCAGAGTTTAAATGGACTGGTGAAACCCTATGAAAGTGTAAACATTCCCGATAATGGTTATCCTGACGGATTAATTTTAAATAGCGCTGTTGAGGAATTAAAAAAATTAAAAGCCCAGCATAAACCGTTTTTTCTTGGGGTAGGTTTTTTCAAACCTCATTTGCCTTTTAATGCTCCAAAAAAATATTGGGATTTATACGAAAGGTCGTCAATTCCAATTGCTTCAGATCCCTTTATCCCTAAAAACGTTCACCCTAAAAGCCTTGGAAAAATGGGGGAGTTTTACAATTATAAATTGTCAGATGAAAAGCCAACTCTTGACCAACCCGTTTCGGATGACTATGCAAGAAAATTGATTCACGGATATTATGCATCCATTAGCTATGTAGACCATCTTATAGGCCAACTTTTGAAAGAGCTTAAGGCTCTTGATTTGGATAAAAACACCCTGATTGTTTTGTGGGGTGATCACGGATGGCATTTAGGAAATGATAGAAAGTGGGGAAAGCATTCTCTTTTTGAGCGATCTCTTAAAAGTGCATTGATAGTTAAACTGCCAGCAGATCAGCATGTTTCAAAAGAAATTAATACTATTGTTGAGTCTGTTGATTTATACCCTACTATTCTAGATTTTTGTGGAATAAAATACCCTTATGATCTTGATGGTAAAAGTTTATTGGAATTGATCCGATCAGGTAAAAGTGATGAAGAAACTAGAGCCTATAGCTATTGGAGCGATGGTGTCAGTATGAGAACTGATAAATATCGTTTGACAAAGTTTTTTAGAGAGGTAGAACCAAAAGTCGAATTATTCGATCATTTAATAGATCCCGAGGAAAACTTCAATGTAGCCGCAGATGAAGAAAAAATAATTGATTCATTAATGCCAATTCTTATCAAGAAAACTCCAGATTTTTATAATAATATCAATAAAAATTAAATTTCTTTACCCACCCTTACTTTGAAATACCCAAAAAGTTTTTAAAAAAAGTATTCTTAGTTAATTAGAATAAATCTGTTATATTAGCTCGTTTATTATAAGAAAATAACTTAAATTAACAAACTAATTATGAAACAAAAAAAGAATCATTTATTACTGATTTTAACTCTTTTTTTAACTTTCAATTTAACTTTTGCACAAAGGACTATCACTGGAATTGTTTCGGACGAGTCTGGTGTTCCCTTGCCAGGAGTTAATGTAGTTATTAAAGGTACGGAAACGGGAACTACAACAGATTTTGATGGAAATTATTCAATTTTTTCCTCAGATTCTGATGTATTAATTTTTTCATTTGTTGGCTTTGTGGAAAAGGAGATTGAGGTAGCAAACACTGACTCATTTAATGTTTCTATGCTGATGGGTTCTGATGAGCTTGAAGAAATTGTTTTAACAGGTTATGGATCTGTTAAGAAACGAGATTTGACTGGAGCTATAGCTCAAATCAAAACAGAGGTTATTCAAAGAGCCAACCCAGTTCAGGCTGCTGCATCACTTCAGGGCCAAGTCGCTGGGGTGTTGGTAACTAAAGCAAAAAGTCGACCTGGTGACGATTTTGAGATTAACATTAGAGGCCTCAACAACTTTGATGATGAAAAAACTCGTCCTTTAGTTGTTGTTGACGGAATTTTAGGCGCTAACATTAATGACATTAACCCTATTGATATTCAGGCTATTGATGTTCTTAAAGACGCTTCTTCTACAGCTGTATATGGTGCCCGTGGTGCCAATGGTGTTATAATTATAACTACTAAAAAAGGCAAATCTGGAAAACCAAGTGTATCATATAATGGGTATTATGGTATAAAAACAAAAGCTCATGTACCTAATTTATTGGATTCAAAACAATATTATGATTTATATCAAGATAAGGATAGGTATGGTAGAGGTTTTACTGACCAAGAGATGTACAACGTTAACAATGGCTTTACTACTGATTGGTTAGAACTAGTAACTCGCGATGCTGTCCAGCAAAATCACACCATTTCAGTTTCAGGAGGATCTGATTCAACAACTTATAATTTCTCAGCAGGAAAACAGTTAGAGGAAGGTTTAGTACAAAATGCTGACTATGGTCGTTTAAGTCTAAACGCAGGTATTGAAAGTCAAGTATCAGATAAATTTAAAATTGGATTTACTGCGTATATTACACAAAACGAAAGAAATTGGGGTTCAACTGAGGCAGTAAGATCTGCAATGAGAGCAAGACCAACAGCAACTCCATATTTTGATGAAATTGTAAATCCAAATAAAAGAGATACAAATTTTGGGCCTGTGGGTGATTATGCTTTCTACATGGGAATCAATGATTCTCAAGTTATTAATCCATTGATTGAAATAGATAGTGATAATTTTCAAAGACAAAGGAAATCCAATTCTATGATTGCTAATGCATACTTAGAGTATGAATTTATGCCTGGATTAAAATTCAAAACATCATACTCTACTTATAGTAATAATCAAAGAGAAGGTGAGTATAGAGGAACTTACACTAAATCCCGAAAAGGTTCAAGAAGTCCAATAGCGTCAACAATTCAAAACAAAACTTCAAACTATACAATTGATAACACTTTAAACTATCAAAAGCAAATTGGTAAGCACTCGATTGACGCTACAGCTCTTTTTAGTATTTTTGAGGAGTATAATGAATCCATTAATATTGGTGTTGAAGATCTTCCCTATAAGTCATTATGGCATAGCCTTGGAACCGGAGCAACTGTTACTAGTTATGGCTCTAATCTAAGTGATTATTCGATAGCCTCTTATATGGGAAGGATTAATTATAGCTTTGATGGAAAGTATTTATTAACTGTTACTGGTCGACAGGACGGTGCATCTCAATTAGCTGATGGCAATAAATGGGCTTTTTTCCCCTCCGCTGCTATTGGTTGGAGATTATCTGAGGAATCTTTTGTTAAGAATTTGGGATTATTTTCAAATCTTAAACTAAGAGCTAGTTACGGTGAGGTTGGAAATAACGCAAGTATTAATCCTTATGCGACTCAATCGAATATTTTCCAGACTTTTTATGATTTTGATGGAAATCCAGCACTTGGATATACTATTAATAGTCTAGCGAATCAAGGAATTGTATGGGAGAGAAGTAAAGAGATCAATTATGGGGTAGACTTTTCTTTTAGCGGCAATAAACTAAGTGGAACAGTTGAATATTATAAAAGAAATACCGAAGATTTGATTTTGGATGACAAAGTTCCAAATTCTACTGGATTTAACAACGTATTAGATAATGTAGGCGAAATTGAAAATAGTGGTATTGAGGTATCGCTTAACTCAATTAACATAAATAAAGGAGATTTCAAATGGTCTTCTAATATAACCTTTACTGCCAATGACGATAAGGTAGTTAAGCTCGCTGGAGGTTTGACTGAAGATATAGGAAACGGTCGATTTGTCGGAGAATCTGTAAAAGCTTATTACACTTATATGTTTGAAGGCATATGGCAATTAGGACAGGAGGCTCAGGCTGCAGAATTTGGACAAATACCCGGACAGATCAGAATTCGTGACCTTAACGGTGATAAGAAAATCAACTCTGAAGACAGAATGATAGTTGGTAAAGGTACTCCAGATTGGACTGCTGGTTTGAGAAATCAGTTTAATTATAAAAACTGGGATTTGTCCTTCTTTGTATATACACGCCAAGGTCAAATGTACTCCAATGCATTCTTAAATGGTACTTACGGAGATATTGCTAGTGATCGATATAACAGATCATCAGATATTGACTATTGGACTCCTACTAATCCTAGTAATACTTATTTCAGTCCAGTAACTGGACCTGGATTAAATTCCAAAAACGAGAAAAAGGGAGGAACATCTAGAGTTGGACTTAGCTATCAGATGGCAGATTTTGTTCGGATTTCTGATATTACAATGGGTTACAGTTTGCCAAATAACATTCTAGATGAACTTGGAGTTTCAAGATTCAGATTATATGGTCAATTGCAAAATCCATTTGTTTTTACTGATTTTCTGTCTTTTGATCCTGAATACAATTCAGGTGGAAACGATGATGATCTACCTGCTCTTACTGTATTGTTTGGACTTAACATTAATTTTTAATTACAAATAAGCAATACAATGAAAAGTTTAAAAGAAATTAAAATAGAAATGAAAACATTAAATAAAATTTTAATCGCTTTCTCTTTGTTATTCGCAATGAGTTGTGAGACTGAACCTTTACTTAAAGAGGAAAGTATTTCCAATCAAACTGCTGGAGCCTATTTTTCTACTCCTGCTGGATTTGAAGATTTAAGTAAGTCAATTTATCCATTGATGAGACAATTGGTGCAATTGAGAGCTTTATCTTTAAATGGTACAGATCTTTTTACCAGAAGTGGTTCTTATATAAATACTGATATTGCAGCAAACAACGTAAATATTTTTACTTATGGCCCAGAATTTACTTCTGGAGTTGGGGAGGTGCAAGATTTTTGGGTTTATCATTATAAAGCTATAAATAGAGCAAATACTGTAATCTCTCGCTCCTTAAGCGTTGAGAGTGTTGGTTCCTATGCCAATACGCTTTCTGTTAGAGTTGCTGAAGCAAAATTTATCAGGGCTTACTGCCTATTTAATCTAGTTCAGCAGTTTGGTGATATTCCAATGCCTCTTGAAGAAACTACTGGTGCTTCTAAAGAAGTAACAAGGGTTCCATCTGCTGAAGTTTATTCACAGATAATCTCTGATTTAACTGAGGCTGAATCAGTTTTACCTGCATCAGCATCTGATTATGGTAGAGCAAATAAAGGAGCTGCACAACACCTTCTTGCAAAAGTATATCTGACTAGAGGTTGGAATTTTCAAAATGCTTTGGGTGGTACTCCTGCTGATTTCACATCTGCAAGAGAGTATGCAGACAAAGTTATAGCAGCACACCCAATGGTTGCCAATTATAAAGATATTTTTCCAAAAAAATCTGAGGATCCAACTAATCAAACTCATGGACCTGGTGATCAAAATTATAAAAACAGTGAAGTTATATTTTCTGTCCAATACTCTAATAATCCGCTGACAAATTATGGTGAGGATGATTATGCTATCGGTGACCAATTGACGGCCGACTCTGGAAATAATTCACACAGTATTTTTGGTGGAAGTCACGATGAGTCTCCTGGTAGCCCAGGAAGAACATCTGATTATAATAGACAATTAGGTAATCATAATACTCAACCCGGTGTTTGGCGCCTTTTTGATCCGGAAACAGATACTAGATATCACTTAAATTTTGTTGAAAAAGTTTATGCAGTCGTTGATAATCCTGGATTTGTGCCAAAAGAAGGTGTTGCACCTATTGATATAAAGGCTGGTGATGTTGTTGTGGAATACAGAGACTGGAATAATCCAGCAACTACCTTAGCTGAGAGGGGTAAGGACGTTGGCGGAGATCAAAATTTCGCTGTGATCAATATTGATCAAATTGGTAAAATTGATGAATCCAACTATCACAATCAACAGGCAAAACCAATGATGTGGAAGTTTTGGGAGCCTGGCATCGATTATGGAAATGGTTTTGGGGAGGCTGACCACCCAGTGATGAGGTCTTCTGAAGCCTATTTAATAGCTGCCGAAGCGATTGTAAAAGGGGCAAGTAATGGTTCTGTTGGCTCAGCGGTTGACTACTACAATGAAGTTGTTAATCGAGCAGTTGGTGGATCTACTGCTGAAGCTGATATGGCTGCTGACCCAAATGATTTGAGCTCAACTACTGCCAAAAGCTACAGAGCTTCGGGATCAGTTACCATTGAAATGATAATGGATGAAAGAGCACGAGAGTTTATGGGTGAGGGACTTAGATGGTATGATTTAAAAAGAACCGGTACTTTAATTAGCAGAAGTAAAGCATACAATGTTTGGATTGGTGGACTTAACTATATTCAAGAACACCATTATTTAAGACCAATACCACTTTCTGAAATTGATCTTGCTACGAATGATGTTAGTCAAAACCCTGGCTATTAAAAATAATTTTTTCAAATAATTTTAAAAACCCGTTTTTGTGATCACTGAAACGGGTTTTTTTAATCATTTTGTTTAAGTAAATTGATAAAAAAGACCATTAAATTTTTTTCTAAAAAAAAAGCATATATTTAGTTATAATCTAAACTAGATTTTAACTAATTTATTTATTATCTAATTTTTTTTAATGAAAACAATCGAACTAATTATGAAACAAAAAAAAATCATTTATTACTGATTTTAACTCTTTTTTTGACATTCAATTTAACTTTTGCACAAAGGACTATCAATGGAAACGTTTCAGATGAATCTGGTGTTCCAGAAGCAGAAATATTAAAAGTTAATGATCCTTCGATACTTCCCCAGAATCCTGGTTATTAAAACTTAATTAATTTTCTATTAAAAGGGTTTAGATAATTATCTAAACCCTTTTTTATAATTATTAATATTAAAAGGAGTATTATTAAAAAATTATTTCTAATTAAACCATTATTTAAATAGTTGTGAATTTATTGATTAAACTTATATTATTATTCACCTTTTTTACTTTTTCGATTTCTGCACAATATAATTTTGAAAATTTAAAGCAGAGAATGCGTCAGTTTGTTGATGAGAATGAGTTAGTGGGTTATCAAACTATAGTTTTTAAAAATGGTGAAGTTGTTCATTATGATAATTATGGCTTTTCAGATTTCGAACAAGGTAAACCTCTTCAAGACAATAGTATCTTTAGAATTGCATCTATCACAAAGTGCATTGTTGCAGTCGGAATAATGAAGCTTTATGAAAAGGGGTATTTTAAGCTTGATGATCCAATAGGTAAGTATATAAATGAATATAATAACCCAATAGTTTTAGAATCAGATGGGTCTTTGAGGGCTGCATCAAACCCTATTAGAATAATTGATGTTTTACGACACACCACAGGTATTGGTAAAACCAATCCTTTATTAAGAGAGCAGTTTAATGAACTAAAAAACAACCCCTCCTTTGATTTGAAAACTGAAATAGAAAGAATGAGTAAAATCCCTTTAGCTTTAGACCCTAACACTAAATGGATCTACAGTCCATCGATTAGTTTAGGAGCTTATTTGGTTGAAAAGTTGACAGGAGCAAAAATTGATGAATACCTAAAAAAAGAAATTTTTGACCCTTTACAAATGGTAGATACTTTTTTTGAGATTCCAAAAGACAAGCACAATCGATTTACCACGGGTTATTTTTTAGATAAGAAAGAAGGATTAAGTGTTCTCGATCATCCCAGCAATTCCCCCTACACTCAAAAAGTAACTTTTTTTAATCCTGCCGGTGGATTGGCTTCTACCATGAAGGATTTTTCAAAGTTCTGCCTGATGCTTTTAAATAATGGTACTTACAACGGTCAAAAAATATTGGAGAAAAAAACCGTTCAATTGATGATAAAAGACCATTTGAAGGGAATTAGAAATGGGAGACCAAGTGATTATAATCATAAACCAAATGATGCGATTGGCTTCGGTTTAACATTTAACATGATAAAAAATATTGATGCCTACCCTTTTCTTGGAAGTCAGGGTAGTTATGGATGGCATGGCTCGTGGGGTCCTTATTTTAGAATTGATCCTAAGGAGAATTTGGTTATGATACTCATGACCCAAATGAAAGGCTGGAAATATTCTAGAAAAGAGATTTTTGAAAGCCAGGTTTACAAAGCAATCTTAAAGAATTAATTCATTCTCTTCCCATTGATCGATTTGATTTTATACAAAAAAATAAAATTTACTAGATAAAACCTGTGAATTATTTTTAGTAAACAAGGGTGTAAATTTCAACTATAAATTATTATGAAAATTTGAAAATAAAATTAAATTTGTTAAAGTGTTCGTACACGAAAACCATATAATATTGAATGATATAAAATTCAAATTTTCAAAGTCTATTTCACTGAAAACATTCATCATCTTCATTTTCTGTTTTTTGTCATCTTGTAATGCTCAAAAAGAGAATGAAAGAAAACCCAACTTTATTGTGATTCTCACAGATGATCAAAGTTGGGTGGGAACATCTTTTTTGGCGGATCCTGAAGACCCGCGTTCCAAAAGTGATTATTATCAAACCCCTAATATGGAGCGGTTAGCTAAAAGTGGTATGCGAATGACCAATGGTTATGCACCAGCTCCATTTTGTTCTCCCACTAGAAAAAGCATATTAACAGGATTAACTCCAGCCAAGCACGAGTACCAAAAAGATAGAGTGAATTGGACCAAGGCCTTTAGAAAACAGATGACAATTCCCAAAATCCTAAAAATAGCAGACCCTAATTATGTGACTGCTCATTTTGGTAAATGGGATGCCAGATATGACAATTTTACTCCCGAAGAAATGGGATACGATTTTAGTGATGGACTTACTAGTAACAATACTGGTGGAGGGAAGAACACACTCAATAAAAATGGAACTGATTTTGAATTTAAAATGGGAGAGGCTTGGCCCAAAGCATATGACGATCCTAAATTGATTTTTTCGCTTACCCAAAGATCAAATGATTTTATTGAGAGGCAAACCATAAACAATAAGCCATTTTTTATTCAAATTTCACATTACGCAGTTCATTTGGCCATCACATACAGCCAAAAAAACAAGGATAAATACATTAAATTTAGAAAAGGAAAAAAGCATTTTGTTCCTGAATTTGCTGCCATGACTGAGGACATGGATGAGGGCATTGGAATGATACTTGATAAAGTAGCCTCGCTTGGTATATCAGATAATACATATATTATCTTCATGTCTGACAATGGAGGAAGATCTTCCATTCCTATTGGAGCTGAACAAAAAGTGGCGAGAAACTTTCCCCTTCGAGGAGGTAAGGGATCGATGTATGAAGGTGGACTCAGGGTTCCTTTTGTCATTTCGGGTCCTGGTGTAGCAAACAATACATACTCTCAGGTTCCTGTTACAGGTTTAGATATATTGCCCACTGTTGCAAGACTGGCTGGCTACCGAGATTCCCTGCCACAAATTCTTGATGGAGGTAATTTAGAGTCCATCATTCATAATAAAGGGGTTGGGTCTGTAGAAAGAAATAGACCCTATCTGTTGTTTCACCAAGCAGCAAACAGAAAACCTATCTCTGCCATTCGATGGGGTCATTACAAACTGGTCAAAGACTGGAGGACTAACAAATTGGAACTTTTTGATCTCTCCAAAGATATTGAAGAAAAACATGACCTTTCAAAAGAAATGTCTGAATTGGTAGAGAAGCTAAACAATGCTTTGACCCTTTTTTTGGTTCAAGCCAATGCAGAAATAAAACAAAATATTTAAAATGAAAAAAATACAACTGTTTACTTTGCTATTTGGAACTTTTATTTACTGTCAACGCCCTGTAGATTTGGTCAATCCACTGATCGACTCTGCTAATTCCAGATGGTTCTTTTTTTCCTCCGCTACTCGTCCTTTTGGGATGGTCAACTTAAGCCCTGATATGGGAACTGCCGGTGCATGGGAATCTGGATATCGCTATAATCAAAAAACCATTAATTTTTTCAGTCATATCCACGCTTGGCAATTGTCAGGTATACCTGTTCTGCCAACTACTGGTAAAATTAAGGCCCATCTTGGTGCCAAAGCATATGGGTCAGCTTATTCTCACGACAGAGAAACTGTTGAAGCTGGTTATCATTCAATTATTTTAGACGACTACAATATCAAGGCAGAATTGACCTCAACGGTTCGCGTAGGTTTTCATCGTTATACCTTTCCTAAATCCAATCAAAGTGCCGTTATTCTTGACCTCTCTACCCAGCTTGGGCCTAGTGGGACAGCGAGTGGATATGTAAAAAAAGTATCAAATAAAAAACTTCAAGGTTATGCGGTGATGGAAAAAACCATCAGGAGACCCAAAGAGACCAAAGTGTTTTTCAGTCTTCATTTTGATCGATCTTTTGAGGACCTATATGCCTTTCAGAATCAAAAATTATTGGGTAAAACAAGAGAATTTAAAGGTGTGAACGGAGGAGTATACCCTGTATTTAAGACAAAAGAGGGGGAGCAAATTATGATGAAAGTAGCAATCTCCTATGTCAGTATGGAACAGGCCGAACTCAATCTCCAAACAGAATTAAACCACTGGGATTTTGATGCGGTTGTTCAAGATTCCAAAAACCAATGGAATGATTACCTGAGCAGAATAGAAATCAAAGGAAATACCAAAGACCAGCAAATAAGATTTTACACTGATCTTTGGCACGCCTTGCAGGGCAGAAGAGTCATCAGTGATGTTAATGGTAAATACAGCGACATGACCGGCGAAAAGCAACGCATAGGTCAAATCTCCTTGGATAAAAAAGGAAAGCCCAAATTCAATCATTACAACTCTGACTCCTTTTGGGGGGCACAGTGGACTTTGAATACCCTTTGGCACCTAGTTTATCCCAGAATCTCAGAGGAATTTGTTAATTCTATGTTGTTGATGTATGATGATGGGGGCTTGATTCCTAGGGGTCCTTCAGGAGGAAATTATACCTATGTGATGACAGGGGCTTCTACAACCCCTTTTATTGTGAGTGCTTATATGAAAGGCATTAGAGGTTTCGATATCGATAAAGCCTACAGGGGCATGCTTAAAAACGCTATGCCTGGTGGTATCATGAGTAAGGTAGGCTATGAGCATAACACCAACAAAGGTGGAGGTATAGAATACTATATTGATAAGGGCTATGTACCTTTTCCATTGTACGATAAGCAGTACGGATATCACCAGTGTGGTTCAGGATTAACAATGGAATACGCTTATCAGGATTGGGCTTTGTCACAGCTGGCAAAGTCTTTAAATAAAACAAGCGACTACAAATTGCTTCAAAAAAGAGCCACCAATTATCGTAACATTTATGATCCATCCTCTGGATGGATGAGGGGAAGAACATTGGAAGGCAATTGGGTTGAGCCATTTGATCCTTTGGTCTACGAAAACGATTATAAGCATTCTTTAGGCTCTGGTTTTGTTGAAGCCACTGCTGCTGCTGCAACTTGGTTTGTGCCACATGACATAGCAGGACTGGCAGATTTGATGGGAGGCAAGGAAATCACAGCAAGACGATTAAACCAATCTTTTTTGATAGCACAACAGCATGGGTTTGTTGCCCATAACCATCGTGGAGATAACTTTGTTGCCAGTCACCGAAGAAGAGTATTTATAAACTATGGAAACCAACCCTCAATGCAGACTGGTTATATTTTTAATTATCTCGCTAAACCATGGCTTACCCAAAAATGGGTGAGAGATGTTATTGAAAAAGTTTATAGTGATAATGATCCACAACACGGATATAGTGGTGATGAAGATCAAGGTCTTATGGGTGCTCTCTCGGTTTTAATGAAAATAGGACTTTTTGAGATGAAAGGAGGGGCAGATTTGAATCCGACTTATGATCTTTCAAGTCCTATATTTGATCAAATAACTATCCATTTGGATAAAGATTATTATTCTGGTAAAAGCTTTACTATTAAAGCACCAGAAAACACTTCCAAAAACAAGTACATTCAGAGTTTAAAACTCAACGGAAAACATCTGAATCAATCGTGGTTTTACCACAAAGATTTAGTAAAGGGCGGTACTTTGGAGTATGAACTAGGGGAGCAGCCTAATTACAATTGGGCGACGGCTGAGGAATTACTTCCGATTAGTATGTCTGACTAAAATACTGTAAGTGAAAAAAAAGTTTGGATTTGGGGTAATAGGTACAGGTAATATTGCAAAATTTCATGCTGACTGTATTGAAAAAATACCTAATGCTTCCCTTTTGGGAGTCTTGAGTAAATCTGAAGCGAGAGCTCGTGAAGTTGCAAAGAATTATAACGCTCCTGTTTTTTGGGAATTGGAAAAATTATTGTACCATCCTGATATAGATATTATTTGTGTTTGCAATGAAAGTGGATTACACGGTGCTTCCATTGCCAAAATTGCAAACGCAGGTAAACATGTACTGTGTGAAAAGCCACTGGAAACGACAGTTGAAAAAATAGACCAGATTGCAGAGGTAGTAAAATCGACAAGCATCCAATTGGCTTGCGTATTTCAAAACCGTGAAAACCCGGAATATAAACAACTGAAAACTTATATTGATTCTGGAATTTTGGGTAAGATTTTGTTATGCCAAACAACCATCAATTGGTACCGTCCCCCGAGCTATTACGAGGGTTCATGGCGTGGCACAAAGGCCCTTGATGGTGGGGCTGCATTGATCAACCAAGGGATTCACACTATTGATCTGATGCTCGACTTAATGGGTGAAGTAGCTCTGGTCAGTGGACTTGTTGATACTCTGCATCACCAAATAGAAGGAGAAGATGTGGCGGTCGCTGCTTTAAAATTTAAAAGTGGCGCATTGGGAACAATTTCTGGAGGTACCGCACTTTTCCCAGGTGAACCAGAGTCGATTACCCTATATGGAACCATGGGTAATATTGCTTATAGTGGCGGTAAAATTATTTCTTCAACTGTTAGCAGTATTCAGCAAGTTTTAATTGGGTATGAAGAGAATCCAGGTTCGGCTGCTTCTGATCCTATGGCTATTACCGATCAATTTCATATCGCTGCTATCAAGGATATTATGGATGCAATAGGGAATAAGCGAGCTCCAAAAGTCAATATCGATCAAGCCAAAAAATCTGTGGCACTTATTAATGCAATTTATAAATCCAAAGGAAATGTTGTCAAACCTAATTAATAAACTGATGAGGAATTTTCTCAATACGTTCACTATTTGCATTACTTTGAGCTCATTAATGCTAATGGGCTGCCAAACCAAACAAAGAACTGCATCGAAACCCAACGTTATTTTGATAATGGCAGATGATATTGGTTTCGAGTGTCTAAGTATCAATGGTAGTAAATCATATAAAACCTCGGTTTTAGATTCTTTGGCCCTTAAAGGAATTAATTTTACTAAAGCTATTTCTCAACCACTATGTACACCTTCCAGAGTAAAAATAATGACTGGGAAGTTTAATTTCAGGAACTATGATTATTTTACCTACCTCAATCCCAAAGAAAAAACCATCGGAAATCTATTCAAAGAAAACGGATATAAAACAGCAATAGTTGGAAAATGGCAACTCAATGGTATTGAACATCAATTAGAAGGTAATGACGACAACACCAGGCCCTACCACTTTGGTTTTGACGAGTACAGTCTATGGCAGTTGACCAAAGTTAAAAGGTTTGGAGAACGTTTTGCTAATCCTTTAATCGAGCAAAATGGAAATTTTTTGCCTAGAGATGAAAATGCCTATGGCCCTGATATTGTTTCCGATTACGCAGTTGATTTTATCAAAAGGAATAAAGACCAAGCTTTCTTTATCTACTACCCCATGCTTTTGGTGCACAGTCCATTTGTTCCTACACCAGATTCACCGGAATGGCAATCGCTTGACACACGATCCAAACAAGACAATCGTTTTTTTGTCGACATGGTCGCCTACATGGATAAGCTCATTGGAAAAATTGTCAATACCCTAAATGAACAAGGAATAGCAGACAATACTCTTATAATTTTTGTTGGAGACAACGGAACGAAAAACACTTTAGTTTCTCAAACCAAAATGGGTTTAGTCAGAGGTGCGAAAGGAAATACAATTACCCACGGTAATCATGTTCCCATGGTCGTCAATTGGCCTGATCAAATTAAAAAGCACAAAACATATGATGGCTTGATTAACTTCAGTGATTTCTATGCAACTTTCTCTGATATACTTGGCGTACCTCATAAAACTGATGGCTTGAGTATAATGGAAATACTCAGTGGAAAAAAATCTATTGATCGAGAAATAGTAACAACCTACTATGATCCTATGTGGTCTGCTGTTGTGACCCAATATAGAAACGTTTATTCTCAAAACGCGAGATACAAACTTTACAAAGACGGGCGCTTTTTCGATATGGAAAATGACATTTTAGAAACCAAACCACTGGAGGAGAAGGAATTGAGTTATGATCAAAAAACTATAAAAACAAAGTTAGCTTCTGAACTAGCGAACTTTCCTTCACTTCCGGAAAGCTCCTTCGTTAGAGGAAAAAAATAATTAGAGTGAAAGCAACAAGCAGAGTTTTATTTTTTTCTTATTTAATACTGGTAATTTTTTCTTGTCAGCCTCCACTTGAAAAGATGGAAGAAAAACCAAATATTGTATTTATTTCCGTAGACGATCTCAATGATTGGGTCGGTTTTTTGGGCCATCAACAAGCTATAACACCCCACATGGATAGATTAGCTTCAAAAGGTTTTTCTTTTACCAATGCACATTGTCCTGCTCCCATTTGTGGCCCGTCCAGAACAGCTATATTGAGTGGTTTACAACCCGTAACTTCTGGAGTATATGATAACAATATAAAGTTTAGTCGGGATTTACCTGAGAGGGTAACAGTGCTTGAGCATTTTAGAAATAACGGATATCAAGTGTATGGTGTTGGCAAATTATTCCACGGAGGAGGATCAAATTTTCCAAAAGCTGCTTTTGACCACTATGGTGGAAGGAGAGGTTCAGCCGCACCGTTTACTTCTTCAGAACTTCATACTAGCAAACAAAACCCATACCACGAAGTCATCAAGGGGGGTAAAACCTTTAAAATTCCACTAAACGGTATGCCTGCTGATCGATATTGGAATAAATCTCACACCTTTGACTGGGGCCCCGTAGATTTACCCGACAGTCTATTTTCAGATCGTTACAGCGTTGACTGGGCCATTGAAAAATTGGACAAAATCAAAGATCATCCCTTTTTGTTGGCCCTAGGGTTTGAAAGGCCCCATCAGCCCCTTTTTAATCCCAAGCGATTTCACGATTTGTACCCTTTGGATAAAGTTATACTGCCAAAGGTTTTGGAGAATGAATTTGAAGATTTACCTGAAAGGGCCAAGCAATTGGCATTGTATCCCAAAACTTCGGGGCGCCACAAAACCGTTATCAAATATGGTCAGTGGGAGAATGCTGTTTCCTCCTATTTGGCATCTATATCTTTTGTTGATGAGCTTATTGGTGATTTGGTAAAGACTTTAGACCAATATGCTATGATGAAAAATACCTGGATTATTTTGTGGTCAGATCATGGCTGGCACTTGGGAGAAAAATCCCATTGGGGCAAAGCTACCGGATGGTACAGAAGTACCCGAGTTCCTTTTTTGATTGTACCTCCCCAGGGGAATGACCAATTTGAAAAATCGGTGAGCGTAAAAAACATGGTTAACCTTTTAGACCTCGCCCCTACAATGGCCGATATGGCTGGGATTCCAAAAAACACACAATGGGAGGGAAGGAGTTTAATGCCCATCCTCAAAAAACAAGTTAAAAAATGGGAAGAAGTTACCTTAACTACTTTTTCCATTGGTTCTCATTCAGTTTCCACACCAAATTGGCAATTGATTTCATATTTTGATGGGAGCTATGAGTTGTATGACATGATCAATGACCCTGACCAATTTAAAAATTTAGCAAACCAACCCTCCAAGGAATTGGTGATCAATCAATTAAAGAAACACATTCCTGAGGAATCTCGTTGGAGTTATTTTATACGTTACGGAGATTATAAAATACTGGTGCCCCAAAAAGGAGAAATTCAAGTTTTTGATCAAATGTTGGAAGGAAGAAATGATAAGGATATTTCAGAGGAGATGCCAGATTTGGTAAAAAAAATTAAAGCGTATATTCATGGAAATAAACCGAATCAAAAGAAATTCACGATATCCGTATTATAATACTCAGCCTATGCTTAAAACAAACATAATGCGCAATTACAACATTATCAACCTAATATTAATTTACTTTTTTTTTCAACCCATGTTTTCTCAAGAAAAGCCTAATATCATTTTTATCATGGCAGACGATTTAGGTTATGGTGAGGTAGGTTCGTATGGTCAGCAACTTATTAAAACTCCCAATATAGATCGTTTAAGTTTGAAGGGAATGCAATTCAGTGATTACTATTCTGGTGCTGCGGTTTGTGCTCCAGCCCGCTCTGTACTGATGACAGGTTTACATTTGGGACACACCCGTGTTCGTGGTAATTTTGGGAAAGGCGGTGTAACTGGACTTGGAGGTAAAGAAGGGAGAGTACCTATTCGAAAGGAGGATTTAACAGTTGCAGAGGTATTAAAAGAGAAAGGTTACCGAACAGGCATGATTGGTAAATGGGGATTGGGAGAACCTAATACTACTGGCGAACCAAACAAAAAAGGTTTTGATTATTTCTATGGCTTTTACAACCAAAGAAGAGCCCATTCATATTATCCCGAATACCTTTGGGAAAACGCCAATAAAGTAATGCTTTACGGAAATGAAAACGAGCAAAATCATCAATACACTCATAATCTGTTTGCTGAAAAATCCATCAACTTTATCGACAGGAATCATCAAAAACCCTTTTTCCTCTATTTGCCATTTTGCATTCCACATAGTCGACACGAGCTCCCCGACAATGGAATATATACTCACGAAAAAGGTTTAACTGAATTGCAAAAAAAATATGCTGCAATGGTCACCCGTTTGGATGAAACTGTTGGTAGGATTGTCCAGCGATTGGAGGCTTTGGGGATTGCAGACAACACTTACATCTTTTTTACTTCTGACAATGGTCCTGCAGAGATTACTGGTGATTGGAAAATTTTTAATAGTAATGGTGTTTTTAGAGGTATGAAACGTGATCCTTATGAAGGAGGAATCAGAGTTCCTTTTATTGTATATCATCCACAAAAAATTGCTGCTGCAACCAAGAGCGATCAAGTTGGTTATTTCGCCGATTTCTTACCTACAGTTCTGGAATTAATTGGAGAGCGCAGTGAAAAAAAATATGATGGGAATAGCATTGTAGGAATTTTACACGGCTCTCAAAAAAGCTTTGAAAGAGCACCGCTCTATTGGGAGTTCTATGAGAAGAATGGTTGGCGCGCTACCCGTTTTGGAAAATGGAAAGCTATTCAAAACAATTTACACCACGGCGATAAGGGTCCCATCGAAGTTTATGACCTCTATCGCGATCCCGGAGAGACTTTTAATCTAAGTGAATCTCATCCACATTTAGTTGATCAAGCTAAAAAAATATTTAAAACCTTTAGCATTCCATCAGAACATTACTTTTGGAAACATCAACAGCAAGGGGAAACAGAAGTCTATAACAATTAAAATACTCAATGAGAATATATTTTCTTTCATACATTTTCACTATTGTACAGTTTGGTTTTTCAATCATAGCCTATTCGCAAGATCAATCCATTGAGAATGTTTTTGAACTTATGGACAAAGTTATTAACTGGCAGAATCAGCAGACAGATCATGTTAAGAAATACACCCGCACCAATTGGCAATTTGCGACCTACTATATAGGGATGATGAAAGCATTCAAAGCCACAGGCAACAAGGATTATCAAGACTTCTTGTACAATGTTGGAGAAGATCACAGTTGGGAAACTTTACCCGATATGTATCATGCTGATAAAATTGCGATCGGGCAAGTCTACCTAGACTTGTATCAACAAAAAGGGGAGGATACGATGTTTAAAAATATTAAGTGGGTGTTGGATGCCAACTTGTTGAGAAACAAACCTATACCCGACGTAAGATTTAAGGATAATCCCTACAGGCACGAGTGGTGGAGTTGGTGTGATGCTTTGTTTATGGCACCTCCCACTTTTGCCAAAATGTATCAAATCACAGGAGAAGAAAAGTATTTGGATTATGCTATTGACCATTGGTTGATTACTACAGATTATTTGTGGGATAAAAAGGAAAAATTAATCTACCGAGATGATAGATATTTTGGCAAAAAAACCAGTTCTGGGAAGAAAATTTTTTGGAGCAGGGGAAATGGTTGGGTCTTTGGTGGGCTTGTTCATATGCTTGAAATTATCCCAAAAAACAACCCTAAACGAAAGTTGCTTCAGGACCAATTCCAAAAAATGGCATATAAACTTTTGGATCTTCAAGAAAGAACATCTGATGGATTGTGGCGATCCAATCTTTTAGATCCAGGAATTTTTGCATATCTCAATCGTGATGAAAATAAATTTATTGAAACAGCCAAAATTGATGTACCGGAGAATAGCGGAAGTGCTTTTTTTTGTTATGGGTTTGCATGGGGTATAAACAATGGTTTACTAGACCCAGACTTATATGAAAAACCAATGGTTAGGGCATGGGAGCAATTGATAAAACATGTCAGTAAACAGGGCCGTATTGGTTATGTACAACCTGTAGGAAAAGATCCAAAACCATATAATGCTGAATCATGGCAGGAGTTTGGAACCGGAGCTTTTTTATTAGCTGCATCTGAATATGTTAACTATTTAAGAAATCCAATTAAAAAAAATCAAATTTCTTTTAATAAAGAATCACTCTTTTATGAAAACAATTTCTCAACGGCAAATGATTTAAGTAAATGGATCCTTGAAGGAGAAGCAAAAGCAATTGTTAAAGATAATTGGCTGGAAATCTACTCTCCCAATGAAAAATCTCATCATGTATTTTGGTGTCCAAAGGAATTTCCAGCCAATTTTGTGGCAGAGTGGGAAATACAAAACCTTAATACCAAAGCTGGTCTTTGTATTGTATTCTTTTCGGCTAAAGGAATTAATGGTCTTGATGTTATGCATCCATCCCAAAAAAAGAGATTTGGTGTTTTTAATCAGTATACTAAAAGCGATCTTAATAACTATCACATTTCCTACTATACCAATAATCCAAAAAAACCTAATCGACCATTTGCCCATTTGAGAAAAAATAAAGGTTTTATAACAGTCCAATATGGAGAGAAAGGAATTGATGCTAAATCAACATCTATTCATAAAATACGTCTTGTCAAAAAAGAGAACCATATCTCTATGTCTATTGACAATAGAGAAATTATTAACTGGAAGGATATTGGATTCAAAAATGGAGGTCCACATCAAGAGGGAAAATTTGCATTTAGACAAATGCAATGGTCACATTTTAGATACAGGGATTTAAAAGTTTGGACTATAAATTAATTAACATGAAAAATATTTTTTTAAGCTTTTTTTTATTTTTTTGTTTTTCTGCATCCCTAATCAATGCACAAAAAAAACCTAACGTGATCATCATTTACACTGATGACCAAGCTACACTTGATGTAAATATTCTTGGTGCCAAAGACCTAGTCAGCCCCCACATGGATAAACTCATGCTGAGTGGTACAATTTTCACCCAGTTTTATGCCTCTCCGGTTTGTTCACCTTCTCGAGCTTCTTTATTGACGGGGAAAAACCCTCAAAGAGCAGGTGTTCCTGGGAATGCAGGTCAAGATTTAAGCAGGAAATCCGGACTTCCTCCATCGGAATATACTATGGCTGAAATGTTTAAAGAAAATGGTTACAATACCTTCCTTATTGGTAAATGGCATTTGGGATATCAACCCGAAATGCGTCCCAATCAGCAGGGATTTGATTATAGTTTTGGTCATTTGGTGGGATGTATTGATAATTACTCCCATTTCTATTACTGGGGAGGGGATAATAATTATGTTGGTGGTCCTAATCGCCACGATTTATATCGGAACAATGAAGAGATTTTTTTAGATGGGCAATATTTTCCTGATATTATGTTGAAAGAGGCAAAGCAAGTCTTAGAAAAAAAATCTGAAAGCCCCTTTTTTATCTTTTTTGCTATGAATACGCCCCATTATCCTTATCAAGGGTATGCCAAATGGATTAAGTACTACCGCGACAAGGGTATTGAACATCCTCGTGATTTATATGCCGCCTTTTTAACAACACAAGATGAAAAAATTGGAGAATTGATGATGTTATTGGAAGAAAATAATTTGAGAGAGGATACTATCATCATTTTTCAATCTGACAATGGTCACTCTACCGAAACCCGTGCTTATCATGGTGGAGGATATACTGGGCCTTACAGAGGGGCAAAACAGTGTTTGTTTGAAGGTGGAATAAGAGTTCCTGCATCTATTTCTTGGCCCGGTAAAATCCCATCTAATCAGTTTAGAGACCAATTGAGTGTTAATGTAGACTGGATGCCTACTTTAATTGAACTGTGTGGTTTTAATACCGATACTTCTGATATGGATGGCAAATCTCTAATGCCCATAATCCAAAACGAAAACTTACCCTCTAACCATGAGGAAGGTTATTGTTGGGAATTTATTAGAAGAGGCGTACCTACCTGGGTAGCGCGAAAAGGTAAATGGAAACTTTATGCTAACCCCTATGATACCAGCAGAAGGGACTACACATATTCTGAAAAATTTGTTCTTTTTGATCTAGAAAATGATCCTGGAGAATCTAATAATCTCTATTATGAACAACCTAAAGTGGTGGCAGAGCTCAAAACGCTATATAAATCATGGAAAAGCAAACAATGAAAAAAATAGATTTATTGGTATTATTGATTTTTGGCTTGCTAGAGTTTGGATGTCAATCTGGGACAGGAGAAACCAAAGTTGGTTCGATTGAATTGCCTCCAATGGTATATCCGAAATACAGGATATGGATGTCTCCTGATAACGCTGACCCTCCAAGATTTATAAGTCCAAGTCTTCAATGGCCATCGAAGAAATCTCAATTTTATCAGGTTCGACTTGCTAGAGATAAAGATTTTAAAGAAGAATTAATTTCAATTAAAGAAATTCCTTTTTCAATGATTAATATCCACAAATCTTTAAAGAAAGGACTATGGTATTGGCAATTTAAAGCTAGTGAAGGAAGTTGGAGTGAGATTGCCTCCCTAAAAGTTGATGATAGCTCAATTGATTTTGTTCCCCCTCCCTTTGAAAGACTTCTAAAGTCAATTCCTAGAAATCATCCTAGGGTAATGGTAAATAAAGAGAAATGGGATGAAATTCGGTTGAAAGCAAACGCATATAAAGAGAGTGGTAAAATTCTCGATCAGGCAAACAAAATTATTGGTAAGCCAATTCCTAGTGAGCGAGATGCCGAAATTCAGTTTGAAGGAAGGGATGAAAATGAAACAGGTAAAATTAAAAAGAACTTTAGTAAAATAGTTGGATATGAGTTTGGGAAATCACTCAAAACTCTTACTCAAGCATATATTTTGACAAAAAATGACAAATACTTTACAGCCGCGCTGAATTGGATTCGTGAGGCAAATTCATGGGATCCGAAGGGGTTAACAAGAATAAACGATTTTGGTGATGCAATGATAATGGAATCACTATCCTCGGCACTTGATGTTTTTTGGGATCGAATAAATGAAAATGACAAATTAGATGCATTAAATCAAATTGTTGCTAGGGGAGAGGGCTTTTATAATCACTGGAGGGGAAATTATTCTTTAGCAAATAGAAATTCATCAATGCATGTTTGGCAACATATATTGCATCATTTATTTTTAACCTCTATTGCACTAATTGATGAGGTGCCACAGGCTTCAAATTGGCTTGAATACATTTATGAGTTATGGTTGGCACAACACCCTAAAATGGCTGAAGATGACGGTGCTTGGTTTAATGGAACTGGATATATGCGAATGAACGTAATGACACTTTTAGATATTCCTATGAAATTAGGAGAATACACGGAAAAAAACTTTTTTGTTGTACCCTGGTATAGAAACTTTATGAAGTGGCTAATATATGCCTATCCCCCCGGAGCTACTAGCGATGGATTTTGTAATGACGGAAAAAAATGGCCAATGCCAAATATCGAATATGCAGCATTTTCAGATGCTTTTGCAAGAATTACTGGAGACCAATTGGCACTAAGGTATTCCAATTCTGTACTAACTGAACTTAATAAAATTGAAGAACCTTTAATTGACCTAGATTATACTGGTGGTTCAATTGAAAAAGCTGATTTGACTGATGATATAGACTATGCTTGGTTTAGAATAACAAAGGGCTACGACATGCCATTACCCTCTTCAGATATGGAAATCGATTTACCTAATTCAGAAATTTTTCCTGATGTAGGGGTCGCTTATATGAATTCAGATCGAACAGACGTTATGAATAATTTGCGAGTTTCCATTAAAAGTTCTCCCATGGGTCCTCTTGCACATACCCACGCTGAGCAAAATACTTTTAATATTGCTTATAAGGGAAAAAGGTTGTTTTATAATTCTGGTTATCGTCCATGGATGGGGGCTCCACATACTCAATCTTGGTTCAAGCACACCCAGGGACATAATGGGGTTTTGGTTGATCAAAAAGGTCAGCTTTACGATTCAGGTGCTTATGGTTTTCTGCCTAGGTTTATAAGAGGAGAGCTACTCACATATGCTGTTGGAGATGCTTCCCATGCATATCAGGCACATGAATTATCTATGAAAGCTAGGAAAGATAATACCCCTAATGATATGGAAGTTAAGTTTTTTAGAAGGCATTATGTTTTACTAAAGTCCAACCTTTTTATTGTTTATGATGAGATGGAAGCTGAAAACCCAGTTGATTGGAGTTGGTTAATTCACAACTATCATGGTTTAAAATTAAATTCTGAAAAAAAAACTGTGGAAACAATGTATAATGATAGAGGTGGTAGGGTTACTCTTTTTGGTTCATCACCTTTAGATTATTCAGTTACCGATAAATTTTCAGTCGAACCAAAAAACTTTTTACGAAAAAAGGACCCATATGGAAACTTACTCACCTATGACAACCATTGGCATTTTAAATCAACAACAAAGGAAAAACATGAAAAAATGCGGTTTTTAGCAATTATTCAAGTAAGTGATGGGATAAATTATGATCCTGTTTTTACTATACAAAATGAAGGTAAATTTCAAATTAATGGTTGGACAATAGAGGCTAATCTTGATGTTTCAACTCCTAGTTTTATTAACATTACTAACGAAGAACTTGGAGTCCAATTTGAATCTAATGTTATTTCAGAGGGAGGTGTTAGTAAGTTGATTGAGATTGTAAATGAAAAAAAAAATATCAAAACAGCATCTGACAATTACCCTAAAAGTATTATTAGCGCATTAAAAAGATAATATGGATAAATTAAAACTCACTATCTCTTTATTCTTATGCATACTACTAAATGGTTTTTTAGCATGTACAACACCCCAAATTGTTAATGAATCATTTCCGAATGTCTTAATGATAAGTATAGATGATCTAAATGATTGGATAGGAGTTCTTGGAGTGAACCCAAATGTAAAAACACCAAATATTGATAGACTAGCCCAACAAGGTTTTTTGTTTACAAATGCTCATTGTCAAGCTCCTATTTGCGGCCCTTCTAGAGCATCTTTGTTTTCTGGATTAAGACCATCTTCTACAGGAGTATATGGACAAATAAAAGATGAAGATATAAGAAAAGCACATCCTATTTTAGAAGAAATTAGTTTTCTTCCAAATTATTTTGGGGATAATGGTTATAAAACCCTTGGTGTGGGTAAAATATTTCATGGTCACGCTCCTAAAGGTGTTTTTGAGGTTTCAGGCGGGAGAGTTAAAGGTTTTGGCCCAAAACCAAGAAACTATTTTAAGTGGAGTAAGAAAGGTACTTCTACTGACTGGGGAGCTTTTCCTAAGCAGGATAGCTTAATGCTTGATAATATTTATGCCGAATGGGCAATAAAGGAGCTTGAAAAGGATCACAATCTCCCTTTTTTCATGGCCGTAGGATTTATCCGACCTCATGTTCCTTGGTATACTCCAAAAAAATGGTTTGATTTATACCCAAAGGAAAAGATTTCTCTTCCAAAATACGATCCAAATGATTATGATGATCTCCCCCAAATTGCTAAAGAAATAGCTCACAGAGGAATGATGCCAACAACTGATTGGGCAATTAAAAGTGGAGAATGGAAAAACATTGTTCAAGCATATTTAGCTTGTGTTTCTTTTGTTGATCATCAAGTAGGATTAGTTCTTAGTGCACTAGAAAGAAGCAGATATAAAGACAACACAATAGTTGTTTTATGGTCAGATCATGGTTATGAAATTGGTGAAAAGGGAACTTTTGGTAAGCATACCATCTGGAGTGAATCGACAAGGGTTCCACTAATTTTTAAAATACCTGGCGTTGAGGGAAATAAAAAATCACCTTACCCAGTTGAGCTTTTAGATATATATCCGACTTTACTTGATATTACGAACCTTCCAAAAAACCCTTTAAATGAGGGTAAAAGTTTGCTTCCATTAATTAATGGAAAAGCTTGGAAAGGAGGAATAGCGGTCACCACTTATGGGATAAACAATCATAGCTTGATAAATCAAACTCATCGATATATTAGATATGAGGATGGATCAGAAGAATTATATGACCTTACAAATGATCCTAGTGAAAGGAATAATATAGCAAATACAGTTACCTCAGATTCAATTAAAAGCACATTCAAAGAAAAAATCCCAACACTTAATGCCCCTTGGTCAAACAAGAGTTATAATACAGTCAATGAGTATTTTAGAAGAACATCAAAGACAAATCCAGAAACTTTTCATTTAGATAAAAATAATTAAAAATGAGATCGATAAAAGTTTTTATAATTGTCTTTTTAGTAAGTTGTTTTCTTAGTTCACAAGAACAAAAAAATATAGGCCCCTTTTTTGCCACTGGTATAAGAATAGGAGATGTAAGTCAAAATGAGGCTGTAATTTGGACTCGGTTGACTAAGAATTCAACTCGAGTAAATGATGCTCCTCTGCCTATTTCACTTTACACTGAACCTGAAACAGGTAAAAGACATTTGAGAAAAACAAGGAAAGATAAAAATGGGATGGTTTATTTCCCTCAGGGTTACGACATCAATACCGTTGAAGGAGCCGTCCCAGGTGCTAGAGGCATGGTAAGGGTAAAATACAAAAGATTGGTTTCAAAACAATGGCAATCTACCCCTTGGAAGGCTGTTTCAACAGAGGCTAACTTTAGTAAAAAATTCATTTTAATCGACCTAATTCCTAGTTCAACCTATGAGCTCAAGGTTGAGGGAAGACCAGAAGATAATTTCAAAGTAAGCGATGAAATCACTGGTAAATTTAAAACCCCACCGGATGCCAAAACCTCTCGTAAGATTGTTTTTGCTGCCAGTACTTGCCAGGGATACCCTGATCAAGATCATCCAGATGGATATAAAATCTATCCGTTTTTAGAAAGTCTAGATCTCGATTTTTTTGTACATGCTGGAGACATAGTTTATTATGATAATCTGGCGAAAAACAAAAGTATGGCACATTATCACTGGGATAGGATGTTTAGCCTACCCACAAATAAATCATTTCACACTCAGATTACCAGCTACTTTGAAAAAGATGACCACGATGCTTGGTTTAACGACAGCTATCGAGGACTTGAAACTTCCTTTATGGGAACATTTACCTTTGAACAGGGCTTAGAAGTATTTCGTCAGGAAATGCCCATCAAAGACAAAACATATAGGACTTTCCGTTGGGGTAAGGATCTACAGATATGGCTTGTTGAGGGAAGAGACTTCAGAAGTCCAAATACAATGCCCGATGGATCAAGTAAATCAATTTGGGGTAAGGCGCAAATGGAGTGGTTTAAAAAAACGGTTGAAACCTCTGATGCCACTTTTAAACTGTTGATCAGTCCAACACCTGTAATAGGACCTGATCGAAAACAAAAAAAGGATAATCATTCCAATAAAGGTTTTTATTATGAGGGAGAGCAAATTCGAAAATTGATTGCTTCTCAATCCAATATGTATGTAATTTGTGGAGATCGTCATTGGCAATATGTATCAAAACACCCGAAATATGGAATTGTTGAGTTTTCTATTGGAGCAAACAGTAATGATCACGCCGGAGGATGGAAGCAAGATGATATAAGACCCGAGCATTTGTACCTAAATGTCATTGGGGGAACAATGACAGTAACTATCGACCCAAAAGAAAATGGGAGTATTACCGTCAGGCATTATGATGTTGATGGTAATGAGTTAAATAAGTTTGTAGCTTTAGCGGAATAATTTATTTAAAAGTGAAAAATCTATCAGAAAAACTTGAATTAGTAATAAGAGCTTCTCGGGAATTTAGAAGGGCTATTGTTTTATCACTTGCAACTGCTGGAGTAAAAGATGATGCTTTAACTCAACACATAAAAGAAATAAAGCCTAAAGAAGGTTATTGTTTGTTAAATTATCTTGATTCTGGCAGTTCCTTATATATTATCGCAGCTAATATTGACATTAGAAGTTGAATAAAAAATTGTTAATTATGATTTTAAGAAACAAAGTTTTAAAAAGAATAATTTTTTCAAGTTTTTTTGTTTTTGGTTGTATTACCGAGGATCAAAAACAAATAAAATCTCCTAATGTTATTTATATTTTAGCAGATGATCTAGGTTATGGCGATTTAAATTGCTATAATAAGGAATCAAAAATTAAAACCCCTAATTTAGATAAGCTAGCAAATCAGGGTATGCGATTTACAGACATGCATTCTACTTCATCAGTCTGCACACCTACAAGATATAGTATTATAACTGGAGAGTATGCTTGGCGAACAAATATGAAGTCTGGAGTTTTATGGAGTTATGGACCATTAATGATTTCAGATGAAAAGCAAACAGTTGCAAAATTATTTAAGAAAAAAAACTATAATACTGCAGTTATTGGGAAGTGGCATTTAGGTCTAGACTGGCAGCTTAGAACTTCATATGAATTAAATGATATAGATTCTAATAATCTTGGCTTTATTCGTGATTATTCCGAAAATATTATAGACTTTTCAAAACCCCCTAAAAGAGGGCCGTCGAACATTGGTTTTGATTACCATTATATAATCCCAGCATCACTTGACATACCTCCTTATGTTTATATTGAGAATGGAGATTTTACAAGTCCTGTAAATGACTATACTGAAGGAAGTAATTTAGAAAGAGATAAAGATGGAGATTTTTGGAGACCAGGTCCGATGGCAGAGGGTTTTAAATTTTATGATGTATTACCTGAATTTATTAATAAGGCAAAAAACTATTTAACTGAAGCAAAAGAAAAAGATAACCCCTTCTTCCTCTATCTCCCACTTGCTGCTCCTCATACACCTTGGGTGCCAAAAGAAAATTATGATGGTGTTTCTAAGGCTGGACAATATGGTGAGTTTGTTACAATGGTGGATGATTATGTTGGAAAATTATTCGACCATATTAAAAGTTTAGAGCTTGAAGAGGAAACCATTGTGATTTTTGCAAGTGATAATGGTCCATACTGGAAACAACCTTATATCGATGAATTTAATCACAGAGCAGCAGGGGAACTAAGAGGGATGAAAGGTGATATTTATGAAGGTGGACATCGGATTCCTCATATAGTAAGGTGGCCTGGAAGAATTAAAGGAGGGAGCACTAATAATATTCCAAATACTCTTGCAAACTTTTTTTCAACTGTTGCTGATTTATTGAGATTAGATTCAGCTGCTACTGACAGTCATAGTATATTTAATCAATTGACTTCTGTTAGCAAAATTCAAAAAAACAAACCTATTATTCATCATTCATCAGAGGGGCATTTTGCAATAAGAATTGGAGATTGGAAGATGATTGAAAAATTAGGTTCTGGCGGATTTTCTCTTCCGAAAAGGGTTGAGAAACAGACTGGGGTTAAACAAAAACGCCTATACAATATGAAACAAGATTTATCTGAACAAAAAAATCTCGCTAATAATTACCCAAATCAAATTTTTGAAATGAAAAAAAAACTTGACTCAATTAGAGAAATACCTTAAAATAAAAGATAATCAAATGAAGACAATTTTCAAATCTAGTTTACTAATTACAATTGTTGTTGTTGTTGTTGTTGTTGTTTTTGTTGTTGTTGTTTCTTGTCAAACTAATACCACAAAAAAAGCTCCAAATATTCTTATCGCCATTGCAGATGATCAATCATATCCTCATAACGGGGTATATGGTTTTGCCGAAATCCAAACTCCCGGTTTTAATTTTGTCGCCAAAAATGGAGTATTGTTTCATAATGCTTTTGTGGCCGCACCCCAATGCAGTCCGTCTAGGGCCGCTATTCTGACTGGAAAAAATATTTGGGAACTTGAAGAAGCGGGAACTCATGCTAGTAATTTTCCTAAAAAATTCAAAGTGTTTACCGAAATTTTAGAGCAAAAAGGGTACTTTACCGGTTATACAGGGAAACCTTGGGGGCCTGGAAACTGGGAAATCAGTGGTCGAAAACAAAACCCTGCAGGAAAGGATTATAACCGCCATAAACTAGAGTCGCCACCAACAACTGCAATAAGACCCAATAATTACTCTAAAAATTTTGAAGATTTTTACAGTCAAAAAGCAGAGGATAAACCTTTTGTTTTTTGGTATGGCGGGCATGAGCCACATCGTGTTTATGAATATAAATCAGGCATTAAAGCTGGAAAAGATATCAATTCAGTTAAGGTGCCCGAATTTTTACCCGATACTGAGGTTGTTCGAAATGATTTGTTAGATTATATTCTTGAGATTGAACATTTCGACAGTCACCTTGATCAAATTATTCAATTCTTGAAGGAAAAAGGTGAATTGAACAACACCTTTATTTTGGTCACCGCAGATAATGGGATGCCTTTTCCTTATGCCAAAGCCAATGTACAAGAGTTTGGTACCCATGTTCCATTAGCTATCTCTATACCCAATGGTATTAAGGGAAAAGAAGTTGATGAACCTGTTGGTCTGATAGATTTGGCCCCTACACTTATGGATCTTGTTGGATCACCTGACGCTATGACCACAACCGGAAAAAGTTTGATGCCTATTTTGACGCTACAAGAACATCCAAAACATCGTAATTATGTTCTAACCGGACGGGAACGACACACACATGCTCGACCTGACAATTTGGGATATCCGGCTCGTGCTATTAGAACTGAGGATTTTCTTTATGTTTATCATTTTAAATCTGATCGCTGGCCTCAAGGTGATCCAGTCCCTAAAAATACAGAGAACGATAAAAGGGATGAAGCTACCGGATTTAAAGCTTTATATCCAGGTTATCATGACGTTGACCCCTCTCCTTCTAAAGATGAGGTGATGTCCAATACCGAATCAAAGCATTTTGAATTGGCATTTGCGAAAAGACCACAAGATCAATTGTATGAAATTAAAAAAGATCCATACTGTACTCAAAATATAGCTTTATTACCTGAGTATAGTGAAGTTCTCAGTCGACTTAAACAACAGTTGCTAAATGATTTAAAAGAACAAGGTGACCCCAGAGCATTTGATGACCCTGTATTTGATAGTTATCCCCGTTATTCCTCGATGCGTAATTTCAAGGGGTTTAACAAAAGGGGGGAATATAATCCTGATTTTGTCAAAAAATAACTTAGACTCTTTTTAAAATTATATTTTTTTAGTGTTTTTTCCCTAATTTTTTGAAGAATTTTATTCGATGGGCTAATGAAATGTATATTGACCTTTATCTAAAACCACTTCGATATAATCCTCTGTAGCACTTTTAACAGTAACATTCTCATTAAATTTTACTTTAGCTAAAGTACTTCCTTTGAGTTTTAAGGTAGTGCCTTCAGTAATAACTGATCCTTTTGTTCCATTTACATAGATAGTTACAGGATTTTCTGACTCAAAACCGCTACTATTGTTCAAAAAATTTGTTGCTGATTTTAAAAAAAAAGAAGTAGCAACATTCTCTTTTTTTCTCACCCAACAAAAGTTAGCTGTAAAAGATAAATTGTCAAAATTTACTGGCTTGATGTCTGAGTAGATAATCAAATCCTCTCCTGCTCCTTGAGTGAATTTGACACCATCAAAACTTTCATCTGAAAATTTTTGAAAGTTTGGTTTTGACACAATGTGATTATGAGGAAAGATAAGTGTGACTAATGATTTTTCACCTTGGTTATTAACAGAATATACGGACTCTAAACGGTTGTGTTCTGGATATCCTGGATAACGGTCTTGAACTGCAGATTGGGATTTTTCAATATTTACTGTTTCTGGAGCTGAAACATAATAGAAAGTTACCATTCCTGCTGCTACTGATCGATAGTGATCTATTGGGGCGGTATACTCTCTGAGGTTTTCAGTTATAGTGACATTATTCTGACTTGCAGGGTGGAGGTAGTTTTTAACTTTATCTCCAGGATCAGCTTTAACCTGATCAAAAATTATAAAATACCCATTAGTATCAGCAGTGGTTTGAATTAATATCATACTTCTAGAATGATCTTTAAAGCGAATCGCGTCACCATCTTCTCCTTTGGCATAATCCAGACCATCAGATGTAAATCCTTCTACAATTCCATCTCCAGTAAATCCATTATGGTTTTCTCCATTAATAGTCAAAGTGTTGTTGAGTTTGGCTTCCCTGGTAGGGGCCCCCAATCTCCCACCATTTACCAATAGCCGGTTACCCAATGCTGAAAGTGAAAGGCCATTTACTTCATTATGAGTATGCCACTCATTTTGTGACTTTATATTATATAAAACGCCTTGTAATCCTTTAAAGCTATCTTCTTTATCTCGGAAAAAGGCCCCACCGTTCTCATAGATTTGACTTGATGGTACCAAAGGAGATGGAAGTTCTTTTTTGGGTAAAATATAAGTCAATATGTGTCCATCGGCAGGATCGCCATCAAGAAACCACGCTGCGTAAGAAGCTGCTTTATTGTCAAAATTTACAACCCTTCGGTAAAGTAAAGAGTTTCCTACAGTCTCAGTAGGTAGCATGTCTCCAAAAATTGCCAATTCCTTCGCAGGATTTATACTAGAACCGAATTGCCAACGCATAAATTTCTGAATCCTTTCATTGTTATAATATCTTTTATCAATTCCTGTAAACTCAAGTACATCCATATATCCTGATTTTGAAATCCTACTATCGCCGCCTCCAACTCTTGACCAGGCATAAGTGTTTGCTACAGGACTTACACCATCGGGTGTAATTTGATTGATAAGGGCATAATAATAACTGTCATCCTGCGTGGTCCTATCCCCTTTATATATGTCCCATGTTCCATGGGTGCCATAACGAGCTGTTTTCCATGAGCCAGATCTGTTTACCCTCGAAATACGCTCAGAAATTAATTCCTCACATTTTTTAATATCCTCCAAAGAAAGCCCATCATATACAATATCCAAGGCGAGGATTGCGCAGAAAAAAGCACCAAGAGTTGGAACTACTTTGCTCCAACTTGAGGACTCATTAATATCAAGTGTAGAAAATCTATTCAAAATCACATCTCTAACCTTTTGTGCATACAATTCACTCTTTGATTCATCCAAAATATAAGCCAGAGCAGCAGCTCCAACATATTTTTGAAGAGTTCTATATTTATTATTTCCTGGAGCTTCTGAGACTCTAGAAAGAGCATCCACTTTCATGGATTTCCATGGTTCGGAGTTTGACTTTTCCCTCAGAGAGGGGAACATCTCCTTTTTGACAATCAAAAAAGGGTGATTGTTTTCTTTTTCCTCGCTAACCTCTGAGTTCTCTTCAGAATTATTAACAACATTCTCAGTATTGGTTACACTATCACTTGAATTGCTTTCGGGATTACAGCTAATAATCTGAAAAAATAATAAGCCATTAAAAATCCATTTTACTGAGGGCATATAGTTTACCTTAATGTTCTGAGTAGTTAAAATAATTTATTTTTGTTTCAATTTGTTGTATCAATAATGTTTTTTTGATACTAGCGATTTTTATAAATATATAAGCAATTTTCCAAAATTTGAAATGAAATAATATTTTTTTGATTAATAACTTTTCATTCCTTGATAGACATAACTTGCTCATAAAACTGTTTAGTAACCCGAAACCAATAACCATTTTCTTCGTGTAAGCTATTATCTCCTTTTCCGTTTCGAGAATGATAATCCAATAGGTGTTTTTTAAATTTTTTTAAATCGGAAATTTTATATTCTTTTCCGTAGTCGTCTTTTATTGTATTCATTTGAAGGGTTTATTAGTAATTTAATCAAAATATTTTCCAAAGTGAATGGCCAATAAAAACAACGACCAAACCTACAACACCTTGAAAAAAAGTTCCTAAGGTATGTGTTCTGTATGCAGTTTTTACATTCATATCACTCATCTGAGATACAATCCAAAAATAGGAATCATTGGCATGAGAAACTGTCATAGAACCAACCCCTATGGCCATAATAGTCCAGACCTTTCCCATTTCACTCTCTAAATCCATTAAAGGTAATAGAGGAAAAACAATAGATGATGCTGTAATTATTGCCACGGTTGAAGAACCTTGAGCCGTCTTGAGAAGAGCTGCGATTGCAAATGGAATAATAATCCCTAGTGATTCAAACGATGTAATTCCAATGGCATATTCCTGCAAGGGAATCGTTTGAATGATGGTTCCCAAAGCCCCTCCCATTGAGGTAATGATTAAAATAGGCGCTGCTTGATAGATCCCATTTGAAATCGATTTATAAATAAAGCTGCCTTTTTTGGAGTTTACCAATCTAAAAGCAAAAAGCATTCCCACTCCTAAAGCGGTGGTTGGGCTTGTAATAAAACGGAGATAGGAAATGCTCAAAGTATCATTAGGGAGAAAATTTAAAGCCCCCCCAAAGCACATCAAAAGAATAGGAATTAATATGGGAAGAATTGCCGATGTAAAACTTGGTAAATCCTCCGATAATTCACTTTGGGATATTTCATTCGAATCTTTTTCAGCCTGGGTTTGGTGATTTTTTTTGATCAGATAATTACCATAAGCTCCTCCAACTAGAATAAGAATGAAGGCTATCACCCCACCTACAGCTATTAAAAGGATTAAGTTATCTAGATTTAAATTTGCAGCTGCAGCCAGGGGGCCTGGTGTAGGAGGAATTAGAGCGTGAGGTGCAAAAAGTCCAGTTGATAAAGCCACTGAAAGCCCTACTAAGGGTGTTTTCGTCTGTCTAGAAATAGTTTTGTTTAGCTGAGACAAGATAACAAAGGCTGCATCACAAAAAACAGGAATGGAGACCAAATAGCCAATACAACTAATACAATAGGGCAGGGGTAGCATATTGAGATGCTTAAGAACCCAATTGGCAATGGAGAGGGTGGCTTGTGAGCGCTCCAATATAAAACCAATTATTGTTCCAAATAAAATCAATAACCCAATGTTTTCGACAATTTTACCAAAACCCTCTTTAATTAGTTTCAAGATGATAAGGGGGGGGATTTGCAATAGGGCACCTAGAAAAAGGGCGGCAGTAAGAAGAACTAGAGAAGGGTGCCATTTTGTAAATGAAGTTCCCAAAATGATCCACAAAATCACTAAAAAAATACTTATCAAAGAAAAAATCACAACCTCATGTTTTCTAACTTAAATAAATTAAGGACCTCTAAAAGCTTTAATTCAAGGTTTTGAGGGGCTTTTTTAAGGGCCTGGTTAAGTGGCATATGCTCTGGTTGGGTTTTATAAACCTTAACATGAGGCATATTAGGGAGTTCATCAATACTTGCTTGACCAGCGATAATCAAGGTCGGAATTTTATTTTTTTGCGTCAGTTGAGCCACTTTATAAGGTAATTTTCCAAATAAACTCTGATTGTCAAAAGCTCCTTCACCTGTTAAAACTAAATCTACTTTATCTAATTGTTGATTTACCCCAGTAAGCTCAGCCAACAAATCAAACCCCTTTTCTAGCCGAGCATTCAAAAGGCCATATAGTCCTGCGCCTACTCCTCCTGCAGCACCTCCACCACTTATTGATTTGATATCCACTCCATATTGACTTTGTACAACATCAGAAAATTGATTGCCCGCAAATTCGAGCCGATCAATTATCTCCAAAGAAGCTCCTTTCTGTTTTGCATAAGTATGGGCTGCCCCTTGTTTTCCTAATAATGGATTTTCAACATCACAGCCAATAATCCATTCAGTCCTTGACACGCGAGTATCCAATTGTGACAAATCAATACGATTCAGTTTCGATATTGCACCTCCACCATAACCAAGTCTTTTGTTGTTTTTGTCAAAAAACACTCCGTTTAAGGCATTAATAATGCCGCTACCAAAATCATGGGTGGCACTTCCGCCAATCCCCAAGTAAATTTTTTTAAATCCGTGATCCAAAGCATTAAGGATCATTTTACCTGTTCCCCATGTGCTTGTTTTAAGTGGATTGTATTCCTGGATAGTTAATTTAGAAAGGCCAGCAGTCTCTGATAGTTCTATCCAAGCACTTTTTTGATCATTGAAACAAAAATACGTAGCTTCAATAGTCCTTAACAATGCATCGGTTGATAAACATTTCTTAAGATATCCTTTGGCATGATTTTGTAAAACTTTTAATGCTCCTTCACCTCCATCAGAAAAAGGCATCAGGCTACAATGACTATCGGGAAATACTTTTTTTATTGAACTTTGCATTACCAGAGCTACCTCCTTAGCAGACATACTACCTTTGAAGGAATCAGGTATTATAAGAACTCTCATATCACTTTAATTTCCATTAAATTAAAACCTTTTGTTGTTTTATGTAAAGGATAATAATTAATTTAATATGAGAAATTAATAATGAAACATTTGGATGATTTTTAAAAATTGCTCCTAAAAATCAAATCATTTTAGATTTTTAAGTAAAAAAAAAATTTTAATTTTAGAAAAACATTAACATATTTTAATATATTAGTGGACTAAATAAATCAAATTTTTAAATTTGTGTGTACGCACACATCTTTTTATTTTGCTTATTTGTATCATAATTTTATTAAACTATTATTAATCTTATGATAATTAGACAAACAATCAAAACTATTACTAATTAAATTTTTTTTTATGATTCACTTAAAAAAATTATCAAACAGAAATCCGATTTTGAAGTTTTTCAAAAAAGGTTTACTTCTGATTTTGGTATTTCTAGGGTCTCAAGTCATGGGACAACAGACAGTCAATGGAACTGTTTCGGATCCTGATGGACCGCTTCCCGGAGCTACTGTCATTGTTCAGGGATCAGATACTGGAGTTACAACAGATTTTGATGGAAATTTTTCAATACAGGCCAACGAGGGCGATGTTTTGGAACTTTCTTACGTTGGATTCCAAACTCAACTAATCACGATATCAGCCAATCAAGAAGCTATTTCAGCTGTTCTTCAGGGTGATAGTGAGCTAGAAGAGGTTGTTGTTACTGGGTATGGTACTCAGAAGAAAATTAATCTAACTGGTGCGGTAGCGGCAGTTTCTGGAGAAGTTCTCGACGACAGACCTATTGTAAATTTAGGAGAAGGACTTCAAGGTGTTATTCCAAACCTAAACATTGATATTAGAAATGGTGACCCAACTACTTCTCCTGAATTTAATATTCGAGGTTTTGAATCTATTAATGGAGGTACACCTCTTATTTTGGTTGATAATGTTCCAATGGATATTGGGAGTGTTAATCCTAATGATATTGAAAGTATTAGTGTGCTTAAAGATGCTTCCTCTGCTGCTATTTATGGAGCAAGAGCTGCTTTTGGTGTTATCCTTGTTACTACGAAAAAGGGTAAGTCAACAAAAGCTAGAGTGAGTTTTCAAACTGAATTTTCCTGGGGTAAACCGATTATGTTAATGGATCCTATTGATGATCCTTATCAGTATGCTTTGGCTAGAAACGAAGCCAATATTCGAACTAATGGAGCACCTTCTTATGATGACGATTATTTGGCTGCTGCTCAGATTTACAGTAACAACCCTAGTCCTGAGAATGCATGGTATAGAGATGGTTCAGTAATTAGGTATGTTGGTTACAATGATTTTAAGAACATGTACCTAAAAGAATGGATTCCTCAGCAAAGGCATAACCTTAGTGTCTCAGGGTCAACAGAGAAATCGAACTATTATGTATCTCTTGGTGTATTAGAGAAAAAAGGTTGGATTAAAATGGACGACAAGAATATAGACTATGATAGATATAACATGCTTGCAAAAGTATCTTATGAAGTCACCGATTGGTTGGAAATGGATACCAGGGCTTTAATAACTCATGAGACAAATGATGAACCGCATTTTTATAACTGGGATGTAAATATTAACTCTTTTATTAGAATGGGTGGAAGAGCAACAAACTTTCCTGACCTTCCATATTATATTACCCCTGGCGATAGGTCTGATTATGAAGAGCATATAGGGAATTACTTTATATCGACAAACCCATTACCATTTTTAATGGATGGAGGTAGAGATCTAATGCAGCAGACCGATTTAGTTGCCACTCAGGGTATTACAATAAAACCAATGAAAGGTTTAAAAATTAGAGCTGAGTTTTCTCCTAATTATACATATACATTTGCGGAGGATCAAAGAACAAAAATCACTGCTGTTAAAGCAAGTAATTCTGTTGACCTTACAAATATTGAGTATGATTCTGGATTCTCTGCTACTGATTATATCCAAAACAGATATGACAAAAAGTTTTACTATGTATTTAATGCCTATGCAGATTATACATATGAGCCTGAGGCATCAAACCACTATTTTAAGGCGCTTGTCGGATTTAACCAGGAAAAAGGTGACAGGCACTATTTAACTGGAAGAGCTTATGAGTTAATTACACCTGCTGTTACAAATATTAATGCAACCGTTGGAAATCAAGAAACCTACAGTGGCGCATCTCATGTTTCTTTGCGAGGTGCTTTTTACAGGTTTAATTATATATTTCAAGATAAATACTTGGTTGAGCTTAACGGACGTTATGACGCCAGCTCAAGATTCCCTTCCGAAAGCAGATATGACTTCTTCCCATCATTCTCTGCAGGGTGGGTCCTTTCAGAGGAAGCTTTTATGGCTGATGTAGCCGGTTCTTGGCTTAATCGTTTGAAAGTAAGAGGTTCTTATGGTGAACTTGGAAATCAACTTTTAGGTAGTGATTACTACCCATATATTTCAACTATGGGATCTGGAACATCTAGATTTATGTTGAGTGGTGGAGCTGCACCTTATGTAACTCCTGCTGGTCTTGTAAGTTCAGATTTAACTTGGGAGACTGTTGCATCGACTAACTTTGGAATTGATGCTACTTTACTTGATAGTAGATTAGATTTTAGCTTTGATTTATTTACAAGGGAAACTAAAGATATGCTTATGATGGTTTCATATCCCGATATTTTAGGAACTTCGGCTCCAAAATCTAATGCTGCTGATTTGAAAACTACTGGATGGGAGCTTGCTGCCACTTGGAAAAATCAACTGGATCAAGATTGGTACTATGGACTAACACTTGCTCTTTCTGATAGTCAAGCTGAAATAACAAAATATGATAACCCTACTGGGTCATTAAATGAATACTATGTCGGACAGCAAATAGGGGAGATCTGGGGATATAAAACAGGAGGTTTATTTCAAACCGATGCTGCTGCTCAGACAAATGACTTAGCTGTTCTTGGTGATAACTGGGCTGCTGGTGATGTTAACTTTTTGGACCTTGATGGAGATGGGATTGTTGATAGAGGAAACGATACTTTATCAGATACAGGAGATAGAAGAGTTATCGGTAACGAGAGTATGCGTTATAGATTTGGATTAAACCTTGATTTAAGATATAAGAACTGGACTCTTAATACCTTTTTCCAAGGTATATTAAAGGGTGATTATTTCCCGCCAACCAACAACTGGAATGCTTTTTGGCCTTGGAATGCTGGAAATGCTGAGTGGTATTATATCACAGACTCATGGTCACCGTCAAATCCAGATGCATATTTCCCAGCACCTCATATTGGGTACAATGATAAAAAGAATTACCACGTAAATGATCGATATCTGCAAGATGCTTCATATATAAGACTAAAGCAGCTTACTCTTAGTTATAAAGTACCTCAGAGTATTGTCGATCAGATTGGTCTACAATCAATGAGCCTTTATTATTCAGGTCAAAACTTATGGGAGCAAACAAATATGCGACCACCACTAGATCCTGAGGTAAGACCAACACTTACCCAAGAGTACTATAAGAATAGGACTCATGCATTTGGTTTGAAAGTTGGATTATAATTTAAAAGATTTTAAAAGATGAAAAATTTAACAAAAAATATAATCAAAAGTTTTGCAGTTCTTTTTCTATTAATTGGCTGTAATGATGACTTCCTTGAAAGAGCACCACTAGATGAAATTAGTAATTCTTCTTTCTGGAACACAGAGAATGATTTAATGGTATTTAATCAAGGTTTCTATGATTTAGTTCAGAATGACACAAATTATCCATTTCTTTTTGGTCACTGGAGACGTTTTGATAGTCACAGAATATCATATCTTCATTATGATGGGATGTCAGATAATACTGCCCCAAGACATGGAAGACACGCTACATATGCTCGAATTAGGGCAGGTGTTGCTGTAGCACCGTCATCTAAAAATGCTCATGCACCTGGTGGATGGTATGGATATAAAGGATTTTCGCTGATTCGAGCTGTAAACATCGGACTTGCAAACTATGACAATGCAAATGTTTCTCAATCTGTAAAAGATCACTATGCTGGTGAGGCTAGACTTATGAGAGCAATGTTTTATGCCCGTTTAATTAGGGATTTTGGATCTGCACAATGGGTTGATAAAGAAGTTACAACAGATGATGAAGATATCTTAAATGGACCAAGAGATTCTAGAGATTTTGTAATGGGTAAAGTTTTAGAGGATTTAAACTTTGCTGTAGCGAACCTTCGAGATAACGGTGATAAAATTAAGTTATCTAAATCTCAGGCACTACACATGAAATCAAGAATTTGTCTCTTGGAAGGAACATGGAGGAAATACCATGGTCTAGGTGGTGAATCCTCATGGTTAACCCATGCAGCTGAAGCTGCCAAAGCATTAATTGATGGTGGTAAATATAGTTTGCATCAGGGTGCTCCAGGTAGAACATACAATGAATTACATAGTATGGAAGGTATAGACTCAAATTCCGAGGTTATTCATTTTGTAAAATATCAGTTAGGAGTTAAAGCCAATCATGTTCAGTCATATCACAGAGGGTATAATGGTGGAATGACAAAAAACATGGTTGAGGATTATCTTTGCTCTGATGGACTTCCGATAAGCTTATCTCCTCTTTACAAAGGAGACGATGTTTATGAGGATATCTGGGAGAATAGAGATCCAAGGTTAAGACAAACAATTTTGCTTCCTTCTGATCAGGCCATTTATAGATACGGTAATCATGATTTTGGAGTGAATACTTATCCGCGTATTCAAGGTATGTCTGGAGGTCTTAAATCTTACACAGGTTATCATATTATAAAAATCTATAATGTTAAATCTGCGCATGCAGGCTATAGTACATCGATAACTCCTGGTCTTAGCATGAGATATGCTGAAACTCTTCTAAATTATGCAGAGGCTAAAGCTGAGCTTGGTAATGGAAGTATTTCTCAGGCCGACCTAGATATAAGTATAAATTTACTTAGAGATAGAGATGGTATGATTCATATGACTAACAATCCTCCAATGGATCCTCGTTATGCAGCTGATGGAGTTTCTGCGCTACTTGTTGAAATTAGAAGAGAGCGAAGAGTTGAGTTATTTATGGAAGGCCATAGATTTAATGATCTAAGAAGATGGGGGCAAGGTAAAAAACTTGAAAATAAAGACTATGGTATGAGATGGGATGCAGCGAATTCTTCCAGATTTGATCTAGATGGTAAAGCAACTGTTAAAACTGGTGAAGTCGATGGTAAAACCTATTTGGAGGTCTATAAAGGAACTGATTTTGAGAATCCTGTTTTTGATGAGAGCAAACATTATTTTTGGCCATTGCCTTTAGATGTTTTATCTCAAAATCCTAATTTGAAACAGAATCCTGGGTATTAATTTTACTTACCTAATTATTTAATAAAAAAAGCCATCTTTTTAGATGGCTTTTTTTATTAAATAGCTCATTATTATTAAGTTATTAGCTTTTTTAATCGATTGAAATTTCATATTTTGTGATTGAGAAAAAACCATTTATTTTATATAATTAACTAGCTTAATTTTTTTTAATTGAAAAAACTAGAGGCATGAAGAAAATTCAAATATTTTTAATTATTGGATTATCCTTAAACTTTATTTCTTGCAAAAAAAGTTTTTCCGATAACAATGATACCCCATCTGTTAAGTTAACAAATCCTTTTACCAAGAATTTTTTAATTGATAACCTAAGAAAAGATCAGCCAAGGCTTGTTTTAAATTCAGAAATTGATAAGGTTCTTAGAGATAAACTTAAAACGGATCCTGTTGTGAAGAATTTTTATTCTGCAATAAAATTGAACGCAATGGGTGTTATGAATCAGCCTTATCTTGAGAGAATAAAGATAGGTAGGCGTCTTTTGCATATATCCAGAGAAATGCTTTATAGAATTAATATGCTGGGGATGGTCTATCATGTAGAGAAAGATCCAATAATTCTTGATCGAATAAATAATGAAGTTTTAGCTGTTTGTTTATTCTCGGATTGGAACCCCTCACATTACTTAGATGTTGGAGAAATGACAATGGCACTTGCATTTGCCTTGGATTGGACAGCTGGAGACTTACCACAATCTACAATTGATAAGGCTATTCAAGCAATAATTGAAAAAGGAATTATGCCAAGTTATGAAACTGAAAATAGATCAAATATTTGGTGGATTGATAGCAACAATAACTGGAATCAAGTATGTAATGGTGGAATGATCGCTGGATCTATTGCAATAGCTGAGATTAACCCTCAGCTTGCAGCAAGAACTATAAAAAGGTCGTTAGATGGAATACCACATGCCTTGGATGAGTATGGACCAGATGGAGTTTATCCTGAGGGATCTACATACTGGGGGTATGGTACTTCTTTTTCAGTTGTAACTAACGCCATGCTTGAAAGTGCTTTTGGTACTGACTTTGGTTTAGGAGATTATCCAGGTTTTAAGGATAGTGCCTATTTTCGGTTACTTATGAATACGCCCTCTGGTTGGTATTATAACTACGCAGATTGTGGGGATAAAAGATCTATTAATCCTGATGTAACACTTGCTTGGTTTGCCTCAAAATCTGGAGATGAGCTATTTTTCGAGAGGAGTAGATTTTTAAATCCTCCCGAAAGTTTAAAAATTCAAAAAAACACAATTCAAACTGCCCCTCAAAAAATTGGAAGATTGAGAAGGTTAAATGGAGCTGGACTTGTATGGCTTTCACAGTACCAGAAGCAAAAAGAATCAGAATTACCAACCTCATGGAAGGGAGATGGGACTAATCCAATAGCCGTCTTTACTGGGGGATACGATGATCCGTATAGCTACTATCTTGGATGCAAGGGAGGAAGTGGTACAGTTAATCATGGGAACATGGACGCAGGTTCTTTTATTTTTGAAATTAATGGTTTGAGATGGGTGTCAGATCCTGGAAATCAGGCCTATCACGATTTAGAAAAAAAAGGTTTTGACCTTTGGAATAAAGCTCAGGATAGTCAAAGATGGACATTATTGAATAAGGGAAATTTTGGCCATAGTACAATAACTGTTAATAATCAGCTTCACAAAGTTGATGGTAAAGCTACAATAGTTGATTTTAAACAAGGTGATAAACCAGAGGTAACCTTTGATTTAACTCCTGTTTTTGAAGGAGTATTAAAAAGTTCTAAAAGGAAGTTTACTAAAGAAAGTAATACTTCATTGGTAATTGATGATTTTATTGAAATTAACGAATCTACTAAGACTATTACTTGGCAATTGATTACAACATTTGATATTGATATTACTAGAGGAGGAGCTACAATTAGTAAACCTGAATATTCCTCAGTGACACCTGTCAAAAAACTTTTTGTTGAAAATTTAAGTCACCCTGATATCGAAATGAAAATAATATCATTGGATCCTCCACCACTTGATTTAGATAGAAGAATAAAGGGTCTTAAGAGATTAGAATTAAATATTCCATCCTCTTCTATAGAAGGAGGTAAAATTGAGATAAAAGTAAGACTGAGTGGTCAAAAAAATTGGCGTCAGGGTTATTAACCGAGATTAATATTTAAATAGATAATAGAATGAATCGGGCACTTATATTTGTTACTAAAATATTTTTTATACTAATACTTTTTTTCAAAGTAACTGGTGTCATTGCCCAATTAACAAAATCCGATATTGACAATGCTATTGAAATCTCCACTTTAGAACACCCTTATCTTTATTTTAATGAATCAGAAAAAAAGCTTCTTATCAATAGAATAAATAAAGATCAAGATAGCCAAGATGTTTATAGAAGACTCAAAGCTGAAGCAAAAGTCTGGATGGCAATGCCAGTAGATAAAAATATACCAATACAGGGTAAAAATACACGTGCTGATTGGTCAGATGATGATCGAAGCCCCAAATACTCAAGCTACTACAATAAAAATAGAAACAATGCTTTTCACCTCGCCTTTCTCTACCAAATGACTGGAGAGGATCGATATGCTCAAAAAGCATTTGAATTTGCAGATGCATTTTGCGATTTGACAACATGGACAAGACGAGCTCATGAGTTTCCTATAATTTATTCCCGTATTATGCCCTGGAATGTTCCCGATGATCAGGTAAATTTTAATTTTGATCACTGGAATGGGGATTCAGGTCGAATGATGGCTGCAGTTTACGACTGGTTGTATCCTGCTCTATCCCAGCCTCAAAGAGATCGGATTCGTGGAGCGCTTTTAGAAAAGGTGATTACGCGTGTAAGGGGAGATTATGAATTTCATTGGTGGGCAACTGCCTATAGATGTAACTGGTGCGGTGTTTGTAATTCAGGTGTTGGTTTGGTTGGTTTAAGCCTTTTAAAAGAGCATCCACAACTGACTGACGTTGTAGCAGAATCCTATAACAGAATTAACAGCATGTTTAATGAACTAGGCGTTGACGGAGGTTGGCAGGAAGGTGGAGCTTATTGGAACTATGGTATTCACACCTCTTCATTTTTTGCCGATGCATTAAAAAGATTAACTAGAGGCAAGTACAATCTTTTTAAAAATAAACGACTTGCAGACAATCCCGTTACTTTTCCTCTGCATATTTCACTTCCTGGAAATCAGTCACTAAACTTTGAGGACTCTAATGGAGGAGGATTGCTGGGAAGCACTCATCTAATTAATAAACTTGCCACAGAGACCCAAAACCCTCAGGCGGCTTGGTATAGAAATCGACTTGATATTGATTATAGAACAGAATACCAAAGAAAGTCTGGTAACAAGAGTTTTACTTCTAGTTCCCTAGGAGATCCTTTTGATATTATTTGGTCCAGACCGAAATTTCAGGCATTGCCTCCGACTCAGCCTTCAATTCATTTTAAAACAATTGATTGGTGGGTGATGCGAAGTGATTTTTTAAGTCCAGATAAGGTTTTGGTAGCAGGTAAAGCTGGAAAAAATGATGATCCCCATCACGGTCATCTCGACATCGGTCATTTTATAGTTTATTGGAATAAGGAATACTATATTAGAGACTTGGGTAAAAGTGGATATGATGAGAAATATTTTGATGAGGCACGTTTTGACTATCCAGAGGCCTCCAGTGAAGGGCACAACACCATATTGGTAAACGGAGAGCAGCAAATTTCTGGAAAATACTATAAACAGCCTTATGACTATACTATTGGAGGAGTGGTGCTTGATTTCAGAACAAATGCAGATAGTGACTATGTATTGATGGACCCCACTAATGCCTATCCAAAAAAGGAACTTAAAAAATGGAGAAGAAATATCCTGCTTGAAAAACCCGAAATCACCCTTGTTTTGGATGAAGTACATTCTGATAAGAACGCATTAATTGAAGTACGTTTCCACACCGGGGTTGATCTTAAAACTCAGCAGGGTTATGTCCTCCTTGATGGAAAAGAAGGTACAATGGCCTTGATACCTCTTACTGATCAAGACTATTCCATTATTGAAGGCAGACATCCCTCTCAAATGGTAAATGCATCCCAACCTTTCCGTTGGATTCAATATTTTGATGTAGAGCTTAAAGCGACTGCAAAGAAAACTGTCATAGCAAACTTGATTGTACCTGTTGATGACAAAAAACAAGCCAAGGAAATCATGGCTTCTAAGAAAATAGAATCAAATAAGGATGGTAGTCTAAGCATTAGTTTTAGTTATGAAAACCAGCCCTTTAAGTATCATTTTAAAAATGAAAAATCAGGTCTTTTGCTAGATTAGAATTTAAATACATTAAATCATGTTTTCCCTCTCAGAACTAGATCTAATAAAAAATATAAGATCATTAATTTTAATGGCCTCTCTATTCTATCTTTTCACCAATTGTAAGACTGGTGTCAAAGATGGAATAATCATTGATGAGTCTCATATTAAAGAGACTGTAGAGCAAATAATTAAGATAGATTCGGTATGGTCTGGACATCGGGTTGGCTTTTGTTTGTTTACCAATATAGATAGACAGTATATCGCTTACTATAATGCTAATAGAAATATGATAGTGGGTCAAAGAAATATAAATGAAATCAATTTTTCACTATTTCAAATGCCTGCTCCACCAAGAGATAAAAATGCCAAAGAAAAATCAAAACGTTTCTCTGCAACAGAAGTCGGATGGGATTCTCATAATTCGATAACCATGGCAGTGGATAAAAAGGGCTTTATTCACCTTTCTGGAAACATGCATGTTGATTCTCTTACCTATTTTAGAAGTGAAAAACCAAATGATATCTCATCATTGACTCAATATTTTCCAATGGTTGGTCCAAAGGAATTAAAAGCTACTTATCCAAAGTTTATGATGACAAAAGATGATGAATTGATTTTTCACTATAGAGATGGTGGGAGTGGAAATGGTAATGAAATCTATAATGTGTATAATTCCGAATCCCAAACATGGTCAAGGATGTTAGATGTTCCCTTAACAGATGGTCAAGGACTTATGAATGCTTATCAATCCCAACCTGAGTTAAGAGAGGATGGATGGTATCATGTATATTGGGTATGGAGAGATACACCAGACTGCTCAACCAATCATGACCTATCTTATATGAAGAGTCCTGATTTAAAAAATTGGTATGATGCTTTTGATCAACCCATTGCTCTTCCTGCAACACTAGATAAGAAATCTCTAATTGTTGCTCCTGTACCTCCCAAGGGCGGGATCATCAATCTTGCTGCAAAACTTTGTTTTGACCGACATAAGAAACCACTGTTTGTTTATCACAAATATGATAATAACGGTAATCTTCAATTGTATGTTGCCCAAGCAAATGGTCAAAAATGGGAGTCTCACCTAATAACAGATTGGGATTACAGATGGGAGTTTTCTGGAAATGGGAGCATAAAAAATGAATTTCAAATAAAAAGTTTTAAACGCAGATTAGATAACAGATTTGAGGTTGGATATTGGCATATTAAGTATGGAGATGGAACCATTCTTCTCGATGATGAATTAAATCCCATTGGTAAAGTACTTAAATTTGAAAAACTTTTTTCAAGAAGATTTAATGACAGCTCACTTAATGTTGAGGGAAATTTTCCGGGCTTACAGATTATAGCTGTTAAAGACATTGGACATAACAATAAATCTGACTTCAGATATGCCCTTAAATGGGAAACATTAAGTACTAATCGAGATAAACCTAGAGAAAAGCCTTGGCCTTCTCCCAGTAGTTTGTATCTATATAAAATTAAAACAAACAATTAATTGCTTATAACATGAAAACAAAAAAACATTTTTTAAAAGTATTTACATTTTTTATTGCTTTAACTCTTAACGGTCAAAACATCAATCCTTCTGAAGTTAAACAGATAATGAAAAAAGTAGCTGATTGGGAAATAGAAAATCACGATGATTTGAACTTTAGAGCTCAAAATAAAAGATTATCCAGAGGGAAACATGGTATGTTAGATTGGACAAATGGAGCTCTTTATGTAGGAATTTCTAAATGGGCATCAATGGCAGACAGTGATAAGTATTATGAGTGGCTAAAAGGAATTGGAGAAGCCCACGATTGGAAGCTTAATATGAGAAATGGATATTATGCTAGAGTTTTTCATGCAGATGATCATACCGTTGGACAAACTTACTTTCATCTTTATAGAAAATACAAAGATGAAAGGATGATTAAACCAACAATCAACCAATTTGATTTTATACTTTATCACCCATCTAAAACAAAAATGGATTGGAAATCTCCATTTCATCAGGATAGATGGAATTGGTGTGATGCTTTGTTTATGTCACCTCCAGTTTGGGTAATGGTGTCAAAACTAACAAGGGACCGCAAATACATAGATTTTATGGTTAAAGAGTGGAAAGCATCTACAAATCATTTATACGACAAGGAAGAAAATCTATATTATAGAGATGGTTCTTATTTTGGCAAGCTTGACAATGGCACAAAAATTTTCTGGGGTAGGGGAAATGGATGGGTATTTGCTGGATTAGCAAATGTTATGGATGAGCTTGGACCTAATGATAAAGATTATTCTTATTTCCTTAAACTCTATAAAAAAATGGCTAAAAAATTGTTAGAAATTCAAACTCCACAGGGTCATTGGGCAATGAGTCTTTTGGGACAGAAATTTTACCCTACTCCTGAAACAAGTGGTTCTTCATTTTTCGTTTTTGGACTTTCTTGGGGAATAAATAATGGAATCTTAGATAAAGCAACTTATGGACCTGCTGTTGAGAAAGGATGGAATGCAATGGTAAGTCATGTTAATAGAGATGGCATGTTAACTTATGTTCAGCCAATTGGAGCAGAACCGGGTGAGGCCTATCCTGATAAAACTGAAGTTTATGGTGTGGGTGCATTTTTAAGCGCAGGCTCAGAAGTTTACAAGTTATATGGAGGGAAATAATCTAAATTTATACTAAAGCTCTCAAAAAATTTTTATGAGTAAGTTTTTCAACATTCTAATTGCTATTTTATTTATTTCCTGCCAGCCAAAGGAAGAAATTAAAGGACCTTTTTTCGGAAATGGAATTAAAAATGGTTGGGCTGATCAAAATTCAATTGTCGTTTGGACTAGGCTTACTAAAAATAAAGAGGCTTTTTTCGAAGGTCATCCTTTTATTGAGATTTCTAGTGAGAAAATGAAAATCTTGTCCGATAACCGTGACGTGGAGGGCATTTATAATACTCAAATTCCTGAAGGCTTAAGTTTAAAAGATATGGAGGGCTATTGCCCTGGAGCTCCAGGAGAGGTACAACTCCATTACTTTGTTAAAGGGCATCCTGAGCTAGCAGTAGTTAGAGATTGGACAGCTGTAAATACTAACAAAGATTATACTCATCAGTGGAAGTTGGATAAGTTGGAAGCAGGAAAGAATTATGGTGTTAAAATCTATACTCGACCTCAGAAAGGTGGAAAAATTTCCGATAGTATTTTTGGTCAATTTCTTTTACCAGCTGATCAAAAGACCTCTAAGAACGTAAAATTTTGTATTGTTTCCTGCCATGATTACAACCGTCGTGATGATTTAGAAAATGGTCATAAAATATACCCTAGTATGTCTGAATTAAAACCCGATTTTTATGTTCATACTGGGGATATAGAGTATATGGACAAACCCTCTCCTTACGCCATGACAGAGGAGTTGATGCGTTTTAAGTGGAATCGTCTGTTCTCACTCCCTTTTCAACGTTCATTTTACAACGATCACACCTCCTATTTTATGAAAGATGACCACGATGTGGGTTATAATGACAGCTATCCTGGTAAGGACTATGGGACAGTTACTTTTGAACGCGGCTTAGAGATATTCGATGAGGAACAGTTTCCAAGCTACTCCAAAAGATATAAAACCATTAGTTGGGGTAAAGACTTACAGATTTGGATTGTTGAAGGTAGAAATTATAGAACCCCTAACAATATGGAGGATGGGCCTGAAAAAACAATTTGGGGTGATGATCAAAAAAAATGGTTTTATAAGACTGTTGAAAATTCTGATGCAATTTTTAAGGTGTTAATAACATCTTCACCTATTCTAGGCCCTGATAAAGAGAATAAAAATGACAACCTTAGTAATGAAAAATATTCATATGAGCAGGGGGAAATATTAGATTTTATTAAAAATCAGAAAAATCTTTTTATTGTAAATGGAGATAGACATTGGCAGTATGTAACACACATCGATGGTACTAATTTATGGGAATTTGGTTGTGGTGCAGGAACAGATTCTCATTCACTAACTGGTGGCTGGAACAGAGGAGATCCGCAGCCTGAACATAAATTTCTTAGGCTTAAAGGGGGTTTTTTGTCAGTATATGTTTCGGGTGGGAGTAACAAACCTAATATTATTTTTACACACCATGATGTAGAAGGTAAACCAGTAAATGAAGTTTCCTTCTAATTTTGGTCGTAATATTTTCGCTCCTCTGAGTGACTGTATTTGTAATTTTCATTGGTAATGATCTCTAAGGGGGTGGGGATTTCATTGCTAGGAATTTCCTTATGAATAAGATAGTTGGACATAGTTTTGATGGATTTATAGCCTTGATTGAATGATTTTTGAGAAATCAAAAACTCTACGCCCCCTTTCTTTAAAGCATTTACGTTTTGAGGAGTGGTGTCAAAGCCAATAACATTAAGTTTTGACAGCTTGTCATTGTCAATGGCTTCACAGATATAGGAAACCCTACTGGAAGGCACCATAACAACTTTTACACGTTGATTTTTGTTTAAAAAATCATTGATTTTATTTTTCACCTTTTCATGTCCTTCTGATATATCAACTTTTATTTGATTGATCAGAGCATTGGGAAATTTATTTTTAAAAAAGCTCTTAAAACCTTTTACTCTTTCGTTGTTCGCCTCATAATCATGTATGTTTTTTCTAGTTAGAACGATCAAATACTCATCTCCTTTTTCGGAACACAAATGGCAAAGCTTTCCAGACAAAACTCCAGCTTCGAATGATTTTTGACCGATATAACATAAATTATTATATCCCTTTAAATCAGCGTTTAAAAACAAATATGGTATTTCTTTGTAATCCAGAGTTTGAATGATTTTACTAGTTTCTTTAAGGAAGAAGGGCGCCATTACCAATGCATCAGGTTCTATTATGATAAGTTCTTGGAAAGCTTTTAAGTAACTCTCAGGATCAAATTGGTCGAAAAAAAATACGTGATTTTCAATACCATAAGCATTGACTTCTTGGCTTGCTTTTTGGATTCCTGAGAAGGGTGATTTCCAAAAAAGATTATTTTCATCAAACTGGGGAATCAAAGTAGCTAGTTTATGATATTTTTTCATTGCCAATGAACTAGCAATCTGATTGATTTTAAAATTCTTTTGTTTTAAAATCTTTTTGATTTTATCTTCAGTATTAGCAGATACTCCTCCACGTTTATGCAGAACTCTGTCCACAGTTCCCGGAGAAACATTTGCTTCCTTTGCTATGTCTTTTATTGTTGTCAATTATAATTGATTATTTATTAAATACTTAAGTTTTTAAATATACTATCTTCTGGCCATCTTTTTAATCAATTTTGATTAATTTAATAAAAAAATTATATCAATTTATTGAAGTCAAATTTTCAAACGGTTTCTATATATTTGCAATGGTAGTGTACGCGCACGAATTTTATTAATATGCCTAAATCATTTAGATGGATTCTTGTAGCAGCTTTATCTGGTTTCCTTTTCGGATTTGATACTGTTGTAATCTCTGGAGCCAACTTACCCATTAAGGAACTGTGGTCTACCAGTCCTTTTTTCCATGGTTTTTTTATTATGTCCATGGCTCTTTGGGGGACTGTGTTAGGTGCTTTATTTGGGGCTTATCCTTCAAATAAGTTTGGTCGTAAAAAAACCCTCACCTGGATTGGTGTTTTATTTCTAATTTCTGCTTTGGGTTCTGCTTTGGCTATGGATCCCTATACTTTTTCATTTTTTAGATTCATCGGAGGATTAGCAGTAGGGGTTTCCTCAATAGCGGCTCCCATATATATTTCTGAAATTTCCACCTCCAAAAACCGTGGCTCTCTTGGAGCTTTGTTCCAATTAAGTTTGGTTTTTGGAATGCTAATAGCTTTTTTTTCCAATTATATGCTCACTGGTTTTCAAGGAGTCTCTGATTGGAGATGGATGTTGGGGATCGAGGCACTTCCTGCCCTAATGTATTTACTTTTGACGTTTTTCATACCTGACACTCCAAGATGGCAAATCCTTTTTCAAAACAACGACAAAGCTGCATTAAAAACATTAAGACAAATATATGATGACGACCAACAAGCCGAAAGTATCCTCAATCAAATTAAATCAGCCGACATCAATTCTGTTAGTAATTTAAAATTGATTACTAAAACCAATAATAAGATCATAGTTCTCGCTTTTTTGATTTCATTTTTTAATCAACTTTCTGGTATTAATTTTATACTGTACTATGCACCTGAAATTCTTGAAATGGCGGGTTTTGGTACAAGAGCGTCCCTGTTTAATTCCGTATTGATAGGAGTTATTATGATCATTTTTACTTTTCTGGGTTTACTTCTTATAGACAGGTTAGGAAGAAGACAACTCTTGATTTTGGGTTCATTGGGATACATTATAAGTTTAACAGGAGTATCTATGTCTTTTTATTTTCAGTCTAGCCCCGAATGGATTGCATTTTATATATTCGCGTTTATTGCTTCCCACGCGGTAGGACAGGGAGCAGTAATTTGGGTTTTTATTTCTGAAATATTTCCTAATAGAATTAGAGCTAAGGGGCAATCTTTTGGTGCTGGAGTTCACTGGGTATTCGCCGCAATTATTACTTTGTTAGCTCCCGCAGTTATTGCAATCTATCAAACCAATCCTTGGCCTATATTTTCTTTCTTTGCCTTGATGATGGTCTTACAACTCATATTTTCTATTTTTACTATGCCTGAGACTAAGGGAAAATCTCTTGAGACAATAAACTTAATAATTAATAAAAACTAATTTCCAAATGAAACGAAAAGATTTTATTCGTAATTCTAGTGGAATATTGTTAGGTTCTGTATTTGCCCCCAGTTTGATGGCTAATGTCAAAAAGAGTACTACCATAAACCTTGGTGTTATTGGAACTGGAGCAAGAGGACAAGGAATTATTAAGTTGCTAAATACCCTTTCAGGAATCAACGTTATTGCTGCTTGTGATACACTACCTTTCCGATTAGAGGAGGGCTTTGATTTGATAAAAAGTCACAAAAATTCTAAACACTATCAGGATTATAGAAAATTATTGGATAATAAAAACATCGATGGAGTGATCATTAGCACGCCTTTGAACACACACGATAAAATTGCTATTGATGCATTGGATGCACAAAAACACATTTATTGTGAAAAAACGATGGCCAAAGGAGCTTCTGCTACTGCAAGTGTTGTAAACAAATGTAAAACCTCCAATAAAATATTTCAAACCGGACATCAGTTTCATAGTTCAAGGCTTTACTCACAATTGGTCCATATGCTCGAAGAGGGAAAAGTTGGAAAAATCACCTCTATTGAAGGACAGTGGAATCGAAATGGAAACTGGAGGAGAACTGTTCCTGATCCTTCATTTGAGAGACAAATTAATTGGAGAATGTATAGAGAGTATTCCTACGGACTTTTGGCTGAATTAAGCTCCCATCAAATTGATTTTGCCAACTGGATCCTTAAAGACACTCCACAAAAAGCAATTGGATTGGGAGGAATCAATTACTGGAATGATGGAAGGGAAACATATGACAATACTAAGGTGGTTTATGAATATCCCGAAGGAGTGAAAGCAACCTATACTTGTCTAACTTCCAACGCCAAAGACGATTACAAGATTATGATTATGGGTGACAAGGGGACCCTTACCGTTTTTCAGGATAATGCTTGGTTTTATCCTGAGGGAGTTTATAAATCTGAGTATGGAGAAGTTGATGGGGTATCGGGAGCTACGACAAATTGGATACAAGGTAAAGGAACTCCTTTGAATATCAAACACCTCGACCCAACCAAACAAGCCCTAATTGATTTTAAAGATTCTATAATCAACAACAAAAACCCGCTTTCAGGTGTAACCACAGGAGCCAAAACAGCTTATGCAGTAGAAATGGGAATTAAGGCCATGGATACGGGAGAAATGGTTCACTGGGACAATACTAATTATGTAATATAAAAAGATAAATGAAGCCACATTTCGATTTAAAGAATAAGGTAGCGGTTATTACTGGAGGTGGTGGAGCACTTGGGAGCTGTATTGCTCAAAGCTTGTCCCAATCTGGAGTAAATATTGCGATTTTAGACCTTACTCAAGAGTCTGCACAAAGAACCGTTGATACTATTGAAAAAGAAGGAGGTACTGCAATTGGTTTTGCCGCTAACGTTTTGTCTAAGGAATCTATAGAGTCGATTAGCAAAGAAGTTTTAAAAAAGTGGGGAAGAGTTGACATTCTGCTCAATGCCGCCGGAGGGAATATGCCTGGTGCAACCATAGCTGTAGATCAAACCATTTTTGATTTGTCAATGGACGACTTTAAAAAGGTTAGTGAATTAAACCTCAACGGTTCTGTCATTCCTTCATTGGTTTTTGGAAAGATTATGGCCGATCAAAAAAGTGGTTCTATTATCAATTATTCTTCCATGAGTGTGGACAGAGTAATTACTAGAGTTGTTGGCTATTCTGCATCGAAAGCAGGAATAGAAAATTTCACCCGTTGGATGGCTGTTGAAATGGCCCTTAAGTTCGGACCTGGTGTACGTGTAAATGCAATTGCACCCGGATTTTTTGTAGGAAATCAAAACAGAAGATTACTGTTAAACGAAGACGGATCTTATACCGAAAGGGGAGACACCATTATCAGAAACACCCCCATGAAGCGATTTGGTGAAGCTGAAGAACTCAATGGAGCGATTCACTTTCTTTGTAGTGATGCTGCTAAATTTATAACTGGAATTGTTCTACCCATTGATGGAGGCTTTAGTGCCTTTAGCGGGGTATAATATAATTATTATTGATATGCTAATGACTCAAACATGGCGCTGGTATGGACCAAATGATCCGGTTACTCTTTCGGATGTTAGTCAGGCTGGTGCAACCGGTATTGTTAATGCTCTTCATCAAATACCTAATGGTGAAGTTTGGTCCCTACAAGAAATTCAAAAAAGAAAAAACGAAATAGAAAATGCTGGATTAACTTGGGATGTTGTTGAATCACTTCCGGTTCATGAAAAAATAAAAACCAGAACAGGAGATTTTAAACAGATCATCGAAAACTATAAGCTGAGTATGAAAAACTTGGCTTCTTGTGGGGTCTATGTCATTTGTTATAATTTCATGCCTATATTGGATTGGACCCGAACCAGATTGGACATGCCCATGGAAGATGGCTCTCTAGCTTTGGAATTCAATGCTTTAGAGTTGAGAGTTTTTGACCTCCACATACTTAAACGAGAAGGAGCTGAACAAGATTACACCACTGATGAAATGGATCAAGCTAAAGACCAATTTATAAAGCTTACTTCATCAGAAATCCAAAGAATTTCTGATAATATCCTCAAAGGGTTACCTGGTTCTGAGGAGGGCTACTCTATGGACGAGTTTAAAGCCATGTTGGATACTTACAAAGGAATTGATGCAGATCAATTGCGTTCCCATTTGGTAAAGTTTTTAGAGGAAATCATTCCATTGGCAGATCAATTGGGGATCAGAATGTGCATTCACCCTGATGACCCACCTTTCTCGCTTTTAGGTTTACCCAGAGTTGTGAGTACCCAATCCGACTATCAATATATTTTTAATCAGGTAACCTCTCTTTCCAATGGAATTACATTTTGCACAGGCTCATTAGGCGTTAGGGCCGATAACGATCTTCCAGCTATTTTCGATGTTTTTGCAGATCGTGTTCATTTTTTACACTTAAGAAGTACCAAGCGCGACATTGAGGGTAATTTTTTTGAGGCAGATCATCTTACCGGTGATGTGGATATGTTCGAAATCATTACCAGAGTGATTAAAGAGCAAAGACGCAGAGCTTCTGAAAAAAGAGAAGATTTATCCATTCCCATGCGACCGGATCACGGACATCAAATGCTCGATGACCTTATAAAACCTAAAATTAATCCTGGGTACTCGGCAATCGGAAGACTTAGGGGACTGGCAGAATTGAGGGGACTTGAATGGGGTATCAATAAAATGATTTAATAATGGAATTCAAAAATACGGATGCATTTATCCAAGAGAATTTTTTACTCCAGAACAAAACAGCAGAACGATTATTTTTTGAAAATGCGATTTCCATGCCAATTATTGATTATCATAATCACTTGCCTCCAGATGTAATTGCAGCCAATCAACCCTTCGAAGGTATTAACGAAATTTGGTTGGATGGTGATCATTATAAATGGAGGGCCATGCGCAGTCTTGGGATACCTGAAAAATTCATCACAGGAAAAGACGTAAGTAATAAAGAAAAATTTGATCGATGGGCCTATACAGTTCCTTTTACTGCTGGAAATCCTCTTTTCCACTGGACGCATCTTGAATTACATCGTTATTTTGACATCAAAACCTTACTCCAACCTTCTACTTCATCCGCTATTTTTGAGGAAACCAATCGACAATTGATGGATTTGACACCCAAGGGTTTGCTCAATAAAATGAAGGTTGAAATGCTGTGCACGACCGATGATCCCATCGACGATCTTTCCTATCACCAAGTAATAGCAGAAAGCGATGAAAAGGGACCTGAGGTATTGCCCGGTTTTAGACCGGATAATATTTTTGGTATTGAGGGGGATCAATACTTAGATTATGTCAAGGCGCTGGGAGATGTTACTGAGACAGAAATACAGGATTTGGACAGCCTATTGGTGGCCTTAAAGACTAGGGTCAATTATTTTCATCAAAATGGTTGTAGGATATCCGATCACGGATTGGAATTCACCCATGCAGTTGATTTTACCCATGCTGAAGCCAATACTGTTCTCAAAAATCGCATAGGCGGAATACTGCCCTCTGTGGACGAATCCAACCGCTTTAACTCTTGTTTATTATACGAACTCTTTGTAATGTATTTCGATTTTGGGTGGACACAACAGTTGCATTTGGGAGCTTTGAGAGGTAACAATCAAAAGTTAAAAAGACAGTTGGGCGCTGATGTAGGTTGTGATTCTATCGGAGATTTTGACCAAGCCAAAAACCTTTCCAAACTTTTGGGAATGCTCAACGAAAATAACAAACTCACCAATACCATACTTTATAACCTAAACCCTGCTATGAACGAGGTTTTTGCCACCATGCCCGGTAATTTTAACAACGATAAAGTAGAGATTCAATGGGGAACTGCCTGGTGGTTTCTCGATCAGAAAGACGGAATGGAATTACAAATGAAAACCCTATCCAATATGGGCCTTTTGTCTAAGTTTATTGGAATGTTGACCGATAGTCGTAGTTTTCTCTCTTTCCCAAGACATGAGTATTTCAGACGATTGCTTTGTAATATGATTGGAAATGATATTGAAAATGGCTTATTACCCAATGACCTTGTCTTTTTTGGGAAAATGGTTGAAAATATATGTTATAACAATTTGAAAGAATTCATTAAATACAAAAACTAATGTTCAAGTTAAAACCTCTTCTAGCAATCGTTTGTTTACTCAGTTTTATCTCCTGTGATCAGATTAATTCTAAAAAAATACTTCGATTAGGTCATGGATTGAGTACAGGTCATTCCGTTCATCAGGGGATGGTCTTTTTTGGGAAAAAATTGGAAGAAATCTCAAATGGAAGATTTAAAGTGCAAATTTATCCCAGCCAACAACTGGGTTCTGAACGTCAATTAATTGAATTGCTTCAAATTGGAAGTTTGGACATGACCAAGATCTCAGCGGCTGTTTTGGAGAACTTTTCTCCTAATATAAAAGTATTTGGTATTCCTTATCTATTTAAAGATAAAGAACATGTTTTCCGAGTACTTGATGGCCCTGTAGGAAAAGAATTGCTTAACGGGACTGAGAAATACTGGTTAAAAGGTTTGGGATACTACGATTCAGGAAGCAGAAGTTTTTACACCATTGATCAGCCATTAGAAAAGCCAGAGGATCTGGATGGACTTAAAATCAGGGTTCAGGAAAGTCAAACGGCCATTGATATGGTGAAGTCACTCGGTGGGTCTCCTACACCCATTTCGTGGGGAGAATTGTACACTGCTCTTCAACAAGGTGTTGTGGATGGAGCTGAAAACAATCCTCCAAGTTTTTTTCTTTCCAGGCATTATGAAGTCTGTAAATTTTACACCATAGACGAGCATACTGTCATTCCTGATGTTGTTTTAATGAGTACTCATATATGGAATGCCTTGAGCGATCAGGAACAAAAGTGGATCCAAGAAGCCATGAACCTCTCAGTCATCGAGCAAAGAAGACTTTGGATGACCTCTGAGCAAGAATCTCTCGAGGCTGTGAAAGCAGCAGGTGTTCAAGTTAGCTATCCAGATAAATCACTCTTTGTTTCTAAATCTAAGTCAGTTGCTGACAAATATGGAAAAGATCCTTTGATTAAGTCATTCATTGAAAAAATAAAAAACACCCAGTAAAATGAAATTAAGATCACAGATTGATTCTATTTTAGAAAAAATTCTTATTGCGATAATGTCTTTAATGGTCATTAATGTGTTGTGGCAAGTTTTTTCTCGTTACATATTGTCTAATCCCAGTTCTTTTACTGATGAACTGGCCCGTTATCTTATGATATGGGTTGGGGTTATAGGAGCCGCTTATGTTGCAGGTAAAGGCAATCATGTGGCGATAACCTATTTTTCTGAAAAGTTTAGTCCTAAAAACTACAAGAAAGTCAAAATCTTTATCCACGTGACTATTCTTGCCTTCGCGATTTTTGGGATGTTAATTGGAGGATCGCGCCTGGTATATATCACATTAGTTTTGGGGCAGCTTTCTCCCGCGCTCAAGATTCCCTTAGGCGTCGTATACTCAGTAATTCCGATCAGTGGAATACTGATCATTTTTTATAAAATTTTAGATTTAAAAAAACAGAAACAATGATTGAATTTTTACCAGTAATCATATTGGTTTTGAGTTTTGTATTCATGCTTACCCTGGGGGTGCCTGTAGCTTGGTGTATTGCTATGTCTTCCATGTTCACACTAATGGTAGCTATGCCTTTTTCCGCAGCAACTACAACGATTTCCCAACGTATTGCAACAGGACTTGATAGTTTTGCGCTTTTGGCTATACCATTTTTTATACTCTCGGGTCAAATAATGAGTAAAGGGGGAATTGCAGATCGACTGATTTCATTTGCAAAGACCTTGGTTGGTTTTTTACCAGGTGGTTTAGCATTGATCAATATTGTATCTGCCATGTTAATGGGTGCCATCGCTGGTTCTGCAATGGCTTCAGCTTCTGCTATGGGAACCATCCTGGGGCCAGAGATGGAAAAGGAAGGTTACTCCAAAGAGTTTGGTGCTGCCGTTAACATTACCTCGTCTACCACAGGCTTGGTCATTCCACCCAGTAACACCCTGATTGTATATTCACTCGCCAGCGGTGGGGTTTCTATTGCCGCTCTTTTTCTGGCTGGATACATTCCAGGAATCCTCACTGGATTATTTATGATGATTGTTGCTATGGTTTGGGCTAAGAAAAATAAATACCCCGTTGGCAAGCGCTCCTCTCTTAAAGAAATATTTGTAAAGTTTATTGATGCTTTGCCTAGCTTATTGCTATTGGTAATTGTTATCGGGGGTATAATCGGTGGTGTTTTTACAGCTACAGAGGCTTCTGCTGTAGCTGTACTTTATACCATTTTACTTTCTTTTTATTATAAGGAATTGTCAATAAAAGACCTACCCAAGGTAATTTTGGAATCTTCCGAAACCACTGCCATTGTTATGCTGCTCATCGGTGCATCTATGGGGATGTCATGGGTTTTATCCTATGAAAATATTCCACAAGACATCAGCAATGCCCTATTGTCTGTAAGTGATAACAAGATAATAATCCTTTTAATGATTAATGTAATACTTTTGGCTGTGGGTATTTTTATGGATGCCACTCCGGCAGTACTCATTTTCACGCCCATTTTTTTACCTATAGTAACTGCTTTGGGTATGGATCCTACCCACTTTGGGATCGTTCTCATGCTTAATCTTTGTATCGGACTATGCACCCCTCCTGTAGGCTCGGTTTTATTTGTAGGCGTTGGAATTGCCAAAACAACCATTTCCAAGGTGATTAAACCACTAATTCCCTTATTTTTGGTAATGATATTATCATTGTTTTTGGTTACCTACATTCCGCAGTTAAGTCTTTGGTTACCTGAATTTTTTGGATTATAAATCAACAAAATAATACTATATAAAATGTTCAATAAAATATTTTTTTCAACCTTACTCATCGGTTTTTTGTCTGCCTGTAGTCAAATACCAATTACAATTCAATTGAGCAATCCATTGAAGATTGAACGTGTCAATGAAACAGTTGAAATCGCTTTGACTGCATTACCAAAGGAGCTCACCGAAAAGATTGAGAGGTTTGGCGTGTACGATCCATCAACCGACCGTTTTCTAATCAGTCAACTAATCGATATTAACCAAGATGGACAGATAGATCAGCTTATTTTTCAGCCCCGACTGGCTCCTTCATCAGAAAAAACCTTTCATCTGATAGAAAAATTCACCAAGCAGGAAGTTATCGATTATTGCTTTTCCAGAATTGTGCCTACCCGAATTGATGACTATACATGGGAAAACGATAGGGTTGCTTTTAGGACGTATGGTCCGGCAGCTCAAGCCTTGGTCGAGGACGGAAAAAAAGGGGGTATCATCTCTAGTGGTATTGACTGTTGGTTAAAAAAAGTTAATTATCCTGTAATTAACAAATGGTACAAAGCCAGTGAGGAAGAAGGCATCAGCTATCATGAAGACCATGGTGAAGGTTTGGATAATTATCATGTGGGGATCAGTAGAGGGGCCGGTGGCTTAGCGATCAAAGGAGCAGAAAATCAGTATTTTGTGTCCAAAAATTTTACAGCTCACAGGACACTTTCAACTGGACCGTTGAGAACCCTTTTTCAATTGGATTATGCTGACTGGGAAGGACCTGATGGGATGATTATGGAACAAAAAACCATTAGTTTGGATTATGGAAATAACCTAATGAAAATAGAGGTTTCCATAAAAGGAACCAATGAAATATCTGCAGGGATATCACTTCAAGAAAATAATGGAAGCGTAATCGATAAGAATAATCTCCTTATTTTCAAACAAAATCATTTTGATACAACCTTGAGTAATGTAATTTTGACCCCTTTAAAGCATTATAAAAGTCAACATACATATAACCCTCAAATAGTTGATCAAAATCATGTGTTTTTAGATCTTAAAATTATAAACCAGTCATTAGTCTACTATGTCGGTTTTTACTGGTCTGAGAGCAAACAGTTTACAAATCATCAAGCATGGGAAAAGCACCTGAATGACTTGGCAATAAAAATTGAAAATCCAATGCTAATCAATATCAAATAATTTTATGAAAAAAGTAGTGACTTTTGGTGAGATCATGTTAAGACTTTCACCTCCTAGTAATTTAAGATTCTCCCAAGCCAATAGTTTTGATATTGTCTATGGAGGTGGAGAATCTAATGTTGCTGTTTCTTTGGCGAATTATAGCGTTCCTGTTGAATTTGTAACCCGTTTACCTCAAAACGATATGGGTGCGTGTGCGGTGATGGAAATGCGTAAAAGAGGGGTTGGAACTCAACACATAGCATATGGGGGAGACCGATTGGGGATCTACTTTTTGGAAACCGGAGCGGTGAGTAGGGGTAGTAAGGTGGTCTATGATCGTGCCAATTCATCAATGGCCGAAATTCAGGCTGGTATGATAGATTGGGATACCGTTTTCGATGGTGTCAGTTGGTTCCACTGGACAGGAATCACTCCAGCCATTTCTCAAGGAGCAGCTGATGCATGTTTGGAAGCCGTAAAAATCGCCAGTAAAAAAGAAATCACAATCTCTACCGATTTGAATTACCGTGCCAAACTATGGAAATACGGCCAATCATCTGAATCTATTATGACCGATTTGACTTCCTATTGTGATATTATCCTAGGAAACGAAGAGGATGCAGAAAAGCACTTTGGGATCAAGCCAGAAGGTTTAGATATCACGACCCAAGGAGATCAGGTCAAAGCAGAAGCTTTTCAGTCGGTGTGTGAGCAAATGATGAAAAAATTTCCGAAAGCTAAAAAAGTAATTACTACACTCAGAGGTTCTATTTCTGCTTCTCACAATACTTGGGCAGGAATACTCTATGATGGGAAAAACATCTATATCAGTCCTGAATATCAAATTACCCACATCGTAGATAGAGTAGGAGGGGGTGACTCCTTTATGGGGGGATTGATTTATGGTTTATTAAAATATTCAGAGGACGATCAGAATGCATTAAACTTTGCAGTGGCTGCCTCATGTTTAAAACACACTATCAAGGGCGATGCCAATTTAGTCACCGTCAATGAGGTTGAAAAATTAATGAGCGGCGATTCAAGTGGCCGCGTAGCAAGATAATTATGGCAAAATTTACTCGTTTAGAAGTCGCTGCAAAAATGTTAGAAACCGGAATGGTTCCCCTTTTTTATCACAGTGATATTGAGATAGCAAAAAAAACATTAAAAGCCTGTTATGATGGAGGCGCAAGGTTGTTAGAGTTTACCAGTAGAGGTGATTTTGCCTATCAAATTTTCGATGAGCTTAATCGGTATGTTCTCACAGAATTACCAGATATGATTATGGGGGTAGGCTCTATTACTGATTCAGCGGCGGCATCACTCTATATGCAATTGGGTGCTAATTTTATAGTTACTCCTGTTTTAAGAGAAGACATTGCTTTGGTTTGTAACCGAAGAAAAGTCCTGTGGTCTGCTGGATGTGGTTCCCTAACCGAGATTGCCAGAGCCGAAGAGTTGGGTGGAGAAATAGTCAAACTCTTTCCAGGTAGTACATATGGTCCTGGTTTTGTCAAAGCAGTCAAAGGGCCGCAACCATGGACAAGCATTATGCCCACCGGGGGTGTCAGTACAGAGGAAAACAATCTTAGGGGATGGTTTGATGCAGGCGTTACCTGTGTGGGAATGGGGTCCAAACTAATCTCCAAAGAGATATTGTCAACTGGAGACTACGAGGGACTTAAAGTTAAAGTATCAGAAACTCTTAAATTGATAAAGAAAATAAGAAATTAAAATGAACAATAATTACGAAGTGCGCTATGCTATGGGACAGAGAGAAACCAATAAAATGGGAACCCAAGCATTACGGGATGAATTTTTAATCGAACATGTATTTGGAGCCGATACGGTGAATTGGGTCTACACCCACTACGATCGCTACATGGCAGGTGGTGTTATTCCTACAAGAGAAAGTATCTATTTAGAAACCCTAGAGCCCCTCAAGTCAGATTTCTTTCTCCAGCGAAGAGAAATGGGGATAATCAATGTTGGAGGCAAAGGATCGGTATTGGCAGATGGGGATACTTATCAGTTGGATTATAAAGAGGCTCTCTATCTGGGTAAAGGAATTAAAGAAGTACATTTTTCCAGCGATAATGTAAAAGCGCCGGCAAAATTTTACCTAAATTCTGCTCCTGCACATCATGCCTATCCCAATCAAAAAGTTGGCAGAGACCAAGCCGAAATCGTCGAATTAGGATCAGCGGAAACCTCTAATGCCAGAACTATAAGAAAACTCATAGTCAACAGTATTGTCAAGAGTTGTCAATTACAAATGGGTATGACTGAGTTGGCTTCAGGATCGGTTTGGAATACTATGCCCGCCCATGTCCACGACCGTCGAATGGAGGTTTATTTCTACTTTGAAGTGCCGCGAGATCAAGCGGTCTGTCATTTTATGGGAGCAACTGATGAAACTCGACACCTTTGGATGGCTAATGAACAAGCTGTTATTTCTCCTCCTTGGTCTATACACGCTGGATCGGGAACCTCTAATTATACTTTTATATGGGGAATGGCAGGAGAAAATTTAGACTATGGCGATATGGACGGTTGTCCTGTCCCTAATTTAAGATAAATGCATGGGAAAAGATCTCTTCAACTTAAGTGGAAAGCTAGCCTTGGTTACTGGAGCTACTCATGGGCTTGGGATGGCAATGGCAAAAGGTATAGGCCAGGCAGGTGCTACCGTAATCATTAATGGTAACAGTTCTCAAGAAAAAATTGACAAGGCAGTAACTGCTTTTAGGTCGGAAGGAATTCAAACTTTTGGATATCGTTTTGATGTTACTAATGAAAATGCAGTTTCAAAGGCCGTGGCACAAATCGAAAAGGAAGTCGCGTCTATCGATATATTAGTCAACAATGCTGGAATAATCAAACGTACACCTCTTGTCAATATGGAGGTTGCTGATTTTGAGCAGGTTATCAAAGTTGATCTGGTCAGTCCGTTTATTGTTTCCAAAGTCGTAGTTAAAGGAATGATTAAACGTAAATCGGGTAAAATCATTAACATTTGCTCCATGATGAGTGAACTAGGTAGAAATACGGTTGGAGCCTATGCTGCCGCGAAGGGAGGTTTGAAGATGTTGACCCAAAACATGTGTGTGGAGTGGGCTCCTTATAACATTCAGGTCAATGGGATTGGCCCAGGTTATTTTGCGACCGAACAGACCAAGCCAATAAGAGTAGATGGACATCCTTTTAACGAATTCATCGTTAACAGAACCCCGGCAGGTGTTTGGGGAAGTCCAGATGAGTTACAAGGAGCAGCGGTATTCCTAAGTGCAAAGGCCAGTGATTTTGTCAATGGACAAATTCTCTATGTGGATGGTGGCATCCTTGCGACCATAGGCAAACCCTCCAACGAATAATATCGAGGGATGCGTTTAACGCGATGCGTATAATTTGTTTATTCAGAAGTAGAAAACCTGTAAACACTTTGTGTTTGATATTGCTCTCCAGGCTGTAAAATAGTATTTGGAAAAGTAGGCTGGTTGGGTGAATCAGGAAAATGCTGTGTTTCCAATGCAAAGGAAGCACGATATTCAAATTTCGTATCGTACTTTCCTACATCACTTCCATCCATAAAGTTACCTCCATAAAATTGTATTCCTGGTTCCTGGGTGGAAATATCTAATTGTCTACCACTTTTAGGATCGACTACCCTTGCCGCCAAACTCATACTGCTAGCTGATTCCTTATTGAGAACAAAATTGTGGTCATAGCCACCCCCGCGATTGAGTTGGGCATTGGAGGCTTGTTGATTCAAATCTCGACCAATGGTCTTGGCCCTTCTAAAATCAAAAGGAGTGCCCTCAACCGATCGTATTTCTCCCAAGGGAATCAGTCCCCCATCTACAGGGGTAAAATGATCAGCATTTATCATCAACAGATGATCGTTGATACTGCCCTTGGCTTGTCCTGCCAGATTGAAAAAGGCGTGGTTTGTCAAGTTGATAGGGGTGGACTTATCTGTGGTTGCATTGTAGTCAATTTTCAACTCGTTTTTGACATTTATGGAATAGGCTACTTCTACTTTTAAATTTCCTGGGTAACCCATTTCTCCATCTTGGGATTCATAGGTCATTACAATAGAATTTTCTTTGGCACTAATCACTTCCCAAACTTGATTGTGGAATCCATCCGGCCCACCGTGGAGGTGATTTTCATTGTTGTTAATAGGCAGTTCGTATATTGCGCCGTCTAGCTCAAACCTTCCCTTGGCAATACGATTACCATACCTTCCAATCAAACAACCATGATAGGGGGTTTTAGCTTTTTGGTAATCGGCTATGCTTTTAAAGCCCAATACGATATCACCCAATACTCCTTTTTTGTCGGGGGTTAGAAGGCTGACGATCCTGCCACCATAATTGGTGATATAAACTTGGAGGTAGTCATTCTTAAGGAGGTATAAGTCGGTTGTTTTTCCGTTAATTTGGGTCTGAAAATGAGTGGCATTTAGCACAAATTCTTCTTTTTTAGCTTGATCGCAAGATACAAAGCTCAGGCAAATTAATGCTAAAGCAATATTATTTATGGTCATAGGATTGAATTATTCTTGATACAATTTACTGTGTAATTTTTTTAAGGCCTGGGCAGGTATTTTTGTCACTTCACGGTCATAGGTCATTAAACCATTGATTTCTCCTTCAACATCTGTAGTCTGGGTATATACAGCTGCAGAAAGTCCATTTTTCTCTTTCATCTCTAAAATTTGATTGAATTTATAGATATAGTTTTTGAGTAATTCTTCAGCATTGTAATAGGTCTGATAACCCCAATTGCGCATTTCAGGATTCCAAAGGTTTTCATCAATTGGATAGCCAATGCCTCCAAACTCTCCTATCACACTAGCCCTGTCCAAAGCAGTGGGGGGGATAGTTAGATCTACATCATAGGTGTGAACATCATAAATATCACCGCATGACCTAAGAGACCAACCGCTGGTTGGATTCACCAATCGGTCAGGATCCAGTTTTTTTATATAATCTGCAATTCTGCAAGTGTCGTATTGCCCCCAGCCTTCATTAAAAGGAACCCACATCACTATACTTGGGGCATTGAAATGGAGGTCTATCATCCGACGGAGTTCCAATTCGAATTGAGCAGCATCATCTGAGCGTCTGATTAGGTCAGTACCCTCTCTTTTTACTCTTTCTAAGGAATTGTATATGCGATTTTTTTGCTCGGTTTTTTCCATTTGCTTAGGAGTTTTCAATGCCAATCTGTTGTATGAGGGCATATCTTGCCAAACCATAATTCCCAGTTTGTCGCAATGATAGTACCAGCGATCGAGTTCGATCTTTACATGCTTTCGAATCATATTAAACCCCATAGCTTTAGTCATTTCAATATCGTATCGCATAGCTTCATCTGATGGAGGTGTCAACAATCCATCAGGCCACCAGCCTTGGTCAAGGGTACCATAATGAAAAAGCGGTACATTATTTAAGAATAAGTATTTGACTCCTTTATGATCTTCCAAGCTGATTTTTCGCATTCCAAAATAACTCTCCACACGATCGATTACTATACCGGAAGGATTGATCAAATTCATTTTGACATCGTATAAATGAGGGTGGTCTGGAGACCACAATTGGGCATTTTCTATTTTTAACTGCAGAGGGGTGTCGGGTTTTGTTTTTCCAGAAGCTACTTTTTTTTCGTCCAAAAAAACATCAACTGCTACCTGGTATCCTCTAATCAAGGGCACATTGCTCATAGGTATAAGATTAACCTTACTATTATCGATATCGCTCGTTATCCTCACTTGTTTTAAATAGGCTTCAGATGAGACCGCTTCTAGCCAAACTGTTTGCCATATTCCACTTACAGGTGTATAATATATACCACTGGCATTAATTTGCTGTTTGCCTCGGGGTTGCGAGCTGAAATTACTAGCATCCTCAACAGATAATACAATTTTTTGAAGCCCTTCCGGATTTAGGTATGGTGTAATATTAAAAGAGAAACGATCAAAACCTCCTTTGTGCGTTCCCACCAATATATCATTCACCCACATAGTAGAGTGGTAATCGACGGCTTCAAAATGAATAATAACATCATCCCCACTCCATTTATTAGGGAGCTTAAAACTTTTTCTATACCACATCTTATCCTTTGGATTGATACTTTTTCCTAGGCCCGATAAAGGAGATTCAAAACTGAAAGGAACCAAAATTTTTCCCTTATACTGCTTGGGTTGAATTTGATTGACTTTTGAAACAGTGAAGTCCCAGAGCCCATTAAGGTTTTTCCATTGGGTTCTTTCAAATTGTGGTCTGGGATACTCCTGCCAAACGTTTTCTGGGGTAATGGTTTTTGACCATTTACTCATGATTTTTCCCTCAATCGGCTTCCAGCTTTGCGCTTGTAAAAGGGATATATAAAGTAGAAAGAATAAAAAGAACCTGCTAAACATTAATTTTTTTTTTGAAAGATATAAAAAAGATGATCCAATCAAAATTTTTTATCAACGTTAAAATTTGATTGACAATTGTTATTCTGTTTTTTAAAAAAGTTCTATATTATTATGGAAACAACTCAAAATTAATGATAGTTAATAAATAGGGATCAATCATAAATTTATACAAACAAAACAATGAAAAAATTCACTTACTTTTTTTTAATTCTAGTTGTGTTTATTTCATTTCAAAAAAATGATTTTGAACTTTTTAATGGCATAAACCTTGATGGTTGGGTTAATTATGGGGGAGGCAAATTTTACGTTGAAGATGGATGTATTGTGGCTGAAGCGGTCATGGAATTATCTAATACTTTTCTGCATACCCAAAAAAAATTTGAAAATTTCCAATTGGATTATGATGTTAAACTGGATACCGTTTTGAATTCTGGTGTTCAGATACGAAGCAATATTTATCTAAATGATACCGAAACGGTTCGCTGGGGTGGACGTTTTGATGAAAATGGAATTAAAATAGTCAATCATAGGAAGTGGCTTAAAGGAAGATTTCATGGCTATCAAATCGAGATTGACCCTTCCTCCAGATCCTGGAGTGGTACCATTTATGAAGAAGCGGGAAGAGGGTTTCTTCATAAACCAGGAATTAACCAAACGGTAAAGTCTGCTTTTAAACCTTTGGAGTGGAATCATTTTAAGGTCATTGCAATAGACAACCATATTCAGTCATGGGTCAATGGGATATTGGTTGGAGATGTTTACGATGATCTAACCAACAATGGTTATATAGCATTACAACTTCACGGTATTGGTAACAAAAAAATTAAAGCCAACAAAAAAATACGTTGGAAAAACCTTCGTCTAAAAGAGCTTTAATGATTTTTAGAAGGCGGTTTTTTTTATTTTTTACAATATTGCAAGTATTCTATACTCTAGGGTGCGACAAAAAAAAGATAGAGGATCAATGCTTAGGGCCTTCCAAGGAAATCCCTTGTACCAAAGAGTATATGCCTGTTTGTGGTTGTAATGGAATAACCTACGGCAACGACTGTGTAGCTAAATCCTATGGTGTGAAATCATGGAAGGAAGGAAGTTGCGAAATGAAATTGAACTTTAATTTTTAAACGACCACTGGTCAGCATGAGAAATAAAATTCAAGACCTTATCATTATAGGAGCTGGGCCTATCGGATTAGCTTGTGGAATCGAGGCCAAAAAAAAAGAATTGAATCATTTAATTTTTGATAAAGGCTGTCTGGTTAATTCGCTTTACCGATATCCGATGAATATGACTTTTTTTTCAACATCCGATAAGCTTGAAATAGGAGGTGTTCCCTTTATTTCGCACAATCCAAAACCCACTAGATCTGAGGCTTTGGAGTATTACCGTAGGGTGACTTCTCATTGGAAATTGCCTATGCATCTTTACGAAAAAATCACAAAAGTTAAACGAAAGGAAGATTTTTTTGATGTTATTACTGATAAAGGGAGCTACCAATGCAAAAAAATTGTCATTGCCACAGGTTTTTATGATTTCCCTTATTTATTAGATGTTCCTGGAGAAAAATTGCCCAAGGTCTTCCATTATTACAAAGAACCCCATCCCTTTTTTGGCATGAATGTCGTCGTAGTTGGGGCTGCTAATTCTGCTGTTGATGTTGCCCTGGAGATCTACCGAAAAGGTGCTAAAAGTGTAAGTATGATAATAAGGGAAGAGGAAATTGGTCAAAACGTTAAGTATTGGTCAAAACCGGACATTATCAATCGGATCAAGGAGGGAAGTGTCAAAGCTTATTTTAATTCCCAGATCGTGCAAATTACTATTGATCAAGTTAGGTTTAAAACCCCGGAAGGTGTCAAGACTATTGAAAACGATTTTGTATTAGCCATGACAGGTTATCAACCCAATTTTGAGTTGTTAGAATCTTTGGGTGTAAAATTTCATAAGGATGAATACCGAACGCCTGTTTATGATTCCAATACTATGCACTCTACTTCAAAGGGTGTTTACCTAGCAGGTGTGGTTTGTGGTGGGTTGAAAACCAACAAGTGGTTTATAGAAAACTCAAGGGATCATGCCCCTTTGATCATTGAGGACATTGCTCGTGCTTTATCATTTTAATCGTAACGGTTAACAGACTATTTTAGTTGATTTACAGTGCTATTTTGTGCCTTCTCTATCGCTTTTACATAACGCCCAACCCTAATACTGGTCTAAATAAAATTTCC
>CAJWLL010000003.1 GCA_913043275.1 uncultured Flavobacteriaceae bacterium | reverse complement strand
CGCTTTGGTATTCCCTTGGGATATGGAGGGCCTCATGCAGCTTTTTTTGCCACCAAAATGGATTACAAAAGAAACATTCCGGGTCGCATCATTGGGCAAAGCAAAGATCAGGACGAATCACCGGCCCTAAGAATGGCCCTTCAAACCCGAGAACAACACATTAAAAGAGATCGCGCCACTTCTAACATCTGTACCGCACAGGTCTTGTTGGCTATCATGGCAGGAATGTATGCCGTCTTTCACGGTCCAAAAGGCCTTAAAAAAATTGCCAAAAGGATACATTTAAACACTGCTAAACTCGAAAAAAAATTAGTAGACTTGGGGTTAATTCAACTCAACGACTATTATTTTGACACACTGAAAATAAAAATTAATGCTGTAGCTGTTAGGGCTGAGGCAGAGAAAAATAAAATCAATTTTCACTATATAGATGATGACACTGTAAGCATTTCCATAAATGAAACGACAGACGAGGTAGCCCTTTTAAAGATTTTGAATGTATTCGAAGTTGTAGTAAATCAAAAAAATATCAATGGAAAAGTGACAATTGAAAATGATCGCTATCCTTCTAATCAGATAAGAAGAAGTCCTTATCTAACCGATAAAATTTTTAATTCTTTCCATTCCGAAACTGCAATGATGCGCTACATTAAAAGTCTGGAGCGTAAAGATCTATCCCTAAACCACTCCATGATTTCCTTGGGATCGTGTACGATGAAACTAAATGCAGCTGCTGAAATGTTGCCCCTAAGTTGGCCCAGATGGTCTAGTGTTCACCCTTTTGTTCCAAAAGAACAGGCAAAAGGATATCAGAAAATGCTTAATCGTTTGGAAAATCAACTAAGTGAGATTACTGGGTTTCACTCAACATCCTTACAGCCCAACTCCGGTGCCCAAGGAGAATATTCAGGACTAATGGTCATTAGGGCTTATCACGAGTCCCGAAATGAGACTCATCGCAAAATTTGTTTGATTCCTTCCTCTGCTCATGGCACTAATCCCGCTTCGGCAGTAATGGCAGGAATGAGAGTGGTTGTGATCAAAACTGATGAATTGGGGAACATAGACTGGACAGATTTTTTAGAAAAGACAGAAGAGCATCGCGATCATCTAGCAGCACTGATGATTACTTATCCCTCTACCCACGGTGTTTTTGAAGCAAATATCAAAGACATTACTAGAAAAATTCACGAATGTGGAGGACAGGTTTATATGGATGGAGCAAATATGAACGCACAGGTGGGGCTGACTAGTCCTGCTGAAATTGGCGCAGATGTTTGTCACCTGAATTTGCATAAAACTTTTGCCATTCCCCACGGAGGTGGAGGCCCAGGTGTAGGACCCATCTGTGTGGCTGCCCATCTCACAAGTTACCTGCCTCAACACCCTTTAGTTGAAACGGGAGGAAGCGCTTCAAAAGACACCATTTCTGCAGCTCCCTGGGGGTCAGCACTTGCCTGTTTGATTTCTTATGGATACATCGAAATGCTGGGAGGCAATGGATTGAAAAAGGTAACTGAAATTGCTATTCTCAATGCAAACTACATAAGTAAAAGATTAGAAGGGGCTTATAATATTTTATATACTGGTGAACAGGGAAGAACAGCTCATGAATTGATAATTGACTGCCGACCCTTTAAAAAGTATGATGTCGATGTCGTAGATATTGCCAAACGACTTATGGATTATGGGTTTCACGCTCCTACCGTATCATTTCCCGTGGTCGGAACCATGATGATTGAACCTACTGAAAGTGAAAATTTAGAAGAAATTGACCGATTCTGTGAGGCCATGATTTCCATCAGGATGGAGATTGATTCTAAAGATGAAAACAGTAGTGCTATACTTAAAAATGCTCCACACACCCTAAATATGTTGACTGCTGATGATTGGAAATTCCCTTATTCCAGACAAAAGGCAGCTTATCCTTTAGCTTTTGTTATGGAAAACAAATTTTGGCCTTCAGTAAGAAGGCTGGATGAAGCCTTTGGAGATCGTAATTTAATTTGCAGTTGTACTTCCATAACAGATTATGCAAAGGCTTAATTTTTGGGGTTTTATGCATTTTTATCTTAAAAATCACTTCTTTTCATCCTATTTGGGCATCATACACTTTTTACAAAATTTATCGATGATCCTCAATAAAAAAGTACTATTGTAATCTATTTATGAGTTATAAAATAACGGGTAGCGGTTGTTGCATACCTAACGTTGTTCAAAAAAACAAAGCTTTCTTAGGCCACTCTTTTTTAGACAATCAGGGAACAAAATTCGATGCAGATAACAAAACCATAATTGACAAATTTAACTCCATTACTGGAATTGAGGAGCGAAAATACATTCCATTAGAATTAAAAACTTCGGACATTGCGCATCTTGCCGCTCAAAAAGCTATTGAAGATGCCAATGTAGATCCTGAAAGCCTTGATTATATAATTGTTGCCCATAATTTTGGTGACATCAGTGGAGATAGTAAACAAATAGATACTCTGCCTAGTTTGGCATCAAGAGTAAAGGCTAAACTCAAAATTCGAAACCCAGAATGTGTTGCTTATGACATTTTGTTTGGATGTCCTGGATGGGTAGAAGCAATAATCCAGGCACATGCATTCATTAAAGCAGGAATGGCCAATAAGTGTTTGGTCGTAGGTGCCGACACTCTTTCCAGAGTGGTTGATATTTACGATCGAGACTCCATGATCTATGCCGATGGAGCTGGTGCCACAATCTTAGAGAAATCTTTAGAAGAAGGTGGGATTTTATCTCACAGTACATTAACCTTTACAGCCAATAACGAGACAGATTTTATTTTTTACGGTAAATCATATAACAGCGAAGATTTAAGTGGTAATAAATTCATTAAAATGCAGGGGAGAAAGGTTTATGAATTTGCCTTAAATCACGTTCCCGCAGCCATGAAACAATGTCTCGATCAAGCAAATGTGAATATTAATGATTTAAAAAAAATTTTTATTCACCAAGCCAATAAGAAAATGGATGAAGGAATCGTAAAAAGATTTTTCAGACTATTCAAGAAATCTATGCCCGAGGACATTCTACCTATGAATATTGAGGAATTTGGAAATAGTTCTGTAGCGACTGTTCCCTCCCTTTTTGATTTAGTGATCAAAAACAACTACAAAGGGCATTCATTAAATAAAGGGGACGTAATTCTTTTCGCCAGTGTGGGTGCAGGAATGAACATCAATGCAATCACCTATCAAATTTAAACTTCAGTTGAAATCCATATTCAAGATTTCTAAGTCTTAATTGTGTAAATTTGTTATGATGCTTATACTCCAAGATATCGGTGCCTACTTTATAATGCTCTCCAAAATATTCAAACGCTTTAACCGCTGGAGTGTAATGAAAGAGCTTATTATTAGGGAAATTGATTCACTCATCGTTGGATCGATTGGAATCGTGTCTTTTATTTCATTTTTTGTGGGAGGTGTAGTTGCCATTCAAACAGCATTAAACCTCAGCAATCCCTTTTTGCCGAAAAACTTGATTGGTTTCGCAACTCGTCAATCGGTAATATTGGAGTTTGCCCCTACTTTTATATCCGTAATCATGGCGGGAAAAGTAGGCTCATTCATTACTTCAAGTCTAGGAACCATGAGGGTTACAGAGCAGATCGACGCACTTCAAGTGATGGGAATCAACACCTACAATTATTTGATTTTCCCAAAAATCGTCGCCATGCTATTTTACCCTTTTGTGATTACAATTTCTATGTTTTTGGGAATTTTCGGGGGTTATATTGCCTCCATTTATGGAGGTTTTTGTTCCAGTGCCGACTTTATAGAAGGAATTCAATTGGAATTCATCCCCTACCATGTAAGATATGCTTTTTTCAAAACCGGTTTTTTTGCTTTTATTCTGGCTACCGTACCCTCCTTTCATGGCTATTTTCTTAAAGGAGGCGCCTTAGAAGTTGGTAAAGCCAGTACAACCTCTTTTGTTTGGACAAGTGTACTCATCATTGTTACCAATTACATCATAACCCAATTACTACTTACCTAATGATCGTTGTAGAAAAACTTTCTAAATCATTCAATGGAACAAATGTCTTAACCGACATTTCTACACAATTCGAAAAAGGAAAAACCAATCTCATTATTGGTCAAAGTGGATCGGGAAAGACAGTCTTACTCAAATGCATCCTGGGATTATATGGCACCGATCGTGGTAATATTTATTTCGAAGAGCGTTCTCTTCAAAATATGGACACCAAGGAAAGAAGTATTTTAAGACAGGAAATGGGAATGGTTTTTCAGGGCAGTGCCCTATTCGATTCGATGACTGTGGAGGAAAACATCATGTTTCCCATGCGTATGTTGACCCAAAAAAAACAAGAAGAAATGGTCTCCAGAGCCAATGAGGTCATCAATCGTGTTAACTTGATCAACGCCAATAAAAAACTTCCCTCCGAGATTTCCGGGGGTATGCAAAAAAGGGTGGCCATTGCTCGTGCAGTGGTGATGAACCCCAAGTACCTATTTTGTGACGAACCCAATTCAGGTCTCGATCCTAAAACCTCCATTTTGATTGACAATTTGATACAGGAAATTACCAAAGAATATCAAATTACCACTGTAATCAATACACATGACATGAATTCGGTGATGGAAATTGGTGAAAAAGTATTGTTTCTAGAAAACGGTCAAAAAGGCTGGGAAGGCTCCAATCAAGAAGTCTTTAAGACAGAAAACCAAAGTGTCGGCAATTTTATTTACTCCTCCAACCTATTCAAAAAAGTTAGAGAAGTGTATCAGAAGGAAAATTAATCTTCTTTTTGATCGAACTTTTTTAGGGCATTGACAGAGATTTCCTTTACCTCTTGATTTTTATACATTTCATTCTATTTTGATTACCTGGGCATGAGGGCTAAAAAGATACAGTCTATTTCCATCCAATTCCTGACACTCATAACGCTTGGTTTTTCTTTCTCCCCGGATGAACCTTCTTCCGTTGTGGATTTCAAAAATAGCACCCTTTTCTAATTCAAAAATAAAGTTTTTTTCATTCTCGGGATCAAATTTATTGAGTACAATGGCCAATTGAGAGTCGGTTTCGGAGGACGCCTTTGGATTTCTAAAATGCAGCTGTAAGACTTCCAGTAAATTCTCAGGAAAAATTTCTGCGGTCAAAAAAGGCAACATGATTTTTCTGTAGGTGTTTTTCCACTCTTTTCCATGAGGTTTGATGCCCAGACCAAAATCTTTGTAAGTCACCAAGTGAGCAATTTCATGAACGGTGGTGATCAAAAATCGGTAGGGATTCGGCATCCTATTCACAGTGATCTGATGCCTTCCTTTGGGCAAGGCCCTAAAATCACCGTGTTTGGTAATTCGCTTTCGGGTAACGACCAGGTTTACCTCCCAATCCATGAGGTACTTTAAAAGTAGAGGAAGAGAAGCAGTAGGAACTAAATTATCAATAGCACTCATCGAATCCCTCATCTTGTCTAAGGAGTTGAAGAGGAAATTGGCAACACCTTTCCATTGTAAAACTGATGTCCCTTCAGAGCAAAACCAATAATATAATCGGCCATTTGAGCCGCACTGAGGGGGGCTTGATAACCCGGAAAAGCTTCCTCCAACATTTCTGTTTGTACTGCGCCCAAGGCCAGTGCATTAAAGGAAGGGCCGCTTTCTTTAAACTCCTCCGCCAAAAGCTCTGTAAGAATTACCAAGGCTCCCTTGCTACTGCTGTAGGCTGATAGGCCAGGGAACTTGGCGCTTCCCTGAACTCCTCCCATACTGGTGATATTGAGAATGTGTCCTTTTATGTTTATAATTGGCAGCAGCAAACGGGTGAGGGTTGCAACAGCAAAAACATTGACCTTATAAACCTCCTCAAATTCACTGGAAGAAATTTCTAAAAAAGGTTTATTGATCAAACTTCCTGCATTGTTGATCAAAACATCAATACTTTTAAAGGAAGTCTTTATTTCTTCTACAAAATTCACCACCGCTGACTCTATGGACAAATCCACTGCAAAAGGATGAATATTTTGTATCCCATTTAAGGGCGTTATGTTTCTGGAAAGGGCGATGACCCTATGACCTGCCGCCGCAGCTTGTTTACAGATTTCAAAGCCCACTCCTCTACTGGCGCCTGTTAAAAGAAGGGTTTTCATTCATTTTAGTTTTAAGTGTCAGCTTTGGAATTCCTCAACTAGGAAACCAAAAGTCGAATGGGGTTTTCGATATAAAGTCTAAGGGATTGGAGAAATTGTGCTCCGGTGGCTCCATCTATAGTTCTATGATCACAGGCTAATGTCAATTTCATGGTATTCCCTACTACGATTACATCCTCTTTTACCACGGGTTTGTTCTCTATGGCTCCTACGGAAAGGATAGCTGAGTTCGGTTGATTGATGATAGAGGTAAACTCTTGTATACCAAACATCCCCAAGTTGGAAACGGTAAAAGTACTCCCATCCATTTCGGCAGGGGTTAATTTTTTGTCTCTGGCCCTAAGGGCATAATCTTTGACCGTTACCCCAATTTGTCTCAAGTCCAGCTCATCGGTAAATTTGAGTACTGGAACGACAAGACCGTCCTCAACTGCTACTGCAACCCCCAAATGAACGTGGTGGCTTTGAACAATCCTGTCGTCAAACCACTGAGAATTGACCTGTGGATGCTCCCTTAAAGCCAGTGCAACCGCTTTAAGAACAATATCGTTAAAAGAAATTTTGGTGTCGGGTAAGGTATTAAATTGCTGTCTAAATGCGATGGCATTATCCATATTCAACTCCACTCCTAAATAATAGTGGGGCGCAGAAAATTTGGAAGCAGAAAGTCTTTTGGCAATGGCCTTCCTCATGGAGCTATTAGCCAATTCGGTTATGCTTTCCACTCCAGTAGGCCCAGATGTAACCCCATATCCTCCGGCAGCACCTTTAAAGTTTTCGATATCGCGTTTGATGATCCTTCCACCATCTCCGGAACCTTTAACCTGTTGCAGATTGATTCCTTTTTCCTCGGCTATTTTTTTGGCCAATGGAGAGGCGACTAATCTACCATTTTTATTTACTTGATCCACTACAGGGGCCTGAAAAGCCATAGGGGCGGGTTTTGGGGTTTGTGTTTGATCGGACACTACAGGTACAGCGACTTTAACCTTGGCTTCCTCTGCTTGGCTTTCTGTATTGGTACTGCCAGCAATAGCCGCTTTAAGCGCTTCGGGATCTGTTCCTTCTTTGCCAATGGCAGCCAAAACAGAATCTACAGCCGCAGATTGCCCTTCTTCAAGACCAATATAAAGCAATGTGCCGGAGTAAAAAGATTCGAACTCCATGGTGGCTTTATCGGTTTCTATTTCAGCTAAAATATCCCCCTCATTTACGGCATCACCCACTTTTTTATTCCATTTTGCAACTGTACCTTCTTCCATGGTATCACTTAACCTCGGCATGGTAATGACCACCATACCTTCTGGCATAGCTGTTTTATCTTCATCAGATTCAAAAGGTTCAATTTGAACTTCATCAGGTTTGATCTTTTTAGACGATTCGTCTATTTGGTCCGTTATAGCTTCAGCCCCAACAATCATGTGGTTGATTTCTTCACCTTTTTTACCAATTATAGCCAAAAGAGAATCTACCGGGGCTGTTCCCCCTTCTTCAATTCCAATATGAAGGAGTTCCCCTTCCTGAAAAGACTCGAATTCCATCGTGGCTTTGTCAGTTTCAATTTCGGCCAGAATGTCCCCTTCTTTTACCAGATCACCAACTTTCTTGAACCATTTCACCACAGTTCCCTCTTCCATGGTATCACTCAAACGAGGCATATTTATCAGTTCCGCCATTCTAGTCTAATTTATGCTTTATAAAGGGATAATCTTCTTGTTCGTAAACCGCATCATACATAACATTTTTTTCTGGGAATGGTGATGCTTCAGCAAATTTTTCACACTCTAAAACAGCTGCCTTTATCTTGGCGTCAATATTGTCCAACTTCTTTTGCGTTGAGTACTTATTTTTTAAAATAATTTCTTTGACTTGGTTAATGGGATCGATTTTTCTATATTCTTCGACCTCTTCTTTGGTTCTATATTTTTGAGCATCGGACATAGAGTGACCTCTGTAGCGGTAAGTTTTCATCTCAAGGAAGGAAGGGCCTTTACCTAATCTTGCATGCTTAATGGCTTTATCTAAACCTTTTGCTACGGCAACAGGATCCATTCCGTCAACAGGACCGCAGGGCATTTCATAGCCCAATCCCAATTTCCAAATTTCTTGGTGACTAGCTGTTCTGGCTACAGATGTCCCCATAGCATAACCATTATTTTCAACCACAAAAACCACTGGTAATTGCCATAGCGTAGCCAGATTCAGTGATTCATGAAGGGAACCTTGTCTCACGGCACCGTCACCCATAAAACAAAGGGTAACATTGTCTCTCTTAAAGTATTTATCTCCAAAAGCCATTCCAGCACCCAATGGGATTTGTCCACCTACAATACCATGACCACCGTGAAAATTGTGTTCTTTGGAAAAAATGTGCATTGATCCACCCAATCCCATGGAAGTCCCTGTGGATTTGCCAAAAAGTTCTGCCATCACTTGCTTGGCATCTACACCCATACCAATAGGCTGCACGTGATTCCTATAAGCTGTGATAATTCTGTCCTTACCCAATTCCATGGCGTGGAGTGCTCCTGCCAATATGGCCTCTTGACCGTTGTAAAGGTGAAGGAATCCCCTTACTTTTTGTTGAATATATACAGCAGCCAGTTTGTCTTCAAACTTGCGCCAAAATAACATATCCTCATACCATTTCAGATAGGTAGCCTGGGTTATTTTTTTCATTAAACGAATATGATTATCGAATTCAAATTATTACAAAATTACTGAATTATGTCCTTTTGATAATAATATATTTATGAAATTGATAAAGAAAACTTATTCAATTTAATTAAGAAGAGTCATCATCAGTTTGAAGTGAACTGCCCGATCCATCGAAATTAAAACTCAGGGAAAACCTCAGCGTATTTTCAAGAGGATTTCTGATTTTTGAAGTGGAGGATAAATAAGATATATCGATTACCATGCCATTAAGCTCTAATCCAGCTCCAAAGGTCATGTATCGCCTAGATCCTTTCTCCTCACTTTCATTGAAGTATCCTGCTCTCAAAGCCAGAGTATCCGAAAAGAGATATTCAAAACCTAAAGCCCAAGTAATTTCCTTTAATTCCTCTTGCATTCCTCCTGGCGCATCATTAAATGATTTAAAAATGCCGTTAAAAAAATTTACATCAGGTTGTCGGAAGCCCTTAAGAGTATTGCTGCTGTCATAAAAGCCAACTGGTGTAGGAACCAGAAGTTTAGAAAATTCTAAATAAACACCCAAAATATTTGACGGATCGAAAATTAAATCCAATCCCGTTCCCAATCTAAAGTTAGTAGGAATAAAATCCATTTGCCCCCCTTCATCGTACTTAAGTCTTGGTCCAATATTGGAAATATTGAATCCTCCTCTAATTAATCCATTCAAATTCCCCATATCAAAGGATTGACTCTGGTAAAACCCTGCTATGTCAACTCCCAAACTATTAGCTGAAGTAGCATCCATGTCGTTGTGAATTTTTAAATCAGATCTCAAAAATCTTCCCGCCACCGACATTGCGAAATTTTCACTCAATTTTAAGGAATAAGAAAGGTCAAACGTTATCTCATTGGGTCTTTTAGAGCCTTGATCAATTATGGTCCCGGCCATTATATCGTTGAACTGAACGTTCCCATAACTAAAATACTTGAGGCTGATGGCCCATGAACTTCTCTCATTTATTTTGTTGAAATAAGTCAAATTACCCAAGAAAATATCATCTACAAGCTGCCTTAAATAAGGCGTATAACTCAATCCAAGCCCACTTCTGCTCTCAGAAAAGGCATACTTAGCAGGGTTCCATTGTTGGGCATAAGCATCGGCTGAAGTGGCAACTCCAAGCTCTCCCATTCCAGCAGCCCTGGCGTCAGGAGTAATCAGTAGAAAAGGCACCCCAGTAGTAATGATACGATCTTGTCCATTTGCTTGCGTAATTAAAAATAAAACTGTTAAAAATCTAATCAATAGGCAAGTTGACCTCATCTTTAGAATGTTTTCAAAACTATAACGTAACATCAAGATATTTGTTGTATTCAATAAATGACCAATTTTTAACAATTTCGATAAATTAATATTTAACATAGGCGCATAATATTTCTTTATTCTAGACGTTATACAGGGGTAAAAGAACGATGTATTAATTGCAGAGTAATATTTAGACTCAGATAATTAGTATATTGCACTAAAAATTAGACATACTGATCCTATGAAAATTAATTTTTTAAAAAAATCTATTTTTTTTGCACTAATAGCCATTCTATTAGTCGCTTGTGGAGGAAGAAATAATATGTCCCGTGCAACAGGATGGGGCATCAATTCTAAAGATGGAGGTTTCCAATATAACACTGAATTTGAAGATCAAGAAAGTGGTCCAGGTCTTGTTTTTATTGAAGGAGGCACTTATACCAAGGGACAAGTTCAAGACGATGTTTTGCATGACTGGAATAACACCCCTACGCAACAGCACGTAATGTCTTTTTATATTGACGAAACAGAAGTCACCAACATCATGTATATGGAGTATTTAGATTGGTTGGAAACAGTCTTTCCTTTAAGTGAACCCCGGTACAGGCAAATTTATGAAGGGGCGTTACCTGACACATTAGTTTGGAGAAATACTTTGGGTTATATGGAAGAACTTACTACCAACTATTTAAGACACCCCGCTTATGCAGAATATCCTGTTGTTGGGATCAACTGGCTACAAGCTGTTCAGTTCTCCGAATGGAGAACAAATAGGGTAAACGAATTCATCCTGGAAAGAGAATCTTTTGTCCAAAAAAATATCAGATATGGCGAAAAAGAGGGTGGTGTTGTAAATTCTAACAGCACCTTTAGTACTGAGGCCTATCTTAAACGACCCGAAACTTCTTATGGCGGATTGATGGCCTCCGATAGCCTTATGGGAAAAAGGGGTACTATGAAAAAAGATACTGCCACCGTAAATGTATACGCAGGCATTGAAAAAGGAGTTTTACTTCCCTCCTACAGATTGCCCACTGAAGCTGAATGGGAATATGCAGCATTAGCGTTGGTTGGTGATCGAGAATACAATACTTACAGAGGAAAGAAAAAATATCCCTGGTCAGGAGAATATACCCGATCTGACGAAAGAAGAAGCGAAGGAGATCAGTTGGCGAATTTTAAATTTGGAAAAGGAGATTATGGTGGAATTGCAGGTTGGTCAGACGATGGAGGTGATATTACTGTTGAGGTAAAGAGTTACCCACCCAATGACTTTGGAGTATACGACATGGCCGGAAATGTAGCTGAATGGGTAGCAGATGTATACCGACCCATAGTAGACGATGAAGCCAATGACTTTAACTACTACAGAGGGAATATCTATCTAAAAAATGCTATAGGAGAAGATGGAAAAGCTACCATTATATCTCCTGATGAATTAGTATATGATACCCTACCAAACGGAAAAGTTATGCTCAAAAGACTTCCAGGAGACTTGGACAGAGTTCCTATCAACGAGGAAGAAACTTTCTTAAGACAAAATTTCTCTGAAAGTGATAATCGAAACTACAGAGATGGTGACAAGGAATCTACAAGACTTTTTGCAAGCTTTAATAACACTGACGAAGACAACCCAAATAAGAGACCTGAAACTGCAGGAATGTATGATGCACCTAATCATCCAAAGATATCTTTAGACGATGAGGGAAATATAGTCAGGAACATCGATAAATCTGAACGAAGGACTTCATTAATTACAGACGAGGTAAGGGTTTACAAAGGAGGATCTTGGAAAGACCGCGCCTATTGGTTGGACCCAGCCCAACGCAGGTATTTACCGCAATACATTGCAACCGATTATATAGGCTTTAGATGTGCCATGTCCAGATTAGGAGAAAAAAGTAGAATTAAAAAGACCGCGAGACACAAACGCGGTAAATAATCCTATTAAGGCATCTTTCAGATGCCTTTTTTTTTATGAACTTGATACAACTCCACGATTACTTTAAAGATTCCTCAGGAGTAGTAACTGATAGCAGAAAGCTGACCCAAGACTGTTTTTTTGTAGCTCTAAGAGGTGAAAATTATGACGGAAATCAATTTGCAAAAGCCGCCATTGATAGTGGTGCAAAATACGCCTTGGTTGACAGACCTGAAATTGCAAAAAAAAATAAGCGATTGATTCTTGTTAAAAACACGCTCCAATCACTTCAAGAACTTGCTCAATATCACAGAAAAAATATAAAAGCCAAAATTATTGCCTTAACGGGAAGCAATGGAAAGACCACAACCAAAGAATTGATCAGAAGTGTATTAACCCAAAAATTTAATACTAAAGCCACTAGGGAGAACTTTAACAATCATATTGGTGTGCCTTTAACCTTGCTTGATTTAGATGAAAAAACAGAAATAGGCATTGTTGAAATGGGCGCAAATCACAGAAGAGAAATTGATTTTTTGTGTCAACTGGCTCAACCAGACATTGGGCTAATCACCAACTTCGGCCAAGCTCACCTGGAAGGATTTGGAGGGATTGAAGGAGTGATTCAAGGTAAGTGCGAGATGTATGAATACCTTTCCAAGTCAGGAGGAACAATAATTTTAAACATAGATGATTCCCTTCAAAGAAAATGGATTTCATACGACCATCATTTTACTTTTGGTGAAGATAAAAGTGCTGACTGTTGTGTAAAATATTTAAAAAGAAAGCACAAACCTTTGGCATTAACCGTAGAGAAAAAAAAGATTGAAAGTCAACTATATGGAGAATATAACTTTTCCAATATCGGTACTGCAGTTGCATTGGGTAATTTTTTTGATATGAATATCGAACATATAAAAGAGGGAATTAATTCTTATGCCTCAAATAATAATCGATCTCAAAGTATCATTAAAGGCAAAAACAGAATCACACTGGATGCTTACAATGCAAATCCCAGTAGTATGAAAGCTTCAATCACTTCTTTTATAAGCAACAAAAAAAACAAGGGATCCGTTATTTTGGGGGACATGTTTGAACTGGGAACATTTACAGATAAAGCACATCAAGAAATTCTAGATCAATTAAAACACACAGATCTCGAAAGTATACTAATAGTTGGAGAACATTTTTTTAAAACCCAATCCATTGATCCAAGAGTTCATTCATTCCAAACGATAGAAGAAATTAAAAATCACCTAATCAAAAATCCTTTTAAGGAAACGGATATCCTGATCAAAGGATCGAGAGGGGTGGCCATGGAGACACTATTGGATTACTTATAAGACTTGGTAGTCAAGGCCTGCTCCTTTAATTATATCCTCTACCACTTCAGGGTTCAAAAGCGTTGAGATGTCCCCAAGATTAGAAAGATCACGACTGGCGACTTTTCTCAAGATTCTACGCATGATTTTACCCGAACGAGTTTTGGGCAGACCAGAAACAATTTGGACGTACTCCGGTTTGGCAATTGGACCAATTATTTTCCTTACTAATTGTTTGATTTCATCCTCCAAAACCTCAGCTGACTTGTCAGAACTATCACAAATAGCAAAAGCATAAATCCCTTGCCCTTTGATTTCGTGAGGATATCCAACTACTGCAGATTCGACTACATTGGGGTGTTCATCTATAGCGTTTTCCACTTCTGCTGTTCCCATTCGGTGACCTGAAACATTGATAACATCATCAACCCTTCCCAAAATCCTAAGATAACCATCATGATCTCTTCTGACACCATCACCTGTAAAATACATGCCTTTGTAAGCTGAAAAATAGGTGTCCTTACATCGCTGATGGTCACCGTAAGTCGTTCTAATCATGGAAGGCCAAGGATACTTGATACAAAGATTACCCTCCACATTATTACCTTTAAGTTCATTGCCCTCGGTATCAACAATTATTGGCTGAACCCCAGGAAGCGGCAGTGAGGCATGAGCGGGTTTATTAGGTGTAATTCCTGCCAAGGGAGAAATCATAATTCCACCCGTTTCAGTTTGCCACCAAGTATCTACAAGAGGGCAATTTCCCTTACCCACATGTTCATGATACCAGTGCCAAGCTTCTTCGTTGATGGGCTCACCAACTGAACCAATCACTTTAAGAGAACTCAAATCAAATTTTTCTACGGGCTCTGTTCCGAAAACTTGCAAAGCTCTGATCGCAGTTGGAGCCGTATAAAATTGGTTGACTTTGTGTTTTTCCACTATTTCCCATAACCTACCCGGATGGGGATAAGTAGGCACTCCCTCAAACATAAGCGTAGTAGCTCCTGCCAAAAGCGGACCGTAAACGATATAAGAATGTCCCGTAATCCATCCTATGTCAGCTGTGCACCAATATACATCGTCAGTATCGTATTGAAAAACATTTAAAAACGAGTAATAAGTATATACCATATAGCCTGCAGTAGTGTGAACGACTCCTTTAGGTTTACCAGTAGAGCCAGAAGTATAAAGAATAAACAATAGATCCTCAGCATTCATTACTTCTGCCTCATGTTCTTCAGGTTGTCCCTCCAATGCCTCATCCCACCAAATATCACGACCTATCGATATTTCGACTTTTTCTCCAGTTCGTTTAAGTACGATTACTTTTTCAACAAATTCTGTCTTATTTAGTGCTTCATCAACTACGGCCTTAACCGGTATATTCTTGTTACCTCTAAAATTACCATCAGAGGTAAGCACCATTTTGGCTTGACAGTCATTAATTCTATCAGCCAGTGCAGAGGCAGAAAACCCAGCAAATACAACCGAGTGAATGGCTCCAATCCTAGCACAGGCCAACATTGCAATGGCAGCCTCAGGAACCATCGGCATATAAATGATAATACGATCCCCTTTGTTGACCCCTTGTGATTTTAGAGCATTGGCAAATTTACAAGTGGCTTTAAACAATTCTCCATAGGTTAGGTGTATTGAATCTTCTTCTTGGTCATTGGGCTCCCATATGATTGCGGTTTTATTTTCATGTGTGGGAAGTAACCTTTCAAAAATATTTTCGGTTAAATTCAGTTGGGCATTTTCGAACCAACTAACTTGAGGAGTTTCAAAATCCCAGTTCAAGACCTTATCCCATTTTCTTTTCCATTCAAAATGTTCTGCAATTTCTGACCAAAATTTTTCAGGAGACGTCACACTCTTATCATAATTATTAGTGTAATCTCTCAAGGTTTTTATTCTATAACTCATGAAAATCCTATTTATCGTAAACTTAAGGTTATTAGTAAAGTATTCAAAATGAATTTTAAATGTAAAAATCTATAAATATTAAAAAGTAGAATTAATAATAATGTCATTTTATAAAAAAACTAATGTTTTTTTATTAAGTTTACAATAATATCTTACTTTTTATGTGTAGATATCTAAATTTTTAAGTTATGGATAATATATTAGTAGTATTAGTTTTTCTCGCTATTCTCTTCGGTGGAGTATATTGGTATGCAGGTTACTCTACCCGATCTGGAGCTTTAAAGGATGAAAATCAAAACTTTATTCCAGATGCTTGGGAAGAAAAATTCAGTTGGTTTTTTTCTGGGAAAGGCTTTATTATGCTGCTTTTGGGTATAGCAATAGGTTACACTTTGGCTAAAGTCTTCGGATAAAAACCCTCCAAAAAAATTAAATTTATTCATAAGCCTCTCATAAGAGGCTTTTTTTTTAAGTTAATATTGATACAAATGAATCTCATTAATCCTAGTTAAAAAGATTATTCCTATTTTAAATTATTAAACAATCCAAAACTTATTCGCATTGAAAAAATATTTTGTAATCTTTTTAGGATTTACCCTAGTTAGTTTAAAAGCTCAAATAAGCACTCCGGACCCCAATATCGTAATGATTTTGGCGGACGACTTGGGCTATGAATGCATCAATTCCTATGGAGGCACATCTTACAACACCCCTAATTTAAATCAATTGGCTCAAACTGGAATGCAATTTGAAAATTGCCACTCTCAACCAATTTGCACCCCCTCAAGAGTAAAACTGATGACGGGTAGGTCTAATAAAAAAAATCATGTGAAATTTGGCTACCTCAATCCAAAGGAAAAAACCTTCAGCCAACTATTTAGAAAAAAAGGATATGCAACTATGATCGCAGGGAAATGGCAATTGGGTCAAGATGCATATTTACCAGATCATTTTGGATTCGACGAACATATTCTTTGGCAATTGACAACCACAGGAAGAGACTCTTTGGGGTTAGACAAAAGATATGTCAATCCTGTTCTTGAAATCAATGGTGAAATCTATGAAAAAAATGAAGGTAAGTACTCTACAGATTTAGTCGTAGATTACATTAATGACTTTATAAAAAGGAAAAAGGACCAGCCATTTTTAGTCTACTATCCTATGATTCTGACGCATTGTCCTTTTGATCCGGCTCCCCATTCAAAAGACTGGGACCCTACTGATCTTGGATCTAAAACTTATAAAGGAAATGCCAAGTATTTTGGTGATATGGTTTCTTACATGGATTTTTCAATCGGACGAATTATAAAACAATTGGATGAATTGGGATTGAGGGAGAATACCATCATATTATTTACCGGTGACAATGGTACCGATACCCCTGTAGTATCCATGATGGATAATTTAGCTGTGGTTGGTGGGAAGGGAAAGACTACTGACAATGGGACACATGTTCCTCTTATCGTCAACTGGAAGGGAGTTATAAAACCTAACCAAAGATCAGAGGCTTTAGTGGATTTCAGTGATTTTTTTCCCACCTTATGTGAGGCAGCGAGAATTTCATTGGATTCTACTTTGGATCTAGACGGCGTCAGTTTCTATCCCCAATTAACCGGAAAAGATGGGTTCAAAAGAAAGTGGATTCATACATGGTATAATAGGGACGGAGGATCAAATCCTATGAGTGCGTCAAGCGAATGGGTAAGAAACGAAAACTATAAATTATATGTTGGCAACAAGTTTTATAACCTAAAAAAGGATCCCGGAGAAAAAAACAGTATTCCAATTAACCATTTGACAGATCAAGAGAAAATGATTCGCAAAGAGTTTATAAGCGTTTTAAATTCTTACAATGATTTGAGAAATTAATTTGGAATATAAATAGTAGCTCTCATAAATAAAGTTGCTGTTCCTCCTATCCATACACGATTTACTTTATCTCTGCAGTACAAAATCCCCATCCTGTCTGAGATTTGATGTGCCAATAATTCTTTTTTGTTTATTTTTTTGGACCAAAGTGGTATCAATGAAGTATGCGCTGAACCAGTCACATAGTCCTCATCAACTCCAGTTTGTGGTGCAAAAAATCTTGAAACAAAATCAGCCTTATCTCCTGCAGCTGTTACAATCAAACCTCTTCCACCCAGAGCTGCAACTTTAGCAATATCAGGTGATATTGATGCAACAGATTTTTCATCCTTTAAAACAGCAATGAAATCAGTTTCCCCCTTAAAAGTTTCAACAGGCTCAAACCCAATGGCTGATCTAATCTTAACCCTAAGGTCTACTTCTTTAAGCCTGTCGGATGGAAAGTTGAGATACAATCTATCTCCTTCATCGAAAACTTCTAAAATACCCTTATATTTTGAATGGAAACGCAATGGGTTTTGATTTTTACCAAGTACCTTTTTAAGGACATATGCCGCAGCCAATGTTGCATGGCCACAAAGATCAACCTCAACATCTGGTGTAAACCATCTTAATTTGTAATCTTTACCCTCTGGAACCAAGAAAGCTGTTTCAGCTAAATTATTTTCATTAGCAATAGCTTGCATTCGATCATCACTTAAAAATTGGTCTGTGATAATAACTGCTGCGGGATTACCTCCAAAAATTCTATCGGTAAAAGCATCAACTTGATACATTGTAAGTGTTTTCATAGATGACAATAATTAATAATTATTGTGAATTTATAAAAAAAGGGATTACAATTGTTTGCAAACCCTTGTGGGTGCTGAGGGATTCCCAGCTTGTCATCTATAATTATAGTTAATATGATTCTGCGGTATAGCCCTCAGACTTTAAATCTTTTTCAAGAAGACCATAACAATGTTCTGATGTGTTTTTAAAAGTAAGAGGAATTGAATTACAAGAATACCAAGTATAATTTTCACGAGGATCAGTATCCTCACATTCATTTAATGCTTGCATTACGTGAAAATGGAGATGAGGCCCAGTTGATTTTCCCGTATTTCCACTTAAGGCAATTACTTCACCTTGATTAACATTATCACCTTCATTTTTTAGTGCCCCATTATAAGTTAAGTGAAGATATTGAGCTTCAGTTCCATCCTCATGCTTGATATGAATAACATTCGCTTCATCAATAGCACCAACGGTTCCAATTTCTAAATCTTTAAATTTTTCAATGACCTTGACAACTATTCCTGACCTAATCGCAACAATATTAGTCCCTATTGGCATGTCTATATCATAAGCGTATTGAACTTGACCTAAACTATGCGAACCATCGGTACAATTACCTTGACCTACTTTGAAAATTTTTCCAATTTCCCAGGGCAGAACATATTGAGAGTCCGAGTTTTTAATATAATCAGTATCAGGGCAATTTACACCCAACTGTGAGTCAGTGCAGATAATTTCTTCATCATTAATTTTATCTGAGGAGCAAGAAAAAGAAAGGTATATTAGTAAAAGAAGTATTAGCTTTTTCATATCACTACAAGATAAAAATAAATGTTACACATGTTAACTTTCATTCAATAGTATGAATAAGTGCAAAAAAAACCTCCCGAGGGAGGGCCAAAGTCAACATAGGAGAAAAAGAACGGTGTCCAGTTAGCCATCGTAATTTCTGTCGTGCGCGACACATTATAATCAGGGGGTGCTTTGCATCCCCTTTTTTTATGCCCTTATCACAATGATTTGAGCCAAAGCAAGAGTAGACCCATACTCTTGTGCATAATCAAAGACATCCTTTCCGTCTTTACACAAGGGATCAACTCTCATTGCACCATACTCAGCCAAAAGCAACACCATCTCTGGCTTGTTGTGAATGACTGCGTGAATGATTAAAGGTTTGCCATACACCAGAGCAGTAGGTTTTACTCGTTTACTTTTGAGAACAGACTCAACAAACTGATAGTCTTCCGAAGCAATAGCATCTACCATCCTCTCCTCCGGAGAAGCGAATAACATAAATAAAAATAAGGTAATCATAGGGTTTAAATTTGGTGCAAAGATACTTCTCATACACTAATTTTTATGCTCACAACAGCCTATTTTTGAAGCCAATTGAACGATTTGTCAACTCCACAAAAACAGTAACTCAGAGATACCATTTTAACAAAAACTCCATACAAAAAATACGAAAAAGAGAAAGGGTGATACCCATGGTGATATCCATGGTGATAGTATAGCGATAGTATAGTTTGGGAAATTACAAATTTACGAGCATCTCAAGCACAACAGATTAAAGGATGGCTCCTTAATAAAGCTACAGGCGAAGTCTATCAAATAACAAAGAAAGGTTGGAGTTTATTATAAAGCTACTCCCCTATGCAGTTCCAAAGTACACTCACAAGACTATTAGTGATGATACACTAGAGTTACCAATATTTGACCAAATACAAATAGTTACATTAGTAGATGAAAAAGAAAGATTAGAAAAGGTTGAAGCATATGAAAAAGAACATAATGTTCAGATACTATAAAATTCTTTAGAATTCGTATATAATTTGTAAAGACATAAAAAAAGGTTTACAATTTCTTGCAAACCCTTGTGGGTGTTACTGGATTCGAACCAGTGACTTCTACCCTGTCAAGGTAGCGCTCTAAACCAACTGAGCTAAACACCCATAGTATTTAAGACAATTTATTTTAATTTGTAATCACTTCTGAAATTCATTAGGATATTAATGCCTACGAATATAAGGTTCTTTTAAATAAATTTTATTTTTAATTGAACCATATAAGTTCAAAATAAATCATACAATATAAGCTGCTCTCGCTAAATACTTTTAGATTTTGAAATATAAACCCAAGATTTCTTACCTGATTTTAAGATTGTTTCTACCCTTTTATAATCATCAACTTCATAATCATCAGCTTTTAATAGTTCGGCAGAGGAAATTTCATAAACTGTCCCTTTTACTTCATCGGAAAGATCACCAGAGAAAATAAGAATTGGATGAAATCTCTCTTTACTAGAATTAATAACAGTTAAATCCTTAATTTCTATTTTTTTAAGTTTATATCCAGTTATTAGATCTTTTTTACCATTCAATAATCTTCCGAACGAATCTAATTGAACATTATCTTTTTGCAAAGTGCCATATGAAAAAATATATTCCATTACCTGATAACTTTACTAGTGCTTTTTAAATTACGGTTAATAACAATCAATATAAAAATACCCTATAAAATTTTAGATATTATTTTTGTTTAGGGCTTGAGTATATTTTTAGACTTAAGTAGTTTTATCGCATGAACTGACATTCTTAGGAACCTTGAATTAAGTAATATTTTAGACTACCATTCATGAACAATAAACTTATTAGATGAAGTTATATATGAACAACCAAGGGGTCTTTTCCAACAGTGAGTATGAGTAAAAATAAAATTTTTTTTACCATCCAATTCTTCAACAATTAAATCTGTTCTGAATAGTTTATACTTTGCTATTTCTCTTGAGAAATAATTTCGGTTTATTTTCTGCCACTCTTTTTGTCTTTGTTCAGATTTTATAGACATTAATGATTGTGATCCTCCCTCGCTAATTACTAAACTATCAATTTCCCTGGATGTATAAGATCCAGTTTGAGAAGAAACCTTTATAAAAATTAAAATGCTAATTATAAAAAGTAGCTTTTTCATTAGAATATTTCTAGATCACAATATATGAATAATGGAAATACAAATAAATAGATTGCTAATATTTAGACTATTGCTTTTAATAATCGTCAATATCTTAGGAATTTATAAAAATCTTTTTCAATAATTGCTATTCTTATTATCAAAGAACCTCATGTGATATTTTTAACTTTGTTAGATTATGAAAAGGACTTTGATTTTATCTTCTTTAATTAGCTTATTAATTTACTGTAATAATACTGAAGTTATTATTGGACAACCTCTTGTTAAATTGGAAACGGTAGAAGTTTATTTATTGAATAAATTGAATGATTCAAGAGGATATTGTATAGATATACAAGGCCATAAAACCAATGCAGATGTTAATAAAGGACTCCAATCCCATTCTTGTTATTCATATCAAGGAGAAATTTCTGTGGATCAGAGTTTTGATAAATTTAAAATAAGTGAGAATGAGTTTTATATTCCTTATTTTAAGGTTTGTATGGAAGCCGAAAAAATTGAAGAATCATCAAGCTTAATATTAAACACCTGTAATAAAAAAAATAAACAAAAATTTACTCTTCAAAATGACGGAAAAATTCAACCGTTAAGTGATTTAAATTTATGCTTAACTGCATCGGAGAGCTTTAGAGAAGGTGGTGGTGGAAATCCAGTTCATTTAATTCGTAAATTAAGCCTTCAAATTTGTGAGGAAAAATTTTCTTATCGTCAAAAATGGGGTATTAGAAAAAGTAATTAAAAAAGGATTCAAGTTAAAATATCTAAATTGAGGAAACAAATACTAATTGATAGCCACCAGGTGGCTAATGCATTTAAGACTATTTCTTGGATTTTATATTTTTAATACTCGACCCCTTAAAAACTAATTATGAAAGAAAAATTCAAAAAATTTAGATTTATAGTTCTACTGATTCCATTGGGTCTTTTCATACGATTTGTTGACCAAAAAGTAATCCAAGATGACTTTTTATCTACAAATGCGATTGAGGATCATTACATTTTTATTGTAAGTTTGGTTGTAATAGTAATGGGTTTATTGGCAGCCATATTTTACTTCGACAAACAATCCGATTCATCCGAACTGAAAATGCAGCATTTCGATATCGATGAAATCCAAGGGTTCTCAAAACTGTATCGTATCAATCTGATCAATAGTATTACTGGCTACAAGTCAGCCAATATGATCGGCACAAAATCCAGCTTAGGAAAAGAAAATGTAGCTATTTTTAGTTCCATCACTCATTTGGGGAGCAATCCAGCTTTAATTCACTTTACCTTACGCCCCAATATTGTCGCAAGTGACACATACAATAATATAAAAGAAAATAAAGTCTTTACTGTAAACAACGTGACATTAAATCAGGTTGAACAAGCCCACCACAGCAGTGCAAAATATGATGAAAATATTTCAGAGTTTGATCAAACATTGTTAGAACCAGAATATAGGGTTGATTGGCATGCTCCTTTTGTTAAAGGCTCCCCAATTGCTTTGGGATGTAGTTATTTGAATGAATACGAAATCAAAGAAAACGGTTGTGTATTGATCATAGCGGTAATAGAACATATTTTTGTAGAAGATGAGCTTCTCCAAAAAGATGGCTGGGTGAAATTAGAATCGGGAGAAGTGGTCGCCATAAATGGGCTTGATGGATATGCCCTTCCGAAGTTAAAGAAAAGATTGGAGTATGCTCGACCTAATGAAATCAGAAGAAAAGCTAAAAGCTGAGATGTACTTTATCGATGATGACATAATGCAATATGCTGAAAGCCACACTCAGGATGAATCTGAATTGCTAAAAAAACTTCATAAAGAAACTCATCAAAAAATATTAAAACCCAGAATGATCAGCGGTCCATTCCAAGGAAGGTTTTTAAGTTTTTTGTCTCATTTGACTCAACCCGAAAATATACTTGAAGTAGGCACTTATACTGGCTATGCAACACTTTGTTTGGCCGAAGGCTTGATAAAAAATGGTGCCATCCATACCATAGAAATCAACGAGGAATTATTTGATTTTTACAAAAAATATTTTAATAAGAGCATTTATAGAAATCAAATCTTCTCACATCAAGGAGACGCAAAAAAAATCATTCCGAAACTTGATTTTAATTTTGATTTAGTTTTTATTGATGCGGACAAAACTAACTACAGTCATTATTTTGATCTCATCCTTCCTAAATTAAACCCCGGGGGAATAATCATTGCCGATAATGTTTTATGGAGCAGGAAAGTACTCCATAAAAATATTCCTGATAATGATGCCGAAACCTTGGGGCTGAAAAGTTTTAACGATAAAGTTAAGGCTGAAAAAAAAGTAGAAACATTACTGCTTCCAATAAGGGACGGTCTGATGATTTGTCGAAAAGTCTAAAGGTCTCTTTTAATGGAGTCCGTCAACTCATCAAAATCTTCCTTGACCTTATCGACTTGGTTTTTCAATTCTTTGCCTACCGCACCTGCAGGATTATTTTTATCTACAGATTTTTGTATTTCTGTTTTAATTTCATTTGTAGCACTCCTCACCTGATTAACCCCCTTGGCCAATTTTTTTGCAATAGAAGGAATCTTATCTGCGCCAAAAATAAGCAGTACGATAAAGAATATAAAAACAATTTCAGCACCACTGATAAAAAGAAACATGGGTTATTTTTTGACAAAGATATAAAATGGAAAGTAACTGATAACGTATGTAAAATCGAAATCAAATCATAGTCCTCCTCAATAAAAACTATTAATCTTTCATCTTGGCTTTAAATTGATCAAATTCGGACATTTCTTCGATTTTAGGCCAACTATTATTAGAATGATCTATGTCAGCGGTCTCTTTATCGGGATCAACCTCGATCCTGATGATTTCCTTGTCCGTTGCGATAACCTTTTTCATTTCATTGTCATTTTTTCGCCATACCTGAACCGGGTAGTTAACACGTTCTGAAGAACCATCAGAATAAGTAAAGTCTACAATAAGAGGCATTACTAGGCCTCCAGGTTTTTCGAAAGTAATTTCATAAAAATTTTTGGGAATCTTTATTAATGATTTAGAATCACTAGAATTTTGATCTATATATGATTTCAGAGCCTGGGAGTGGTCGACAGGGGTTCCAGATTTGTAATCCGACTTGAAGTCTTCGTTATCTTCTACCATTGTATAAACTACCGGAGGCAAATCAGCCTGAGTCATGCCATAATTTCTGAGCATTTCCAAAACTTCTTTGCTTGGTTGATCGGAAACAAAAAATTGTTTAACCCCCTTTACACCAATATCTACAAAGTCTGTAGTATAAAACCACCCTCTCCAAAACCAATCTAAGTCTACTGCAGAAGCATCCTCCATTGTTCTAAAAAAATCTGCAGGAGTAGGATGTTTGAACATCCATCTTTGGGCGTAAGTTTTAAAAGCATGATCAAACAAGTTTCTACCCATAACGGTTTCTCTCAAAATATTGAGTGCAGTAGCAGGTTTTCCATAGGCGTTAGGCCCCAATTGATAAACATTTTCGGGATTGGACATGATGGGTGCGATAAAGCTCTGATCCCCCGACATATAATTTACAATGGCTTTAGGTTCACCTCTTCTGGAAGGGTATTTTTCCAAGCTCTCTATAGAGGCGGGATGGGGCTTGCCAAACTCCTGCTCTGCGAGGTACTGCATAAATGTATCAAGTCCTTCGTCCATCCAACCCCATTGCCTTTCATCAGAATTGACGATCATCGGGAAAAAATTATGTCCAATTTCATGGATGATGACACTGATCATACCAAATTTTACAGCGTCTGAATAGGATCCGTCTTGATCGGGACGTCCGTAATTCCAACAAATCATGGGATACTCCATCCCTTGGTTTTTGGCATGAACAGATACCGCCTTTGGATAGGGGTAATCAAAAGTATGATGGGAATAGGTTTTTAGGGTTTGAACAACCGCTTTGGTGGAATACTCTTCCCAAAGGGGATTTCCTTCTTTAGGATAGAGGGATACTGCCATCACGTTCTTCCCTCCCAATTTGACAGCCATCATCTCCCAAATGAATTTTCTGGAAGTCGCAAATCCAAAATCCCGGACGTTTTGCGCTTTGAATTCCCATATTTTTTTCTTTTTTGAAAAGCTTTTTTCTCGCTCTATGGCTACCTCCTCACTAACAATAATTACCGGTTTGTCAAAAGAAGTTTGGGCTTGACGATACCTTTTGAGTTCTTCACGTGAGAGGACATCTTTTGGATTTTGCAACTGACCAGTAGCCTCGACCACGTGATCGGCTGGAACGGTCAACCTTACGGTATAGTCTCCGAAATTAAGTGCAAACTCACCATTACCCCAAAACTGATGGTTTTGCCATCCCTCAACATCGTTGTAAACGGCTAATCTAGGAAAAAATTGAGCGATTACATAGGTACGATTATCATCTTTCGGAAAATACTCATATCCCGAACGAGCACGATTTTCTATATGGTTGTTAATGTTGTACCACCACTTAATTGAAAATTTAAATTGGTCTCCACTTTTTAATGGTTGGGGTAAATCTAACCGCATCATGGTCATGTTAATGGTGTGTTTTATTGGGGATCCATTGGAGTCCTTTACCCAATCGATATTAAAGCCCCCATCAAAAGGCTCTTTAAAAAAAGTGTTAACAAAAGTTTCTACGCGAAGAATGGGTTCCGCACCTTCACCATTTTTTTCCAAGGCCGGAGCATCTTTTTTTCGTATGTTTTGATCCAACTGAATCCACAAATAACTCAAATCGTCTGGAGAATTGTTGAGATAAGTAATTTCTTCCTCACCGTATATTTTTTTGTTTTCGTCATCCAACTCTATATCCATGACGTAATCTACCTTTTGTTGATAATAGTCTCTACCGGGAGCGCCAGAAGCAGTTCTAAAACTGTTGGGAGTGGCTAACTCGTCTTTTAGCTGCTTGAATTTATTATTATTGGAATGCCCACGAGTAGAAAGAGAGTCAGCAGATGTTTGCGCGTTAAAAGGAAGCTGAAATAACAAAAAAGAAAGAAAGAAAAACCTGAATTTGATAATGTTCATAATGTTGGGTATTTAAAAGGGGTAATTTAGTGCAATTTTTAAAATCTGTTAATTCTTCAAATCAAAAAAATCATTTGGTACTTCAAATAAGGATTTTGAGGAAACCGCCAAAAAGCTTTTTCTTTTGGAAGAAACCTTAAGATGAATGATGTTTTTTTGATCAGGTAAATAATCAAAGAAAATGGTGTTTTTTATGCTGAATTGTGACATTACAGAATCCATTTTTAGTTCCATATAAGCTACTAAAACATCACTTTTGTATACTTTTCCTAGAAAATCAAAATCCATTATTTTTCCCTGGGATTTGAAAGTAATGTTTTTTCGAAAATAGTCTTCGACCAAACTGTCGATATCATCCTGAGAAACCTCCGGTATCAATTTGGTCTTTTTGTTGCCGAATTGTTGGAGGACAGACTCAAAATCATCGAGAAAAACCTGTGTTGTGATTTGTATCGATTTTTCCTCGGGCACAAACCGAATCGAAGTGGTCGAAACATAAAAATTATGGAAAGAAACTGCCCCCAAAAGACTGCATAAAAACCCAAAAAATAACTTGGTCATTTGGAGCTTAATTTATCACGATAATTTTGACTCTCAGAAATCAAATAATCAATCAATTGAAATTGCTGACCGGTTTTGAGTAATTTTTTAGAGGGTAAATTTTTATCTATATACTCTAAAAAACCAGTAACTTGATCGTTTTTAAGTGCAAGATCATTAACAAAAAACTCATTGCTAAATACATAGATAAGTATTTCACTGGGTTTTAATTTTTGTTTTTCTTCTTCCGATTTATTGCTTACGGCTTTGGCAATCAATTTTGCAACATTGATTATATTAATGCCGTTCTTGAGTTGCCCCTGAGTGACTATAGTGTTTTCTAATTTTGTCGATTTGTCTATGTTGTAGTCATAGCCTTTAAACTCTTCTTCTTTAAGGTCAAGGAACTTTTCCATATTTTCGGGGGTTACAACTACTTCTTCAAGGGCATTTATTTTTTCATTTACCGTGATAATCAATCTGTTTTTTTTCAATATTTCAGGAGTTATTTTGACAGTTCTGATCAAATATTGGACAGAAGAAAATACAACTTCGTCTCCCAAGGCGACGGGAATTTCGAAAGCACCATCCAAATCAGTAATGGTATTGAACTGAGCAGTATTATTGACCACATTGGCTGCTACCACATTGATATTTCTGTAGATCAACTGACCCTTGATGGGTTTGCGATCTTGACCCATTACCACAATTGGCAATATAAAAAGTAGTAAGTGGATTTTTTTCATACTTTCAAAGATAATAAGCTAATCTGTTCAAATGATTTTAAAACTTATTAAAAATTAAATATCCTTTGTTAGGCATTTTTTAAACTCCTGTAAATTAGTGTAATTTTAGGGGGTAAATTTAAAGACAAAAGCCATGCAATTTTGGAATTGTTTTTAAAACAAAATCAATAATTTATTGATTATGAATCGATTAGAGTTTATTAATGCGGGCTTGACCATCATGGGCTTAAGCCATCTTCAACCCGGTAAAATCATGGATACTGACCCAAATTTACTCATCGGAAAGGGAATTCCAAAGCTTGTTGGAAAAAATTACGCTTTACTGCCTGAGGCTGACAAAGCTTTCCGAGAAATGTCTGCTGCAGCCCAAAAGCAGGGTATCACTATCAAAGTGGTCTCTTCCTACAGATCTTTTGAAAGACAAAAAAGTATTTGGAACAGGAAATTTTCAAGATTTAAAAGCGAAGGGATGCAGGATGGAGAAGCAATCAGAAAAATTATTGAATACTCAACAATTCCCGGTACCTCTCGACATCATTGGGGTACTGATATTGATGTCATCAATGCAGCCTCCATTCAAGAGGGTGATGTTTTACTTACACAAAAATTTCACGACGACGGCCCCTACAATACTTTGAGGGAATGGATGGAAAACCATGCCCAAGACTATGGCTTCCTAATGCCCTATACCAAAGACGAAAAAAGAAGCGGTTTTAAATATGAACCTTGGCATTACAGCTATGCCCCCAAATCCATACCCATGCTTAAACAGTACCTCAAACTCGACCATAGAGAATTGATATTTTCTCCAGATTTGAAGGGAGGAGATGAGTTAAACCAGGAGTTTTTGAAGTCATACATCAAAAGTCATGTGATGGGTATCGACCCTTCCTTGCTCAGACTTATCTAATAAAAACAGGAGACAGAGGAGATTCGGTGTGATCCTCACTATAGGCATAGCCACCGTAATCAAAACCCAATAAGGTGTCGGCTGTGACCTTTTCCTTGTCCAGTAAATAGCGCACCATCATTCCTCTGGCTTTCTTAGCATAAAAGGATATCATCTTTAGGGTGCCATTTTTGAAATCCTTAAACTGTGGAGTAACGACCTTTACCTTTAAGATTTTAGTGTCTATGGAGAAGAAATATTCATTACTAGCCAAATTTAAAAATAGCTCGTTCTCCTCTAATTCTTCATTGATGAAGTTGGTGATTTTTTGTCTCCAAAAGTCATATAGATTCTTATTTTTATCAATGGGTATTTCTGTGCCCATCTCCAGCCGATAAGGTTGAATTAAGTCTAATGGTTTTAAAACACCATATAGCCCTGAAAGTATCCTTAGGCTATCTTGGAGAGCTTTAACTTTTTCCAAGGGAAGGGTATAAATATCTAATCCTGTATAAACATCACCATCAAAAGTATAAACTGCTGGACGAGCATTTGCTTTATTGAACGGTGTTTTGAAATTCTGATTCCTTTCCCAGTTCAGGTTACCGAGTTTTTCAGACATTTTCATCAATTGTGAAAGCTCAGCGGGAGTCTTCTCTTTAAGAAGCGAATTGATTTGATTGGCCTCAGCCAGAAAACAGGGATATGAAATTTGTTCAATTGGCAAATTAGACTTAAAATTGAGTGATTTTGCGGGTGAGATAACCATTTTCATATTAAACTTTTTTTTCAAATTTATAAGGAATTCGCTTGAAAACCAATTTAAAAGAATTGTATAAACCGATAAAAGAATTAGAAATGCTTATGCTGAGCGTAATTTCTCCATTTGTCAATGGTCACTTTCATATCCTCCGGTAAAGGGGCGTCGAAATCCATCCATTTTTTTTGGGAGGGATGCTCAAACCCCAGTGTTTTCGCATGAAGGGCTTGACGCGGCAATAGGGCAAAACAATTCTGAACAAATTGTTTGTACTTGGTGAAAGTAGTTCCCTTCAGTATATTATCTCCTCCATATCGAGAGTCATTGAACAAAGTATGACCAATATATTTCATGTGCACACGAATTTGGTGGGTCCTACCAGTTTCCAAACGACATTCGATTAGGGTAACATAACCAAATCTTTCAATTACTCTGTAGTGTGTAATGGCCATTTTCCCAGAACTGGCCTCGGGAAAAACAGTCATTTGGAGTCGGTTTTGAGGATGCCTCCCAATGTGCTCCTCTATGGTAGCTTGATCTTCTTTAACATCTCCCCAAACCAAAGCAATGTACTTTCTAGAAGAAGTTTTGTATAGAAATTGTTTAGACAAATCAACCATTGACTTATCAGTTTTGGCTATGACTAATAGGCCACTGGTATCTTTATCAATACGATGGACTAAACCCGGTCTGTTACTCGAATTCAAGGGTAATTTTTCGAAATGATACAATAGACCGTTGATCAAAGTTCCACTGTAGTTTCCATGTCCAGGATGGACTACCATCCCTGCTTTTTTGTTGACCACAATAAGATCATCGTCTTCATAAAGAATGACTAAATCCATGGCTTCAGGGATCAATAAGTTTTCATGACGGGGATGAGAGAACACTACCCTAATCTGATCTCCTCCTTTAACCCTGTAGTTGGATTTTACCGATATTTCATTGACTTTTATGGCTCCTGATTTTGCAGCTTGCTGTATCTTGTTTCGGGTAGCATTTTGAATCCGATTCATGAGGAACTTATCTACCCTTAAAGGTTCTTGTCCTGGATCGGAATGGAATGCATAATGTTCATACAATTGATCATTTGTAAGTTCGGTTCCAACAGTTGGTTTATTTTCTTTTCCCATTGCCTAATACCAAATCTATTTCGACTTTTTTTTGCAAAAGTGTTCCCACCTCTATAGGCTCTCCCCTATATTGCATCTCTAAAACCATATCCTTACCAATATTGTCTCTGTAGCTAATTTCACCTATTGAAAATCCAACCGAAATCAAAGTGACCTCTGCATTTCTTCGCGTGATTTGAACCACATCAGGAACACTTATTTTCCTATAACCAGACGGATTTAAAGTGACATAAATCTTACGATTTTTCTTCACTAATTGTCCGGCGCTTGGCAAGTGCTCAATAATAGTCAGCGGTGGTAAATTTGGAGTGAATTTTGAGGAATCAATAATTTCATATCTGAGGTTTTTATCCACTATAATTTGGGGTAAGTTGACCAAGTTAATGCCTTTTAAATCAGGTACTTCTTGATATTTATCGTGAAAGGTGATGACTTTTAAAAAATTTAGGCTTAAATAGACAAAAAAGATTCCCACCAAAAAGGCAAGGATCAATTGTATTACCAACGTTTTGCTAAAAAGAAACCTAAAGAAATTCATTGTTTTATAACTTCACAAAGATAATAAATCAATGGGCTTAAGGATTAATTTTAAATGCAATACATTTGTTAAAAGCTTATTCATGAGTAAAAAAGTAGTTGGTATCGCAATGGGAGGACATTCTTCCGAGCGAGAAATTTCTCTTAAAAGCGGAAATACTGTCTACCAAGTTTTACGTCAATCCAGATGGAACTGCTTCAAAATAATAGTAGATAAAAACCACTGGACTGTCTTGGACCAACAAGAAAACAAATTTCTCCTTAATCAAAAAGATTTCACATTCAAAATAGATGAAAAAATTATTCATTTCGATGTAGTGTTTAACGCAATTCATGGAGAACCAGGGGAGGATGGACAATTGGCAAAAAGTTTAGATCAACTGCAAATACCTCACACCAGCTGCAGTCAAAAAATTGCGGCTCTGACTTTTAACAAAAGAGATTTTCTGAAAAAGGTAAAAGAATGGCATATTCCAATTGCAAAATCATTTGACTTTGATCTTGGAGACCTTTTAGATATTGATACAATTGAAAAAAAAGTAGGTATACCCTGTTTTGTCAAACCCAATCGTTCAGGAAGTAGCTATGGAATTGTAAAAGTATATGAAAAAAAAGCCTTAAAAAATGCAGTAAATTCGGCCCTAAAAGAAGATGATCAATTAATCATCGAATCTGCTTTAGTTGGAACAGAAATATCTGTAGGGTCATATGTTTTGAATGGTAAAGTCATTATATTGCCCATAACCGAAATCATTTCGGAAAACGATTTTTTTGACTTTGATGCAAAATACAATGGAAAATCTGAGGAAATAACTCCAGCCAGAATTAACGAAATCTCCATAATTAAAGTTCATGCCACCATCAAAAAACTATACCATCAATTGGGACTCAAGGGAGTTTGTAGGAGTGAATTCATTATTGTAAATAGTATTCCCCATTTGTTAGAGGTCAATACGGTCCCTGGTTTTACGGATGCTAGTCTTATCCCTCAGCAACTCAGTGCTGCAGGAATTAAATTAACGGACTTTTTTGAGTTATTGCTAACAGAGGCAATGAAAAAACCACTAATTTAGTGACATGAAACGTGCAGTTTTTCCCGGTTCCTTTGACCCCATTACCTTGGGCCATTTGGACATCATCAAACAAAGTATTCCGCTTTTTGATGAAATCATTATCGGGGTGGGTACCAACTCCGAAAAGAAATACATGTTTTCAACAAAAAAAAGGATGACTTTTGTCGAAGAGACCTTTGCTCAGTATAAAAACATTTCGGTAAGTCAATATGAGGGATTGACTATTGAATTTTGTAAAAAAATTAAAGCTGATTTTATTTTAAGAGGTTTGAGAAATTCTGCTGATTTTGAATTTGAAAAGGCCATTGCCGAGACCAATAGAAAATTGTCTGGAATTAAAACTGTTTTTCTCCTTACCGCAACCAAAACTTCTTTTATCAGCAGCAGTATTGTGAGGGAGATTATATCAAATCAGGGTAATTATAGAGAACTAGTCCCCTCGAAAGTGAGGGTTTAATTCAAATCAATTTCTTCAAAAAGCAATTTAATGTTTGGGTAAGCATTTTCCATCAAATCGGGAACCTCCTCCTTGGTTTTCCAATCGGCCATAACAATTCCTTCTTCCAACTGAGGTTCTAAAATACCCTCGTAAGAAGTAGTCATCAAATACCAATACGTTTTCTTTAACTTATAACTACCGTTCTTCGAAAAAAGGTGAAAGGTATTGTTGAGACTCTTTTTGACAATCAAATCCCTTACTCCTGTTTCCTCCATCACTTCTCTAACAGCACCATCGATCAATATTTCTTTTTTTTCAATTTTACCTTTTGGTAAGTCCCATTTATTATTTCTATAGATGAACAAAAATTTACCATTTCGGTGCTCTACAAGACCTCCAGCAGCCTCTACCTTTGAAAAAATTTTCAACATGTGTTTCCACAACTTATCTTCCTTGGCATGATACAAATAAATCCCCTTTATTTTTTTGGATTTTAAAGCAGAAATTATTTGTTTTTGGTCGATAAACTTAATGTAGAATAAAGGGGTTTGATCTTCGTGATCAATGATTTGGGTGGTCAGCAAAACAAATTTTCTATTGAAAAAAACTTTATACATTTGTATATGATTTATGATCAAGAGACCGCCAAGCAGACAGCGATATCCCTATTACAAATTAAAGCAATAAAATTGAATCCCAAAAATCCCTTTACTTGGGCTAGTGGTTGGAAGTCCCCAATTTACTGTGATAACAGAATAGCCCTTTCTTATCCAAAAACAAGAAGTTTTTTGGCTCAAAAAATAGCAGAACAAACCCAAAAAATATACGATGAAGGCTTTGTAGTTGCAGGAGTAGCCACAGGAGCTATTGGAATTGGAATGTTGGTTGCTGATGTTCTGAATGCTCCTTTTATATATGTTAGACCGGAGCCTAAGTCACATGGAAGACAAAGTCAAATTGAAGGCCAGCTTGACCCCGATAAAAAAGTATTGGTAATAGAAGATTTGATCTCCACAGGAAAAAGTAGTCTCAATGCTGTAAAAGCACTTAGGAAAGAAGGGGTCAAGGTCTTGGGGATGTTAGGGTTATTCGATTATGGTTTTGATTTGGCTGTGGAAAATTTCAAAGCTGAGAAAGTCCAACTACATACTTTAAGTGATTATCATCATTTGATCATTGAAGCCGAAAAATCCAATTCTATTAAAGCTGAAGAGATTTCAGTACTCAAATCTTGGAGGACTTCCCCTTCAGAATGGCAACCGGCTTAAAAAATCATTTCAATGGTCCCATGAGGATAGTTGAAAACCTTCCCAGAGTTTCTTTGAATCATTAACAATCCACTATTTGTAACACCTTTTATAATCCCTTGAAATATTTCTTTATTGTCTCTAAAGGTTGAGGACTTTCCTTTTTGAAATATTAAAGTCTCATATTGTGCCTTCAATCCTGAAGTATCGTAATTGGAAAGCTTATTGAAATAGAGCTCTAGAAATTTTAAAACCTTTTTGAGGACATCACCGATTTCTTTCTTGCACCCTGTTTTCATAAAAAGAGAACTAGCATTGGGAAGACCTTCAAAACGCCCTTGATTAATATTTACACCAATCCCTATTATAGAAGCATTAATATAGTCCCCTTTGATCATATTTTCAATCAAAACCCCGCCTATTTTATTCTTGCCTGACAAAATGTCGTTGGGCCATTTTATTTTTAAATCAATCTCTGTAAATTGATTCAATGCCTCTACTACCGATAAGGTGACAGCGCAATTAATCAAAAAAGAGTTTTTTACTTTCAGCTGAGGAAAAAGCTTAAAAAGGCTGAAAGTAAGGTTTTTCATGGGTTCTGTTTGCCAAAGCTTATTCCTTTGTCCTCTTCCTTTGGTTTGATTTCTAACCCATACTACATCACCATCTAAGCAATCTCCTGACAAAAACCTATCCTTTAACCAGTCGTTTGAAGAGGCTGTGGCATCAAGTTTGATTAAATTGAAATTGCACATGGTTTAGAACGCTATGAATTTAAAAAGTAATAAATTTGTGTAAAACTAGAATTTTTTAATGTCAAAAGCGAAATCCACTGAAGATGCTCTAATTTCAAATATTATTTTGGGCATAGACAATGTTAAAGGATTAGACGTAAGTCTTTTGGATCTCAGAAATCTTGAAAACACTGTTTGCAGTCATTTCGTTGTTTGTACAGGAAGTTCTAATACTCATGTCAACGCAATTGTCAGTGCTATTCAAAAAACTGTGAGCAAAGAACTAAAAGAAAAACCCTTTCACACAGAAGGAAATGATAACGCTGAGTGGGTTTTGATTGACTATGTTAACATAGTAGTTCATGTTTTTCAAAGAAAAATCAGAGAATACTACAATATTGAAGGACTCTGGGGAGATGCTAAAACGACTAAAATTCCATCGAATTATTAATTGACTATGAAAGAAGGAAATAATAATAAACTAAAGTTCAATACCTATTGGGTTTACGCTGTTATCATAACCATACTAATTGGAATGAGTATGTTTGGGGGAAATGGAAACTGGCAATCAATCAGCAAAACGAATATTTCAGATTTTGAACGTTTCCTCAATGAGGGAGATGTAGAAGAAATTATTGTCATTAATCAAAAACTAGCAAAAGTTACTTTAAACAGTTATGGTTTTGAGAAAAGTGTTCACAAGAGTGCAAAATCCAAAAATATTCTAGGTCAAGAAAATACCAGTGGTCCCCATTATGAGTTTGAAGTTGGAAACTTGGAGCTTTTCCAGCGAAAACTAGAGCAAGCCGAAAACAACGGGGTACAATTTCGCTATGAATTTATGACTATTGAAAATCGATGGATGGATGTCATTCTCGGTTTTCTTCCTATCATCATCATCATAGGTGTTTGGATTTTCCTGATGAGAAGGATGTCCGGTGGAGGATCAGCGGGGGCAGGTGGCCAAATTTTCAATATCGGAAAATCTAAAGCAAAACTTTTTGACCAAAACACCGAAGTCAAAACTACTTTCAAAGATGTTGCCGGTCTAGAAGGTGCCAAAGAAGAAATTCAGGAAATTGTCGATTTCCTTAAAAACCCTAAAAAATACACCATATTGGGTGGAAAAATCCCAAAAGGGGCCTTGCTGATAGGTTCTCCGGGGACCGGTAAAACGCTATTGGCCAAGGCTGTTGCAGGCGAAGCTAAGGTTCCTTTTTTCTCCCTGTCCGGTTCAGATTTTGTTGAAATGTTTGTGGGAGTTGGTGCCTCTAGGGTTAGAGATTTATTCAAACAGGCTAAAGACAAATCCCCTTCAATTATTTTTATTGATGAAATCGATGCAATTGGACGTGCGCGGGGAAAAAATAATTTTACCGGATCGAATGATGAGCGAGAAAATACATTGAACCAATTGCTTACAGAAATGGATGGTTTTGGCACCAATACCAATGTTATTGTGTTAGCAGCAACCAACCGTGCTGATGTCTTAGACAAGGCGCTTATGCGTGCCGGTCGATTCGACAGGCAGATCTATGTAGACCTACCTGACCTGAATGAAAGGCGAGAAATATTTAAGGTTCACCTCAAACCCCTGAAAACCGTTAAAAGTTTGGACGTGGAGTTTTTATCCAAACAAACACCCGGTTTTTCTGGGGCTGATATTGCCAATGTTTGTAACGAAGCTGCTCTGATTGCAGCGAGAAAAAATAAAAAATCTGTAGGCAAACAAGATTTTCTGGATGCTGTAGATCGAATTGTAGGAGGTCTAGAAAAGAAAAATAAAATTGTTACTCCAGAAGAAAAGAAAACTATTGCATTCCATGAGGCGGGGCACGCTACCGTTAGTTGGTTGTTAGAGCATGCAGCTCCTTTGGTAAAAGTAACTATAGTCCCGCGGGGTCAATCCCTTGGTGCTGCATGGTACCTGCCCGAAGAGCGAATGATAGTTAGGACTGAACAAATGCTAGATGAAATGTGTGCAGCATTGGGAGGTAGAGCAGCTGAAAAAATCATGTTTAACAAAATCTCTACCGGCGCACTTAGCGACCTAGAAAAAGTAACCCAACAAGCCCGAGCTATGGTTTCAGTTTATGGACTAAATGACACCTTGGGTAATATCACCTATCACGATTCAACTGGTCAGATGGAGAATAGTTTTACAAAACCTTATTCTGAAAAAACAGCTCAGGTCATTGACAAGGAAATTTCTGATATTATCGAAATGCAGTATAAAAGGGCTTGTGATCTATTGAAAAAAAATAAAATTAAGCTCAAGCAACTCGCTGAAAGGTTGTTGGAAAAAGAGGTGATTTTTAAAGATGACCTTTTTAACATTCTTGGGGAGCAGCCCTATCTTGTAGTAAAATCCGATAAAAAAGAAGACGGTAAAGATAGAATCCCGGTAGCTATCAACTGATCAATTGTGGGGTTCTGGAGAAAACTATTTGGTAGTAAAAAAAACAGCAAAGAACCAGAGGCCACCAGTCCTTATCTTCCTGAAAAGAAAGATGAAATTGAAATAATTTTCGCTGAAAAATTCACCCAAAAAGGAGGGAAATTTATCTTCAGTGAGGATATAAAATCCACCGATGATTTTTTTAAACTTATCATGGAGGAAAATGATTGGAAAACTCAAGACGTCCTCTGTTTTGACCCAAAACTCATCAAAAGATTCACCCTAGATCCCGCTCCCGATCATTTTTTTAGCCTCCGAAACTTTAAAGTCCTTCTCATCGGTTGTGAATATCTAATAGCCAACAAAGGCACGGTACTCATTTGTAGTCACCAAATAAAAAATTGTAAGCTCGAGGCAATGCCAGATTTTTTCATTGTTTATTCTGGCTTAGACAACTTTGTAAACGATGTTAGTGAAGGGATGAGTAAACTCAAAAACAAATATACCGATCAACTACCCACTAACATCACTACATTAAATGTTAAAAACTCCAAAGATGAAAATGATTTTTTATCTTATGGAAATAGTGCAAAAAACCTATATTTAATTCTTCAAGAGCATTAAAATAATGAGGGAGCTATACATCCGAGGAATTTCAGGACTATTTTATGTGGCCTTGATTATTGGGTCTGTTTTCTATGATAGGCTTCATTATACAATAGTTATTCTGATATTTTCTGGTCTGGCAATGATTGAATTTCAGCGTTTGGTTGGCCATAAAAGTTACATGCCTATAGCACTTTTTATACTATTGGTCTATAATTTCTACCAATCAAAAATCGATAGTCCCGAATTGCTCTATCCACTGCTGAGTGTTTTTATGGCTCATCTTTTCCTGATCTATTGGCTTATTAGTAACAGAGAGATAAAGTTGGGGTATTTGTCCAAAACTATACTTAGCTTGTTTTATTTAGGCATGGGATGTTTTTTCATCATTGCGCTGGGAGGTAATGCAGATCATTTTCAATCCAAAAACGTTTTGTTATTTTTTGTATTGATTTGGAGTAACAATTCATTTGCTTATCTGACGGGAAAGCAAATGGGTAAAAATCTGCTTTTCTCTCGTGTGTCGCCAAAAAAAACTTGGGAAGGTTTTATTGGAGGGTTAGTTTTCACTTTGATGGCTGCCTTTATTTTTCAAAATTTCTATCCTGAACGATCAATAGTACTTTATATCATTTTTGCTTTGATCACAAGTGTTTTGGCTACCTTTGGTGATCTGATCCAATCCCATTTCAAACGTTTCGCAAATGTCAAAGACAGCGGATCTTTGATTCCTGGACACGGAGGGTTTTTCGATCGTATGGACAGTGCTATTTTTGTAGGGCCTTGGTTCTACTTACTACTCAATTTTAAAGAATATGTTTCATAAAGAAGGTTTTAAAATTATCATCAACACTTTTTTGCTTTGCGTAGCATTGGCCTTATTGGCCGAGTATCAGATTGATCATTTTTGGACGCAAAAAGCAGTGCAATTTCTCTTTGTAGTTTTTTTGATATTGGTGCTTCAGTTTTTTAGAAATCCAAAAAGAAATACCACACCAAACGAAAAACACATCATCTCTCCTGTAGATGGAAAAGTGGTGATCATAGAAGAAGTTTTTGAAAAAGAATTTTTTAAAGATAAGCGTTTACAGGTGTCCATTTTTATGTCCCCCATCAATGTTCATGTCACCCGCTATGCTATAAGTGGTTCGGTTATTTTTAGCAAATACCATCCGGGGAAATACATGGTGGCCTGGCATCCCAAATCCTCCGAATTAAATGAAAGAACCACCGTAGTGGTTGAAAACAAAACCGTAGGACAAATTCTTTATCGTCAAATTGCTGGAGCTTTGGCCCGCCGCATCGTTAACTATGCTAAAGTGGGAGATGAAGCGGTACAAGGTTCGGATGCGGGATTTATAAAATTTGGTTCTCGGGTAGATTTGTTTTTACCCATAGGTGCCAAGCTCAATGTTAAAAAAGATCAGGTTTTAAAAGGCGGGGTAGACTGTATCGCCGAATTCTAAAGTTGGCTTAAACTTTTTTCCAATAGGGAAATTTTTTTCTGGGTGTCAGCGGCTTTTTTACGTTCAAATTCGATGACCTTTTCGGGGGCGTTGGCAACAAAGCGTTCATTGGATAATTTTTTTTTAACCGATTTTAGAAATCCTTTGGCGTATTCCAATTCTTGTTTCAATTTTTTGCGTTCCTCCTCTGGATCAACGGCTTGGTTTACGGGAATAAAAAACTCGGATTGTCCGACCCTAAAAGAGCCTAGAGCTTGGTTTTCATCTTTAAAACTGTGTTCGATAGATTCGAGCTGTGCTAGTTTTTGTATGACCTCGGGGTGTGGGATTTGGGTCTCGGAAATCAAGATCAATTGTTCTTTAAATCCGATATTTTTTTCTTTTCTAAAGTTTCTGATGCCTCCCACTATTTGTTTGACCATTTCAAAATCATTAATGCATTGTTGATCTGTGGGTTGGGCTTTGGGCCAATCAGAAACCACGAGTGCCTTTTGGTTATCTCGGTTATCGATGTAGTGCCATAGTTCTTCGGTGATAAAAGGCATAAAAGGATGCAGTAGTCGGAGGTTATTTTCAAACAAAGTTTTTACCGCTGCGAGGGTACTATTGTCTATGGGGTCTCCATAGTTGGGTTTCACCATTTCTAAAAACCACGAGCAAAAATCATCCCAAATGAGTTTATAGAGGCTCATCAAAGCATCAGATAACCTGTATTTACTGTAATGATCATCTATCAGTCTGAGGGTTTGGTGGAAGAGATTTTCATACCATTGAATGGCTGCCTTGTTTAATGCAGGCATTTCGCCGGTTGGATTGACCTCCCATCCCTCTATCAAACGATAGGCGTTCCATATTTTATTGGCAAAATTTTTGCCTTGCTGGCAGAGGCTTTCGTCAAACAACAGGTCATTTCCGGCAGCAGAGCTCAGCATAAGCCCTACCCTAACGGCATCTGCGCCAAACTCTTCTATTAAGGCCAGTGCATTGGGAGAGTTGCCAAATTGTTTGGACATTTTTCTACCCTGTTTGTCTCTGACCAATCCCGTCAGATAGACATTTGAAAAGGGTTTTTCTTCACGTAATTCATAACCAGACATGATCATCCGGGCAACCCAAAAAAACAAAATATCCGGGCCGGTAACCAAATCCTGAGTGGGATAGTAATAATTGATTTCGGGATTGTCGGGTTCCAATACCCCGTTAAAAACGGATATGGGCCATAGCCATGAGGAGAACCAAGTGTCTAAAACGTCTTGGTCTTGACGTAAATCAGAGGCTTTTAGGCTGTCATCGCCCGAGGCAACTTTGGCCAACTGTAGGGCTGTGGCATTATCTTTGGCAACTACAAATTGGGCATTGTCCTTTCCGAAGTAGTAGGCAGGAATTTGTTGTCCCCACCACAACTGTCTGGAAATATTCCAGTCGCGGATGTTTTTCATCCAATGGCGGTAGGAATTTTTAAATTTTTCGGGTACCAACTTAACTTCTTTGCTTTCCAGCACTGAGGCAATTGCAGGTTGCGCTAAGCCCTCCATTTTGAGGAACCACTGATCCGAAAGTCGAGGTTCGATAACGGCTTTGGTGCGTTCTGAAGTCCCCACCTTATGGCGGTAATTTTCCTTTTTGACCAGTTGACCAGAGGCCTCTAAGGCGCGGACTATTTTTTTTCGCGCCACAAAACGATCCATACCTTCAAATTCCAAACCGAAATGGTTCAGGGTGGCGTCGGCATTAAAAATATCAATGACTTCCAATTGGTGTTTTTCGCCCAGGGCTTTGTCATTGATGTCATGGGCGGGGGTTACTTTTAGGCAACCGGTACCAAATTCCATATCCACATATTCATCTTCAATGATAGGAATTTTTCTGTTGGCGATGGGAACGATCAATTGTTTCCCTTTGAGTTTGGTGTATCTTTCATCTTGGGGGTGAATACAAACGGCGGTGTCACCCAAAAGGGTTTCGGGTCGTGTAGTTGCGATGATTACTTTTTGGTCACTGTCTACGACCTGATAGGCGATATGGCAGAGTTGGCCATCACGCTCTTCGTAAATCACCTCCTCATCGGAAAGGGTGGTTTTTGCTTCGGGATCCCAATTTACCATTCGATAGCCCCTGTAGATCAGGCCTTTGTTGTAAAGCCGGACAAAAGTATCAATGACCGAGGCCGACATGTCCTCGTCTAATGTAAATTTGGTACGGCTCCAGTCGCAAGAGCAGCCTAGTTTTTTGAGTTGCTCGAGGATCACCCCTCCGTATTCATGCGTCCAAGCCCATGCGTATTCTAAAAAATCTTCACGACTGAGTGTGGATTTTTCGATACCTTGTTCTTTGAGTCTGGCGACTACCTTGGCCTCTGTTGCAATAGATGCATGGTCGGTTCCAGGGACCCAACAAGCATTATAACCTCTCATTCTAGCACGGCGGATGATGACGTCTTGTAGCGTATTGTTCAACATATGCCCCATGTGAAGAACTCCCGTTACATTGGGAGGGGGTATAACTATTGTGTAGGGGTCTCTATCATCGGGAGTTGAAGAAAAAAAATCTTTCTCCATCCAATAGGAATACCATTTATCTTCAACGTTTTGGGAAACAAACTTAGATGGAATCTGCATTAGTCTTAGTAAGCCTTTAAAATACTTGACAAAAGTAAGCACCCTTTTGGGATTATAAAAACCCCTTGCATTTTGGTTTTCTTTTTAAAGTTGTAAATTTATGGAATAGTATTCATAACAATGAAAAAAGCAATCCTTTTTATTTTACTGATTTTTACTTCGATAGCATTGAGTGCACAAGCCTCAGGACCCATGATAAGTTTTGATATGGAAACCATTGATTACGGTGATATTACCAAAGGCAGTAATGGGGTTCGAACTTTTATATTCGAGAATACCGGAGATGCGCCCTTGGAGATTCAAGAGGTGAAATCAAGTTGTGGCTGTACCATACCCAAAAAACCCGAAGCACCAATTGGACCGGGAAAAAAAGGGGAAATTACGGTAAGTTATGACACCAATCGCGTTGGTGTGTTCAGAAAAACAATCACTGTAAATACTAATGTTTCCAATGCCGCCATCGTCGCATTGAAAATTAAGGGCAACGTATTAACCAATTAATTTTACTCCTCAGTTGAGTATCATGGCTTTTTTTTGAATATTTGCACTCACAAAGCGAAAGATGCCAAAAATTTCTAAAAAAGGGCAAGAATTGCCTCCGTCCCCCATCAGAAAACTGGTTGTTTACGCAGATGAAGCAAAATCTCGTGGGCTAGAAGTTTTGCATCTAAACATTGGGCAACCCGATATTGAGGCACCCGCAGAAGCCATGGAAATTGTGCGTAACCATGACCTAAAACTACTCCCTTACGGTTCATCACAGGGATCTTTATCCTTTCGCAACCAACTTTGCCAATACTATCAACAGCACGGTATTTCCATACAACCGGATGACATCATCACCACCACCGGGGCCAGTGAAGCTTTGGCTTTTACCCTCAACGTAATTTGTGATGCCGGGGATCAGATCATCATTCCTGAACCTTTTTATGCCAATTACAATGGATTTGCAGCCGCTTGCAGTGTTGAGGTAATCCCTGTGGTTTCTCATTTTGAAAACCAATTTGAATTGCCGACCATAGAAGTATTAAAAGAAAAAATTACTGACAAGACCCGGGCCATACTGATCTGTAACCCCAGTAATCCAACCGGTTATCTCTATAGTGAGGCAGAGGTCAAATCCCTGATTGATCTAGCTGTAGCTAACGATATTTTTATCATCGTGGACGAGGTATATCGGGAATTTATATACGCTGAAAAGTCCCATTATTCTGTATTAAAATCAGAAAAAGGCTGCCAATATGCTGTTATGATCGATTCGGTTTCCAAGCGTTATAGCCTTTGTGGTGCAAGGGTGGGCTGTATGATTTCCAAAAACAAGGCACTGATTGCCACTGCTCTAAAATTTGCGCACCTTCGTTTATCTCCTCCAGCCTTGGCACTGATGGCAAGCGAGGCCGCTATTTCTGCACCTTCCTCCTACTTGGATGGTGTAAAAAAAGAATACGAAAAAAGAAAAGGTGTCACTGTTGCTGCATTGGAAAAAATTCAGGGTGTGGAAGTCTCCAATCCCATGGGGGCCTTCTATTGTATCGCCAAACTCCCTGTGGAGAGTGCCGAAGACTTTTCCAAATTTCTGCTCACCGATTTTGAGGATCAAGGTCAAACCCTTATGATGGCCCCTGCGGCAGGGTTTTATTCCTCTCCCAAGCTAGGGAAAGATCAAGTTCGATTAGCTTTTGTTTTGGAGAGCAGTAAACTCCAACGTGCTGCTGAAATTTTAGAAAAAGCTTTGACTGCCTACCATAATTCCTAGGCATTTTCTATATTACCCTATGGTTTTGAATTTACAAAAAGACATTTCACTCCGTCCCTACAATACTTTTGGCATCGACGTAAAATCAAAATTTTTTGTAGGAGTTCAGTCGACCGATGAATTAAAAGCGGTTTTAAAACAACATCAACGAGCGCAACTATTGATTTTAGGGGGAGGTAGTAATCTCTTGCTAACCCAAGATTTTGAAGGGCTTACCATAAGAATTGAAACCCGTGGAATAGAAATCGTACTGGAGGATGATCGGTCGGCAAGGGTCAAAGTCGCGGCGGGAGAAAACTGGCATGATTTTGTACTATGGTGTTTGGAAAATGACTTGGGAGGGGTAGAAAATTTGGCACTGATTCCCGGCAGTGTTGGTGCGGCACCCATCCAAAACATTGGGGCCTATGGCATTGAGTTGAGAGAAGTTTTTGAAAGTTGTGAGGCTTTGTCAATAAAAACAGGACAAATCAAAATTTTCAACAAGGCCGATTGTCAATTTGGCTATAGAAATTCCATTTTTAAAAATGCCCTCAAAGGGCAATATATTATTACTTCGGCTCAATTCAATCTGACGAAGGCACCTCATCAAGTCAATACCTCCTATAGGGTATTGTCTGAAAAACTAGTAGCCAAGTCTCTCGACATCCAAAGTATAGCAAAGGCGGTGATCGAAATCAGATCTGACAAATTGCCCAATACTAGTCAAATAGGAAATAGCGGTAGTTTTTTTAAAAACCCGGTAATTTCATTAAAAGAATTTATTGAATTACAACAGCAATATCCGGAAATACCACACTATCCTGATCAAGGGGGAAAAATCAAAATTCCAGCCGCATGGTTGATCGAAAGCATAGGTTATAAGGGGTATCGTAAAAATGATGCTGGAGTCCACCAAAATCAGGCGTTGGTTTTGGTCAATTACGGTAATGCTTCCGGTGCTGAAATAAATAAACTGGCTCTACAAATCAGAGGTAAGGTCTTGGAAAGCTTTGCGATAGAACTAGAATTCGAGGTCAATATACTGTAGGGCTATTCCCTATTTTTGGAGTCGATGATTATAGTTACGGGACCATCATTGATTAGACTAATCTTCATGTCTGCACCAAACAATCCTTTGGCCACTTTTCTGCCCAATTTTTCCTCAGCCAAAAATATAAACTGTTCATATAAAGGGATAGCTATTTCGCTGTGGGCTGCTCGAATGTAAGAAGGTCGATTGCCTTTTCTTGTTGCTGCAATCAAAGTAAACTGACTGATGACCATCAATTCCCCATTTATATCTAAAAGCGAACGATTCATCACTTGGCTTTCATTATTAAAAATCCTCAAATTGATGAGTTTATTGACCAACCAATCAAGGTCGGATCGATCATCTTCATTTTCAATGCCCAAAAGCACTAATAATCCCTTTCCAATAACACCTATAGCTTTTCCTTCAACTTTTACCTCGGCTTGGCTAACCCTTTGAATAAAAATTCTCATAACTTAACGGTTTAAAGTATCGCCTTCAAGCAATTGTAAATACGACTTGTATCGGCTTTGAGCGATTTCTCCTTCCTTTAATGCAGCTTTAACGGCGCATTCAGGCTCATTAGTATGCAAACAGTTATTGAATTTACAATCCTTTTTTAGAACAGATAATTCATTAAAATAGCCAGACAATTCTTCCTTTAGAATGTCAACGACGCCAAAACCTTTAATGCCAGGTGTGTCGATGATTTTAATCCCTCCCTCCAAATCAAACATTTCGGCAAAAGTAGTGGTATGTTGTCCCTGTTCATGTTGAGCAGAAACATTTGCGGTTTTCAAATCTAAACCCGGTGATAAGGTATTAAGTAAGGTAGATTTTCCAACCCCACTATGACCGGAAAACACACTCACCTTTTTGGCCATTGTTCTCTGAATCTCAATCAGAGAATCAAAATCGATTGCCACCACCTCTAAACAGTCATATCCAATCCGCTCATAAATCGCCTTTAGGGATCGCAAATCCTCTAATTCCTTTTGATTATAAAGATCAATTTTATTGAACACTAATACGGTTTTAATTTCATATGCTTTTGCAGTGACCAAAAAACGGTCAATAAAAGCCGGAAAAGTGGGCGGGGTTTTTAGGGTAATCATTAAAAAAACCTGGTCAATATTAGAGGCAATGATCTGGATTTGTTTGGAAAGTTTGACCGATTTTCTTAAAATATAATTTTGACGGGCTTCAATTTCGGTAATCACTCCAATTGTTTCTGCACCATCAAATTCAATTTCGAATAAAACCTTATCACCCACAGCAACTGGGTTAGTACTTTTAATCCCTTTATTTCGAAATTTTCCTTTGATCCTACAATCGTAAAACTTTCCCTCGGATTTAACTCGGTAATGGCTTCCTGTAGAACAATAAACAATCCCATTTTTTATCATCAGTACAAATAAACAACAAATATTTTTTCCCTCCTTGCTCAGATTCCAAGCAGGTGGAATTGCTATCTTTGTAAAAAAAATGAATGGCCAAAAAAGTAATTTTAATGATATTAGATGGTTGGGGTTTTGCCCCCAATCCTAAAGTCTCTGCAGTAGATTTAGCCCAAACCCCAAACATCGATCGTTTATACAATAAATATTCTCATGCCTCGCTTTTGACAGATGGAAAAAACGTGGGTCTACCCAACGGTCAAATGGGAAACAGCGAAGTGGGACATATGAATCTGGGAGCTGGAAGAATAGTTTACCAAGACTTGGTTAAAATATCTAAAGCCATTGAAGACAAGAGCGTTGAAAAGAATCCTGTTTTGGTCGAAGCTTTTACATACGCCCAAAACGAAGGTAAAAATGTTCATTTTTTAGGGCTTCTTTCTGATGGAGGTGTACACTCTCATATAGATCACTTGGAGGGACTACTGGGAATGGCGGCAAAACACAATTGTACCGAAGTTTTTGTTCATGGTTTTACTGATGGCCGGGACGTTGACCCCAAATCAGGATCCACCTACATTCGAAAATTATCTCAAAAAATTGAAAGCACTAATATAAAATTGGCCACCATTACTGGACGATACTTCGCTATGGATAGGGATAAAAGGTGGGAAAGGGTAAAAAAAGCCTACCATGCGCTGGTGCATGGCCAAGGAATTACAACACACAATTTGATAGAAAGTGTTGAGGCCAGATACTCTGAAGGTGTTACGGACGAATTTATCGAACCACTTATTGCTGTTGACCAAGATAATCAACCCTTGGGGAAAATCACCGAAGGAGATGTGGTGATCTTTTTCAATTTCCGAACTGACCGTGGGCGACAATTGACCGAAGCGCTTTCACAATTCGCTTTGCCCGAACATGGCATGATGCCTTTGGATTTACATTATGTTACCCTTACCAATTACGATCAAACTTTTAAGAACGTAAATGTTGTTTTTGAAAAAGACAACTTGGAAGACACCTTGGGTGAAACACTTTCTAAAGCAGGGAAAATCCAAATACGAATTGCCGAGACCGAAAAATACCCCCATGTGACTTTCTTTTTCAATGGTGGAAGGGAAGAACCTTTTGAAGGTGAGGAACGAATCATGTGTCCATCGCCCAGGGTTGATACCTATGACCTACAACCAGAAATGAGCGCTTTTGATGTGAGAGATGCCATTTTACCCAAAATCAAAGAGAAAAAGCCTGATTTTATCTGCTTGAACTTTGCCAATCCTGATATGGTAGGACATACAGGAGATTTAGAAGCCGCCATTAAAGCCTGTGAAATCGTGGATCAATGCGCAGGAAATATTATTGAGGTCGCTTTAGAAAACCAATACAAAATCATTGTCATTGCCGATCATGGAAATTGTGAAACAATGATAAATACTGACGGCTCACCAAATACGGCCCATACTACCAATCCGGTTCCTTTGATTTTAATCGATCAGAGCATCACTAAAATTAGAGATGGTTTATTGGGAGATATCGCTCCCACCATTTTAAAACTGATGGCTGTTGATATTCCCAAAGCTATGACAGGAAAACCACTGGTATAGAAGTATCACCCCCAAATATCCAACCTATGGAAAAAGTTTTTTTTATTAGCCTAAGTATCCTTCTTATGAATTGTGATATTAAGCAACAAATGCCTTTAGCAATCAGACCAGTTAAAGACATTAATGGAGAAATAATTCTACTGGGAAAGATCAACAGGGCCAATTTACAAACGTCTAGCCATACTGCTTGGTTCAATCAAAAATACAACAGACTTTCTGTTGATCCCCAGTGGGCGAAAGGCCTTAAAGAACATATTGAGGGATTGAAAATCAAAGTATTTATGGGTACTTGGTGCGAAGACAGTCGCAGAGAAATTCCATATTTTTTCAAGCTACTCCATGCCTTAGAATTTGACCAAAAGCAATTGGAAATGTATGCCATGTCGCAAGAAAAAACCACCCCAGAAGATTTTGAGAATGGATTGGAGATTTACAATGTTCCCACCATAATTTTTTTTAAAAATGGAAATGAAATCAATAGATTTGTAGAGTTTGCTGTAAACAGTCTGGAATCCGATATTGCAAAAATAATTAAAGGGGAATCCTACACCCATGCTTATAAGTAGCTAATGGTAAAAATCAAAAGTTTAGAGGAGATCGAGTCGATGCGTGAAAGTGCATTGATTGTGTCCCAAACCCTAGGCATGCTTGCCCGGGAAATCAAGCCTGGTGTAACGACTTTACATCTGGATCGACTGGCAGAAAGTTTTATCCGAGATCATCAAGCATTACCCGGCTTTCTGGGTTTATACGACTTTCCCAACACCCTTTGTGTAAGCCCCAATGCTGAGGTCGTTCACGGCATTCCAAACGACAACCCTCTAGAGGATGGAGACATCTTATCTGTAGATTGTGGAGCGCTTAAAAATGAATTTTACGGAGATCATGCCTATACTTTTACAGTAGGAGAAGTTAACGAAGTCACAAAAAAATTGCTAGAGGTCACCAAAAAATCACTTTATAAAGGTATTGAAGCTTTTTGTATCGGTAACCGAGTCGGCGACTTGGGGTATGCAATACAAAGTTATGCAGAATCTTTTGGCTATAGTGTGGTAAGAGAATTGGTGGGGCATGGGCTGGGTAGGGACATGCATGAATCCCCTGAAATTCCAAACTATGGTAAAAGAGGTCGGGGGAAAAAATTTAGTAACGGCATGGTCATTGCCATAGAACCCATGATCAATCTGGGTACAAAAAAAATTAGGCATTTCAGTGATGGATGGACCACTAAAACCGCTGACAATCAGCCCAGTGCTCATTTTGAACACAATGTAGCTTTGATAGATGGAAAACCGCAACTGCTTTCCACATTTGATTTTATTTACGATGCTTTGGGGATTCAATCTGATGAAGAAGTTCCCTTTAAAAAAGTTACTTCCGAGTTATGAGATGGATTTTACTCTTTTTCTCCCGGTCTTTTTTGATTCGGATGAGTCTCTTTATTCAGCCCATATTACGATTATACTTCCGGGGTACTAAATTCATTGATCCTATCGATGATTCTGAGTATCGCAAATTTTTACCCTATGGATATGGCAAAGCCTTGCGACCCAATGCACTTTGTCCCGGTACACTATCACTGGAGCGCCACCGTTTGCTATGGCTTTACCTAGAAAGAGAAACCACCTTTTTAAAGCAGGAATTAAAGGTGTTGCATGTAGCACCTGAACAGGTTTTTTACCGTAAGTTCAAACTATTTAAACATTGGAATTATACGACAACTGATCTCTATTCACCACTGGCAGATGTGATAGCTGACATTTCCAATTTGCCTTTCCAGGAAGATCAATACGATTTGATCCTATGCAACCACGTTTTAGAGCATATTCCTGATGATCTTAAAGCTATGGCAGAATTGTATCGCGTTTTGAAAAAAGGAGGAACACTCATTGCTCAGGTTCCCCTAGACGAAAATCTTAAAAAAACTTTCGAAGATAAAAGCATCATCGATCCTAAAGCTCGTGCCAAAGTTTTCGGACAGTATGATCATGTAAGGATATACGGCCAAGATTATTTCACCAGGCTTGAATCTGTTGGTTTTTCTCCAAATATCGTTCAGCCTCAAAATTCCCTGACAAAAGAGGAGATAAAAAAATTTGCACTTTCCCTAGCAGAAGTAATTCCAGTGATGATAAAGTAATTATTATCTTATTTTTTTTTAATTAGTTCATGCTTTGACAGTAACAAACGCTCCAGTTGCTTTTGAATTACCTTTTCCTGTTAAAACTTATAAAAATACAATTTCTCAACCTTTATAAGATTGTAACAATATTAATAGAATAAAAAAGTTGACTTACCACTTATTGGATTCGACAACACGAAACTCATCATCTTTGGCAACGGTCCAGAGAGCTTCCATGTGGGGAAAATTTTCTATCAATACACGTCCTTCCTCTAGGGGCAAGACCATGAGTGCAGTAGCCCAAGCATCAGCAGTCATACAGTCGGGAGCTTTAACGGAGGTACTGAGAATATTGGTTTTTTGTGCAGAACCCGTCAAGGGGTTAATGGAGTGGACATATCTTTTGCCCGTAATGGGATCCACCCTATATTTACGGTAATTACCCGAACTGGCTAGGGCTTGATCTTGAAGGATCAAGGTCTGCAAAAATTGTCGCACCTTCCGTTGTCGGGGGTCGTCAATGGCTATTTTCCAGACTTTTTGGGTTTTAGGGCTTTTGCCTTTGGCAACAATTTCTCCACCTATCTCTACCATATAATTCAATGCGCCTAATTGTTGCAAAAAAACTCCCAATTGATCTACTACATAACCTTTGGCCAAGGCATTAAAATCAATATAGATGGAGGGGAATTCCTTATGGACAGTTCCATCATCCCTCAATTTAACTTTTTGCCAACCAGTAAGTTTAAGAAGGCTGTCAAGTTGATCTGAACTTAATATATTTATATATGTTTCCGGTCCAAAACCATAAGCATTAACAAGTGCGCCAACGGTCGGGTCAAAATAACCCCCACTGGCTTTCCATACCTCAGTGGCTTTTTCAAAAACAGCTCTAAAGTGATTATCAACCACCACTGTCGAATCCCCCCTGTTGATTTTAGAAATATCGGATTGAGGCAGATAGGTAGAAAGAGATTTATTTAGTAAATAAAAGAGTGAGTCAATTCCTTTTTGCACCTCATCCTCTATGGTTTCAGCCTCAAATTGAATGTTATAAGAAGTACCCATTGCAAAGCCTTCTAATTGCTTTGCTTTTTTTGGAGTTTTATTACAGGAAAAAATGATCCAAAAAAGGAAAAAACTAATCCATAATTTGAAGTCCATCAAAATTGACCACATAGCTTTCTTTTAGGGTTAAAGGGAGTTCATAATCCTCGGTATTGGCAAAACCAACCCCGGCAAAAATTCAAATCCTTTTTAATAGAGATAATCTCCAATATCTTTCATGGCTTTCTTTTTAATTTATTGATTCTTAAGAATTTACCCCCCGAAATCGTCAAAACGAATATTTTCAGGAGGTATTCCAAAGTCATCGGCCATTTTTTCTATAGCTTGATTCATTAAAGGAGGTCCACAGAAATAGACTTCGATATCTTCGGGAGAATCATGTAGATTAAGGTAGTTATCGATTACACATTGGTGAACAAAACCTTTAAATCCATCGCCATCACCATCTAGTCCGTCTTTGATTTTCCAATTGTCTTCTTCCATAGGTTCGGAGAGGGCAACATAAAACTTAAAGTTTGGAAAGTCTTTTTCTAAAGCCTTGAAATGGTCTAAGTAGAACAGTTCTCTTTTAGAACGTCCACCATACCAAAAGCTTACTTTTCTTCCAGTTTTTAAAGTTCTAAACAGTTCGTAGAGATGTGAGCGCATAGGAGCCATTCCAGCACCTCCTCCCACATAAAGCATTTCAGCCTCTGATTGATTAATGAAGAATTCTCCATAAGGACCTGAAATGGTTACTTTATCTCCGGCTTTTTTAGAGAAAACATAAGAGGAGGCAACCCCAGGGTTGACTTCCATCCAACCATTTTTGTTGCGATCCCAAGGTGGGGTGGCTATCCTTACATTTAGCATTATCTCGCGACCCTCTGCGGGGAAAGAAGCCATAGAATAAGCCCGATCAACTGTTTCGGGATTTTTCATCACTAAGGGCCAAAGGTTGAATTTGTCCCACTCCAACTTAAACTTGTCAGACTCCCCTGGATGTTCTTCCGGGTGAGCAGAAATATCGATATCACTATAATTGATTTCACATTGGGGTATTTCGATTTGAATATACCCTCCAGCTTTATAGTCCATTGCCTCGGGTATCTCAACCACAAATTCCTTAATAAAAGAGGCTACATTCCAGTTTCTGACTACTGTAGCTTCCCATTTTTTGATCCCAAACACCTCTTCTGGCACTTGAATGACCATGTTTTCTTTAACTTTTACCTGACAGCCCAAACGCCATCCGTCGGCAATTTCTTTTCTGGTAAAATGTGGTGATTCAGTAGGGAGAATTTCTCCACCGCCTTCGAGAACCTGACACTTGCATTGGATACATGTCCCACCTCCTCCACAAGCAGAGGGTAGAAATATTTTATTATTCCCCAAGGTCGTAAGCAGTGTGCTCCCAGAGGAAACCTCCACATCATTATCTCCATTAATCAATAAACTTACCGGTCCTGAAGGCAATAATTTTGCCTTGGCAACCAAAAGCATACCCACCAACACAAAGATGATGAACAAAAAAACAAAAATGCTCGCAACAATAACTGAATAATCCATCTTTAATTTACTATAATTTAATCCCCATAAAACTCATAAAACCCAACGCCATCAAACCTGTTATAATAAAGGTAATGCCCAATCCACGTAGTGGTGCTGGAACATTTGAATAAATAATCTTTTCTCGAATGGCTGCAATGGCCAAAATGGCTAACAACCAACCTACTCCAGAACCCAAACCGTAAACAGCAGATTCGGTAACTCCGGAAAAATCTTTTTGTTGCATAAACAAAGACCCTCCCAGTATGGCACAATTCACTGCAATCAATGGAAGAAAAATTCCCAGCGCTCCATAGAGTGCAGGCGCAAATTTCTCTACAATCATTTCTACCAATTGAACCATGGAAGCAATAACGGCAATGAACATAATAAAGCTCAAAAAACTCAAATCAATCTCTGCATAGGAAAGATCCATCCATTGTAAGGCACCAGGACGCAAGAGGTAGGTGTCCAACAAGAAATTGATTGGAACCGTAATGGCCAAAACAAAAATAACAGCGAAGCCAAGACCTACAGCCGTTTTTACTGTTTTGGAAACCGCCAAATAAGAACACATTCCCAAGAAATAGGCGAAGATCATGTTCTCAATAAAAATACTTTTTACAAATAAGTTTAAATATGCCTCCATGATCTAATTCTTTTCGATAAGTTTTCTGTTGCGTGCGCGCTGTAGCCATATAAAAACGCCAACGGTAATCAAGGCCATGGGAGACAACAACATCAGTCCGTTATTTTCATATCCCATTTCGTAAAGAGCATCGGGAATGACCTGAAAGCCAAAAAGTTTACCTGAGCCAAAAAGTTCTCTAAAAAAAGCCACTATGATGAGGATAAATCCATAACCCGCAGCGTTTCCAATTCCGTCTAGGAAAGATTTCCAAACTCCATTGCCTAATGCAAAGGCTTCCAAGCGGCCCATGACAATACAATTGGTGATGATCAGTCCAATAAAAATAGAGAGCTCTTTACTCACATCGTAAGCATAAGCTCTGAGAATTTGATCGACCAAAATTACCATAGAAGCCACTACAACTAACTGAACAATAATTCGGATTCTATTGGGAATTAAGTTTCTCAAAATGGAGATGATCACATTACTAGCTCCCATAACTGCAACCACAGAAAGGCTCATGACCAAAGCAGGCTTGAGCTGAACAGTAATTGCTAAGGCAGAGCAAATTCCCAAAACCTGAACAGTGATGGGGTTGTCGTCGTCCAAAGGATCAGTCAATAACGCCCTATTCTTTTTGGAAAATAAGGGCTCTGATTCCTTGTTGAGGAATAAAAGCGTAGTTTTTTTTGAAGGGATTGCTTCTTTATCTACCATAGTTTTTTAGTTTATCGAGGCAATTGTTGTTTTTTCCTTTTCAAAATAAGGAAGATAATGTGTTAGTCGCTCGATGATCATATCGGTAACTCCGTCACCTGTGATAGTTGCACCGGAAATGGCATCAACTTCGTGATCTTCTTTGTCAGTATCTTTAGGGTCGTTATTGGTTTTGGAAACATTGATCCCAACCAACTGACCAGATGAGTCAAATACTTTTTCCTCTTTGAATCTATCCATAAACCATTGCTGGGTGATCTCAGCACCGAGTCCTGCAGTTTCTCCTTTGTGGTCAAATACCGCCCCTTGAATGGTGTTGATGTCTGACTTTAGTGCAATATAGCCCCAGATGGCATCCCACAATCCAGACCCGCGAAGGGGAATGATGTAATAACTCATATTGTCCACCACCGCTTTATAGAGGGGGAATCGCTGGTCTTGAACCGGTTTTTTAATCTCGTAGTTAAGCTTGATTTTAAAAGCATCTACGGTTTTATCCAAATTGCCCAGATGATCGATTGCAAAGGTTCCGTTGATGTATTTTTTGTAGAGGGTTTCTGCCTGGTCTCTGTCGGTCTGAACCCCAATTGTTGAAAGTATGTTCTGCATTTTCTCCTTTCTGACATTTTCGGCCTGTAAGGATTTAAGTGAACTGGCTGTAAAGGCCAAAGTTGAAGCGACTACCAGCACCATTGCCGTTGCAAAAATAAAAGTATATCCGTTGGAGTCTCTGTTCATGACTATTTTGTTTTGAGAGCTGAAGCCCATCTTTTTTTACGTTTGTTTATATTTTCTTGAATGACATAATGATCGATGGTAGGAGCAAAAACATTCATCAAAAGTATGGCCAGCATTACGCCTTCGGGATAGGCGGGGTTGAAGACCCTAATTAAAATACAGAATACTCCAACGAGTATTCCATAAACCCATTTTCCTTTGTTAGTTTGGGCCGCAGAAACGGGGTCGGTAGCCATAAACACAACACCAAAAGCAAAACCGCCCACTACGAGGTGGTTTACCCATGAAAAACTCATCAGGGCATTAGCACCCCAGAGATTGAATAAAAAACCTACCAGTGCTGCGCCGATAAAACTTCCCAACATGATTCTCCAACTGCCCACTCCTGTAGCAATCAAGATGGTTGCACCGATCAAGACAAACAGGGCTGAAGTCTCGGCAATAGAGCCGGGTATGGATCCTTGAAACATTTCAAAAAAACTGTAATTTACATTGCCTCCGGCAGCCAAAGTTCCCAAAATAGTTTCCCCAGAAATGCCATCGATATTGGAAGCTTCTGAAACCCAAACTTTATTTCCAGACATATAGGTTGGGTAGGCAAAAAATGCAAAAGCTCTTGCGGTGAGTGCTGGATTTAAAATGTTCATACCCGTTCCCCCAAAAGCTTCTTTGGCAATCAACACGGCAAACGCCACTGAAATGGCGACCATCCACAAGGGAATGTCCACAGGCATAATCATGGGTATTAACAAACCTGTAACCAAGTATCCCTCATTAACATCGTGTCCGCGATAGATGGCAAAAATAAATTCAATGGTCAATCCTACCAAATAGGATACAATAATCATGGGAACAATTTTCCAAGTCCCGTGGATAAATGCATCAAAAAAGCTAAAAGCCTCGCCGGTCTGGACATAGTGTTGGTATCCGGTATTGTAAATTCCATAGATTAAAGCAGGTATCAAAGCTATGATGACTGTCACCATTGTTCTTTTAAGATCTACCGCATCACGAATATGTGCTCCAGTTGACGTCGTATGGTTAGGAACAAAAAGCAAAGTATCAAAGGCGTTAATTGCAGGAGCATACTTTTCCCATTTTTTACCTTTACCGAAAGGTCTTTTTAAATCGTCTAATTTTTTCCTTAAAAAATTCATACTATAAATTTTTTCATACTTCTTTAATCATTAATTCAATTCCTTCTCTGATAATTTCCTGGGCCTCAATTTTAGAAGTATTGGCATAGTCTATCAATCCAAAGTCTTCAGGAATTACTTCGTAAATACCCAAAGCTTCCATTTTTTCGATATCTCCTGCCATACAAGCTTTAAGTAACTGCATGGGATAAATGTCCATGGGAAAAACTTTTTCCATTTCACCAGTGACCACAAAGGCACGTTTTTCTCCGTTCATATTGGTGTCAACACTGAATCCTTTTTTTCCAAAAAACCATGATAAAGAGGTTTTTGATAAACTGGGAATCTTATTGTCTATAAAGGGCAACCATCCAAACATCCTGTAGTGGTTTCCTTCAGGAATAATGGTCAACAAATTATTGTGAAAGTCCAAATGACCGTCAGAGGCTTCTTCCTTTCCGGTTAAAACGTCTCCATTGATAAAACGGTTTTGCTGGCTTTTATCAAAGCCAGCAATATCTGTTACAGCAGTAAGAAGGGCGCCGATTTTAGTTTTGATGTATTGAGGATTTAATACCGATTCACCAGCAACAACGATAGTCCTTTGTGCACTATACTCTCCATCGGCGAAAAGTTTTCCGATGTTGACCACGTCTTCGGGTCGAACTTCCCAAACCTTTTCTCCCATATTGATAGGCATATGTTTATGTATTTGAACACTGACGTTACCAGCGGGGTGAGGTCCTTTGATCCGTAATAACTCAACACCTTTAATCTTTTCAAAAAAACCTGAAAAAGCAGCATCTATGGAAAGTACCACAGGATTTTCTACCAAAGCGTTTAGGATATCAATTCCACTTTGAAAATCTTCCTTATTATTTTTGAGTAAAAATTGAAAGTCAACATCCAAGGGAGCAGATGCATAGGTAGAAACATAAATAGCTTTTGGGATAAGATCTGGATCAGCGGTAATCCCATAGGGTCTTTGTTTGATAAATGGCCAAGCGCCGCTTTTTAATAAAACTTCGGTAATACTTTCACGATCAAAAGAATTGGAAGGTGGAACTTTATGAGTAATAATATCTCCCTCTTGTTGCTCAATAACTATTTTTAAAATTTTTCTTTTAGCTCCTCTTATTACCTCTTTCACAATTCCTGAGACGGGAGAGGTGAATAAAATCCGAGTATCTTTTTTAGAATGAAAAACGGCAGCTCCTTTTGCAACTTTATCTCCTTCTTTGACCATCAGTCGAGGAACAATTCCAAAAAAATTGTTGGGTTTTAGAGCAAATGTTTTGGAAGGGGAAGCTTCTGATAGAATTTTTTCAGACTCACCTTTCAAATAAATTTTTGCACCCCTGCGGATGCGAATGTCTACAGACATAAATGAAAGTTTCTAAAATCCTTCAAATTTAGTAATAAAGCCTTACCCCTTGAAATGAATAAATAGCAAATTTTGTTAATTTATAACAATTCTAAATAGCTGTTTAACTTTATACTAAAGCTGCCTAATAATGACCTAAAAAAACACATATAAATTCATAATTTTACCATATGATCAAAAATTACTTGCTTAAAATTTTTATGTTGATTTACGCATCTATGCATATGCTTTTGGCACAAAGCCCTCAGGAAACATTATATACTCTTTACATCAAATCTATAATTTTTAAAAGTGAAGCAGACTCTGAAATTCAATTCCCTATCATTAAACTGGGAGAGTCTTTCCAATTGCATTTCGACGATCTTAATGGAGATGAAAGAAATTACTACTACAGAATCAAATATTTTAATCACGATTGGACTCCTTCAAAGTTATTTCAAAATGAATATCTAAAGGGTTTTGACAACTTAAGAATTGAAAACTATCAAACTTCCTTCAATACACTTCAACCCTACACCCACTATCAGCTAAATTTACCCAATGAACAAATAGAATTTCTAATTTCAGGAAACTACCTTTTGGAAGTCTACAACGAAACAGATCAAATTATTTTTTCCAGAAAATTTTTGATATATGAAGAAGGAGCGATAGTAAATGCAAGAGTTTTCAGAACTCGTGACCTGGAATATTACCAAACCCACCAAAGTGTTCAATTCTCCATTAGCCCTCCAAAGGGAGAGTTTTTTCGTGACCCTCAAAACCAATTAAACGTCACCATTCTTCAAAATGATCAGTGGAATACTGCCCTAAACAATCTAAAGCCACAATACAATAACGGTACACGTTTGGAATACCGCTATGACACAGAAAGCAGATTTAAAGGGGGTAATGAATACCTTTTTTTTGATACGAAGAATATTCAAATTACCAGTGCCAATGTAGGAATGGTGGAGCTTAATCGTTTGTATGAATCCTACCTGACTACAAATTTTCTTCGCAGGGGATACCCCTATAGCTTTACCCAAGACCTTAATGGAGATTTTATTGTTAAAACCTTGCAAGGGTCTGAAAATGGTGACATTGAAGCTGACTACAGTTGGATTCATTTCAGTTTGTCTGCCCCCATGTTTTTAAAAGACCAAGAAATTTTTGTTTATGGAAAATTCAACAATTATGAGTTGAACAAGGAAAATAAAATGTATTATAACCCCTCTCTGGAAATTTATGAAGGAGTAATCCTTCTTAAACAGGGAATATATAATTACAAATTTGTCGCTAAAACTCAAGAGTCTGAACTTTACAATGCTATTTGTGGTTCTCATGCCCAAACTGAAAATCGATATTTGATTTTAGTCTACTATAGATATTTTGGAAATCAGTATGATTCTTTGATCGGCATAGGTCAGAGTACATCTTTTGAAATTATTGATTAATAAGGTTTAATTTAAATTTTTACAGTTGGCAATAACAGTAATTTTATATATTAGCTACGATACTTACTAACATAAGATAATGATTCAACAGGTAACTAGAGGGATAAAAATCTCTGTGGAAACAGATTATGTAGGAAATTTTCTTAAAGAAAACCTTCTTTACCATGCTTTTACCTACCGAATTGAAATAGAAAATCAAGGAAAAAGTTCTGTTCAATTATTGACTCGTCATTGGAAAATCATCGAAGCCCTTAATAAAACCCAATACGTCAATGGGAATGGGGTTGTAGGTAAAAAACCTGTCATAAACCCTGGTCAAGTTCACAAATATAAATCCTGTTGTTTCCTCTCTTCTTCTTTAGGTGTAATGAAAGGAGGTTACATCATGATTGATTTTTCTTCCACCAAAAAGTTTAACGTTGAAATACCTCCCTTTAAACTCTCTGCCCCTTTTGCCCTCAATTAGTCAAATGGATAATAAACTAATTTTTTCGTTTGAAAAAAAGGTTCTATAAAATATTGATTTAGGTGAACTATAGTAGCATTATTATAAAGCGAAAGCTCTCCTTTTAGATCGCCTCCCTTTAGACACAAAAGTCCATTTCTTATGGGGTGATTATGTTGAGAACTAATCCTATCAGCTGACCAATTGATCAATGTTTCCAATGGTGCTACCGCTCTGCAAACAACAAAATCTACATTAAATTCTAAATTTTCAACACGTTTATAATAGGTGGAAATATTTTCCAGAGATAGTTTTTCTTTTACATCATTGATTACTTTAATTTTTTTTCCAATACTGTCTACCAAATGGAAGCTTACCTTAGGAAACATTATGGCCAATGGAACACCAGGAAAACCACCGCCTGTTCCGACGTCCAATATGGAACTTCCCGCTTTGAATGTCAAAAATTTCCCTATAGATAAGGAATGAAGAACATGGTGTAAATAAAAATAATCCATGTCTTTTCTAGAAATTACATTGATTCGGGAATTCCAGTCTTTGTATAGATCATAAAGAGATTCTAACTGCCGTATTTGTTGAGAATTGAAATTAGAAAAGTAGTGATGAATAAAATTCAAGTCAGTTTTTTGTTAAAAATAGAGAGAATGCTTTAAAATTCAATAATTTTACATTATCAATAACAATTAAATATGACCAAAAGATTAATCCCTCGTTTTTCTCGAAAAAAATCGCAAGAGTTTATCCAAACCCTCAATAGAAGAGTAAACAATTATTTCAAAGAGAACAAGGTCGCCAAGACCGGTAACTGGAAACTTTACCTGAAATCAGTAATCATGTTCACGTTATTGATAACCCCATTCGTACTTATACTTTCATTAAGCTTTAGTGATTGGTTTAAGCTTTTACTAGCCGTAGTTGTTGGTATCGGAATGGCAGGAGTAGGTATGAATGTAATGCATGACGGGAACCACGGTTCCTTTTCCAAATACCCTTGGGTCAATAAGCTGATGGGTAGCAGCATCTATATACTGGCAGGAAATGTTTTCAATTGGAAGGTACAACACAATGTTTTGCACCACACTTACACAAACATCAAAGACCATGACGAAGATCTGGAGGCAGGCATAGTTTTGCGTTTTTCCAAACATGCCGATTGGAAACCCCATCATCAGTTCCAACATTTATACTCTTTTTTACTTTACGGATTGTTAACCCTTAAATGGGCCATCATTTCTGATTTTATTCGACTGAGTCGCTACCATAAAAAAAACCTGTCATATGCCAATAGTAAAAGTCATCCTGTTCAATGGGTCGGATTGATCATTTCCAAAATCATCTATTTTTCTGTTTGGATTGTCTTACCCATTTTGGTTTTCAACATTTCGTGGTGGAAAGTACTAATTGGTTTTTTTGTGATGCACTACACCGCAAGCTTGATTTTAAGTTTGGTATTTCAATTGGCCCACGTCATTGGCGAAGCAGAAATGCCTTTACCCGATTTTAAAACAGGAAACATGGAAAACTCATGGGCTATTCACCAACTAAAAACAACTGTTAACTTTTCCACTAAAAACAAAATTGTTAATTGGTTTACTGGAGGTTTGAATCATCAAATTGAACATCATATTTTTCCACATATTTCACATATTCATTATAACAAAATATCAAAAATTGTAAAAAAAACAGCACGTGAATTCAATTTACCTTATAATGAATACAAAACCACTCGAAGTGCTATTTTTTCACATTTTAAATTTTTAAAACAAATGGGAATGCGGCCTGTTTACGTTCAATCATAAGTCAAATTTTTTAATGTTATCCAATCGAATCAAGAGTCTGCCTGCCTCGGCCACTTTGGCTATGGCAGCAAAAGCCAGAGAATTAAAAAATCAAGGTATTGATATTATCGGTCTCAGTCTTGGAGAACCCGATTTTAACACCCCTGAATTTATCAAAGAGGCTGCCATACTAGCTGTTAAGGACAATTACAACTCCTATTCACCGGTTGATGGTTATGCCGATCTGAAAGCTGCCATATGCGAAAAGTTTAAACGAGATAATGGGTTGGAATACCAAGCCTCACAGATTGTTGTCTCTACTGGGGCGAAGCAATCCATTGCCAATGCGTGTATGGTCTTGCTCGATCCGGGTGATGAGGTCTTATTGCCTGCGCCCTACTGGGTGAGTTATTCGGCCATTGCTACTTTGGCAGAGGCAAAATCCATTATCATTTCCTCATCCATAGCAACTGATTTTAAAATTACACCGGAGCAACTCGAAGCGGCCATCACTCCCAAAACCAAACTGGTGATGTTCAATTCTCCAAATAATCCCAGCGGAACCATCTATACGGAAGCAGAGTACCGCGCCTTGGGAAACGTTTTACAAAAATATCCTGACATTTTTATATTGTCGGATGAAATTTATGAACACATCAATTACGGCACACCTCATTTCAGTATTGCTGCCATCCCTGAATTGTACGACAGAACTATTACAGTCAATGGAGTAGCCAAAGCATTTGCCATGACCGGATGGAGAATTGGTTATATCGGTGCTCCGGAATGGATCGCAAAAGCATGTAATAAAATGCAGGGACAAATAACTTCTGGTGCAAACTGTATAGCCCAAAGGGCAACCATTGCAGCAGTCTCGGCCCCTAAAAGTGAAATTCAATACATGGTGGATGATTTTAATAACAGAAGAGGTCTGATCTTGAATCTACTTTCTAAAATTCCTGGATTCAAACTCAATGTACCCAAAGGAGCTTTTTATGTATTCCCCAATATTTCCTCCTATTTTGGTCAAACTATAAAAGGTAAAATAATTGAAAATGCAAATGATTTTGCTTTGTTCTTATTGGAAGAAGCTCATGTAGCTACCGTTACGGGTGAGGCCTTTGGAAATTCTGATTGCATTCGGATTTCCTATGCCGCCTCCGAAGAACAAATCAAGACGGCTATCGAAAGAATCAAAAATGCTTTAAGTTAAAAAAAAAGCCTCCTATAGGAGGCTTTTTTTATCCATTGATCACCTTTTCTTGATGATTTATCGACTCTTGATGAATCGCTTTAAAGATACGGGTAATAAATTCTTCACTCAAACCTCTTTCACCACCCTCAATTTGCATAGTCTCCAAAATTTCATTCCAACGTTTGTTTTGCAATACCGCTACATTGTTGTCTTTTTTGAGCTGACCAATAGACTCAGCAACTTTCATTCTTTTTCCCAAAGTATCTAAAATGGATTGATCACTCAAATCAATTTGCTCCCGAAGAGTTTCTAATTCTGTCTGATAACTTATCTCATCAGTAGTCACTTTTCTGATCTTTAAATCATTCATGATCTCTATCAAACGAGTGGGAGTTACCTGCTGTTTTGCATCACTCCATGCATTGTCTGGATCACAGTGGGTTTCTATCATCAGGCCGTCAAAATTAAGATCCAAAGCTCTTTGACTGAGATCAAAAATCAAGTCCCTACGTCCTGCAATATGTGATGGATCACAGATCAATGGAATATCGGGAAACTTATTTTGAAACTCTACTGCAATTTGCCATTCGGGATTGTTGCGGTATTTTGATTTGTCATAGGTGGAAAATCCTCGGTGGATGACCCCCAGTTTTTTGATATTGGCAGAGTAAAGTCTTTCCAATCCCCCCATCCATAGGGCCAAATCAGGATTAACAGGGTTTTTTACCAAAACGATTTTATCCGTGCCGTTTAATGCATCGGCAATTTCCTGAACAATGAATGGGCTTACTGTAGAACGAGCACCAATCCACAAGATGTCAATATCTGCCTCTAAAGCCAATTTAACGTGATCTTTGTTGGCCACTTCGGTTGAGGTCAAAAGTCCTGTTTGTTCCTTTACCTTTTTGAGCCAATCCAAACCTATTGCCCCTACCCCCTCAAACATACCGGGTCGGGTTCTGGGTTTCCATATTCCTGCACGGTAAACTGTAACATCAGTTTCTTTCAGTTGGTGCGCAATTTTTATTACTTGCTCCTCGGTTTCTGCACTACATGGGCCGGCAATGACCAATGGATGATTCAGTCCAAAATCATGTAACCAGCTACTCATTTCTTTGCTATTTTCCATTTTTATTTGCTGTTTTTTGTGTTAGTAATACCCTCTAAAATCTGACTAATTTGATTGATTTTAAGAATTTGCTTGTTTAATTGGTCAAATTTATCAGCATCCAAAAGTTGTTTAAATTGATTTAAATTATTGATGTATTGTGATAGTGTTTCACTAATGTTTTCTTTGTTCTGTTTGAAAATTGGAATCCACATATGTGGGGAGCTTTTTGCCAAACGGACTGTGGAGGAAAAGCCACTCCCGGCCATATCAAAAATAGCGGACTGATCTTTTTCTTTTTCCATTACAGTTTTACCCAACATGTAGGAGCTGATATGTGACAAATGTGATACATAGGTAATGTGTTGGTCGTGCTCCACGGGATCCATTTCCCTGAGACTCATGCCTGTTTTTTTGAACCAATCTTGAGCCCATTCTAACAGATCGGGACGGGTTTTTTGAGTTTCACATAGAATTTGAATCTTGTCTTTAAATAAATCAGGAAGTGCTGCAGCAGGACCAGAATATTCCGTACCTGCAATAGGGTGGGTGGCCAAAAATTGACCCCGTTTGGAATGTAAAGCAACCTGTTTGCAAATCGCAGATTTAGTAGACCCAAAATCCATGATCAACGCATTGTCGTTGACCTCATCCAACAAGTCAACCAATCGATCCATTGCCACATCAACCGGAATGGCCAGAAGAATGATATCCATTTGCTTTATCAGGGCATCCTCTAATCTGAAATCGATCAACCCTAAGTCCAAAGACTTTTGCAAATTGTCTTCACTCCTGTTGCTTCCGTAGATTTCTGTGTCGGGAATATGTTCCCGGGCAGAAAGCGCTAGCGAACCTCCTATTAATCCAACACCTATTATGCCTATTTTCATGATTTACTGATTCTTTCTATGGCTTTGCTGATTTCTTCAGCTTCCAAACAAAGTGAAAAACGGATATATCCTTCGCCTTGGCTACCAAATATACTACCAGGTGCTATAAAAATATAGTGCTTTTGTAAAATTTCCTCTATATATTCTTCCGAAGATTTGGAGTTATCACGCAGCTTGGCCCATACGAAAAGTCCACTGCTTTGAATGTCGAAATCTGTTTTCAAAAGGGTGGCCAGTTCAAAGATCAGTTTTCTCCTTTGGATATACACATCATTCAGTTTTTTGAACCAAGATTCTTGGGCCTTAAGTGCAGTGATGGCTCCCTTCTGAATGCCATAGAACATACCCGAATCCATATTGCTTTTTACCTTTAAAACGGAATTGATGTTTTCTTTATTTCCCAAAAGCATTCCTACTCGCCATCCGGCCATGTTGAATGACTTACTCAAGGAGTTCAATTCCATCCCTACTTCCTTTGCACCGGAGACAGACATCATGCTTTGGGGTTGATCAGTCAAAATAAAGCTATAGGGATTGTCATTGACCAATAAAATGTTTTTTTCCTTTGCCCAGCGAATTAATTTCTCAAAAGTATCCTTTTGGGCATTAGCTCCTGTGGGCATGTGGGGATAGTTTACCCACATGAGTTTGACAGCTGTCAAGTCCATTTTATCCAAAGCCTTTAAATCGGGTTGCCATTGATGATCCGCTTTTAAAACGTAAAAAACGGGTTCTGCCTCTACCAGTCTAGTAACAGACTGATAGGCTGGGTAACCAGGATTGGGGATCAAGGCTTTGTCTCCGGGATTTAAAAAGGCCATGGAGATGTACATTATTCCCTCCTTGGACCCCATTAGGGGAAGGATTTCACTGTTGGGATCAGCAGTGTGGTGATAGTATTTTTGGTAAAAGTCGGAAATAGCTTGACGCAACTCCGGAAGACCCTGATAGCTTTGATACTGATGTACCTTTGGGTGATTGAAACTGTCTTTGAGTGCGGCTACAACTTTTTGATGGGCAGGAAGATCTGGACTGCCGATACCCATATTGATGACGGGCTTACCCTCTGCCAACATGGCGGCAACCTCTCTCAACTTTTTCGAGAAATAGTATTCTTGAACGGTGTTTAATCTGGAAGCTTTCATTATTTTCCGGAACGGTATTCGCCTAAAACTTTAAAGGCGGTGGCCATTATTTCTAAGAGTGATTTAGCTTTAAAATAGTCTTTAGGATTTTCAAAAGTGACATCTACGAAAAAAGCGTATTTCCCGGGGGTTTCAATAACCGGTAGGGATTGTATTTTGGTGAGATTTAGGTTGCAGTCGCTGACCACATTTAGGGCAGTAGCCAAGCTTCCGCGTTTGTGATCCAAAACAAATTTCCACGCTGCTTTGCTGATTTCTTTTGATTGTTCAGCTTTGACTTTTTGGACAATTACAAAACGGGTCACGTTGTTTTTGATAGTTTGGATGGAAGGGCTTAAAATTTCCAAACCGTAAATTTCTGCAGCTCTATTTCCGGCGATGGCACCACGAGCTGTAATTTTTTTCTTACTGATTTTCATTGCCTCCTCTGCAGTGTCATTACTTTCTACTAATTTAATATGGGGGTAATCACGAAAAAAAAACTTACACTGTAACAAGGCCATAGGATGCGAATGGACTTCTTGGATGTCTTCAATCTTTTGCCCAGGAAGGGTCATTAAATTGTGTTCAATACTCAGATAATGCTCACCAGTAATGATGAGTTCGTATTGATCCAAAAGAGCATAATTTGGTAAAATGGACCCCGCGATAGAATTTTCTATAGCCATCACTGCCTGATCACAAGGACCAGAGGCCACTGCTTGGGCTAGAGCATCAAAAGAAGGGCATTCCATTAACTCTGGATCATGAGGATAGTATTCTTCTACCACCTGATCGTGGAAAGATCCTTTGATCCCCTGTATGGCTATTTTTTTTGTCATGGTTCAAAAAAAAAAGTCCCGATAAATCAGGACTCTTTGTTTGCTATATTAATAGATTACTACAAAGTCCTCCCATCCTCAGTATAGAAGTAATAAAAGTTGTTGTAGTAAAAAAAATTGGTATTCATTTCTCAATTATCGGGACAAATTTATAATAGCTTTTTACAAAAACAAATGATTTTAATGATTTTTTGTCTTTTTAAATCGACTGATAACCCATTCAACTCTATTTTTCAATAGTTCAACAGTTTTTAAACTTAGGGTTTTCTTTTACCAATAATATGTTTTATAGACATAATAGCCACTAGATTCAAGAAATTCGAAGTAATACAAATTTTTATTTTAAAATAATCCATCTCTTGGAAAAATTTAGTCCATAAAAGCTGGGGCATGGATCAAATTCTCAATCATCATCCATAAGTGAAAAGAGGCTAGATTTAATTTTCCCTTTTTAAAAACTCATTTTTGTCTAAATTTGTTTGGATTCCTTTAAAAAGGAGCCCATTAAAGTAATTTAATATATTTTTTTTAACCAAACGATAAAAAAAATTGGGTATTAACATCAGACACTTGTATAAAAATTACGGCAAGACTGTTGCTTTAAAAAATATTTCTTTGACTTTTGAAAAAAATGGAGTCATTGGCTTATTGGGTCCTAATGGTGCGGGAAAAACTACTTTGATGAAAATATTGACCGGTTACTTGAACCAATGGAAGGGTGAAGTTTCTATTGGAGCTTTTGATTTAAGAGAGGAAGTGAAACAAATACAACAAAAAATGGGTTATCTACCGGAAAACAATCCCCTATACCCTGAGATGTATGTTAAAGAGTATCTTAAATTTGTGGGGGATTTATACGGTTTAAAAAAACCTCTCTTTGAGGAAGTCATTGAAAAAACTGGACTAAAAGAGCAAAAAAATAAAAAAATTGGAACTCTCTCCAAAGGCTACAAACAAAGGCTAGGTTTGGCTGCAGCACTAGTTCATGAACCACAGTACTTGATCTTAGACGAGCCAACCACAGGGCTGGATCCCAATCAAATAGTCGAAATCAGAAAACTGATCCGAAGCCTTGGGAAAGAAAAATTGGTTTTTCTCTCTACTCATATCTTACAAGAAGTGGAGGCAATGTGTGACAGGGTGGTTATTTTGAATAAAGGCACGGTAGTTTTGAATCAAACGCTTAAGGCATTAAATACTAAAAATCGTCAGGTGATTTCTGTCAGTTTTGATTATCGAGTAGAAAATGTGGCACTTCAAAAAATTCCTAACATTAAAACAGTGGTCAACACCTTTGATTTTGAGTATGAGTTGACATTTCAGACACAATTGGATATGCGGCCAGCGGTTTTTGACTTTGCTCATAATAATGGCCTTAAGATTCTTAGCCTACAACAAAAGAATGAGGGGTTAGAAAAGCAGTTCAATGCACTCACAAAAAGCTGATTAAAAGAAGCTTTCTGCAATTTTTTTAACATTTTTGGATTTGCCCATACTGTAATAATGTTAGAAGGGAACGCTGTGTTGTTTTAATTCTTTGCTTTGCTGAATACACCACTCTACCCCTATTTGTGAAATGGCTTCATTGTCTTTAGCATTGACAACAGAATCGATTAAATCCAATACTGAGAAGTGGCATGTGGGATAAGGAGATTGCAAAGGCTTCAATAGTTTGACCCGATAAGGTTCGCCCGCTTTTATCCGTTATGGTACCACTGACCATTATGGGCAAATTTATTTTTTTTTCTTGGAAATATTGTTGGATGGCGAACATTGCTGCTTTGGCATTTAGGGTATCAAAAACAGTTTCAACCAAAAGTAAATCTACTCCTCCATCAACTAATCCTTTTACTTGCTCTTGATATGCTTCGAAGAGCTGGTCAAAACTTACTACTCGGAATCCTCCTGGGTCATTAACATCGGGCGACATACTGGAGGTTTTATTGGTAGGTCCAATATAACCAGCTACAAATCTTTTTTTTTTCAGACTTTTCTGCACTTATTTTTTTGACAGCTTCTTGAGCAATTTTTGCCGATTCAAAATTGGGTTCATAGGCCAAGTGCTCCAATTGATAATCAGCCATAGCAATAGAAGTAGAAGAAAAGGTATTGGTTTCGATTATATCTGCTCCAGCAAGTTAATATTGCTCATGGATGTTTTTGATCGCATCAGGTTGGGTGATGGATAGAAGATCGTTATTGCCCTCCAAGGGGCAGGGATGATCCTTGAACCGTTCCGATCTGAACTGCTGCTCAGAGAATTGAAGCCTTTGGATCATGGTACCCATTGCGCGATCCAAAACTAAAATTCTTTCTTTTAAAATAGCCTCTATCATTAATCAAAATTTTTCCATTTTAGGACAAAGCCTATTTAGTTTTACTTTCATCTTATAGAGGGTTACTTGAATTGGGTTTGAAAATTTTACTAAGAATTTTTGATACTTTCATATTTTCTATCAAAAAAGCATCGTGTCCATGAATTGACTTTATTTCATGATAGAAAATGTTTTCTTTTATTTTTTTTCCCCTTTTTAGAGTTTTTTGGTCCTCCTCTGCCGTAAAAAAGAGATCACTAGCAATGGCTATAAGATGTATGTCGGAAGATATGGTTTCAATGAGTTTTTCCAAGCTATCTCCCTTGCGTGTAATATCGATAGAGGCTAAAAGATGATTCATGGTTTTATATGCTTGCAATAGAAATCGATCCTCTAATTTTTCGCCGTGATGGACGAGCCAACTTTCAACATTATACAAGTTTTTTTCTTTGTTGATAGTTCTCCCAAAGCGCTCTTTAAAAGAAGCTGGAGTTCGATAGGTTAGCATCGCATGGATCCTAGCATCCCTTAAGGGTTCACTGGAATTATCCAATATCCTTTTTTGAAGAAATGTATTGGCGATGATCCAGTCCGAAGCTTTCCAGTCAGCCGCGACAGGAATTAAATTCTCGGTCAAGTTAGGATATAAAGCAGCCATTTCCCAGGCAATTCCCCCTCCGATTGACCCACCAATTATGGCAAAAAGTTTATGAATCCCTAAAATCTGTAATCCTTGATAAAAAATTTCAGCAATATCACCGGTATGAAAATCATTGTAATTTTCGAGAGCGTAATCATTGGCTCCGTTTCCAGGTATGTTAAAAGCCAGTATAGAATAATGAAGGGTATCTATAGTGAGATTAGGGCCGACAATTTCACTCCACCACCCTTTTGGACCGGCGACATTGGCGTCGCCGGTTAAAGAGTGATTGATGAGAACTACAGGTGCATGTTCAAATGACTGTCCAAAGTGCTGATAGTGCAAATCGATTTTATCATAAACAATACCCGAGTCGGTATTGAAATTATTGATGGATATGGTTTTAACCTTAGCCACTAAAATAAATTATATACACTTAAGTGCCTGATCCAAATCGTTCTTCAGGTCATCCAAGTTCTCGATTCCAACAGATAGTCTGACCAAATCAGGAGTTACCCCAGTACTTTTTTGTTCCTCCTCGTTTAACTGAGAGTGTGTAGTACTAGAAGGGTGAATGATCAATGACTTAGTGTCACCAATGTTGGCCAAAAGCGCAAATATTTTAGTGCTTTCAGTAACTTTTTTGGCGGCTTCAAATCCTTTTTTTAATCCAAAAGTGACGATTCCACTTTGTCCATTTGGTAGATATTCTTTAGCTAAATCCGCATATTCAGAAGACTCCAGTCCAGGATAGTTTATCCAGCTGACTTCCTCACGAGACTCTAACCATTGGGCAATTTCCAAAGCATTTTCTGAATGTTTTTGCATTCTAACTTCTAAGGTTTCCAAACCTTGAATGACTTGGAAACTATTGAGCGGACTTGGGGCACTTCCCAAATCTCTTAAGCCTTCTACTCTTACTCTTGCGATAAAGGCAATTGGACCCAATGCATCGTGATACTTCAAACCGTGATAAGAAGGAGATGGCTCAGTGAATTCCGGGAAGTTTCCATTGGAATAATCGAAGGTTCCCGCATCGATGATGACACCACCAATGGTCGTTCCATTTCCTGTAATGTACTTGGTCAGTGAATGGATTACAATATTGGCTCCGTGGACAATAGGATTTAACAAAGCCGGGGTAGCAATTGTATTGTCTACGATAAAAGGAACTTTTGCCGCTTTAGCATGGACACTAATTCCATTTAAATCCAAAACATCCAACTTGGGATTCCCCAATGATTCAGCAAAAAATGCTCTTGTATTGGGCTGTACAGCTTTTGTAAAGTTCTCTACATCGTCTGGGTCAACAAAGGTAGTAGTGATTCCAAATCGAGGTAAAGTATTGTTAAGCATGTTATAGGTCCCACCATAGAGACTGCTGGATGCCACAATGTGATCTCCTGCCTTAAGTAGGGTCATGAATGTGGTCGCAATAGCTGCTGTACCAGATGCGGTAGCAACTGCTGCAACACCGCCCTCAACTGCTGCCAACCTCTGTTCAAGAACATCGTTGGTAGGGTTATTAAGTCGGGTGTATATGTATCCTGACTCTGCCAGTGCAAACAAATTGGCTGCATGATCTGAGTCATTAAATACATAAGAAGAGGTTTGATAAATAGGAACGGCTCTGGTTCCCTGCGTTTGTGTCACGTCATGCCCCGCATGAAGTGCATTAGTTGCTAGTTTTAGGCTCATAATTTGAAAGTGTTTTTAATTTCATTTAAATAATCTAGTTTTTCCCATGTAAAAAGTTCAACAGTCTTTTCAACTCTACCACTGTAGGGTGATTCAAAGACCTTTGAAATCTCTTTGGGCTGTCTTCCCATGTGACCATAGGCAGCAGTTTCAAGGTAAATGGGGTTTCGTAGTTTAAGTCTATTTTCGATGGCATATGGGCGCAGGTCGAAAATTTCGCTGACCTTTTTGGCAATTTCCGCATCAGAAAGAGAAACTATGGAAGTATTGTAAGTATTGATGTTAATGGAGGTTGGCTCTACCACTCCAATAGCATAGCTCAATTGAACTAATATTTCTTTGGAAACTCCTGCCGCCACTAAGTTTTTGGCAATATGTCTCGCCGCATAAGCAGCACTTCGATCTACTTTACTAGGGTCTTTTCCGCTGAAAGCTCCCCCTCCATGTGCTCCTTTTCCTCCATAGGTGTCAACAATAATTTTTCTCCCTGTCAATCCCGTATCTCCATGAGGACCTCCAATCACAAATTTCCCCGTAGGATTAATGTGATAGGTAATATCTTCATTGAATAGTTTTTGAATGTGAGCAGGTTCTTTTTGTATTACATTTTGTATGGCGATGTTTGAAATGTCACTTTTGATTTTTTCGAGCATCTTTTCGTCATCATCCAAGAATTGATCATGTTGGGTCGAAACTACTATAGTATCAATACGCAAGGGTTGCCCTTGGTCACTATACTCAATCGTTACTTGTGATTTAGCATCAGGTCGGAGATAAGTAATGTGTTTGTTTTCTCTTCTGAGAGTGGCCAACTCAATAAGTATTTTGTGTGATAAATCCAATGCCAATGGAATGTAGTTGTGAGTTTCATCGGTTGCATAACCAAACATAATTCCTTGGTCACCGGCTCCTTGATTTTCTTTTTCGGCTCTGTCAACCCCTCTGTTTATGTCTTGTGATTGTTCATGGATCAAAGAAATCACTCCGCAAGAATTTCCACTAAACTGGTATTCGTCTTTGGTATAACCGATCTTGTTAATGGTTTCACGTGCGATGCTTTGTACGTCCAGGTAGGTATGACTTTTAACCTCCCCAGCTAGTATGGCTTGCCCAGTTGTAACTAAGGTTTCACAAGCGACCTTACTTTCAGGGTCGAAAGCAATAAAGTTATCAAGCAGCGCATCACTAATTTGGTCGGAAACCTTGTCAGGATGACCCTCACTTACAGATTCGGAAGTAAAAAAATATGACATTCATGTATTGCTTTATTGGGGATTTGACAAAGTACGTCTTAAAGCAACTACTGCTTTAGCATTTTTTTAAGAGGTTGCAATCAGTCAAATCCTTCCTCGTTTAAGTGGCAAATATATTGTAATTTTTTTAAATATAAAAAATAATCTGTTTGTTTTTCAATATTGATATGATGTGGAAATCAAATCCAATAATTGGACAAAAAATCAATCATCTAAAAAGTACCAAAACAAATAAAGTAATTATCTTTCTGCCAACAAAAAATCTAATATGTATTTCGCTATAGCCGGAAATATAGGTGCTGGAAAAACTAGTCTTGCAGAATTACTCTCCAAACATTACGGTTGGGAGGCTCATTTTGAAGACGTCATTGACAATCCTTATTTGGATGATTTCTATAACCATATGGAACGGTGGTCTTTTAATCTTCAAATCTATTTTTTAAACAGTAGATTTCGCCAATTAAATGGTTTTAAAAAAACCAATTTGAACTTCATTCAAGACCGAACTATTTATGAGGATGCACATATTTTTGCACCTAATCTTCATGCTATGGGATTGATGAATCAGAGAGATTTTAAAAACTACCAGTCCCTTTTTAAATTAATGGAGTCTATGGTCAAGGGTCCAGACATCCTCATTTACTTAAGAAGTAGTATTCCCAGTTTGGTTCATAAAATTCATAAAAGAGGACGAGAATATGAAAACTCAATAAGTATAGAATATCTGAGTCGATTGAACGAAAGATATGAGGCTTGGGTTTCAACTTATAAAAAGGGAAAGTTGGTAATTGTTGACGTTGACCAGATCGATTTTGTTGAAAACAAAGAAGATTTGGGTAAAATCATTGAAAAAATTGATGCCGAATTGATCGGCTTGTCTTAACAATTCAAAACCCTTGATTTTTTTTGGTTATAAATCGTTAAAATTTATAGGCTTTAGATTGTTTTTTATTAGGAATGGTTTTACTACTTTTGGGCCGATTAAAAAACAATTACAACTATGGAATTTGTTATTGAATTTTTACCTTCTTTTGGACTTTTAGGCTTGCTGTTTGTATTTATCAAAAATAATTGGATTTCCAAACAAGAGGTCGGCAATGAAAAAATGGCAACTATTGCCAAAAATATTTCGAAAGGAGCCATGTCTTTCCTTAAGGCTGAATACAGAATCTTATCCATTTTTGTAGTTTGCTTGGCTGTGCTTTTATACATCAAAGGAAGCAATGAAGAGGGATCACACGGAATGGTTGCCTTGTCCTTTGTGGTGGGGGCCATTTGCTCTGCACTTGCTGGGTTTATAGGAATGCGTGTGGCTACCAAAGCCAATGTAAGAACAACCAATGCTGCCAGAAATTCACTGGGTAAAGCCTTGGAAGTTGCTTTTACAGGAGGTTCAGTAATGGGTCTGGGCGTGGTTGCCCTGGGAGTGCTGGGTCTAAGTAGTTTGTTCGCATTATATCAGAATATCTGGCCCGGTGCCGAAAACTTATCTACTGTTTTAAATGTATTAACTGGATTTTCTATGGGTGCCTCTTCCATTGCGTTGTTTGCAAGAGTGGGTGGTGGAATTTACACCAAAGCAGCCGATGTTGGTGCTGACCTGGTTGGTAAAGTTGAAGCAGGAATCCCCGAAGATCACCCCCTAAACCCTGCAACCATTGCAGACAATGTAGGTGATAATGTTGGAGATGTTGCCGGAATGGGTGCAGATTTATTTGAGTCTTATGTAGGTTCTATAATTGGTACCATGGTTCTAGGAGCTTTTATAATCACGTCTGAATTTGGAGGATTGGGCGCTGTCTATCTTCCACTTGTACTTGCAGCTTTAGGAATTGTGATATCCATCATAGGAACCTTTTTTGTAAAAGTTAAAGAAGGTGGCAATCCTCAAACTGCATTAAATATAGGAGAATTTGGATCAGCCGGTTTGATGGTGATTGTATCCTATTTTGTTATTCAAATAATGATTCCTGAATCAACAGAGGGTTTACCTTTCGGGGCCATGGGAGTATTTCTAGCTACCATTTCCGGATTGGTTGCCGGTTTGGGTGTTGGAAAAATTACTGAGTATTACACAGGAACGGGAACCAAACCTGTTTCTGCGATTGTTCGTCAATCCGAAACAGGGGCAGCGACCAACATTATTGCTGGATTAGGTGTGGGTATGATGTCGACCATGATTCCCATTCTACTTATCGCTGCAGCGATTTTAATTTCTCATCACTACGCGGGATTGTATGGTATTGCAATTGCTGCTGTAGGGATGTTGGCTAATACAGGCATTCAATTGGCTGTTGATGCATATGGACCCATCTCAGATAATGCTGGTGGAATTGCTGAAATGGCAGAATTACCTGCCGAAGTAAGAGAGCGTACAGATAAATTGGATGCTGTAGGTAATACTACTGCTGCGATCGGAAAGGGTTTTGCCATTGCCTCTGCTGCCCTAACTGCCTTGGCTTTGTTCTCAGCCTTTATGCAAGTTGCTAACGTAACTGCAATCGATGTTTCTAAACCCAAAGTAATGGCAGGACTTCTTGTGGGTGGAATGTTGCCATTTGTTTTTTCAGCACTCTCCATGAATGCAGTTGGACGGGCAGCCATGTCAATGATCGAAGAAGTGAGAAGACAATTCAAAGACATTCCTGAATTGAAAGCAGCGCTTGAAATCATGAGAAAATACGACGCTGATATTTCTAAAGCCAACGTCAAAGATCGAGCTATTTTTGATGCTGCTGATGGTAAAGCAGATTACGAAAAATGTGTTGAAATTTCAACCAAAGCCTCTATAAAAGAAATGGTAATGCCCGGACTATTGGCCATATTAGTACCTGTAACTGTAGGCCTATTGGGAGGTGCAGAAATGCTAGGAGGACTTTTGGCCGGTGTTACCACTTGTGGTATACTGATGGCCATTTTCCAATCAAACGCAGGAGGTGCATGGGACAATGCAAAAAAAATGATAGAATCCGATGGAAGAAAAGGATCTGATGCTCACAAAGCATCAGTGGTAGGTGATACCGTTGGAGATCCATTTAAGGATACTTCAGGCCCTTCTCTTAATATTCTATTGAAATTAATGTCAGTCGTAGCATTAGTGATTGCCCCAACCATTGCAATTGATGGAGGAGATCCTATGGGAGAAAAAATCGAAAAGCCTGAAAATACAATTACTATTGAGGCAGAAAAAGAATTTGATATGACAGATAATAGGATTCGCTTCGAAGATGTTTTCAAAAATACTCCTAACATTTAACCTTTCACCGAATTTGGGAGATTGGGGTCTCCCCCATTCAGCAAATTTTTTAGGAAACATCTCAAACGAAGTCTAAATCAGCTCTAAAACACTGCTGCAATTCAAAACTATCGGCCTATCGGATTAGAGTAAAATGCAGGGTGGAACTCTACACATAGATGTTTAAATTTTGATAAGGTTTTCTATATCTATATATTCCTTGGAATAACTATTTAATATAAACAGTCCTAGTATCTAGGAGTTTTTTGTTCATCTACCATTACTTATTTGATTTCTGATTAATAGAGAAACTAACTTGGACAAAGAATAATAACTATTAGGAATTGGTAAAATTTGAGCATAAAGTTTTGGGATGAGGATAAGTGAAATTTCAGTTCATATACATCACTTTTTTTACAGCTTTGATCACATCGTCCCTATTAGGAAGCCACTCGGCTAATAAAACAGGAGAATAAGGTGCTGGTGTGTCAGCAGTATTTATTCTTTCTATAGGTGCATCAAGAAAATCAAATATTTTATTTTGAACCTGATAAGTTATTTCAGTAGAAATATTTCCAAAAGGCCAAGACTCCTCAAGAATAACCAATCGGTTGGTTTTTTTAACTGAGTTGAAAATAGCCTCGTGATCCATGGGTCTAATGGTTCTGAGGTCTATAATTTCACATTCAACACCTTCTATTGATAAGGCCTCAGCAGCAGCATAAGCAACTTTGATTATTTTACCAAAAGATACAATGGTCACGTCCTTCCCTTCTCTTTTTATGTCGGCAACTCCAATGGGAAGGGTATATTCTCCCTCGGGGACTTCCCCTTTGTCTCCATACATTTGTTCTGACTCCATAAAAATTATGGGGTCTTCATCTCTGATGGCAGACTTCAAAAGACCTTTGGCATCGTATGGGTTGGAGGGAACAATTACTTTCAACCCTGGACAATTGGCATACCAACTTTCAAAAGCTTGAGAATGTGTTGCGCCCAATTGACCTGCAGATCCTGTGGGTCCCCTAAATACAATTGGGCAAGGAAATTGCCCCCCTGACATCTGACGAATCTTAGCAGCATTATTGATGATTTGATCAATCCCTACCAAAGCAAAGTTGAAGGTCATGAATTCGATTATAGGGCGGTTTCCGGTCATTGTCGAACCTACACCAATTCCTGAAAAACCCATTTCTGAAATTGGTGTGTCAATCACACGCTTATCTCCAAATTCATCAAGCATACCTTTTGAGGCCTTGTAAGCACCATTGTATTCGGCAACCTCTTCCCCCATCAAATAAATGGTTTCATCTCTTCGCATTTCTTCCGACATTGCTTCGCAAATAGCCTCTCTGAATTGAATAGTTTTCATCAAAATAATTTTTGCATTACAAATTTAATTAAATGCTAACGGATAAGTAGTTATAGCATTAATGTTTTTTCCTATAAAATAGTAACAAAAACAATTCTTTTGTTCTGATTTACTGTATAATTTTACTAATTTGGTATTACTTGATAATATGAAATTAATTCAATTAAACATTAAGGGAATTTCCTATAGTGAAACACAAACGGGTGCCTATGCTCTTATTTTGAATGAAGTAGATGGAAATATGAGTTTGCCCATTATCATTGGTGGTTTTGAGGCACAATCCATTGCCATTGCACTAGAAAAAGAACTAAAACCGAAACGTCCCTTGACCCACGACCTTTTTAAAAATTTTGCTGAAAGGTTTAATATTTACATAAAACAGGTGATCATTCACAAATTAGTAGACGGAGTTTTTTACTCTAGCATGATTTGCGAAAGAGATAAAATTGAGGAAATCATTGATGCAAGAACTTCCGATGCTATTGCAATGGCCTTGAGATTTGGGGGAGCTCCCATTTTTATTTACGATTCTATTCTTAAACAAGCTGGTTTTGACGAGAGCACCATAAAAGACGACCAAAAAAACAAAGGAAGTGAAAAATGGATTCAAAAGTTTGTTGAAGAACAAAGTAAACATAATCCTGTTCCCGAAGATTTGAAAAAAATTTCTCTTTCAAAGCTAAAATCACTTTTAGACAAATTAGTAAATCTAGAAGATTATGAAAAAGCAATCAAGATTCGGGACGAAATTTCAAAAAGAGAGTCTAAAAGATAACTGTTAATCTTTTTTTGAAAACTATTTTTAATTCCAAACATTGTAATCTCACCATGACTTAATTTTGAAACTATATCTTCAAAAAGCATGCAACAATATTTAGATTTAGTAAAGTTCATACAGGATCATGGTGTAAGCAAAACAGACCGGACGAAAACGGGAACAAAGAGTGTTTTTGGCTACCAAATGCGGTTTGATTTGGCAGCGGGATTTCCACTTATTACTACCAAAAAAATACACGTAAAATCTGTTATACACGAACTTCTTTGGTTCTTAAAAGGTGATACCAACATCAATTATTTAAATCAGAATGGTGTGAGAATATGGAATGAATGGGCTGATAAAAAAGGAGATTTGGGACCAGTTTATGGTCACCAATGGAGGAATTGGAATGATGAAGGTATCGATCAAATCAAATCAGTGATAGAAACTTTGAAAACTAATCCGGATAGCAGAAGAATGCTTGTATCAGCTTGGAATCCAAGTGTTATGCCTGATACTTCTGTATCTTTTTCTGAAAATGTAGCCAATCAAAAAGCTGCTCTCCCTCCCTGCCATGCATTTTTTCAATTTTATGTAGCAGAGGGAAAGCTCTCTTGTCAACTGTATCAAAGGAGTGCTGATTTATTTTTAGGAGTTCCTTTTAACATCGCATCCTATGCTCTTTTAAATTTAATGGTATCCCAGGTCTGTGGTCTAAAACCGGGTACCTTTGTCCATACGTTTGGAGATGTTCATGTTTACCAAAATCATCGCAAGCAATTGGCGGAACAGCTCAGTCGAAGCCCAAAACCACTGCCTCAAATGGTCTTAAACCCTAAAATAAAGAATATTTTTGATTTTAAATACGAGGATTTCACGCTCAATGGGTATAACCCACACCCACTGATTCGAGGAAAAGTTGCGATTTAGATCAAACTTTTATCAATTGCCTAATCAGACCAGTTAATTTTTCAATTTCCTCATTGGAGTTGTAAAAATGCATAGAAAATCGGAGGTATTTGCCCCTGTATGATACCCTAACCCCCTGGTCTTCCAATTGTTTTAACACACCCTCTTCGGTAGCAATACTAACTATAGAGCTTTGAGGTTTCCGCTTGTGGTATTCAGATATCCAACCAATTTTGAGGAGTTCTTTTCTTAATTTTTGACTAAGCACTTTGTTTTTTTTAACCAATTTTTCAAAATCATGAGCCTCCAAATAATCCAATGCGTAAACTAGTGATGCTGCCCCCAATATGTTAAAATGTCCGGAAAACACCTTTTGACGAAAATCCTCACGACTCAGCCTCGTCTCCTCGAAAAATTGATCTGATAAGGCAATAAAACCATTACCAAAACCTGCCAATAACCACTTGTATCCACTGCAGACTATAGCATCAAAAGGGGAAGAGTTAAAGTCAAAAAGGTCATTTCCAATGTGTTGGGTTGCATCTCCTATGATAAGTAGTTTTGGATATTTTTCTTTGAGATAAGCTAAAAAATCAAAATCAATTTTTAAACCATGGGTAAACTGTACTATACTGATTATCAAAACATTAAAAAAATTTTGAGATAAAGCATGTTCTATCTTTTCCTCTAAATGCTCCTCAATGATTAGACTAAAATGATTGAAATCCCTTTCTTCAACAGCATCAACAAGTGAAGGGTAATCATCTTTTAGGTATAGAACATTACTTCCTTTGTTAAGGCTGTCCAAAACAAATCTTATGCCCACAGAAAAGTTGGAAACGAAAAATGTTTGCTCCTTTTGGGAGTTTATAAAACGAGCAATTCTAGTGTGAGTTTTATCCAAACGATCATAGGCGCCAATTTTATATTGATCTGCATTTAGTAGATAATTCTTTTCGAATTTTGACCTAAAGTCGAACAATTTCTGGGACATCAACCCCACATATGCCGTATTAAAATATGTACTTGATTTCAGAGCTGGGAAATCGTTATGGAAGGTCATAAATAAATTAGAAAGCGTACATTTATACCAAAATTAATCTATTTCAATTTATTTTACTGTTTATTTCCTTTTTTAGTCCAAAATCGAAAAAATTCCTCTATTAATTTTATGAATTCTAAATGTATAAAAAAAACCAAAACAGTTGATAGTCTAAGCCCCAATGAATCTTCAAAAGTCTCTAAAGTTACTCTTATCGCTGCCATTGATAAGAATAGAGTTTTGGGGAAAGACAATCAATTAATATGGTATTTACCTGAGGATCTAAAACGTTTTAAACGATTGACCAAAGGCCATGCCGTTATTATGGGAAGGAAAACTTTCGAATCCTTACCCAAGGTATTACCCAAACGTCATAATATAGTTGTGTCGCGAAACCAAAATTATTCCAAAGAAGGGGTCACCGTTTGTCAAAGTCTTGAAGCTGCCATTGAATTCGCAAAAGATGATGAACAACCATTCGTTATTGGTGGTGGACAAATTTATAAGCAAGCGATTAGAATGGCTACTTTGATTGAGTTGACTATAATTCATGCACATTTTGAAGGAGACGTGTTTTTTCCAGAAATAGATTTGAAAAAATGGTCTGTAGAAAAGGAGGAGCACATGGTTCATCCAGATTTTGACTATTCTTTTATTACTTATACTAAAATATAATTCCTTTATGAAAGCATATCTATTTCCTGGACAAGGTTCGCAATTCCCCGGTATGGGAAAAAATTTATTTGATCGGTTCAAAATGGCCAAAGAAATGTTTCAAGCTTCGAATGAGATACTGGGGTATGACCTTTCGGCCATACTTTTGGAGGGAAGCAAAGAAGACCTCCAGTTAACCAGAGTTACACAACCTGCAATTTACCTGCATTCAGTTATAACTGCAAAAGTGATAGGCAATGATTTTCAGCCTAATGCAGTAGCAGGTCATTCATTAGGAGAGTTTTCTGCCTTAACAGCAGCTGGAGCAATTGATTTTGAATCGGGATTAAAATTAGTTTCTCAAAGGGCAGAAGCCATGCAAAAAGCCTGTAACCTAAGCAAAGGAACCATGGCCGCAGTCTTGGGTTTGGAGGACCACATCGTAAAAGAAGTTTGCCAACAAACCCTAGGAGTGGTAGTTGCAGCAAATTATAATTGTCCTGGACAACTTGTCATTTCAGGGAGTATTGATGCAATAGAATCGGCTTGTAAAGATTTGAAAGCTGCTGGCGCCAGAAAGGCTTTGGTTTTATCTGTAGGCGGAGCATTCCACTCTCCTTTAATGGAACCTGCCAGAAGTGAACTCGCCGGAGCCATTGACTCCACACATTTTTCTCCACCAATATGCCCTATTTATCAAAACAGTACTGCAAAAGCAGTTAAAGATCCTTTAGAAATTCAAAAAAATTTGATCGCTCAATTAACAGCTCCCGTTAGATGGACGCAAAGTGTAAATGCCATGATTGAATCAGGAATCACAAATTTCATTGAAGTGGGTCCAGGAAAAGTTTTACAAGGATTGGTCCGAAAAATTTCGCCAGAAGTGTCCGTTTCCAGTGAAGAAATTTAAGCAATTAGCCAAAAAAAGCCTTGACTGTATCAGTAATGAAATCAATTTGTCTGTCAGCCAATTCGGTGTGCATGGGTAAAGAAATCACCTGATTGACAATCTCAGTGGTTACTTTAAAGTCATCAGATTTGAAGTTTTCACTGGTATAAGCCTTTTGTAAATGTAAAGGAATGGGATAGTAAATACCACAGGGGATATTGTTTTTATTCAGATGCTTGACTAGCCCATCTCGATCTCCATCAATAACCTTAAGAGTATATTGATGATAAACATGAGAGTCACGATCTCCTTTTCTGAAAGGAGTTATCAAATGGGGATGATTGGCCAGACATTGATTATATTTTAGAGCTGCTGCTTTTCTGGATTCATTATAAATGTCAAGATAGTTTAATTTTATATCAAGAATAGCTGCTTGTATAGAATCTAGGCGTGAATTAACCCCTACCACATCATGCTGATACCTTATATACATTCCATGGTTAACCATTCCTCTAATGGTATGAGCCAATTTGTCATCGTTTGTAAAAATTGCACCTCCATCTCCATAGGCACCTAAATTCTTGGAGGGGAAGAAGGATGTTGTTCCAATATGACCCAAAGTGCCTGTTTTCTTTTTTCTTCCGTCAGAGAAGGTGTAATCAGCCCCTATGGATTGTGCATTGTCCTCTACCACATATAAGTTGTTTTTTTTGGCCAGGGCTAAAATTTGCTCCATATCAGCAACTTGACCAAATAAATGCACAGGGATAATGGCCTTTGTCTTAGGACCAATTACTTTTTCTATTGAGGTGACATCAATATTAAATGTTTCGGGATCTACATCGACTAAAACTGGGGTCAGTCCCAAAAGGGAAATCACTTCAACAGTGGCTGCAAAAGTGAAATCAGCAGTAATGACCTCATCGCCAGGCTTCAACCCCAAGCTCATTAGGGCAATCTGAAGAGCATCCGTTCCATTGGCACAGGGAATGACATGTTTTATTTCTAGGTATTTTTCGAGATGTTCTTTAAAACTTTTTACCCAGGGTCCATTTATAAACATTGTAGATTCGATTGTTTCTAAAACGGACTGATTGACCTGCTCTTTAATGTTCTCATATTGACCTTTGAGGTCAACCATTTCAATCTTCTTCATAATTTTTATTACTATACAAAATTAAAAAAAGGAATCTGCTTTACACAATTGATATTAAAAACTATTTTTGATTTAATGTTGTTTCGTGCCACTTACAATTTGATTTTAAACCTCAGCTATCCTTTATTAAAGTTTTTGAGGTTTTTCTCTAATAAAATTCGCCTCTTTGTCGCAGGGCGAAAAGAGGTTTTTACTCATTTAGAATCTCAAGGAGTGAATAAAGGGAATTGGGTATGGTTTCATGTAGCTTCACTGGGAGAGTTTGAACAAGCCCGTCCACTAATTTTGGAATATAGACAGGCTTTTCCCAAACATAAAATTTTACTTACTTTTTTCTCACCATCGGGCTACGAAATTCAAAAAAAATTTAATTCTGCAGATTGTATTTGCTATTTGCCATGGGATTCACATAGGAACGCAAACCGATTTCTTGATTTTTGTAATCTCAATCGAGCTATTTTTGTTAAATATGAGTTCTGGCTAAACTACTTCAATGGTCTCTCAAAAAGGAGGATTCCTATTTATTCTGTCTCAAGTATATTTAGACCAAATCAATTATTTTTCAAAAGCTATGGAAAAGAATACAGGAGCATACTGTATGATGTTAAACACTTTTTTGTTCAAAACGATGAATCGAAAAAGCTGTTGAACTCAATTGGTATTGATAAAGTAAGTATTAGTGGAGATACCCGAATGGATCGTGTATACGATCTAACCCAAAATCATGAGGAGATAGAGGTAATTGAAAAGTTTCTAAAAAATCAAGAATGTTTTGTTGCCGGGAGCACTTGGCCCGAGGACTACGAATTGATGGATCATTTTCTAAAAAACCCCATACCCATTAAAATTATAATTGCCCCTCATGAGGTGTCGAAACAGTCCATAGAAACCCTTGAGAAACGGATTTATTTGCCCTATACTAAGTGGAGTAATTTTAGTGAGGAAAGAGATGCTGATAAAGCTATAATGATAGTTGATACTATTGGTCAATTGGCCAAGATTTATCATTATGCAAAATTTGCCTATGTTGGCGGGGGAATGAAAAAAAGCGGCTTACATAATACCTTAGAGCCTGCAGCCTATGGTATTCCTGTCGTCATTGGAAAGTATTTTAGCAGGTTTCAGGAAGCTGTTTTATTGCAACAAAAAGGTGGAATTTCGAGTGTTCAATCTACAAATGGATTTGAAAAAATAATAGATGCATTGATGAATGATCAAAAATTAGTAGAGCAAATGGGAAAGATTAATAAAAATTATGTTGAAATGGGAAAGGGTGCAAGTCAAAACATAATTAAAACAATTTTAAAGCATAGCATTGAATAGATTTTCATTTTATTTATATTTACTATTAAACCTTTAAACATGAATAAAATATTATTTTTCTTATTGTTCCCTTTCACTATTATTCAAGGACAACAATCTATAGATGCCCCATTAAATGTGATTCTGTTGATTGGCGATGGAATGGGCCTAAGTCAAGTAACAGCTGGAATGTATGCCAATAAGAATCAAACTGTTTTGGAAGATTTCCCTGTCATTGGTCTTTCTAAAACACATGCATTGAAAAACTTGGTTACGGATTCTGCTGCCAGTGGAACTGCAATGGCATGCGGAGAAAAAACATATAATGGTGTCCTTGGAATCAATTCAAAAAATGAAAAACTTCAATCCGTATTAGAAATTTGTGAAGACAATGGATATAATTCGGGACTAATTGTTAACTCCAGTATTGTTCATGCAACTCCAGCATCTTTTTATGCCAATGTCTCTTCACGAAAATTATATGAAGAAATTGCCATTCAACTTAGTGAAAGTGATGTAGATTATTTTATTGGTGGAGGAAAAAAGTATTTTAACCAAAGAGAAGATGGTAGAAACCTCATCGAAGAAATGAACTCTATAGATGTGGTTAAAAACTTTAAAAAATTTCAAAAATCAGACGCTGGTAAAATAGGGTTTTTTACTTATGATGAAGAACCTCCATCGATTAATGATGGAAGGGAACCAGTATTGGGAGACTACTTAAGCGCTACCTTGGATAAGTTGGATAATCGTGAAGAACCCTTTTTCTTAATGGTAGAGGGCTCACAAATAGATTGGGGAGGCCATGCCAATGATATCGATTATATTACTTCTGAATTTATAGAGTTCAACAATGCCATAGGTGTAGCGCTAAATTTTGCAAAAAACAACTTGAACACTCTAGTGATCGTAACAGCCGACCACGAAACAGGTGGACTTGCAATTAAAATGGGAAAGACTAAAAATTTCGAAATCGTTGCTAGCTTTAATACGCTAGGTCATAGTGCCACAATGGTGCCTGTTTTTAGCTATGGAAAGTTTTCCAAACTTTTTTCAGGCATTTATGAAAATACCCAAATCTTCCATAAAATCATAGAAGCTATCGGTGTGAATTAAAATTACTTAGTTCTCATATTTTTAATCACCTTTTTGTCAAAATCTTTATCATCTTCTAAAATTTCGAAAAAGCTGGATAGGAATGTCTTTGTACTTTCAAATTCAGAGCTCAATTCAAATTTGGATTGCTGATCATCAATGATTTGAAAAAACTTAGACTTTTTACTTAAGAATTGATCCCTGACCTCCTGAACCAGTGATTCATCTCTTTTAAAACCTCTATATTTCCTGTCTTTGACGGATTCGATTCCCAGATTACTGTTTACAATTGCATAGCTGGCATCTACTAAACCGCACAAATCAAAATCATAAGGTAAAGGATATATTTTTTTATTAGCATAAAGCAATTTTCCATTGTGTTGATAGGCAACAGAAAAATCAGTATTTCCAATCATAAATTGAAACATAGTGTTTTGGATGGATGTCATGTCATCCATTGCTTTGGGATGAATATACCTTTCAAAAGACTTACCTTCAAATCGATCGGCAACTCGCTTGTCATCTTCAATTAAAAACCCTTTGAGTTGATGAACTTCCGTTTTCCTTTTTTTGATTTCTAAAAATTCAATTTCAACCATTCTAGTTTTAAAATGAAATGGGGAAATTTTTTCGTAAAATTTATAAGCAATAAACTCCTGAACTATATTATCATTTTTTTCTTTCTGAATTAGACAAGGAACAACCAATTTTAAGTTTTTATTTCCTTCAAACAAAGTGCCTTCAGCTTTTGATTTTTTGATTTTCATTTTAACGGGCGGGAAATAACACTTAGATCTTCTAAAGTTACCTCTGGCTCTTAAAGAGACTTCAAGGTCATGCCATTTGTTTTCATGCCAAAAAGATATATTTGTTTTAATATATGTGGTGTCGTCTGTCTTCGATCGAAGAACCTCATTGGAGTAACTCAACTTTATTTTTAAAGGATTCTGATCTTTGAATAGTTCATCAGATTTTTGTTCAACTTGAGCAGATAGAGAAGTAACTATTAAAAGTACAACCCAAAAAAAGATTTGTTTATTCATAATATAGTTAATAGATTTATCTAAAATACTAAAATTTGTGATAAGATACCTTGCAATTATTAATCACCGTACACTAATAACCCTCTTACTCTCTTTATTAGTTCCTTTTTGTGCGTATAATTTTGAAATTATATATAATATTGATCTTACACTGATCAGTATTGCTATTATTTTTCCATTGGTTTTTGCCATCAGAGGAGCCTTTAAACGCAGGGAAAAAGCTCTTGAGTTTTTGAGTTTACATAGAGGTGCCATCAAAACAATTTCTTATTTTTTCATGAATAGTGTAAAATTACCAAATGAAGCTAAAAATGAAATTAAAGAAATATTAGAAGATCTTTCCAACTCATTTTTAAATCATCTGTCTCAATCCAATTACAATACAGATGAAATTGACAACAAAACAGAGTTAATTTACGAATTCATCGAAAAACACAATGAAGAATTGTCTGGAGGAGTCAAACAGAAAATATTCAGGTTTATTAGAGATGTTCATGTATCACAAGAAAATCTTATTGCGATTCATACTCACAGGACTCCAATAAGCTTAAAAGCCTATTGCTTGATATTTATTTACATGTTCCCCGTAATTTACACTCCAACTATTATAAATAAAATTGGATTGGAAAACCCACAGGGATTGACTTATTTTGTAATCATCCTCAGTGAGTTTATTCTCATTTCTCTTTACAACATTCAAGATCAAATGGAATACCCCTTTGACAAAGATGGTTTGGATGATATAAAATTGGATTATTTTAAAATCAACAGATCAATTAAGTAGTCTCCTTTTAAATATCTAGGCTAAGTCTTTTTAAAACCAAACAAAAGTTTAATAGACAAATTTTGCGTTTAGATTTTTTCTAACAATAATTAACTGGCAATGGTTTCACAGGAAATTAAATCAGAAATAATCTAACTTCATATCCATATATTAATATCAATAAAATTAAAACTCAGGGATTGAATTAAATAATTTTTAAGATTTCAATTTCTTTTAGAAAAAAAACCTCTATTTTAAATAGAGGTTTTTGTGCGGGTGAAGGGACTCGAACCCCCAAGCCGTGAAGCACTAGATCCTAAATCTAGCGTGTCTACCAATTTCACCACACCCGCTTGGTAAAAGAAGCACAAATATAACCAAGTTTTGTTAAAAATATTTTCAATTAAAATAAGAAACAATGTTTTGTACATTTATAATGTTATAAAAACTTATGAATAAAAGCCTTCAAAATCATAAAGAAATTTTCATTGAACAACTTCAAGAATTACTCAAAATTCCATCGATCAGCGCAGACCCTCTCTATAAAGAAGATATCAAAAAAACTGCAAAATGGATAGAGAATGCACTAAATGAAATAGGATGTTCTTCAGTTCAAATCTTTAAAACGCGAGGTCATCCAGTGGTTTATGGAGAAGTATTGGTGTCAGAAAACGCACCAACTGTTTTGGTATACGGTCACTATGACGTTCAACCACCTGACCCATTAGAGCTATGGGAGAGTCCTCCTTTCGAACCTGTTATTAAAAAATCTGACTTACACCCTAACGGTGCCATTTTTGCAAGAGGTTCTTGTGATGATAAAGGACAAATGTTTATGCATATCAAAGCTGTTGAGCTTTTATTGAAAAGCAACGCACTCAAAAACAATGTAAAATTTGTAATCGAGGGAGAGGAAGAAGTAGGTAGTGGTCACTTGGAAAAATTCATCACAGATCATAAAAGTTTGCTACAATCGGATATCATTCTCATCTCAGATACAGGAATCAACAGTATTGAAAACCCAGCTATCACTACAGGCTTGAGAGGATTAAGCTATATGGAGGTCTCGTTAACAGGACCCAAAAGGGATTTACATTCTGGCTTATATGGTGGAACAGTAGCGAACCCTATTAATGTCTTGTGCGATATGATTTCTTCACTCCATGATAAAAACAAAAGAGTAAACATTCCCGGGTTTTATGATCAAGTGGTAGAAATTTCTGATTCGGATCGAAAGAAAATGAATCAGAATGGTTTGGATGAAAAGAGTTTTAAAGCCTCCATAGGAATCGATGCTGTGATGGGTGAAAAAGGATTCACTACAATGGATCGCAGGTCGATTCGTCCAACACTGGATGTAAATGGAATTTGGGGAGGTTATTCGGGAAAAGGAGCAAAAACAGTCATACCAAGCCAAGCCCACGCGAAAATTTCAATGCGATTAGTTCCTAATCAAGAATGGGAAAAAATTAGTGAATTGTTTGAACAACATTTTAAATCAATTGCACCTGAGGGTATAAAGGTTGAGGTAACCACCCATCATGGAGGTAATGCCTATTTAACACCAATCGATTCTTTGGCCTATAAGGCAGCTGAAAAAGCCTATAGTGATGTTTTTGGAGTTGTCCCTCATGCCAAAAGAGATGGGGGGAGTATTCCCATCGTTCCCATGTTTGAAAAAGTTTTAGGAGCCAAAATTTTACTCATGGGCTTTGGTTTTGACACCGATGCAATTCATTCCCCTAATGAACATTATGGGATTGACAACTTCCTAAAGGGTATCGAAACAATTACTCTTTTTCACATTTATTTTTCTGATTTATATAAGAATCAATAAAACCTTTTAATTATTAAGCAAAAAAAGGTCTGAGGCGATGCCATCTGTCAAGAATTTGGCAGTTTTAGAAACTTTCAGTGCATCTCCATCCCAATAAAGCTTTTGATCAATTAGATAATTTTCTACCTGCTTTTCAAGGTAGTTGGAATATTGTTCTCCAAAGGTTTCGTTTACCTTTTGGAGCGATACCCCCCAAGAGGTTCTCAAACCTGTCATCAAATACTCATTAAAAGCCTCATGGGTATTCAAATTCTCAAATTTAGCAGGTAAAATGCCCTGCTGAATGGATTTTAAATATTTTGAATTATTAGATGGGTTCCAACTTCTTTTTCTTTTTCCATCAAAGCTATGGGCTGCTGGGCCAATCCCTATATAGGCTTTTCCCTTCCAATAATTAGAATTGTTAACTGCATTAAACCCTAGCTTACTAAAATTAGAAAATTCGTAATTCTGATAACCTGCTTGCTCCATACGGTCTACCATCCAATCATATTGAATCTTTATCAACTCATCATCCAAGAGTTGCACCTCTTTCATTTTTACCTGATGAGCTAGAACGGTTTTGGGTTCAACTGTGAGTGCATAACTCGAAAGATGTGGAACATCAATAGATAATGCTTGATTCAAATTTTTTTTCCAGCTGGAAATATCACTTGATGGAGTCCCATAAATTAAGTCAACAGAAAAATTATTAAAAATTTTTGCTGTCCAATCAAGGGTTTTGATTCCTTGATCTGCATTGTGAATCCTGTTCATTAGTTTTAATTCTGAATCTGAAAACGACTGAATGCCAATGCTCAATCGATTGATCCCAGCAGACACCAAATCTTTTAAGTAATTATAAGAAACATCATCTGGATTGACCTCAATGGTAATTTCAATATTTTCGTGAGATTTAAAATTTTTATTAACTACATCGATTAACCGTTCAACCGACTTTGGAGACAACAATGAAGGAGAGCCTCCACCAAAATAAATACTTTCCAGTTTTGCTGGTGATTCTTTGATTCTCAGTTCAATCTCCTTCTCAAATGCTTGAAGCATTTTATCTTGGTACTTCATTTGGGTGGAGAAGTGAAAATTACAGTAATGACAGGCTTGACGGCAAAAAGGAAAATGAAAATAAATACCAGCCATTAACCTGATTTAACTTTTTTGGGGTTTTGATTGATATAGGCCTGCCAACCAGTATAGGTATTTGTTTTTTCAGGCCGACCCTGGTTGAAAAAATGGCAGACGGCAGCCGCTAAGCCATCGGTAGCATCTAGATTCTTTGGTAATTCCTTAATCTTAAATAGACTTTGCAACATTTTTGCGACTTGCTCCTTGGAAGCATTACCGTTTCCGGTAATAGCCATTTTAATTTTTTTGGGAGAATACTCGGTAATCGGAACTTCTCTATAAAGCCCTGCAGCCATAGCAACACCCTGTGCCCTTCCCAATTTCAGCATGGATTGTACATTTTTACCAAAAAAAGGGGCTTCAATTGCAATTTGATCTGGGTTATACTCTTCAATAAGTCCCAAGGTTCTTTCAAAAATTTGTTGAAGTTTTAAATAATGATTGTCGTATTTTTTTAATTGAAGCTCGTGCATTTGAATGAGCTTCATTTGCCCTTTTTCTACCTTTATCAATCCAAAACCCATTATGGTGGTTCCGGGATCAACTCCCAAAATAATTTGATCTTCTAAATTCATTCAACGGGCTGGGCCCTAATTTGGACCGGGAGGGTAAATTGGGTGTCAACATAGACCCCTACATTGGTTTTGGTTCCAGGTAGTGCTTCTGGCAAGTTAAATACTGCATCGTTTAAAGTTGATTCCAAATAAGGCAGTGCTTCTAAAACAGTATTGGGGATTTGAGCTTCTACCAAACTGAAAGCACCTTTTTTATCAACTTTTAAGGTTAAGATAACTTTTTCATCCAATGGAGTACTAGCTACCATATTGGCATCAGAAATAGTTATCATCAAATGCTCTGAGATAATGTTTTGAAAACACTCAATTTGATCACCTTTTTTAAGAGATTCGCACTCAGGATAGCTAGGAGCCTGATCTTTTTTTGACCAGCTTGATGCTTTTTTGATCTCCTTACTAGATACTGTTGTCGATTCGAATAATTCACAAGAAGACAGAAGGATGACAAGGAAAGTAACTAGAAGAAGAGTAATATTTTTTTTTGTTTCCATCGATAGGTAAATTTATGGATGCTTAAAAATACAAACTTTTAAACTATTTATTATTTAAACATTTCTATTTTTAAAAATATAAAAAATTAAAATATCAAATTTATTAATGGATTTAGTACTCATTATCGTTGGACTTTTCTTCATTTTCCTTGGCTTGATTGGAAGTTTTGTTCCTGTCATTCCAGGACCCATAACTGCCTGGGTAGGTCTATTGATTTTATATCAGACTTCTTTCCTCTCACCAGATTCTGTGTTTTTAGTAACCACATTTTCAGTCGCCATTGGGGTACTTATTCTTGACTATTTTATACCGATAATCGGTGCTAAAAAATTTGGAGGAACAAGATCAGGTATAATTGGTGCTACCTTAGGCTTATTGGTTGGGTTGGTTTTATTAGGGCCTTTTGGTATTTTTTTGGGCACTTTCTCAGGTGCGTTAGTCGGGGAGCTAATTCACGACCCAAATGATAAAAAAAATGCGCTCAAGGCAGCTACAGGTTCATTGATCGGTTTCTTAACAGGTATTTTTTTGAAGTTTTCCGTGACTGTACTTTTTGGCTATTATTTTTTTAAGATTTTATTGGAAAAAAGCTTTTTTTTCTGATTGTTTATGAATCTCCACTAGATTCAAAAATTCAATCAAAACATAACACTATATTTATTTAATGAAATTGTAGTGATTTTGTTTTTTTAATGTAATACTTCGGTAAAATCATATAAAATAGTATATGCTTAAGTTCTTAAAATTAATAAGTAACGCCAGCTAATGTAGGGGGTAGATTATTTTTGTTAATTTTACAGTATATATGAAGTTATTTCTAATCACTTTTTCTTTATTGGCAATTGCTTTTGCAGGAATTGCAATTAAAATATTGGCGAAAAAAGGAGGAGAGTTTTCTGGCACTTGTGCCAGCCAAAGTGCTTTTCTGAATAAGCACAATGAAAGCTGCAGCTATTGCGGAAAATTACCTTCTGAACAAAATTGTCGTACAAATCCTCAGCACAATTAATCTTCTTTCTTCAAACCCTATATGAAGAATGTCAAACTTGTCATTGAAAAGGCTCAACAACAAGATCAAAAAGCATTCAATGAGCTGTTTAATTACCATTGGGGATATTTATATAGTTTTCAACTTAAAAAAACTGGAAATAAGGATTTGGCTGAGGAAATTTCAATCATAACGTTTGCTCGAGCTTTTGATCGCATCTCAACTTTCAACGATCAATTCGAATTCAAAACCTGGCTGTTGACTATTTCTAAAAATATTTACAATGATTTATTGAGAAAGAAAAGTAACAAAATAAGCCTAAAAACAATATCCTCCAATATTGATTTAGAAGAATTCACAATCGAAGATCATCCGTCACCCGAGGAGATTTTAATTACCAACGAAAAATTAGAATCATTGCTACATAAGATAAAGTCACTCAAACAAGATTATCGAAAAATTCTACTGTTTCGATTTTTTGATGGACTTTCTTACAAGCAAATCAGTGAAAGAATGGATCAACCAATCAATACAATTAAAGTCAAGCTCTTAAGGGCTAAAAATTTACTGAACCAAAAAATTGAGGCGGATGCTAAATAGACTCATAAAATTAGGGCCGGGTTTGCTATTTGCTGGTGCAGCTATAGGAGTATCCCACTTGGTCCAATCTACACGTGCTGGAGCTGATTTCGGATGGGGTCTTTTGTGGGCACTGCTCTTGGTCAATCTATTCAAATACCCTTTTTTTCAGTTTGGACCTCGATATGCTCTGGCTACCGGGGAAAGTTTACTAGATGGGTATTACAAACTGGGAAAAGTTTATTTGTGGCTCTATTTTTTCCTCAATATAGCCACAATGTTTACCATACAAACTGCTGTAACTATAGTCACAGCTGGACTGGCTTCCAATATTTTCGACATCAGCTCTAACATGATTTATTGGAGTATCGGAATTACTGCAACCTGTTATAGCATACTGTTGGTTGGTCGATACCAACTGTTGGATAAAGTAATCAAGACTATTGTCCTTATACTTACAATAAGTAGTATACTGTCTGTTGTGATTGCCTTTTCAAAAGGAAATGCTTCATTAGAATATAGTCAAGTATTTCCTGAAGGAGCTGGTTTGTTATTTGTGATCGCTTTTATGGGTTGGATGCCTGCACCAATGGACATTTCCATTTGGCACTCTATATGGGTTTTAGAAAAAAAGAACGACCTGAAAAATAAATTATCTCTTAAAGAGGGTCTTTTTGATTTTAATGTTGGTTATTTTACAACCGTTGTTTTAGGTATTTGTTTTGTGGGCTTAGGAGCATTGGTAATGTTTGGTTCGGGACTTGAGTTTTCAAATGAAGGGAATGAGTTTGCTGGACAATTGATAGATCTGTACACCTCCAACTTAGGAGATGCTTGGCATGGCGTTATTGCCATTGCGGCCTTGACCACCATGATCAGTACCACCATTACCACTTTGGATGCCTCACCAAGAGCAATGTCCAAAGCTGTACAATTACTGTTTCAACAGAAAAATAAAGATTTTTATATTCTTTGGATCACTATTTTGGCATTGGGCACCTGTTTGATCTTTCTTTTTTTACTATCCGAAATGGGACTTTTAGTTCAAATTGCTACTGTTTTATCATTTATCACAGCACCTTTTTACGCCATCTTAAATTATCGTTTAATTACCAGCAAACATATGCCAAAAGGGGATCGTCCATCTCAAAAAATTAAAATACTCAGTCTTTTGGGTATAATTTTCCTAACTGGCTTCACTGGGGTATACCTTTTGAGTCTCTGAATATAGTTTGTATCTTTGAAAAAAAAGGTTTGGAAATAGCGGAGAGAGAAAATAAGGGCGTTGGCAAACCAAAATGGATTAGAGTAAAACTTCCTACGGGAAAAAAATACACAGAACTCAGAGGACTTGTAGACCAGTATAAACTCAATACTATCTGTACTTCGGGCAGTTGTCCAAATATGGGAGAATGTTGGGATGAGGGTACTGCTACCTTTATGATATTAGGAAATATCTGTACCCGTTCATGTGGATTTTGTGGAGTCAGAACTGGAAGGCCTGGAAATGTAGACTGGGAAGAACCGGAAAAGGTTGCACAGTCCATTAAGATCATGGAAATTAAACATGCTGTGATAACTTCCGTTGACCGTGATGATCTTAAGGACATGGGCTCTATTATTTGGAATGAAACCATCAAAGCTGTTCGCAGGTTAAATCCTAGTACCACTTTAGAAACTTTAATTCCTGATTTTCAGGGAAACAAGACCAATATTGATCGTATCATAGAAGCCGCTCCCGAAGTGGTTTCACATAATCTCGAAACAGTCAGAAGATTGACAAGAGAGGTAAGGGTTCAAGCCAAGTACGACAAGAGTTTGGAAGTTTTAAAATACCTAAAAGAAATGGGAGTTAATCGGACCAAGTCTGGAATTATGCTGGGACTGGGAGAGAAGGAAGAAGAAGTTTATGAGACACTTCATGATCTCAGAAAAGCAGAGGTAGAAGTGGTAACCATTGGTCAATACCTTCAACCCAGTAAAAAACATTTACCTGTAAAATCTTTCATATCACCCGATACCTTTAAAGAGTATGAAACTACTGCCAAAGATTTGGGTTTTAGACATGTGGAATGCGGGCCTTTGGTTCGGTCTTCATACAAAGCTAACAAACACGTGCACTAGATTGCTCTTATCATCCTATCAAAAAGAATTCGTTCTTCCTCAAAGACAAATTCAAGTTCAATCTTCAGGCAATACAATTTATTGTTGTTGAGATTTTGTGCTAGTTTGGCGTAATCTTTTTCAGTTGTTAAAATGATTTTTTCTCCGGCACGATAATTAATCATATTTGCATCAGAGTGAGTATAAGTGTGATGGTCTCTAAACTCAAGATGGTCAAATTCTCCATATAGTTTTTTTAAATGAGTAGTCAAATGATAGGTGTCAGCTATTCCTGTTACCAATAAAAAATCTTCCTTAGACAATACACTTGAATCAATGGTTTTATCTTTCTGGGTTAGCAAATCTACATAACGAATTTTGGTGAAAAAGACGGGGATGTTGATATTAATTTTTTTCAGAAAAGCCTGTTTTTGCTCCAATGACAAATCCTCTGGCACTCTTGTAATCAATAAAATATCGGCCCGTTTGACACCCGATCTGAATTCTCTCATTCTCCCAGCAGGAAAAATAAAATCTTTAAAATAGGGCTGTTGAAATGAAGAGGTCATGATCATTAATTGAGGGCGCACCCAACGATGTTGCATCACATCGTCCAAGACCATCAAATTGGGAGGGGGGAGCATCTTTTCTATTGCTTTTATCCCTAGGATTCTTTTTTCGGAAACAACGACAGTCGTCTCAGGATACCGATTGAAAAATTGATACGGTTCATCGCCTAGACTATAGGGGTTTTCTTTGGGGCCAGCAATGACCAAACCACTGGTTTTTCTTCCATAACCTCTACTCAGTATAGCAATGCGATAATCTTTGAGTATTTTTATAAGATGCATTACTACTACGGATTTACCCGTACCCCCCATCGACAGGTTTCCTACTCCAATGGATTTAATCGAAGTATTATTAGAGGGTAATATTCCTAGATCAAATAGATTATTCCTTACGGCCATGATCCAACCATAAAGGATTCCAAATGGAAAAAGAAGTAAGCGTGCTTTTTTCAAATTATCTATAACTCTTTCAAATTTAATAAAACCCCGATTGGAATTGTAAAAAAGTAGTTTTCCTTCCCAGGAAAGATAATATTATATTTGCAATGAAAAGTATCGAAATGAAGATTCAGGAAATTATATCAGTCATAGAGAATTGGGCTCCTAAAGCATATGCAGAAGATTTTGATAATGTAGGGTTACTAGTTGGACAATCAGAAGCTGAATGTACAGGTGTTCTGATTACTCATGACGTTCTTGAAAATGTAATTGATGAGGCAGTGGCCAAAAAATTAAATTTCATCGTATGCTTTCACCCTATTATTTTTTCAGGTTTAAAAAAATTAACCGGAAAAACATATGTGGAGCGTATTGTAGCGAAAGCCATTAAAAAAGACATTGCAATATATGCAATTCATACAGCTCTGGACAACCTAAACAAAGGAGTAAGTAACACTTTGGCCATTGCTTTAGGGTTGACCAATATAGAAGTATTGATTCCTAAACAAAATACTTTAAAAAAGTTGACTACCTATGTCCCAAAAAAAAACTCAACTACACTGTTAGAAAAGCTTTATCACGCTGGTGCTGGTGCTATAGGTAATTACGATGAGTGTAGCTTTGTCACTTCAGGAATAGGATCATTTAGAGGAAATGAAAATTCTAGGCCGCATTTGGGTAAGCAAATGATACGTGAGGAGATTGAAGAAGTTCAACTCAACTTGGTTTTTAAAAAACACCTTGAACAAAATATAATTCAAACTCTTTTTGAAAACCACCCCTATGAAGAGGTTGCCTATCAAGTGTTCTCATTGGACAATACAAATCAAGAGATTGGTATGGGCAGTGTGGGTATATTGAAAAAAGAAATGACAGAAGAAGAATTTTTGAAATGGGTAGGGGAAAAACTGGATACAAAATTCCTAAGGCATTCGGCCATCAGTAATAGAAAAATAAAAAAAGTAGCTGTTCTTGGGGGAGCTGGAAGTTTCGCTATCTCCAATGCAAAACAAATTAAAGCCGATGCACTTGTTACAGCAGATCTCAAATACCACGATTTTTTTCAAGCAGAAAAACAAATCCTTATAGTAGACGGGGGTCATTATGAAACAGAACGCTTCATAAAAAAATTGATACACGACTATCTTATCGAAAAATTGCCTAATTTTGCAATCGCTTTATCTAAATCGATAACCAACCCTGTAAAGTATTTTTCCTATGGCAAAAAAGAGTAAAGTAACCGTAGAAGACAAACTAAGAGCCCTTTACGATCTACAACTTATTGATTCTCGTGTAGATGAAATTCGCAATGTTAGAGGTGAGTTACCTCTCGAAGTAGAAGATCTCGAAAATGAGATCGCTGGTTTGGAAAAAAGATTGGAAAGCTTCAATCAAGAAGTGAATGATTTTAATTTTCAATCTAAAGAACAAAAAAACAACATAGAGGTTGCCAAAGAGGAATTCAAAAAATACGAGATAAACTTAAAAAATGTTCGAAACAATAGAGAATACAATTCGATTGTAAAGGAACAAGAGTATCAGGAACTCGAAATTCAGTTAGCCGAAAAGCGTATTAAAGAATTTGTAGCTAAAAAAGAACTTAAGTTAGAAGCCATTTCCCAGCTCGATGAAAAGTTAAATGAACGTAAAAAGCATTTAAAAGCCAAAAAAGGAGAACTGGACGAAATTCTCAAGGAAACTGAAAAAGAAGAAAGTCTATTGACCAAAAAAGCCATAGAGTTCCAAGGTAAAATCGAATCACAACTTTTTGAGGATTATCATAAAATCAGAGGAAATGTTAAAAATGGATTAGCAATTGTAGCTATTGAAAGAGGTGCTTCTGGTGGATCCTATTTTACTATCCCTCCTCAGCTTCAGATGGAAATTGCTTCCCGACAAAAGATCATCACTGACGAACATAGTGGTAGAATTCTTGTTGATCCGGAATTAGCCGAAGAGGAGATTAAAAAAATGGAAGCTGTTTTTTCTTCCAAAAAATAATTTCTAAGTGGTCCGCCACTCACACACTTCTCTCCTCTAATTAAATTTTTCTTAGTATAAAGAGCTCATAAACTGGATTTTTCACTGCAATTTATGGTTGTATTTTGAGACTATTTCTTCATTTTTTTCCCATCAACACCAAAGTACCTTTCCAATTTTCTTTTGCTCCAAAATGATGTGAAGACACGTTTTTAAATCCAGCCTTTTTGAAAAAATTGATCCAGGTCTTTTTTGGAAATAAATGCATAATATTAACACCACAATCCTCTTGCCAGGAATGGCAGGTTGTGTTTTCATAATAGAAATCAATACCCATAATTAATTTTCCTCCGGGATTTAGCCAAAAATCAAAAACATTCTGAATAAGTTTATCGGGCTTTTCTAGATAATAGAAAACCTCCATTGAATGCACCAAATCAAAAGTCATAGAGGGTTCCCATTGCCTAATATCTTCACAGAAATAATTGCCACTTTCATCAATAGATTTGGCCTTAGCTATCATGTGTTCTGAACCATCAACTCCAGCAGCATATTGGCATTCTGGATAATTCACCAATTTTCTAACCACCCAACCATTTCCACAGCCCGTGTCTAAAAAAGTAAAATCTTTAAGGTCTTTTGTGGCTAGTTCAAGCATTGCTTTGACAGAAGAGGCATGTCCCTGTGCCATCCTCTCATCTCGACCGTTTAGAGCCCAATCTCCAAAAACATTTATCGGATCTTTTTTCATCTAAATAAGAATAATTTCAATTTATAAAATTGCAGGTATAGTTTATTTGAAAACATTTTTTTTAAAATATTTAGATCCAATATTAATGATTTTTCTTAATGTTAACTTTCTCCCTCCCTCGTTTTTTTATACACAAAATATGGTGTTTTTGGGAGTAGTTTGTAAGTGAGGTTAAAATGGTGGGCGCGAAGGGATTCGAACCCCTGACCCCTTGGGTGTAAACCAAGTGCTCTGAACCAACTGAGCTACGCGCCCGATTATTTTTACTTTACAAAGTTATATCATTATAAATTGAAAAAAACTACTTTAAAATAACAGTTATAAATTTTCAACTTTTTTGCTCGGCAAATATAACACTAACCATTTACAACCGAAGTAGTTTTATTAAACCATTTCATTAATGTATTCTATTAAACATTTTATTTAAGTTGGGACTTAATTAAAAATTAAATCAGCATTATTTTTTTTAAGATCAAAAAATTCTGGATCAATCTCTTCTATCTTTTTTCCTCCAATTACGAGATTGATAAAATGGATACTGAGATCTTTTATTTCCGTTTCAGGGTAATACCTATAAAAGGATAGCTTTTTAGGAAATGATGTTTCAAAAGTACAGTCCTGAATGGTTATATTTTGGATTTTCCCCAAAGGAGAAGTCTCTTTATTTCTTTTGGTTATAAAAAAATTCATACCCATTTGTTTTCTATCAGGATAGCAAAATTCAGCGTAATTATTTTTAAATAGTACTTCCTTTACCAATGCTCCATCTCTAACATTAATCCCCATTACTCTATCAGATTCAATAATGTCGTTATCCTCAAAAACAATATTTTGCATTAGGCTGCAAAAAGTTTCTGTTCCTATTTTTAAAGCTGATTTTTTTGTTAATAATACATTTTTCCTAATAATAATTCTATCTGAGTTAGGAACTTTATCTTGACTCCCTCCTAAACCTGTACATTTAATAGCAATGGTGTCATCTCCTGCCCAACCAAAACAATTTTCAATCAAAACATCAGTCGAACTATCTGGATCCCATCCATCTAGGCTACCTAAATATTCATTTTCATTGGGATTATTCATAACCTTACAGTAACTAAAACTGACATTATTAGATTCAAGAATATGAGTGTTCCATCTGGCAGAATCCTTCAATAAAATGCCATTAATTTTAATATTTTTTGAGCGATAAATTAATAATAATCTTATTCCTTGAAGATCTTCATTGTTAATCGCTTTTGAAAATTCCCTATGAGATACTCCTAAAATTTGAGTTCCATTACCATCAAAAGTTCCCAATCCAGAAATCTCAAGATTTTGTACATCTTTAATTAATAAAAATCTATTCAAACCATTATCATCATCCGACATATATGATGAAAGTGAAGAAGGGTCCGCCAAAATCCGAGCTCTTTTTGCAAGATAGATTCGACTGTTACTTCTGAACTCAAGTTTACCTGTCTTATATATACCTGGAGGAAAATAGAGTGTTTTTTCACTTCCAGAAATGCCATCCAAAGCGGCTTGTATTTTCATAGTTTCATTTTTTTTACCACTATTATCAACGCCATATGCCTGTACAATGTCAATTCTATTATCAGGAACTATTTCTGGAACTTCAAATAATAATATAATGCGTTTTGTGAAATCATGATTTTTCATAAATCGCAGCACTACGTATCCCAAACGATTTATCCTGAAGGAAAGTTTATTTCCCATTTTTTTTCCATTAATTTTATATCTCTTAGGTGAAATCGACCAGTCAGAATCATTGAAGCTAAAATCAGAGGGCTCAACTTCAATAAAAATAGGCTTTCCAGAGTAGGGAATTCGAACGTATTTGTAAGTGGATAAACCACTAGATAAGGGAACATCGTTTTGTTCATTCACCTTGACCCTTTTACCATCTACAAAAACCTCAAACGACTGAGCATTTGATTGTAAAAAAAATAAATAAACAAAAAAGAAGAGTAAAAGTCGCATTTAACAAAATTTAATCTAACTAAAGACTTTTATTTCAAATTCATTTCTCTGTGAAATAATTTGTCAATAATGTTAGTTGGTTTACCAATATAGTGTTCAAAGTAAGTTTTTTCTACCTCTCGATCACAGTCATGAACAAGGATATGACGTGCTTTTAGTTGTGCAGCTGAGTAAATACTTTGCATTCTTCCAGGTACCTTCTCGTTGTAACCACGAGGGCCATCAACAAAGACCACATCCCAAACTGTATTCTTGATATAGTCGGGCAGCTTCATTTGTAGACGATCATTTTGGTTGAGGAGTTTTTTCCAATGTTTCCTCCGAGTCGAGTAACCTACTTTTAAAACATTGATCTGCGGACTCACTTTCCTACTGAACCTTATCCACTTACTCTTGTCCTCCAAGAAAAGAGTATTTCCTCGATCATTAATAGAATACCAAAGACTGCTGTCTTTTCCAACACTGAAAACTAAAACATTTCCAGGTACATATTGCTTGATCAATTCTCCAATAAATTCATACTCTGCTGCACTACCATTGCCAGGGTTTGATGATTCTAGGGATTGGTATGGATTCATTAAAAAAAACTTAGGTATACAAATTTAACAAGTTTGCCCAGTTGTCACTCAGAAATTTAGAGAATCTCAGCAACCACAAAAGTACTACCCCCTATATAAATAAAATCATTAGGATCGGCTTGCTTTTTGGCAGTAAATAAGGCTTCTTTAACAGAAGGAAAAATTTGGTGATTTAGTTTCAAATCCTGAGCGATCGACTCCAGTTTCTCTATTGAAATGGCTCTTGGGATTTTAGGAGCAGATAGATAATATTTAGATTTAAAGGGGAATAGTTGAAGAAGTTCATTTACATCCTTGTCCTTAACAAAACCCAACACAAAATGAAGTTGTTTATATGAATGTAATTCTATCTGATTCAGAGTGTGTTGTAATCCATCTTTGTTGTGAGCCACATCGGCTACAATCTTTGGTGAATCATTCAGAACTTGCCATCTACCCTGGATTCCAGTGTTAGCCACCACATTCATAAGGCCCTTTTCTAATTTTTTGGGATAAAGTTTAAAACCTTTTAAATAGCTAAGACCTACAACTGCAGTATGAATGTTTTGTTGCTGATATGTTCCTTTTAAATCGGAGGTGAAGGCAGTAGCATACATTTTATCTGCAAAAATGATTTCAGCTTTCAATTGCTGAGCTTTCTCCTTGAAAACAGAAGTGGTTTCAACTTGGGTTAAACCAATAATGACAGGGGTATGAGGTTTGATAATTCCAGCTTTTTCCTTGGCAATTGCTTCTAAGTGATCTCCTAAAAATTGCATGTGATCCCAACCTATATTAGTAATGACACAAAGCTCAGGTTTGATTAGGTTCGTTCCGTCCAATCTTCCTCCCATGCCCACCTCGATCACCGCTATATCTACTTCATTTTTCGAAAAATAAGAAAAAGCCAAGCCAACTGTCATCTCAAAAAAAGATAAAGAGTGATAATCAAAATATTTGTAATGGTTTTGGACAAAGTCTACAACAAATTCTTTATCGATAAGTTCACCATTGATTTTAATTCTTTCTCTAAAGTCTTTTAAATGAGGGGAGGTATATAAGCCAACTTTAAGGCCATGTTGTTGTAAAACAGAAGCCATCAAATGAGCAGTAGACCCTTTTCCATTTGTGCCAGCAATATGAATAGTTTTAATTTGGTCTTGAGGTTTATTAAGGTAGTCACAAAAACACTCCATTCGTGACAAATCTGGACGATAAGCTTGTCCCCCTTTTTTTTGATACATCGGAAGTTGAGATAACATCCAAGCCAAAATGGAATCGTAATTTTTCAATCTATTCAACCAATTTGAACTGAATAAAAACAAAACCAATTTGTTTGGCCGGAGCTTTAGGATCTGGAAACCATTTATGTAGAAGGGCAGTTTCTTTTGCAGGCTGAAGTAAACAGGGGTGGGTATTGGTGGTTCCTTTTACACCAGGCTCGGCCTGAACAACATCCCCTTGGCGGTTTACGGTTATTCTAACCACGACTATACCCTCTTGATTGCACTGTTGGGTAACTTTTCCTCTGGACTCCAACCGACGACCATTCAATCCAAATCCTTTCCCCATTCCTCCGGGTCCAGCCAAATTGAAATAACTGTTTGCATAAGGGTTGCCATCAATTTTACCCTTGTTTCCCTCTCGTTGATCATCACCTTCTCCTTGTTGAGCGACTTTTTTCTGTGTATTTTTTTGATTGACCAATTTGGATAAAATATTTTTTGTCGCTTGATCTACCTTTGGCTTAGGTGGTTCTACTTTTTTAGGGACTTCTTTTACGGGTGGGCTTTGTTTTTTTTCTGTTTTAGGGTGAACAGCTACATCACTATCTTCTTGAGTAGATACTTTGGTTTGGGTCACCTTCTTAGGCGTCGCTTTTGGACTTAATTTTTTTGGGGTAATTTGTGGGGTTGTTTTGGTAGCAACTGGTTTTTGATATTGTGTCTTCCCTTTACCCTGAGAAGCATTACCGAAATCCACCTCCATTCCAAAACTTATTGGGGGATCATAATACCTTAAACCCAAAAGGAAAAACAAAAGGATCAATAATGCAGTGATCGATATAGTGATAACTGCCGATTTTTTTTCGTGTGGTGTTTTGAGATATTTCATGGTGCATCTACCGCCAAAACAACTTTGATACTATTTTTATTGGCAATATTCATTACGAAAACCACTTGGTCTATTGAAACCTTCTCCTCTGCCCTAAGCACAATAGAACGTGAGCTGAAACCCTTAAGTTTTGTGATTAACTCTTGTTCAATTCGACTTTTAGAAATCTGTTTGGAATCCAAATAAAATTGAGATCGGTTGTTTATAGTTAAGGATACAGTATTACGGTTTTCTGTTTTACCTTTAGCTTGAGGAAGTTTAACATCAATTGTGTCAAGGTTTTTGGCCAATGTTGATGCAATCATGAAAAAGATCAATAAGAGGAAAACAATGTCTGTCATAGAAGACATGTTAAATTCTGGAGTTATCTTATTTCTTCCTTTTAGGTTCATACTATGTAGGTTCGTTCAGTAAATCAAAAAACTCTAACGAAGTAGCCTCCATTTGATATACTACTTTGTTGGTTTTTACAACCAAATGGTTGTAAGTGATATAGCCAAAGATTCCCACGATAAGACCTGCAACAGTTGTAGTCATAGCAGTATAAAGTCCATTGGATAAAAGCTGCATGTCGATGTTTCCTCCTGCATTTGAAATCTCGAAAATTGATAAAATCATCCCGATAACAGTACCCAAGAAACCAATCATGGGTGCAGCTCCCGCAATGGTCGCTAAGATGCTTACGTTTTTCTCTAATTTGTAAATCTCTAGTCTCCCGGCATTTTCAATGGTGGTGCTTATGTCATCTAAAGGTCTTCCAATTCTTGATAAGCCTTTGGAGATCAATCGAGCAACAGGTTTATTTTCAGTTAGACAAAGGGCTTGTGCCCCATCGATTTTGTGATTTAAAACATAGGTTTTGATTTGTGACATAAAATTGGGACTAATTTTAGAAGCAGACTTAATGGTAAATAATCTTTCAAAATAGATGTAAATGACAATTATCAACAAAAGAAAAAGCAATCCAATGATCAATTGACCCCCCAAACCACAATCTTTGATCAATTCTATAAGGGAGAGCGTTTTTTCAGTCTGTAGAGGAGTATTTTGTAATAAAATCATTTAGGCTTAGAGTTTATAATTACAACGATGATCGAAGAAAAAAATTTTACCACACTACAAAATAAAATCCCGCATTAGAATGAAAGTGAACGACCCGGCTATAAAACCTGCCAAAGCCATCCACGAAATTTTTTTCAAATACCAGAAAAAATCAATTCTTTCCATCCCCATGGCAACAACACCTGCTGCCGAACCGATAATGAGCATGCTCCCACCCGTACCGGCAGAAAAGGCTATAAAATGCCAAAGGGGATTATCCATTAGTTCAGAAAACATTCCCATACTAGCAGCAACCAAAGGGACATTGTCGATTACCGCGGAGCCTATACCTAATAACATTACTACAATGTCAGAATTAGGAATTGCTGCATTGAGGGAACCTGCAAATTCAAACAACATTCCTAAAGATTCTAGAGCAGCTACCGCCAATAAAATACCCAGAAAGAAAAGTATGCTGGGCAATTCAATTTTGGATAGGGAACTATGAACAGGGCTGTGACTGGAATATTCCTCATGATCAATATCAATCGAGGTAATATTGATCTTGGCACTACTAAAGTACTCAGCAAAAGCAGCGACAACAGCCAGTGACAGCATCATTCCTACATAGGGAGGCAAATGGGTCAATGTTTTAAATAATGGAACAAAAACAATGGCTGAGAGCCCCAGATAAAGCATTGGGGCTCCATATTTATGTGTTTCGCTTTCTGTTTCGTTTAGCTGATCGGCAATATCTCCCTTGAAAGCTGGTAAAGTAGTTGCAAGCAATACAGGGACTATCATACAAACCAATGACGGAATGAGTAAATACATAATAAGTTTGGTAGTAGTTACTTTATTTCCGATCCATAACATAGTAGTTGTAACATCGCCAATAGGAGACCAAGCCCCACCAGCATTGGCTGCGATGATAATCAAACCAGCAAACCATATTCTGGTATTGCGCTCTTTGATAACTTTCTGCAGTATGGTAATCAAAACTATGGTAGCCGTTAGATTGTCAATAATTGCTGAGAGAATAAATGCCAGTATAGAGAATATGAAGAGTAAGCCCTTTTTGGATTTTGTTTTAATAAAGCCTTTGATGGTAGCAAAACCATTAAAATAATCTATAATCTCAACTATAGTCATAGCTCCAAGTAAGAAAATAATAATCTCTGCTGTTTTACCTAGATGATGGAGGAGGATCTCGTCCAAATGGCTAGGTTTGAGTTCTCTCAAAAGGGTATCGACTTCATAAACAGGGAGATGAAAAACAGATATAAAAGCCCACAGTATTGACATCATAGCCAATGCGGGAATTAATTTATCAATTTTGAGGGAATGTTCTAGCGTTATGGCTAAATATCCAAGCCCAAAGATACTGATAAGGATAATCTCCATGAATTTAAGTTAGAGGTTTGATTTTATTTCAGACTTCCAATGTAAAAAGAATCTGAATCAATATGGGATTTTGGGATGAAAATTTTCCCCGTAGAATGGTCGTGATTTGCTCCTGTTACACTGGCAAGACAATTGACCGACCCTCGCAACTTTAACAAACCCAAAAAAGCAAAAATCAATGCCTCTTTGAAATCCACAAGCTCAGGCGCGGGAATGTCAATTTTTGCATTGGTTTTTTTTTGAATTGCTTGAACTAAAAAAGTATTATAGGCTCCGCCACCGGTAAACAATACAGATCCTTCTTCAGGTAAACATTTTGCTATTTCTTGAGCAATATGAATAGTGTAGGTATGCATCAAATCTTGCGTGTCTTCCTTATCATGAGCATCCAATATTCTAAAAATTTTTTCATTAACCCACTCTACCCCAAGAGATTTTGGTGGTTTTTTTGAATAATAGCTAAGCCTGGCCAATTCTTCGAAAAGAACAGGTATGATTTTACCTTTTTCGGCTATTTTCCCTTCCCCATCATAGGGTAAATTTAGCCGATTGGCTAAAAAATTAAAAACAGTATTCACAGCACATATGTCATAAGCCAAAACTGTTTGATTTTGAAAAATACTGATATTCGAAAACCCTCCTAAATTGACGCAAGCTCTCCAGTTATTAAAAAGCATTTTATCGCCCATTGGAACCAGCGGTGCTCCTTGTCCCCCCATAGCCACATCTTGAGTTCTAAAGTCGCAGATTACAGGCCATCCAATTTGATCTGCCAAATGAGTAGAGTTCCCTATTTGCAAGGTCAAAGCCTTTTCTGGTTGATGAAAAACTGTATGGCCGTGAGAGGCTACAGCATCCAGTAATTTTATATTTTCTTTAGCAATGAAATCAACGATAATACTTGCCAAAAAATCAGTATATTCATTGTTGAGTTTTTTTAACGCAGCGGGGGATAGTTGATTGGATTCGCTCAATTTATTTTTCCAGGCTTTGTTGTAACCTATCGTTTTAGAAGCTAGAATTTGAAAAGCCCATTCAATACTTTTTGTAAACTTTACATAAGAAACATCGATTCCATCTAAGGATGTTCCCGACATGCAGCCAATCATAAAATAACTATCGGTCTTTACTTCGTTAGACAAGTTGAGCTTATTTTTAAAATTGATTTTCAAATTTTAAAAATAAATTAATAAAACGAATAATTAGATAGACATTTAACAAAATTTGAAGCTTAAAAATAGTAATTTGATAATTTTGTTTGATTGTAATTGACAAACTTTTGGGCTTAAACTCTAAACATTTAATTTAGAGGTCCATTATTAAAAAAACATTATTAATGCTACCAGAGAAACAAGGATTATATTCTCCAGAAAATGAACACGACAATTGTGGTGCTGGTTTTATTTGTAGTCTTCAGGGAAAAAAGACACATGATATAATTCATAAAGCTCTAGATATTCTTGATTGTCTGGAGCATAGGGGTGCTGTTAGTGCAGATGGAAAAACAGGTGATGGTGCAGGGATTTTAATTGAAATTCCGCATGATTTTTTAAAAGATCAATGCAGTTTTGATTTACCTGAAGTAAATGAGTATGCTGTTGGAATGGTTTTCCTACCTAAAAAAGATAATCAGAGTTCATACTGCATAGGAGTTTTAGAGTCAGAATTTAATAATCAAGGACTGAAGGTATTGGGCTGGAGAAAAGTTCCAGTTAAAACTGAAATAGTTGGAAGAATAGCTGCCCAAACTGAACCAAGAATAATGCAGGTTTTCGTTGGTAAAGCCTATAAAAACATTACCAATCAAGAGTTTAGTAATAAATTATTTTGTGCCAGAAAAATTTCTGAACATACAATTCATAGCTCTAACCTTTCGCAAAGCTCCTATTTTTATCTTCCAAGTCTTTCAACACGAACTATAATTTATAAGGGTCTTTTAATTCCTGAGGATATTAAAGGATATTATTCAGATTTATCAGAACCAAAAGTAGTAACCAAACTTGCTCTAGTTCATCAACGATTTTCTACAAACACTTTTCCAACATGGGATTTAGCTCAACCCTTCCGCTATATGTGTCATAATGGTGAAATAAATACTTATCGTGGTAATTTTAGTCGAATGCAGACAAGAGAAGAGCTTCTTGAAAGTGATTTTTTTGGCCCTGATATAAAAAAAATGCTGCCAATAATCCTCCCTGGAAAATCTGACTCATGTTCAATGGATATGGCTGTAGAGCTTCTTCTCTCAACTGGTAGATCTCTTCCCGAAGTAATGATGATGTTGGTTCCTGAGGCTTGGGAAAAACATTCCTCTATGGATATTAAAAAAAAATCTTTCTATAAATTCAACTCATGCTTAATGGAGCCCTGGGACGGTCCGGCTTCTATACCTTTTACTGATGGAAAATTCATTGGAGCTCTACTCGATAGGAATGGATTAAGACCTTCAAGATATACAGTTACTAAAGATGGTTATGTTGTTATGTCTTCTGAGACAGGAGTGTTGGAAATCGAACCAAAAAATGTTGAAATGCATGGAAGACTTGAACCTGGAAAAATGTTTCTTGTTAACATGGATGAGGGAAGAATAGTTCAAGACGATGAGATTAAAAAATTAATTGTCTCAAAAAAACCATACAAAAAATGGATAGATGAGAATTTAATATCATTAAAACAAATTCCATATAACAAAAAAATTCATGATTTAGAAAAAGAAAATTTTGAGATAAGAATGAGGATTTTTGGTTATACACAAGAAGATTTGAAGACTATAATTTCTCCCATGATAATAAATGGAAAAGAGGCAATTGGTTCGATGGGAACAGATACTCCTCTAGCTGTATTATCCGAAAAACCACAACTTCTATTTAATTACTTTAAACAGCTATTTGCACAAGTTACAAACCCTCCACTTGATGGCATAAGGGAGGAGATTGTGACCGACATTAGTCTCACACTTGGTAAAGAATTTAACCTTTTTGATGTTTCGCCTAAACATGCCAAAAAATTATTTATAGAGAACCCAATTATTTCAAATGAAGATCTTGACAAAATCTCTTCACTTAAAAAAAATCACTTCAAAGCATCCAAAGTTTCAATCCTCTATGAGGTTGATATGGGTTTTAATGGACTTGAAATTTCTCTGAATGACATTGTAAGTAAAATAGAAATAGAAATATCTAATGGGTCCAATATTATAATACTTTCAGATAGAGGTGTTTCTCCAACACTAGCTCCAATTCCTATTCTTTTGGCAACATCTCATGTCCATAACTATTTCAAACGTCACAAAAAAAGGTCTTCATTTGGAATTATTTTAGAATCTGCAGAACCAAGAGAGCCTCATCATTTTGCTTTACTTTTTGGATATGGAGCAAGTGCAATTAACCCATACCTTGTTAATGAAATAATACATTTCGAATTAAAAGAAAATAACATAAGGATGAATCCCGATAAGGCAGTTGAAAACTATAATAAAGCAATTGCTAAAGGGATAATTAAAGTAATGAATAAAATTGGTATTTCTACATTAAATTCTTACCGAGGAGCCCAGATATTTGAGGCGTTAGGATTATCTCAAAATTTTATTGATGAATTTTTTACAAATACCCCAACAAGAATTGAAGGTATTGGTCTTTACGAAATAGAGAAAGACATAAGCAAAAGACACAGTAAAGCGTATATACATGAATCTAATTTAGGATTACCTTTAGAGATCGGAGGAGAATACAGATGGAGAAGAGACGGAGAAGCTCATGTTGTTAATCCCTCTACTATTGCATCTCTTCAACAAGCAGTCAGGAATAAAAGCTTTGATAAATATGAGACTTTTGCTCGCCTAATTAATGACCAAAATAATAAACTCATGACTCTACGAGGATTATTTGAGTTTTCCAATTATGATCCAATTCCTATTGATCAAGTTGAATCATGGACAGAAATTGTCAAAAGATTTAAAACTGGAGCAATGTCCCTAGGATCTATTAGTCAAGAGGCACATGAAAACCTTGCAATTGCCATGAATAGAATTGGTGGTAAAAGTAACTCTGGAGAGGGGGGTGAAGATGTTAAAAGGTTTTTACCTGATAAAAATGGTGACTGGAAAAATTCCGCAATCAAACAAGTTGCATCCGGTAGATTTGGTGTATCAAGCCACTACCTAAGTTCGGCAAAGGAAATTCAAATTAAAATGGCTCAGGGAGCGAAACCAGGAGAGGGAGGACAACTACCTGGCCCTAAAGTAAATCCTTACATTGCCTCAGTAAGAAATTCTACACCTTACGTAGGATTAATTTCCCCCCCCCCACATCATGACATTTATTCGATAGAAGATTTATCTCAGCTTATTTACGATTTAAAAAATGCAAATCGTAATGCAAGAATCAACGTTAAGTTAGTTTCTGAAGTTGGTGTAGGAACTATCGCTGCTGGAGTGGCAAAAGCAAAAGCTGACGTTATTTTAATATCAGGGTATGATGGAGGAACAGGAGCTTCCCCTTTAACTTCATTAAAACATGCTGGACTTCCTTGGGAGCTAGGAATTTCTGAAGCTCAACAAACTTTGGTTTTAAATGGATTAAGAAGTAGAGTTGTTTTAGAATGTGATGGTCAATTAAAAACTGGAAGAGACGTAGCTATCGCATGTTTACTAGGTGCTGAAGAGTTTGGTTTTTCCACTGCTCCTCTTATTGCGAGTGGCTGTATTATGATGAGAGCTTGTCATTTAAATACATGCCCTGTTGGAATTGCTACTCAAGATCCAGAATTAAGAAAAAACTTCAAAGGAAAGCCAGAGCATGTTATCAATTATATGCATTTCATTGCTGAGGAATTAAGACAAATTATGGCAGAGCTAGGGTTCAGGAATATTGATGAAATGGTTGGTCAATCTCAAAAGCTCAACATGAGTAAGGCTATTAATCATTACAAAGTTCAAGGAATTGACCTTTCCAAAATTTTGTACAAGCCTAGTAGCATTAATTCAGAATCGATTATAGAAAGAAATACTGAATTACAAAATCACAACTTAGAACGGGTAATTGATTTCAAAATTTTAGATGATGCAAAAGATGCTATTTACAACAACAAACCTATTGAATTATCATACAAAATCAAGAATACTGATAGGACAATCGGTACAATTTTAAGTAATGAAATTTCAAAATTACATGGAGCTGAGGGACTTCCTATCAACTCTCTTAAGCTTAATTTTAGTGGAACTGCTGGACAAAGTTTCGGATGTTTTGCTACCAGGGGCTTGAGAATGAAAATAACCGGAACTTCAAATGATTACTTTGGGAAAGGACTATCTGGTGCCACAATTATCGCAAAAGTACCTGAGGAGGCAACTTTTATTTCTCATGAAAACATAATAGTTGGTAATGTCGCACTTTATGGTGCGACTAATGGTGAGGCCTATGTTAATGGAATTGCTGGGGAAAGATTTTGTGTTAGAAATTCAGGGGCAAAGGCAGTTGTTGAGGGCATAGGAGACCATGGTTGTGAATACATGACAGGAGGAGTTGCTGTTGTCTTAGGAAATTTTGGCAGAAACTTTGCTGCTGGAATGAGTGGTGGTATAGCATATATTTACAATGAAAACGGATTTTTTGATGAGAGAAAATTTAATCTAGAAATGGTTGAATTGGAAAATTTAAATAATGATGATCGGAAAGAGCTTCTTAAGCTCATAAAAAATCATCAGAAATATACTGAAAGTATAATTGCAAGTAAAATTGTAAATAATTGGTCTGATTCGATTAAAAAATTCATCAAAGTAATGCCTACCGATTATAAGAAGGCTTTAGAAATGATGTCAAATATAAAAACTGAAAAATCTTTTTAAGAAATGGGAAAGATTAAAGGATTTATGGAATTCGACAGAATTAAGGAGCCTGCAATTGCTCCTAGAAAACGTGTTAAAGATTTTAAAGAATTTACAATTGCCCCAAAAAATAAAGAAATCCAGGAGCAGGGAGCTAGATGCATGGATTGTGGAGTGCCGTTTTGCCACAGTGGTTGTCCATTAGGAAATTTGATTCCTGATTTTAATGACGCGGTTTATAGAAATGACTGGAAAGGGGCTTTATCAATTTTACACTCTACAAACAATTTCCCTGAATTTACAGGAAGGCTATGTCCAGCACCATGCGAGGAGGCTTGTGTTCTTGGTATTGTGAACCCACCTGTTTCAATCGAGTTAATAGAAAAGTATATTGTTGAACGTGGATTTTCTGAGGGCTGGATTATACCTCAGCCTCCAGTACATAAAACCGGAAAAACTATTGCCGTTATTGGTTCAGGTCCTGCTGGATTAGCTGCGGCTCAACAACTTAATCGAGCTGGGCATAAGGTCACGGTTTTTGAAAAAGACAATAAAATTGGAGGTTTACTACGTTACGGAATTCCTGATTTCAAGATGGAAAAAAATGTCATTGACCGACGACTTGAAATTCTCGAAGCAGAAGGAATCATCTTCAAGTGTGGAATTGAAGTTGGTAAAACAATTAGTGCTGAAGACATTGAAAAGGAATTTGACGCTTTAGTGCTCTGCACGGGCGCTAGTATCAAACGTGAACTACCCATTCCCGGTGCTGATCTGAATGGAGTAACACAGGCCATGGACTTTTTACCCCACAACAATAAAGCTGTTGACGGCCAACACAAACGCGATCCAAAATATTTGGCCAAAGATAGGAATGTAATCGTTATCGGTGGAGGAGATACAGGTTCGGACTGTATTGGAACCTCTAACAGGCAAGGTGCGAAAAGCGTGACTAATTTTGAAATCATGCCCAAACCTTCTAATGGAAGAACTGAAGATAACCCTTGGCCCTATTGGCCCTTTAAACTCAAAACCAGCTCATCTCATGAAGAAGGTAGTCACAGAGAGTGGAGCATACTAACCAAAGAGTTTGTCGGAGATGGGAAAGGAAACCTTATTGGTTTAAAAACGATAGAAGTAGAGTGGAAAAAAATACCTGGAGAACGTCCTCAATTGGTTGAAATCAAAGGTTCGGAGAAAGAATGGCCCTGTGAATTAGTCCTTTTGGCACTAGGGTTTACAGGTCCAGAAAAATCACTACCTGAACAATTTGGTTTGACTTTTGACCCAAGAGGAAACATCAAAGGAGAGAGACAATACCAGACCAAAAAAAACAATATTTTTGCTGCTGGAGATGCTCGGAGAGGGCAATCACTAATTGTTTGGGCTATTTCGGAAGGTCGCGAAGCGGCATATCAGGTTGACAAATACCTCATGGGGAGCTCTGACCTTTCACAAAAAAATATGACGGGAGATTTGATGGAGGTATAGCCTATCCAATGCTATAAATACCTTTTCAGACCTTATTTAAAATTACTGGAAAAAATTCCAAACCAAACCAAAACGAATTGAGGAATCGCGATAGGGTGTGAAAGGAGCTGAATAGAAATTATATCCAGTCATATCACTATTGAAGTGCTCATACTTTAAAAATAATCGTGTTTGTTGTATTTTGGCATTGATGAAGAAATCCAACCTTGGGAATTCCCCAATTTTTGTATGGTTTTGCGAAGCAAACTCTCCCAAATGTGCGCTATATCGATCAGCGTAAAATTCAGTAAAATACTGAGCGGTAACTCCGGTTTGTAAATAAAGTGCCTTATTAAAAAGTTGACTCGAAAAAAGAAAAGAAGTTCTCAAATTCCACTCTGGAACATTGAGCGGCTCAAAATCATTCTCTTCGCTGCCATGAGAGACCTTCTGGTACTGTAATTTATTCGCCCAAGTAAATTTCCAAAAATCCAATTTCTGCGAAAAACGCAATTTGAGGTAACCGATCGTTCCCTGATATTGCTCTGGAGAAACAATCAACTCCTCTTCCTTTTTGCTAAGGGCAAAAAACCAAGAAACCTTTCTAATTTCAGGCTCAAGGTTTCTAAAATACGTGTAGTTGTTCAGTAGTTCGTATTGTCCTTCTATCTTTCCCCAATTGGTATGGCCAAAAGAGAAAATGAGTGAATTGGTCAATTGATTTTTTAAATTGGGATTATACCAATCGTATTCGATAAAGTTGCTTCGATGAAGGTGAAAATTAAAATTCGGGGTTTGAGACCTTAGGCTTAATTTAGCTTTTGTATAAATTCCGTTTTCAAAATCTCTACTAATGGCTCCTGAAATGAATTGACTGGAATACTCCTTCAGCGCAGAAAAATAGGCATCAGCTTTAAAATCAAATTTTAAAAATGTTTTTTTCCAATAGCCAGATAGTGCCAACTGACTGGCCTTAATTTGGGTGGGGTTGGGCCCATAATCATAAGGCTCTTCAGGATTTTTGGTGTTTTCTGGAAGGCTAATAGTATAATCCCATTGTATAAGTCGTAAACCTGCTTTGACTTCCCCCAAGTTTTTTTCGTGATAAATTGCATAAACCTCATTATCCAAGGTTTCTAATGAAGTTCTTATCCCAAAAGGAGCAGTACCCGATACTGTCCCAAAGAAGGTATTTGAACTTGAGTTATCATCAAAAAAATGTTTTCCTTCAAAATTGAATCTATGTCCAATGGTCAAAACCTTGGGTTTTTCATAGTTTTTCATTTTATCATTACCCCCCAACTTGGCATCGTACTGATGATCCAAATAATAACGCCTGCCTACTAGTATATTATTGGTGTTCGCATTGTTGGTCAATCGGGAGCGATCCAAAAAACCATCATATTCCAATTCATCTACTGCCTTTTCAAAATAATATACACTGAGAGAGTCAAGTCCACCATTGGCCTGATTTTCGATTCTTTGAGCTGCAAAATGAGAACGCTGGCGGTATCGATAGTTTTTGGTGGTATATTGGGAAGTAAAACGAAGATTGGTTCCCCCTCCCAGGGTGTTAATATAATTCCCTAGTGAGCGAAAAGCTTTGTGAGCCAAGGTAATATTGAGACGTGGAGCAGTATTTACTGAAATCAAGGCATCTAGTAATTGCCCTTGCTCAAAAACGGTTTTGAAAAACAACTCTGTCAATGGAGAGGGCACTTCATAATACCCAATTTCATCTTCTTCCATATAACCATAATGCTTTCCCCTGGCACCAATGTCAGGAATTATTTTTTGATCTTGAAAGTCATAGCCCAATTTGTTAAAAGTCTCACCCATATTGGCAAAAGGGAGTAGTTCAAAGTAATCTTTGCGCAGATAATTAAAGTGATAATCTTTGCTGATCGTCAAAGTGGTATCCACATGCATTACTGTACCATCGGAATAATAGATTTTATAATCCTCTATCGTTATCTCTTCCATTTCCTTAATGGGTTTTTGTGATATTTCTCTCATTTTTCGTAAGCGCCTGAGGTATTGGGTCTTTTGATAGGAGAAGGAATCCAATAGTTGTATTATTAATGAGCTCGATAAAATCCTACTGTCGTGATCCAATGCAATATCTTTCATATATTTGAATTGAGGTGTAAGGTTTTTGGCAACGGAGTCCGGTATTTTGGGAAGGGTAGCCATGACAACATTTTTTAAAACCCCCGGCTTAGGAAGCCAAAAAGACAAAAACAACAAGGAATCTCTACGAGTAATTTTTTTTTCTTCCTTTACGGCAAGGCTATCATTGGCAATAGATAAGCTATCACTTGTCTCCTCAACAAGCACTGAAAACCCAGTTACTTCGAGGGTATTATTAGATCTAATTGCTGTTTCCTCAATATCCTGATTTTCTTGCGCATTGATCACGTATGTGAGCATAAGCATAAAAACAAGGAGGAGTCGTTTCATTAAAATAAATTTGATGCGAAGTTAAAATAATTGTACTTAATTTGGGTTGACTAAACCAAACGAATATAGGGGTTTTGCTTATCAGACAAATTACATCAAATACAGAGGCTGGGACAGATGAGGCCGGCAGGGGGTGCTTGGCCGGTCCTGTTACCGCTGCTGCAGTTGTCTTTCCCATAGATTTTGATTTGGCTGAATTAAACGATTCCAAAAAATTAACTGAAAAACAGCGCTATGATCTTCGTCCTCAAATAGAAGCGAAAGCCATTACCTTTTCTTACGCTCATGTTTACCCTGAAGAAATAGACCAAATAAATATTCTTAATGCCAGCATTAAAGCTATGCATTTGGCATTGACAAAACTGTCTTTACCAATTGATTTTATTGCAGTGGATGGCAACCGTTTTCACCCTTTTGAATCGATTCCTTATGAATGTGTCATCAAAGGAGATGGAAAGTACCAGAATATTGCAGCGGCCTCGGTGCTAGCCAAGACCTACCGGGATGATTATATGAAAAAAATTCATAAGAAATTTCCCAATTATTCATGGCATAAGAACAAAGGATATCCTACCAAAGCCCATCGTATAGCCATTGCAAAAAATGGTCCAACCCCATTTCACCGTAAATCTTTTCAATTGCTCCCAAAACAATTGGAACTCCCGCTTTAATAAATCCAATCAAATGTTGAAAAGTCAGTTAAATATAATATCCCCTTTACCATAGAATAGAAGGGTTGATTTAATATTTTTGACAGTGAAGATGAAAAGACTTTTACCCCTAGTTTGCATATGGTTTTTGATGGGTTGCATCACCAATAATCAAGAAGAAATCAATCTGATTGAGTTAGTGCCTCAGAATACGAGTCTTGTTGCTCAAATCAATGATAGTATTTCTCTAAAAAGTTCAAAGTTGTTGTCTAAAATCTTCTCATTGAATAGAGGTTTAAAAGAAACCGTTAAAAACATCATCCCTGAAAACTCTACCTCCCCACAGGTGTTTTTTATTACTCCCGTGGGGAAAAATGAAAATGTAGTGGGTCTCATTTTTAAAAGGAATCCAATGGACTCCCTTCTCAATTTCAAAAAAACCCTTGAATATAGCGGTAAAAACATAGGGGTCTTTGACAAAGATGGACAAACTTTTTACAGCACCCATTTGGGTGATTTGAAAATGTTATCCCAATCTAAATTGATAATCGAAAATGGAATTCGAAATTATCAAAAAAATCATCGAGGAATTAGTAGTCCAGCTTTTTACCAGCTCGCCGAAAGTATGGATGAAGATTTAGCTGTTAATTTTTTAATACACCCTACATCTATTCCTCTGACCTATAAATTTTTTCCAGAGACTCCACTTTTTCCTGATACAGGACGAGATTGGACTGAATTGGGCTTGGAGGTTTCAGAAAACGCTATCAACCTCAATGGAGTGGCCTTTCTAAACGACTCTATTCCAGATGGTTTGATCTTGGTTAAAAACATCAAACCCCAGAAGTTGTCGCTCTCCCAAATCATTCCAGAAAACTTTACCAGTTACCTCGGCTTTCCAATAGACAATATGCAACAGTTGGAAGACAGCTTTAGGCGTTACAGTAGAAGAATTAATTTACCAATCAATATAACGAACTTTTCAGCACTGAAAAGCCTGAAAGAAGTGGCCTGGATTTTTGCAACTAGTGAAAAGTCTGTTGTCTTTCGCATAGATGATGTTGAGGAAAACTTCCCCAATTTTCTTTCTATGGAAAATGAATCAAAAAAATTTCGAGGTTTCTCCTATTACCCATCTTCTATCCCTGAGGACCTCAAAGCTTTTATCAATGTTTTTGGAGATAAAATTGACCCCAAATGGGGCTGCTGGCATGAAAATCTTCTAATTATGAGTGAAACAGAGTCAGGATTGAAAAATATTTTAAGAAGTTATCTGGATCGAAATACATTGGATCGAATTCCTGCTTTTAAAAACTTACAAGAAAAACTTGCGGATGAAAGTTCATTTTTGTGGATCGGTAATGTCAAAAATCTGTTAAAACACTGGCAAGAAAATAAGGCAACTGAAAACCTTAAAAATTTATCCATTGAAGAATACCCCCTTGGCGCCTTTCAGGGGGTAGCAGAAGATAACTTTACCCATCTGCATTTTAGTCTTCAAAAAAACCTGCCCTCAGAAAACAAAGCGGGAGTAAAAAACGCATATAGTCTGGAACTTAATAAGCCTTCTCTAATTCCTCCACTGTGGTTCAAAAACCATAGAAATAAAGGCATGGACGTTGTGGTACAAGATAGAGATAATGTACTTTATCTATTCTCCAATACTGGAAAATTGTACTGGAAAAAAAAGCTGTCCGGGAAAATCATTGGAGAAATTCAACAGGTCGATCTTTATAAAAACAATCGTTGGCAATTGGCTTTTAGGACTGCCAACCGAATGATGGTATTGGATCGCAATGGAAAAATTGTTAAACCTTTCAATATCAAACTTCCAAAAAGCTCAAATCCTCTGCCTCTATCTATTTTTGATTATGACAACAATCGTAATTACCGTTTTTTAATTGCTCAGGATCGTTCTCTTTTGATGTACAATAACCGGGGTAAAAGACTCAATGGATTTACACTCAAAAAGGTTAATTCAAATATCATTGCATCACCCAAACACATCCGTCTTCAAGGTAAAGATTATATTCTGATTCCCTTGGAGAACAATACCCTAAAAATTGTTTCTCGAACCGGAAAAGACCGCGTCAAAGTTAAAGGGAAAATCGCCTTTTCTGACAATGATATTTTTTCCCATCTCAATACTTTTGCAACAACAGATCAAGAGGGGAGTTTGATTCAAGTAGACACTAAAGGGAATAAGGTGGTATCTTCATTAAACTTGGCACCCAATCACCGCGTTGATGCCACTACAAAAACATTAGTTACGCTTTCCGAAAATACACTCAACATCAAGGGAATCCCTGTTAAGCTTCCATACGGAGAATATACCCCACCTAAAATATTTTATCTTAACAATACTCTCTATTTCAGTACCACGGACACAGCTAACCAAAGAGTATATTTATTTTACAGCAATGGTGAGTCTGTTGAGGGATTTCCAGTTTACGGAAAGTCTGCAGTCGATTTATCCAATAGTGATAAAGACAAAGCACTAGAAATGGTAGTGGCTTCAGAAGATAGCAATATTTTGATCTATAAAATCAATTAATGATCTCTACTTCAAATACTTCAGTAAAATTTGTTAAAAGTTTCTCTTTTACTTCTTGCTCATTCACTTTTTTTTTCAACTCTTGGGCCAAAGAAGTAACTCCTTTACCTAGTATTCCACAGGGAACGATATAATCAAAATAAGATAAATCAGTGTTAACATTAAGTGCAAATCCGTGCATAGTTACCCACCGGCTGGCCCTTACACCCATGGCACATATTTTTCGAGCATAGGGGGTGTCCAAATCCAACCATACCCCGGTTTCTTTATCATTTCGCACTCCATCCACAGAAAAATCGGCTAAGGTTTTTATTATGACCTCCTCTAGACAGCGCAGGTACTTGTGAATATCGGTAAAAAAATTATCTAAATCCAAGAGCGGATAACCTACAATTTGCCCCGGACCATGGAAAGTAATGTCTCCCCCTCGATTAGTTTTAAAAAAAGAGATTCCTTTGTCTGTTAGTTCCTTTTTATCCAATAGTAAATGCTCCATTTTTCCGCTTTTACCTATTGTGAAAACAGGAGGGTGTTCAACAAAAAAAAGATAATTGTCTGTAGGAAAAATGGACTCTGTTTTTCGGTTTTCTTTTTTAAGGGAAATGATTTTAGAAAAATAGTCCTCTTGCATTTGCCAAGCCTTCTCATAGGAAAGTGAACCCCAGTCTTGTACTTTAATCGTTTTGTTTGTCATGGTTCCCATCGCTCTGGATTGTTCAAAATTACCAAAGCTGCAATTACACCGGGGACCCAACCACATAAAGTCAATAAAAAGACAATTACAATTGAACCACATCCTTTGTCTATCACAGAAAGAGGGGGGAAAAGAATCGATAAAAGGACACGCCAAAAACTCAAAAAAATGGTTTTGGCAAAGATAGGAAATTTGATTCCCTATTCCTTGAGACTGATTATATTTGTAAAAATCAATTGGCCTTATGGCGCAACTTTCAGAACAAGAACAAATAAGAAGAGAAAAGCTGCAATCACTTCGAGAATTAGGGATCAACCCCTACCCGGCAGCTTTATATCCATTGGATTCAAATTCCAAAACTATCAAGGAGGACTTTGTTGAAGGCAAAACCGTTACCATTGCGGGGCGATTGATGTCACGTAGGATTCAAGGAAAGGCAAGTTTTGCAGAATTACAAGATAGTGAAGGGCGAATCCAAGTCTATTTCAATAGAGATGAAATCTGTCCTGAAGAAGACAAAAGCTCCTACAATGAAGTATACAAAAAACTGCTCGATATAGGAGATATTATTGGAATTGAAGGAAGCCTTTTTACTACTCAGGTAGGAGAAAAAACCATAATGGTAAAATCCTTTAAATTGCTGAACAAAACCCTTCGTCCCCTTCCCTTACCCAAAACGGATTCCGATGGAAATGTTTATGATGAATTCAATGATCCTGAACTACGTTACCGCCAGCGTTATGTCGATTTGATTGTCAACCCTAAGGTAAAAGATACCTTTGTCAAACGGACAAAAATAACCAATAGTATTCGCCGCTTTTTTAACGAAAAAGGGTATCTGGAAGTCGAAACCCCTGTATTACAGCCCATTCCAGGAGGCGCAGCAGCCCGTGCGTTTGTAACACACCACAATGCTCTGAATATCCCTTTGTACCTTAGAATTGCCAATGAATTATATCTAAAACGCCTTATTGTTGGAGGCTTTGATGGAGTTTATGAGTTTTCCAAAGACTTTAGAAATGAAGGAATGGATCGTAACCACAATCCGGAATTTACTGTCATGGAATTGTATGTTGCTTATAAAGATTACTTCTGGATGATGGAAACCACAGAATCTCTTTTGGAAAAAGTAGCCACTGAATCAAAGGGGAACTCAAAAGTCAAGGTAGGAGAAAACACTATTGATTTTAAAGCCCCCTATCAGCGTGTCCCCATTTTGGAAGCCATAAAAACCCATACTGGAATCGATATTTCTGATATGGATGAAAATCAACTGCGTAAGACCTCAAAAAGTTTAGGGCTGGAAGTGGACGAAACCATGGGAGAAGGAAAATTGATCGATGAGATTTTTGGTGAAAAGTGCGAACACCACTACATCCAACCAACTTTTATCACAGACTATCCCAAATCCATGAGCCCACTGACAAAAGAACATCGTGATAATCCCAAACTGACAGAACGTTTTGAATTAATGGTGAACGGAAAAGAACTGGCCAACGCCTATTCTGAGCTTAACGACCCCTTGGATCAACGGAAGCGTTTTGAAGCCCAGTTGGCCCTCAGTGAAAAAGGAGATGACGAAGCCATGTTTATTGATCAAGATTTCCTCCGAGCCCTTGAATACGGTATGCCTCCAACTTCAGGTATTGGCATCGGTGTAGACCGCTTGGTGATGCTTTTGACTAACAATAGCTCCATTCAGGAGGTGTTGTTCTTCCCACAGATGAAGCCCTTAAAAGAAACCAGACCATTCTCTGAAGAAGAAAAATTGATATTGGATTTTCTCAAAAAAGAAAATCCCCTGACATTAAGCAATCTCAAAGAAAAATCTGGACTAAGTAGTAAAAAATGGGACAAGGCCATCAAAGGGCTGACCAAAAACAAAGTTGTCAAAGTCCTTAAGAATGAACATGGGCTTTGGGTGAAGCTTTTTGAAAATTAAAATCACATACTTTCTGATGCATCAAACTTCGAATAGCCTCTATTATAAATAGGTTTAATTATAAAAAGTATAAAAAATGACCTCAGAACAAGATAGAATAATTAAAGTCAAACATGCAATTCTATTTGGATTTGACAGCTGCTCACTAAGATAAAATTAGAAATATTTTTATCTCAAATTTATTGGATAATTAATTAACACACTAAACTTTTAAATTTAGTATGAAAAACTCGCTTCAAATGCATAAAATAAAAATATGAAAAGCTATATGCTAATATTAGTCACCTTGGTCACACTAATTTCATGTAACACCTTTACAAAAAAAAGTTTCGCTAAGGAAATTAATTACATCCAAAATAATGCCAGCTTAATCAGTGTTTCTCGAGATCAATACAAAAATCAATTATATGGTTTTTGGTTAGGGCAATGCATTGCTAATTGGACTGGATTGGTTACAGAAATGGATAAAATTGGCAATGTCGGCGAAATAAAAACCGGAGATTTTTACACCAGTGCTGATTGGGGTCAAGCAGATCAACCTAGCATATGGTCAGCGGGAGAACCTAGTGAGCTATCCCCCACGATTGATTTTGTTCTTAGAAACACTGATGAGGTATGGGGAGCAGACGACGATACTGATATTGAGTATATGTACCAATATTTACTCTATTCACACCGGAACACTTTACTCAGTCCAGAGCAAATACGCAATGGATGGTTAAAACATATAAAATCAGAAGAGGAAAATTATTTATGGGTTTCCAATCAAAAAGCATTTGATTTGATGAAATCGGGTATTATTCCGCCTGAAACAGGGAATCCAAAAATGAACGAAAATTTTGATATGATAGATGCGCAATTAACTACAGAGATTTTCGGCTTGTTCTCCCCTGGAAGACCAGACGTTGCTATAAAAATAGCTCATCTTCCGATTCAGACTACTGCAAGAAAGGAGGCTGAGAATATTTCTAAGTTTTATGTAAGGATGCATTCATTGGCTTCACTAAATACAAAAAAACCAATGAGTGAGAGGATTGATTGGATGGCCCAAAAAGCGAGAGCATTTCTTCCTGACGCTTCATATCCAGCCAAAATGTATGATTATACGCGAAAACTGTATAAGTCCGGTATTCCTTGGGAGCATACCAGGGATTCGATCTACATTCGTTATCAGGTCAAAGAACATGATGGATATGATTTTACCTCAAGAAACTTATACTGCAATGGTTGCTTTGCAGCTGGAATAAATTTTGCAGCTAGCCTAGTCAGTCTGTTTTATGGGGGAGGTGATTTTAAATCAACTATAAAAATTGGAGCCCTTGCAGGTTGGGATTCTGACAATCCAACATCTACTTGGGGAGGATTGATTGGATTTATGATTGGAAGAAAAGGTATTGAAGAAGCTTTTGACCAAAAGTTTTCCAACCGTTTCAATATTCACAGAACCCGACAAAACTTCCCCGGTAATGGGGTTGATACTTTTGAAAATATGGCTCAAATGGGAATTATGGTAACTGATAGGGTAATAGAGGAAGAAATTGGCGGAAGCATTGATCCCGAAAAAAATATTTGGAATATTCCACTGAAAACAGATAATAAATAAAAGCAAAAGTGACTTCCGAATAACGAATGTTAAATCAAACTTATAAATTATTAGTGCTGATATAAGTGCACTTTATTAGAGGCTTTTTAACCAATCCTCGAACGCTAAAAGCGTAGATGCAATATCCTCTTCTGATAGGGCATCGTTGAGGAAATAACTTTCAAAAGCGCTGGGTGGAAGATAGACCCCTCGATCGAGCATCCCGTGGAAGTATTGCTTAAATCTATCATTATTCCCCAAAACTGCAGTTTCAAAATTCACCACTGGCTTTTCAGTAAAATGAAGGGAAAGCATGGAACCATAGTGATTGAGTTGATAGGGTATCCCCTTTTTCTCCAATTCAGCTATCATACCATCTGCCAAAGCTTTGGTTTTGATTTTCAAACGTTCAAAAATATCTTCATGATCATTTAGGTGGGTGAGCATCGCAAAACCAGCGGCCATTGCCAATGGGTTACCGCTTAGGGTTCCAGCTTGATAGATTGGCCCCTCTGGAGCCAAATAATTCATGATTTCTTCCCTTGCAGCAAATGCTCCTACAGGAAGTCCCCCACCCAAAACCTTTCCATAGGTCATTATGTCTGCTTTGACCCCCAAAGTTTCTTGGGCACCGCCATTCGCCAAACGAAATCCCGTCATTACCTCATCAAATATCAAAAGGGATTGATGCTCATCACAAAATTTTCGAAGTCCTTCCACAAAACCAGCTCTCGGAGGGATACAACCCATATTTCCCGCCACAGGTTCAATGATAATCGCCGCAATTTTTTCAGGATGTTGTTCAAAATGAAGGCGAACGCTTTCCAGATCATTGAACTGAGCCAAGAGGGTATCCTTAGCAGTTCCTTGAGTAACCCCAGGACTGTTGGGTGCACCAAAAGTAGTAGCGCCACTTCCAGCCTGAATCAAAAAAGCATCGGAATGGCCATGATAACAACCTGCGAATTTGATAATCTTTTCCCGTCCCGTGTAGCCTCTTGCTAATCGGACTGAACTCATACATGCTTCAGTACCGGAATTTACCATTCTAACCTTATCAATGTTGGGTACCATCTTTACAACTAATTCAGCAATTTGGGTTTCCAATTCGGTAGGCATTCCATAAGAAGTACCTCTATCAGCCCTATCCTTAACTGCTTCTAAAATGGGTTCGAAAGCATGACCCAAAATCATGGGGCCCCAACTGGAAATAAAATCTATCAATTGGTTTCCATCTTCATCATACAAATAAGCACCTTTGGCTTTTTGGACAAAAACAGGGGATCCTCCAACCGATTTAAATGCACGAACTGGTGAATTGACACCACCTGGGATGACTTTTTGAGCAGATTGAAATAGAGCACTACTTCTTTGGTATCGCATTACTTTGAGGCTTCAGGAATGATTAAATTTTGACCTAAAAATATGGTATTGTTTTCGATTTTATTTTCCTGCACAATGAGACTTAAATCAACTTTATATTTTTTGGAAATGGAATAAAGAGTATCGCCTTTTTCTACTTGATGGACATTTTGTTTAGTGCTAATGGGTGCGCTTTCTATTCCATTTTTTACTTTTCTTTTTTTGAGATCGTAACGATCCAAACGATAGAGTTCAATCAAACTGATCAGTTTGTCAGGGTATTTAGGATCGGTAGCATAGCCTGCCTTTTTAAGTCCTTTAGCCCATGATTTGTAATCATTTTTTTTGAGGTCGAAAAGAAAATCGTATCGCGGACGACTGGTCAAAAAGAGAGAATGATCACGATATGATTTACGTGGATCATTATAAACCCTGAAGCATTCTCCTTTTTCGTCGTCATCGTGATAGATTCTTTTACCACGCCATTCTTTATGACATTTGATTCCAAAATGATTATTAGCTTTGGTGGCCAGTCGGCTATCTCCCATTCCGGATTCAAGTATACCTTGGGCCAAGGTTATGCTAGCAGGAATCTTGAAGGATTTCATCTCCTGCTGTGCTACCTGGGAATAGGTCGCCACATAGTAATCAACCCTTTGAGCCACTGTAAGTTTTTTATTTGTATCTAATGACTTGATTTCTCTTTTCAAGGAGGGGGTATTTACAGTTGATTTTGAGCTATTTATTTTTACTTTTTTTGCACTGCCGCAACTGTTGAAAAGCAGGGTCACAATTAATAAAGATGTTATTAAATGATTATTTTGGGCCATTTTTTTTTGGACAACTTTTGGTTCATGCCATCTATGCCTTGCAATCCTCCCGTATGTATGATTAATATCTTTTTCCCCGAAGACCATTGTTTGTTTTTTATAAGGTCAAAAATACCAAAAAGGAGCTTCCCTGTATAAACAGGATCCAAAGGAATTTTAAAATTTTTATTAAATAAATTGATGAACTCAATGAATGCCTGTGAAACTTTAGCATATCCTCCAAAGGTATAATCGTAGTTGATGGTCCAATTTTGCTTTGATGTCCATTTTGAGATTTCTACCTTGAGGTTTTGATTTCTCAAAGCTGAAAAACCAATTATCTTTTGATGGGGTTGTGCACTTTCGATTAAGCCAGCCAATGTACCCCCAGTGCCAACACTACAAGCAATTACATCGAATTGGGTATCCTTTTCCGTAAGTATTTCCTTGCAACCCTTTACAGCCAAGGAATTGGTCCCTCCTTCAGGCAGTGTATAAAACACTCCAAACTTTTTTTTAAGGCGCGTAGTCAATATAGAGAGGTGTTTCTCTCGGTAGTCTGTTCTGGAAATAGGATATAAAGTCATGCCTTGATCTTGACAAAATTGTAAACTAGAGTTCCATTTTCTCTCCTCCCCCCTCAAGACTCCTATGGTCCTAAATCCCATAATTTTGCCACCGGAAGCAGTGGCAGTTAGATGATTGGAAAAGGCCCCTCCAAAAGTCAGAAGCGTATTAAATCCCTCTTGTTTTGCCTGCATTAGATTGTATTTTAGTTTTCGGAATTTGTTTCCGGAAACAGTGGGGTGCAACAAATCTTCTCTCTTAAGGATGATTTCAAAACCGTCGAGGGCAGCCAGGAATTGATTGACTGAATTTTGATTTTGAAATAAATGCATACAGGAACAAAATTAAAGTATTAACTTTAAATATGGTTACATTTGAAAAGCAAATATGGAGCCTGAATTACCAAATGAAGAAGAAGACTTTTATTTATCCCCTGAGGGATATCGAGTCTTTACAGAAAAGTACCATCTCAAAAGAGGATATTGTTGCCAGTCTTATTGTCGTCATTGCCCATTTGGTATTGACCCTACAAAGATAGAGTAATTTCGGCATGGTTTTTGTTTTTTAAATTTACTAAAAATCATCATGAGAAGAATTTATATTTTGTTGCTGATGCTACCTCTAGTTTGTTGTAGTTCAATAAGTGTTTTCACAGACCATGATTCGGGAGTTGATTTTTCAGATTACAAGACTTTTGCGTACTTCAAACCCGGAATTGATAAAGTCGAAATTTCAGATCTTGACAAGCGGAGAATTTTAAAAGCCATTGATCTTCAAATGTCTCAAAAATTGATGATAAAGTCAGACATGCCAGATCTTTTGGTAAGCATTAATACCTCTGCAAAAGAAAAGATTTATGTAAACAATAACTACAGTGGAATTTGGGGCTGGGGATGGAGTCCTTGGATGTGGGGTGTCAACCAAAACAATGTTTACAATAGAACGGAGGGCACGCTATACATTGATTTGATTGATGCAAAAACAAAACAGTTAGTTTGGCAAGGTAAAGGCAAAGGAGGTATTAGTGAACATAGCAAAAACCGTGATAAGAGGATTGGAATTTTTGTTGCGGAAATTCTAAAGAATTATCCACCTAAATTAGCCCTCTAGTTTAAATAAGATCTTTTGCAGCTTTAAGAGCTTGGGGAATTCCAGTCGGTTTTTTTCCACCAGAAGTGGCAAAAAAAGGTTGCCCTCCTCCACTGCCTTCGATATATTGGCCCAATTTTCGGACCACTTTTCTTGCGTCCATGACTTTTTCACTGACTAGTTTTTTAGAGATATAACAGCTAAGGGTAGGTTTATCTCCTTTGACAGATCCAAGTACCAGAAAAAGATCATTCCGATTTTTACCCAACTCAAATGCGAGATCTTTGATGGATTTTTCATCTAAGTCAACTGCTTTTGATAAAAAGGCAATTCCTTTGTGATGTTCAATCTCTGCCTGAGCCTCTCGGGCCAAAATTTGATTCTTAAGCTTTTTGAGTTTGTTGAGTTCCTTTTTGAGGCTTGCATTTTCGGTCTGCAATTGGGTAACTGATTTGGACAAGTCCTGAGGATTATTTAGTAAAGTGTTGACTTGTTTTAAAAGCTCATTTTGATCTTCGAAATACTTAAGAGCAGCCTCTGCAGTAATCGCTTCAATCCTTCTAATACCAGATGCAACAGCAGTTTCGGCAATAATCTTAAAATGCCATATATCTGATGTGTTTTCTACATGGGTTCCTCCACAGAGTTCTATAGATTGTCCAAATCGAATCGTTCTAACAGTTTCACCGTATTTTTCTCCAAACAATGCGATGGCCCCATCAGAAATGGCTTGATTATAAGGAACATTTCTACTTTCCTCCAAAGGAATTTGTTCTTTGATTCGGGCATTGACAAATTGTTCGACAGCAACTAATTCTTCCAAAGTAAGTTTGGTAAAATGCGAAAAATCAAAACGGAGCATCCCAGAGTGTACCATAGATCCTTTTTGTTCAACATGAGTTCCCAAAACAGAACGCAAGGCTTGGTGCATGAGATGGGTCGCACTGTGATTGCAAGTCGTTTTATGACGTTGGCCTTGGTCTACTTTGGCACTGAATTTGGCATTAAGGTCTTCAGGTAGGGTTTTGGAGTAATGCAGTATAAGGTCATTTTCCTTTTTAGTATCTACTATATAATGTAAAGAACCATTCTGTGCTTCCAGGCATCCCTTATCGCCTACTTGTCCGCCACTTTCAGGGTAGAAAGGGGTAATATTAAAAACCAATTGAAAGAATTCTCCTTTTTTGGAGCTTACTTTTCGATATTTGATTATGCTTACAAGGCTAGACAATAGGTCATATCCCACAAATTCTTCTTCTTCATCTTGTTTGATGATATGCCAATCGTCAGTCGCAGAAACAGCAGCAGCACGAGAGCGTTCTTTTTGTTTTGCCATCTGGTCATCAAACCCCTTTTCATCTACTTGATAACCCCGCTCTCTTGCGATGAGTGAAGTAAGATCTAGTGGGAAACCAAAAGTATCGTAGAGCTCAAAGGCTTTGGCCCCGCTAACGGTCCTTTCTTTAGAGTTTACTAAAACACTATCCAATAGGGTTAGGCCTTGATCGAGTGTTTTGAGGAAAGATGTTTCCTCTTCCCTTATTACATTAGCTGAAATACTTTTTTGTTTGTCCAGTTCGGGAAAAACAGGTTTGAGTTGGTTGTTAAGGGTATCAACAAGATGATAAATAAAAGGTTCTTTTTGCCTGAGAAAGGTAAAACCATAACGAATCGCTCTTCGGAGAATCCTCCTGATCACATAACCTGAACCAGTATTGGAGGGTAATTGTCCGTCAGCAATTGAAAAATAAACTGTTCTCAGGTGATCAGCAATCACCCTAATGGCTCTGTCGGTATTTTCTTCTGTACCATATTTCGAGGCGGTAAGGGTTTCTATTTTTTTGATTAAAGGGGTAAAAACATCGGTGTCGTAATTGGAGGTTTTGTCCTGCAACACCATACATAGCCTTTCAAATCCCATTCCCGTATCAACGTTTTTTTGGGGTAAAGACTCAAGACTGCCATCGGCTTTTCTATTGAATTCAATGAATACCAAGTTCCAAACTTCAATGACCTGGGGATGGTCTTTGTTGACCAAATCTGCACCGGGGATTTTAGCTTTTTCTTCCTCACTTCTCAGGTCGATGTGGATTTCGGAACAAGTTCCACATGGACCTTGATCACCCATTTCCCAAAAATTATCTTTTTTGTTTCCCAGTAAGACTCTTTCCTTAGGAATAATGGCATTCCAATAATCGAAAGCTTCGATGTCCTTCTCGAGGTTTTCACTGGTATCACCTTCAAATATGGTTACATATATTTTTTCGGGGTCAACTTTGTAAATTGCTGTCAATAACTCCCATGCCCACTCTATGGCTTCCTTTTTGAAGTAATCCCCGAAACTCCAATTTCCCAACATCTCAAAAAAGGTATGGTGATAGGTGTCAATTCCCACTTCCTCAAGGTCGTTGTGTTTGCCTGATACCCTAAGACATTTTTGAGTATCTGCAATCCTATTGTTCTTGGGTTTTTGATGTCCAAAGAAATAGGATTTGAATTGGTTCATTCCTGCATTGGTGAACATCAATGTGGGATCGTCCTTGATCACCATAGGGGCAGAAGTTACAATAGTATGGGCTTTGGACTGAAAAAATTCTAGAAATTGTTTTCGGACTTCTGCGGATTTCATAGTGAGCTTTAATGTTTAAAAGCAATACAAATATAGTTGATTAGATCGATAGGGTTGCCGAAATTAAAGGGAAGTGATGATGATTTAGATAATTTGTATATTTGCTTATATATAGGCCATTGAGGCCTCCAAAGTTTTTTTATGCCTAAGTTAAAATATTATTACGATCAAGAGTCGCTTTCATACCGCCCTGTAAATTCGAACAGGTTTTCTGAGGTTTCGGGTATGGTTTTGTTTCTGTTATCTTCAATCTTTTTCGGAATATTGGTATTGTTCCTCTTTTTGAATACCGACGCACTTAATACGCCTAAAGAATTGCTGCAGGCGAGGGAAATTGAAAATTTCAAGTTGCAATATGAATTATTGAATAAGAAGCTTGAAAAAATTGAGGAGGTTATGGTTAATGTTTCTGATCGTGACAATAATCTTTACAGGGTCTATTTTGAGGCGAGCCCCATTCCTGAAGATCAGAGAAAGATGGGTTTTGGAGGAGTTAATCGTTACAGGGACTTAGAAGGATACGACAATTCAAAATTGATTATAAATACTACAAAGCGTTTGGAAGTCTTGACCAAACAGGTGGTAGTCCAATCTCGATCATTAGAGGAGTTAGAAAGTTTGGCAAAAAGCAAGGAAAACTTATTGGGAGCGATGCCTTCAATTCAGCCGATTCATAAAAACGATTTAAAAAGGATGGCTTCAGGTTTTGGTTACCGAAGAGACCCTTTCACCAAAAAAAGAAGGTTCCACCAAGGGATGGATTTTACCGCACTCGCAGGGACTCCTGTCTATGCATCAGGCGACGGCATAATAGGTCGAACAGACAATAGAGCGGCAGGTTATGGAAAACATGTGAGAATTGATCACGGTTATGGTTATGTGAGTTTGTATGCTCACTTAAGTAAATACAATGTCAAAAGAAGACAGAAAGTGAAACGCGGAGATATAATAGGATATGTTGGCAGTACAGGACGTTCTGTGGGACCCCACCTTCACTATGAAATTTTTAAAGATGGGAAAAGGGTAAATCCCTTGAATTACTACTCCGGCAATTTGACCGCTGAGGAGTTTGATGTTATGTTGAATATGGCCCGGCAGGAAAATCAATCTATGGACTGATGAATTTCAACCTTCCTGAAAAAAGATATTACAGAATTGGGGAGATTGCCAAAGCATTCGATGTAAACCCATCATTACTTCGGTTTTGGGAAAAAGAGTTTAAGGAAATACAACCTAAAAAAAAAAGGGGTAGAACCCGAAAATATACCCCGGATGATGTAAAAACCATCCAAAAAATATATCACTTGCTAAAGGAAAAAGGGTTGACTATTGAGGGAACCAAGAAACAACTCAAGCTGAAAAATCTTTCTGAGGATGGAAACCTTAAGGTGATTCAAAAACTAGAGCAGCTTAAATCCGATCTCGTTCAACTGCGCGAAAATCTCTGACTATTTTTTTCTAAAAAATAATTGAATAGGAATACCTTTGAAATCGAAGAATTCTCTTAGTTTATTTTCCAAAAATCTTTTATAAGGTTCCTTTACATATTGAGGAAGGTTACAGAAAAAAGCAAATTGTGGATGCCGGGTAGGCAATTGGAGGCAGAACTTTATTTTGACAAACTTTCCTTTGTAGGATGGAGGGGGTTGGTTTTCAATAATGGGTAATAGAGTGTCGTTTAGCTTTCGGGTTGGGATCCGCTTAGATCGGTTTTTATAGATGGCTACTGCAGTCTCAATGGCTTTAAAAATTCTCTGTTTGTTCAATGTAGATATGAACACTAAAGGAACGTCTGTAAATGGGGCTGTTTTTTCTTTGATCTCTTGTTCAAAAAATTTCGAAGACTGGGTTTCCTTTTGAACAAGATCCCATTTGTTAACTAATATGACTACCCCCTTATTATTTCTGTGAGCCAGCCAAAAAATATTTTGAACCTGACCATCAAAACCTCTGGTAGCATCGACCAACAACAAGCAAACATCGCAATATTCAATGGCCCTAACAGAACGCATTACAGAATAAAATTCGATATCTTCTTTGACCTTACTTTTTTTTCTTATTCCGGCAGTATCTACAAGATTGAACTCAAAGCCAAAGCGATTGTATTTGGTATCAATGCTGTCTCGAGTGGTCCCACCAATATTGGTCACGATATACCTTTCTTCACCAATTAGTGCGTTGATAAAAGAAGATTTCCCTGCATTGGGTCGGCCAACAACTGCAAATCTGGGTAAAGGCACCCCAATTTGTTCACTTTGTTCAGGCAAAACCTTTACCAATTCATCTAATAGCTCACCAGTTCCACTTCCATTGATTGCAGAAACAGTGAAAAGATGATCATAACCTAAAGCATAAAATTCAGTCCTATTTTCAGTGACTTTAGACTTGTCTCCTTTGTTGAGCGTAAGGAATACAGGCTTTTGGGAGCGTCTGAGCAATTGAGCAATGGTTTCGTCCATCCCTGTAAGACCATCCACAACATCTACCAAAAATAATATAGCATCTGCCTCATCTATGGCCAAGTTGACTTGCTTGTCAATTTCTCTTTGAAAAACATCATCACTCCCTTCAACATATCCCCCGGTATCAATCAAACTGAACTCAATACCATTCCAATCGGACTGACCATAATTACGATCTCGGGTGACACCGCTTATTGAATCTACGATAGCTTCCCTCTTTTTAATTAAACGATTAAAAAAAGTTGACTTACCCACATTGGGTCTCCCAACAATTGCAACGATCCCTCCCATTAAGGTTAATTTGAGTGCAAAAGTAAGTCAATTTGTGAGATAACTTGTTGAAGTTATTGCTGATAGCCAAAACGTTTAAGTTGTTGAGGATTAGAACGCCAATTTTTTTGAACTTTCACAAAGAGGTCTACGTGAATTTTCTTTCCAAAAAAAGATGCCAAATCTTTTCTAGCTCTAATGCCAACTTTTTTTAATTGTTCACCTTTGTGCCCAATGATAATGCCTTTTTGAGTTTCTCGCTCTACCAATATGACTGCTCTAATTCTGATGATTTTTTCATCTTCCTTAAAAGATTCAGTTATGACCTCTACAGCATAGGGAATTTCTTTATCATAATGTTCCAAAATACTTTTTCTAATAGTTTCGTTTACAAAAAATCTTTCTGGCTTGTCACTTAGCTGATCTTTAGGGAAGTAAGGAGGAGATTCAGGCAATAAGTCAATCAATATTTGCAAGAGTTCAGGGACAAAAAAACCTGTCAAGGCAGATATTGGAATAACCTTTGCATTAGGAAAAACGGTACACCATTCTTGAACTGCGACTTCTAATTCTACCTGTGAGGAAGTATCAATTTTATTGATCAACACAAACAATGGAATTTTGGATTTCTTAATCCTAGCTACCAAAGCTTCATCCTTGATCTCTTTTTCTTCTATTGAGGTCATATATATCAAAACATCGGCATCGATTAAAGATTCCTTAACAAAATCCATCATGGATTTTTGCATTTCATAGGCAGGCTTAATGATACCGGGTGTGTCCGATAAAACCAATTGGTAATTCTCACCATTGATCAGGCCAATGATTCTATGACGAGTGGTTTGTGCCTTAGGTGTCGTGATGGATAAATCTTTACCCATCAAGGTATTGACCAAAGTAGATTTACCCACATTGGGATTTCCTAAGATGGATATATAACCTGATTTATGGGAAGTTTTCGACATTGGGTAAAGATACAATCTTTGGAATAGCCTTTGTGTTGGTCTATAAATTTTGTAAATTTGAATAAAACAGCGCGAGGTAGAGCAGTAGGTAGCTCGTTGGGCTCATAACCCAAAGGTCGCTGGTTCGAGTCCAGCCCTCGCTACTAAAACAATAAAACGGTTATACTATTAT
>CAJWLL010000002.1 GCA_913043275.1 uncultured Flavobacteriaceae bacterium | reverse complement strand
CCGATCTTCTGATATAATTATGTTGTATTCGGCAAAAAATTACGATATTAGCGACCTAGTCCTGAGAAGAATCCAAGTTCAGGAAAGAATCAAAGTAAGAAAAGAAAAAATAAACTCTGCCAATAAAGTTCTAGACAGGGTAAGTAATTAAAATAATAAAGTTTAAAATAATGAGAAATTTTAAAAATCTATTTATACTTCTAATGTTTTTATTGGCTCCTTTGAGTATTGTATATGCTCAAGCCAAAGTGGCACACATTGAAGTTCAGAAATTGATCAGTGAGATGCCTGAAGTAATTGCAGCTCAAAAAGAATTAAAAAAGCTTGAAGAGACATACACTGCGGACATGGAAACTACTTACAAAGAATTCCAGACCAAAGCTCAAACATATGCAGCTGATGCTGCTAACCAAACAGAAATCACCAATCAGTCACGTCAAAAGGAGCTGGAGGGCATGCAAAAGAACATCCAGGAATATCAGCAAACTGTTTCTCAGGATTTACAAAAAAAGTCTGTTGATATGATGAAGCCGCTCATCGATAAGGCAAAAGCGGCTATTGATAAGGTAGCTACTGGTTTAGGATACGATTATGTATTGGACTCTTCTGCCGGGGGAAGTGTCATCATCGCCAAAGGAAAAGACATCATGGCTGATGTAAAAAAAGAACTTGGATTCTAACCTCCTATTGGATTATAACATTTAAACTCCCCACTGGGGAGTTTTTTTTGCTTCATTTGAACCATGAAGCATATTGAGTGTAATTGGCAGCAATCCGCTCGATTTCTCCTTTTTGCAGTTCAGGGCTTATTTCTTTAATTTTTATGGCAGGAATACCCGCAAAAACAGAGCCTTCAGGAACAATAGTGTTTTTTGGCAAAACACTGCCTGCGGCAATTATGCTATTGGAGTACACCACACTATCGTCCATGATAATGCTGCCCATTCCTATCAAAACCCTATCCTCAATGGTACAACCGTGAACAATTGCATTATGGCCTATGGAAACATCATTCCCAATGTTTGTGGCTGACTTCTCAAAAGTTCCGTGAATCACCGCTCCGTCCTGAACATTTACCCTGTGACCCACCGTGATACGGTTAACATCTCCGCGAAGAACTGCGTGGTACCATACCGAACAATCGTCTCCCATAATAAGATCGCCAATGAGAGTTGAATTTTCAGCAAAAAAACAATTTTTACCATATTTTGGAGTGAAACCCCGAACTGACCTGATCAACATAATTTTGCTTTGATGTCTAAATTATAAAATTGATCTCTAAGTTCAATGAAATTGTTTTTTATTAAATTTGTGAAAAAAGGTGAAAAATTTTCTCATTGTAGCCACATGTAAAAAAGGAGCAACCGTCGCAAAATTTAGAATTACTCCTGATCTAGACCATTCGGTTTCAAAGACTTTTTTAAATATTGAACAGGCTGCTGATGCACCTCTCGTTAAACAATTGTTTTTCCTTCCTTTTGTTAAAAAAGTGGTGTTGAAAAACAGCACATTAACCATAGAGCGTTTCGATATTTTAGAATGGGAAGAAGTCATCAAAGAAGTAGCAGATCAGATTGAAGACTACCTCAACGAAGGAGGGGAGATATTCAATAAGTTAAAAAAAGTTGAAAAATCACCTGTTACTGTTTATGCAGAAAGCACCCCCAACCCATCAGTCATGAAGTTTGTAGCCAACAAAAAAATAACGGATCAGACACTCTCTTTCGAAAATACCGATAGTGCTCAAGATGCGCCTTTAGTCAAGGAACTTTTCAATTTTGCTTTTGTCGAAGAAGTTTTTATTGATGAAAATTATATTTCCATTACCAAAAACGACACAACGCAATGGGATGAATTTATAATGGAAATCAGGGAGTTCATCAAATCCTATTTGGAAGAGGAAAAAACAATTTTAGGGCCCTCCTTTATTATAAACGCTCAAAATGGAAAAAACACAAACCCTAATCACCCTCTGAATGATATTGAGCAGGAAATCGTAAGAATTCTAGAGGAATATGTTAAGCCTGCTGTGGCTTCAGATGGAGGAAACATTATTTTTGACTCCTACGAGGATACCGACAAAAGGGTTAAGGTATTACTTCAAGGTGCATGCAGTGGATGTCCCTCCTCTAACTTTACCCTCAAAAATGGCATCGAAAACATACTAAAAGAAATGCTTCCCGGTAAAGTTGAAATGGTAGAGGCTGTCAACGGATAATTTAAACCACTATTTTTTGGCTTTGCTATAAAAATTTTTGAGATAAAAGGGCTCAAAATAGGCTAGATCTTCAAATTTTTTGTCCTTAAAAGCACTCCACGCTAATGAAACCATTTCTGCAGCTGAAGGATGCTGAATTTCGCTGCGGTATTCAATGTGGGAAGCATCTAATACTTCCTTACATTTTTCTGCACCCTCGCCCATAAAAACCCATTGAATATCGGTTGGAAATTCATTAAAACTCGACGGGCTCAAAACTTCAGCAAAGGTAGGTTTAACAATTTGCTTCTTTTCATTGAGCACCATTACATAAACCTCCATACGACGAGCATCAAACATGGGAAATAATAAGGCTTTATTACTTTCATTATAATTTTCGGATAAGATTTGAAGAGAATTTACTGCAATTAGAGGCAGATCTAAAGCGAAGCAAATGCCCTTTGCAGCGGCAACGCCTATTCTCAAACCAGTAAAAGAACCTGGGCCTTTGCTGACTGCAACTGCATCAAGAACAGACATCTCAATTTGGGCTTCTTTAAGCACCTCCTGAATAAAACCATGTAATTGCTCACTATGACTAAATTGCTCTGAGTAGTGTTCCTTCAGGGCAAGCATCGCACCCGATCGGCTGATCGCTATAGAACAGTTTTTGGTGGCAGTCTCTATATGCAGTATTACACTCACATCACAAAAATAAAAAAATCAATGGCTCCTAAAAGCTCTAAAGTTTTATAAAGCTAAAGGCTAATGGTGATACCAAAATAAAACTCGAGCACTTTCAATTTGAAAATATAATCAAACTTAGACCTAACCAAATCTGAGGCAGCGGTTTCAAAGCGCTGCTTGATTTGATTAAATTCAAAAATATTCATCACTCCTCCTTCGAAACGATTGACTGCATTTTCATAGGCTTTTTTACGTGCCAATTCTGTTTTTTGTGCCGCCTTGAATAATTTATAGGCACCCTCGGCATTATTATAGGATTGGTTAATGGTATTTTCCAAATTGAGCTTTTCTTGTTCCAACTGATTCTGAGATCGTAATAAATTTACTTTGGATCTCTCAACATTATTTCGAGCAGCATTACCATTAAAAATGGGAATGTTAAGCCTTACTCCTATATTGTGACCTGAGTTAATGTCAAATTGCTCTCTAAAAGGAATTGGACCAATGGCCTTATTGCCTTCAACTGAACGTAAAACAGATTCTTTTGTAGAGGATACAAAACCTATTGGAACATCTGTAAAATTTCCATCCCCTGTAATCCTATCCGCATAGGAGACACGGGTGTTATAACCGTAAAAAGCACTGAGACTTGGCTGAAGTGTACCTTTGGCCAACTCTACATCTTTTTCGGCAATGGCTATATTGGTCATCGAAAGTTTAATGTCTTTCCGATGGGTCAATGCCATTTCAAAAATATCCTTTGGCTTCTGAAATAAAATCTGCCCAAAAGGAGCTTCTACATCTATTGTTACCACATCGAAATTTTCATAATCGGTAATCAAGAGCATTTGAGCTAGATTGATTTTGGACAGCCTTAAATTATTTTCAGCTTGAATTACCGATTGTTCTTGTGTGGCTATAGAAGCCTCAATTTCCAATAAATCATATTTCACCATGGTTCCGGCATCTATCATATTTTGGGTCCTTTCTGAATCCTTTTTGGTGATCTCCAATTGGGATTTTTGGACTTTTAATATTTCGACGTTAAACAGTATTTGCAAATAAGCATTTGCAACCATCAATCGAACATCATCTTTCATATCCTCCAATTGATATTCTCCTGCTAAAATACTGAGGTTGGCCCGATGCAACTGATTTAAATTCCTGAGACCATTGTATAGATCTACATTAAAGCTAGCTCCAAAAGAGGTATATTGTGTAGTCCTATTTTCTAAGAGACCCCTTGTAATGTCTTGATTCAATCCAATATTCCAAGTGTGATTTGCCTGAGCATTGAAGGAAGGGAAAAAGTTACCTGTTGCGTCATCTTTGTTAATTTCGGCATCATTTAGTAAAAGTTCACTTTGTTTGACACTGATGTTTTTTTCAACTGCCATCTGAACACATTCCATTAGAGACATGGGTTCGGTCTGCGACTGAACATGGACTCCTAAAAAAAATAAAGTAGTTGAAAGAAAGAATTGAATTGGTTTCATGATAGATTACTTGTTTTCAGGCTCCTTTTCTTCCCCAATTTTATAAGGCTCTGTCTTGTTCCAAACTTTTATTTCATCCTCCATAGTTAATCCCTTAACGACTTCTACGTTGATTCCATCAGAAATTCCTAACTGAACTTCTTTCCTCTCAAATTTTCCTTTGTCATTTTTTACCTCTACATAGGGGTCGTTGGTATTTTTATCAAATTGTAACAATGCTTCAGAAATTCCCATAATACTATCTTTTTTTTCCAATACCAACGAGGCGTTAGCACTATATCCTGCTCGAATAAAAACCGACTCATCTAGGAAAACATCTCCTTCAATTTTGAACTGTACTGTTCCTTGCTCTTCATTTCCCTTAGGAGCAATAAACTTTAACTGGGCATCAAATTCTTTGTCTTGAATAGCTCCTAAAGTTACTTTTAGCGGCATCCCTATAATCAACTTGGCCACCTCAGCCTCATCTACTTTCCCTTCAAAAATCATTTTATTTAAATCTGCTACCGTGGCAATAGTAGTGCCAGCATTGAAAGTGTTACTTTCAATGACCTGATCTCCTTCTTTGACTGGGATTTCCAAAATGGTTCCAGCTACTGTTGCACGGATATTGGTATTGGCAATAGAAGAACCTCCAGCAGAACCAAGTTTTATAATCTGCAGATCGGACCTGGCGTTTTTTACATTTTGTTTGGCCTGGTCAAAATTAAGTTTTGCATTATCAAACTGCTGTTCAGATATGATTTCCTTTTCAAATAGAGATTGGTTCCTATTATAATCAACTTCAGCATTTTTCAATAAAATGAGCGTATTCGACAATCTTCCTTGTGCACTGTTTAGTGCCTGTTCATTGGGAACTACTTTTACCTTGGCCAACAAATCTCCATTAATCACTAAATCACCTTCCTCAACGAATAGCTTTTCTATGATCCCAGATATTTGGGGTTTGATCTCAACTTCATCTTCAGGAATCACAGTTCCTGTTACGACTGTCTTTTTTTCGATGTCTTGCATCTTTGGGAATTGAGTTTTATATTCAGCCAATGGCTTACTGTTGGTTTTGATAAAATAGAGTGCGGCAAAAACAGCTCCGAAAACCAGTAAAGCAATTGCTAAATATTTTAAAATTTTCATGTTCAAATGTTTTAATTATTCTTCTCTTAAAGCGTCAATGGGTTTTATACTTACGGCCCGTTGGGCAGGAATCAGTCCGATCAGCGTTCCTAATACTACCATTGTGCTCAATGCCCCAATTATCAATGGTATAGGGACTGTAGGATTGGTATATGGAAAATCTGATAATTTTTGAGTTGCTAAATTAATAATGGCTAATACACCTGCTCCTAGAATAATACCAACGACACCAGCGATTATGGTTAAAAAAACAGATTCCAATAAAATCTGAACCCTTATCTCTCCAGGTGTTGCCCCAAGGGCACGCCTTACTCCCAACTCTTTCGTGCGCTCTTTAACAGAAATCAACAATATATTACCAATACCAATAACTCCAGCCAAAATAGTTGCTAAGCCAACAATAAGGGATAAAAAAGTCATCCCTTTGGCAAATCCACTAATACGATTAAATAGTTCTCCTATGTTGAAGGAACCTAAGGCCCTATCGTCTTCAGGGGCTATGCTATGAATCTTTTTCAAAACATCTTTTACGTTTTTTTCCACAGCCACAACATCAGCATCATCAAAAGCAGCAATGGTAAACCAATCTACATCCTCCCCTGTATTATAAATATTCCTAAAAGTATTGAAAGGGATAAAAATATCGCCATCGGTTTCAAACCCTCCCCCTTCTAGATACTTATGTACACCAATCACTTGAAAAAAAACATTATTGATCCTAACGTATTTTCCCAAAGGGTCCTCGTCTTCGTCAAATAATTCCTCATTTGTACGTTCACCAATTACACAAACTTTACGGTTGTTCCTCTGATCTTCTTCATTGATGAATCTGCCTCCTTTGTATATTTTTTTGGTGGAAATTTTAGTGTAATCGGAGAAATCACCATAAATATTATAAGAACGAGAAATTTCCTTATAAACTACACTCGCAGGTTCACTCCCTCCGAATACACCCCTTGCATTTCTTGGAGCAATGTATTGAATTTCTGGAATTTGCTTTTTTAATTCATTAACATTCGAAATCTTAAAACGTGGATATCTTCCCACTTTAAAACCTTTATAGGGAACACTCGTCCTCTGAGGCCAAATAAACATAGAATTCATTGCCATATCTTCAAATGCTTGGTCAAAACCATTATCCAAACCTTTGGCAGCTCCAGATAGTGTGATGTAGATGAAAATCCCCCACAATACACCAATTACTGTAATTACAGTTCTGGTTTTGTTCTTAGCAATAGAGCCAAAAATCTCCTGCCAAGTATCAAAATCGAAAATGATTTTTAAACTATTCATCTCTCAAAGCTACTATTGGTTTGATAAGAGCGGCTCTTTTAGCGGGTAGATAACCTGCAATAGCACCGAATAGAATCAATAATACAGTTGCTACCACTGCAGTGATATTATCTATATATGGATCAATAATAAAAAATTCTTCTAAACGGTCTCCAAGATTCCTCAATAAAGCAATACCACAAATCATTCCAGAAATGCCGGACAATGCTGTAATAAAAATAGATTCTTGCAAAACCATTCCAATGACACTTTTAGGAGTGGCACCCAAGGCTTTTCTCACCCCCAATTCTTTAGTGCGTTCTTTAACCACAAAAACCATAATATTTGAAATCCCTATAATTCCCGCAATCAATGTGCCTATACCAACAAAAGCGACAATGATTTGTAAAACGTTTGCAAATTGCTGGTTTTGTCGGATTTGATCGGCTACGTTTCTAATTCTAATACCGTTATTGTCTCTAGGATCAATATCTTTTTTGTTTTTGAGAAAAAGACGCAATTGCTTTTCAAAAACTAAGGCGGTAGCATAGCCCAAATCAGATCTAAAGCTGACAATAATAGAATTGACCTTATCGTTATTTTTTTCTAAGAGTTGCCTTGTGGTATAAGGCATATAGATCAACCTTTCCTCTCGATCTCCACTTTGGTCTTGAAAAACACCAACCACTTTAAAAGCACTTGTGCCCATTTCTAAATATTTCCCAATTGGGTCCTCGTCTTTAAAAAGGTCTTGGGACACCAAACGACCAATTACAATATTTTTTGTTTTATTAACCACATCATCTTCGTTAATAAATCGGCCCTTCATTATGATGGTTTTTTCAATATACTGATGACCAGGAGCAACGGCTCTGGATGAATAATTATCAGATTTACCTTTATATCTAACCCGTGAACTTCTGTTGATTCTGGGGGTGACATCCTCAACAAAAAATTTAAAATTTTCCTTGATGTCTTTCAAATCACTGTTTTCGAATTCTATCCTTCTATTGGCTTTAAACCCCCGATAGGGTTTGGAAGTCTTGCCGGGATAGACCCATAATGTGTTAGTAGCATCATCTAAAAAAAATTGTTTGAAGCTATTTTTCAATCCATTGCCAAAACCAAATAAAACAATGAAAATAAAAATCCCCAATGCCACAGTAAACCCAGAAAGGCTCGTTCTCAATTTATTCTTACGAATAGTTTCAAAAATTTCTTGCCAGCTGTCTCTGCTAAACATGACTTTCAACAATTACTTGGTCAACTTTTTGATCTTCAACAATTACTCCATCTTTTAGAGTAACAATTCTTTTACACATATGCGCAATATCCAATTCATGGGTAACAACTAAAATGGTCTTACCTTCATGATTAATTTGTTGGATCAAACTCATAACTTCATTCGATGTTTTGGAATCTAATGCACCTGTGGGCTCGTCAGCCAAAAGAACTTTAGGTTGAGAGGCCATGGCTCGGGCAATAGCCACCCTTTGTTTTTGTCCACCAGAAAGTTCACTGGGCAAATGAGTGGCCCAATCTTTTAATCCAACCTTTTCCAAATATTCCAAAGCTTTTGTTTGTCGGATTTTTCTTCCAAAACCCTGATAATAAAGTGGTAAAGCAACATTCTCTAATGCGTTTTTATAATTGATAAGATTAAAAGATTGGAAAACAAACCCCAAAAATTGATTGCGATAATTGGCCGCAGTAGTTTCATTCAAACCTTCAATCAATACGTTATCAAGAATATATTTTCCTTCATCGGCCAAATCGAGCATGCCTAGAATATTGAGTAACGTGGATTTACCCGATCCGGATGACCCCATAATGGCCACAAGCTCTCCCTCATCTATATCAAGGTCAATCCCTTTTAGAACATGTAAGGAGTTGTCTCCCATCTTATAGGACTTGTGAAGATCTTTGATGCTAATCATAGCAATTATTTTCTAAGAGTCTAAAATTAATATATACTCGACAGATAACGTGCCAAAAAATATTAATTTAAGGCAAATTCTTTTTTATTTCTTTAGAATCTTGAAAATTTGATAACCAACAAAACCAACCAGTAGATATGGAATGGCCATTAAGTAAATTATACCATTATTGATCCCTTTGGCAGTCTCATGTGCCTCTCCTGATTCTAAAACTGCTCTACACATTGAACACTGAGCGGAAGACTCTGCAACCAATAAAAGGATCAACAAAAATGACATTAAAATACGCATGGGATTAATAATAAGGTGCTATCATCAAGTAAACAACTACTCCGGTTACGGCGATGTAAAACCAAATAGGAAAGGTTATGACGGAAATTTTCTTGTGGTCTGCAAACCTTTTAGTTATTGCCCTAACATAGGTTATTAATACCATGGGTATGATCCCAATGGAAAGTATAATATGAGAAATGAGGATGAAATAGTAGATGTATTTCACTGCTCCTTCTCCACCAAAAGGAGTAGGATCTGAAGTCATATGATAGGCCACGTACATGACTAAGAAAACCAAAGATAGAGAAATAGCGGTCTTCATTAATGATTCGTGGAGTTTGATTTTTTTCTGTCTAATCGCTACATAGGCCACAACTAGAATCAAGGCGGTCAAGGCATTAATAGTTGCATAAATTGGAGGTAGGAAATAAAGAGGGTCTACGTTAGGTAATCTCACTGTAAAAAGAATCGCCACCACCACAGGGATCAAAATGGATACGACTATGATGAGCTTACTATATTTCTTATATGGATTGCTTAAAATTTGCTCTTTCATTTCACTCAGATTTACTCCTTTAATAGTATTTCAACATCCTCCAACAACATGTCCACTCCTTGCATTTCTAGATGTATTTGATCCAGACCAGAGTAGTAGACGATCGGGTTATCAAAACGATCGACCCGTGAACGGATATATCCGTTTTTGTCAATCAGAGCAAAATAACCTTGATGTTCGAAACCTCCAGCTACTGCTGGATTAATCCCTGCAAAGATACTAAATCCTAAATTGGCAAGTTCGTAAACCTTAGATTTCTTATCAGTCAAAAAATGCCAGTTTTGGGATTTTACATCATAGTCTTCTGCATATTTTTTAAGTACATGAGGTTTGTCATTGTCTGGGTCAATGGTGAAAGAAGCAATCCCAAAATCTTGTCGATTTCCAAAACGATCATCCAAAATCTTCATGTTCTTATTCATTATGGGGCAAATGGAGGGGCAACGAGTAAAAAAAAATTCTGCTAGATAAACTTTTTCTTTAAAATCCTCATTACCAATAAACAAACTGTCTTGATTGAGCATCAAAAAATCAGGTACTTTTTTAGCTTCACCGTTGAGTTTAATGTAAGCTAAAGGCTTTCCAGGAACAGATCGATTGCTCTCTACCTGAGAATTGTTTACCAACCGATCAATAATCTTGGGGATAAACAAAAAACCAAAAAAAATGAGGATAATTATTAAACCTATGTAACTTGAATTTTTCATGCTAGGGTACATTATTCTTGTTGTATTTCTTCCAAGCGCGGCGGTACTCAGCCAATATCACCTTGATGTCATCGACCATTTTGTTGTTTATCTCAGCAACGGATTGGGCATTGAAACCGAATAGGGTTCCATCATCTTCATCATCATCTCTCCCTCTAAGATTGCGTTCTTTATCAATAATGAAAACATATGGTAAACTTTTTTTAGCGTTTAGTTGCAAAGGGGTTTTCAAGCTTTTAAATAAGTTTAAAATAAGATCATTACTCCCAAAAATAAAACGCCATTTGACTAAGTCAGTTCCAACACCTGATTTTAATTCTTGTTTGAGCACTTCAACTTGATCCTCCTGACCTTCTTGAAGCACAATGACAAACTGAAAGTCTTTGAACTGATAAAAACGTTTATAAATTTTTTGATTGAGGTTTAGGGCATCCCCTTTTTTTTCGGATAGATCTTCTCCCCAAAACCCCAATACGGTGATCCGGTCTTGAAATTGAACAGGGGCACCAGAAAGGGTCTCCCACTGTCGGATATCGTCTACCCCTTTAGTTAAAATAGGTAATAGAGCAAAGTTGTTTTTTCCTGAAGCAAAAAAAAGATAGATTACGATTGGAAATAAAAAGAGAATAAAGAGGACAAAGTATTTTTTAAAAGATTTACTCATGAAAAAAGAATTTGTACTTTAAATCCTAAAAATTCCAACTTACAAATCCGGTATTTATTACATCAAAGATATAGTCCGCTTCAAGAATTAAAATAAATATCAGATAAGGAATTAAGATGATCAGTGGTAATACTATAGCACCTTTTAGGCTTTCCCTTTCATCCCTTATATGCATAAAATCCCATGCTATATAATAGGCTTTGACAAGTGTTAAAATAATAAAAATCCAGTTCAACAATTTCATACTGAGAAAATAGTTCATCAAAAATTTTGGTTTAATAATCCCCAAAGCCACTTCAATGGTGGTTACGATGGATAAGAAAATTAAAACACCCCAAATTTTTTGAACGTTGGACTTGAACTTTAATAATCCTCTAAAAATCGCAAGTTTGTGAGATACTTCAGACATAGATTATAATTTTAGGATTAAACAAGATAGAAAAATGTAAATACAAATACCCAGACCAGGTCAACAAAGTGCCAATACAATCCTACTTTTTCAACCATCTCATAGTGTCCTCTTTTTTCATAGGTTCCTAGTATAACATTGAAAAATATAATCAAGTTAATAACTACCCCGGAAAAAACGTGGAAACCGTGGAAACCAGTTATGAAAAAGAAAAAATCAGCAAAGAGTCTGTTTCCGTATTCGTTATGGATAAGGTTGGCCCCTTCCACTACTCCTATTGCATTCTCTATTTTATCCAAGGAATCGTCTCGAGTAAGAACTTTTTTTTCACCATTTTCATCTAATTTTTCACTCCTGACGACTAGGTTTTTATTGGACTCAAAACCTTCGATTACTTCAGCCAATGAGAACGTAGGTAAATCACCTTCGCTTTGGTACCAAATCCCATTTCTGTATTTATGAGTACTCCGTTCAGTTGGAATTGACACAGCAAAATCAGCAATGGCTATTCTTTTGCCGGTATCTGCATTTACAAATTGTAAAATTTGACCTCCCTTGGTTTCCAAAGCTCCATATTCTCCTTTGATAAAATTTTTCCACTCCCAAGCTTGAGATCCCACAAAAACTGCACCTCCAATGATCGTCAACAACATGTAAAAAGTTACTTTAGATTTATTCATGTAATGTCCTGCATCCACCGCCAACACCATTGTAACAGAAGAAAAAATCAATATAAAAGTCATCAAGGCAACATAATACATCGGCGCATCTACACCATGTAAAAAGGGAAAATGGGTAAAAACTTCATCGGCAATTGGCCAAGAATCGATGTTTTTAAAACGTGAAAATCCATAGGAAACTAAAAATCCGGAAAAAGTAAGTGCGTCAGATACAATAAAAAACCACATCATCAATTTACCATAACTGGCATTGAGTGGTCGCTGACCTCCAGCCCAAAGATTTAGCTCTTTTTCAGCTCCAGTTAATTCCATAAAGTCAAATTCAATTTCTTATCACAAATTTATATATTTTACCTGTATAGAAGAATAAATAGGTACAAATAAATCCATAAGATGTCAAGAAAATGCCAGAATAAATTGGCCAATTCAAAACCTAGCGTTTTCGATCCCGAATATCTGCCATTGAGCAATCTTATATAAACGACTATAAGAACAATAATTCCTGCAAACAAATGAGCCAAATGCAACAAGACTAAAACGTATAAAAAAGAGGTAGTGATGGAGCTTTCAGCTCCGGTAAAATAATATCCCTGGGCAATAATGTCTCCAAATCCCTTAAACTGAAAAAAAATAAACAGCAAGGCTAACAAAAAAGTACTCAATACCCAATTTTTGGAGTGCTTCACATTTTTTCCCTCCAATGATTTTTTGGCCAAAAAGAAACTAATACTACTCAAAAAAATAAGTAGGGTGCTGATGGTAAAAGAGCTAGGCATTTCAAATTGGGACAACCAGTCGGATCGGGAACTACTGACAACATATGCGCTGGTCAGCCCTGCGAAAGTCATGGACATACTTATCATGCCCACCCATAGCATCATCTTTTTGGCTTTATACTGTTTTATTGCTTCTTCATCCATTCCTAGATCCATTTATCTAAAACATATATTATTTGTAAAAAGCTGATATATGTAATACTGGCATACATTAATTTTCTGGCAGCCTCTTTGCTCTTTTTTTGCATCAATTTTAGGGCATGGTAAAGAAAATAAAACCCAATCAAAATCAAGCATATAAATGCTCCAAACGAAAGGGTCAATTCACCACTGTACTGGGTATAGGGTATTATTGAAATGATAATGGTCCAAAGAGTATAAAATACGATTTGAAAAGCAGTTGCCCTATCCATTTTTCCGGTGGGGAGCATCTTAAAACCTGCCCTTTTATAGTCATCATCCATCATCCAACCGATAGCCCAAAAATGAGGAAACTGCCAAAAAAATTGAATCATGAAAAGGACCCCGGGTTCGACACCAAAACTACCAGTTGCTGCAACCCAACCAAGCATAAAGGGTATGGCACCAGGAAAAGCTCCTACAAATACAGAAAGGGGAGTAACCGACTTTAGGGGTGTATATACACAAGTATAAATAAAAACAGAAAGTGCTCCAAAAAGGGCAGTTTTAGAATTTATGTTGTTTAAAATAAAAATTCCCGCAAGTGAAAGCAAGGAAGCAATGGTCAAAGCTGTGAGATTATTCATGCGACCTGCCGGAAGGGGACGATTTTTTGTTCGATCCATCAAAGCATCTTTTTCTTTTTCAATCCACTGATTGAAAGCATTAGAGGCACCCACCATTGCAAAACCACCGAAAAAAAGTCCTACCAGTATAGAAGTTTTAATTTGATCTACAGCAAGCAAATATCCTGCTACTGAAGAAAAGACCACGCTGATAGACAAACGAAACTTTGTGAGTTTTAGAAAATCACTTAAGAGTGTCAAAATATTAAACGTTACTATAGGTAAATTGTTGGAGTGGGTCTTCATCATCAAATATCCAACTGCAAAGATAGGCTACAAATCATCCATGTGCAACACTGTTTGAAGATTTTGAAGATCCTATTTTGATCCTATTGCAACCTAAAAGTAATAGGAATACTAAAGGGAACTCTTACTGGTCTCCCTCTTTGTTTCCCAGGGGTCATATTGGGTAATTTACCAATGATTCTTGCAGCTTCTTTCTCCAGATTCTTGTCTGGCCCTCGCATTCTGATATTACTGATGGAACCATCTTTGGATATGATAAAATTCACATAAACTCTTCCTTGAATACCCATTTCTTGAGCGATCTCGGGATAACGAAAGTTTTTTCTAATATGTTTATTGATTTTTTCCTGAAAACAATCTCTTCTTTTGGATTTGGCCACCCTTTCACAACCCGGGAAAACAGGAACATCTTCAATCACCGCAAAAGGCACATCAACATCCTCAAAATCATCTTCAATTTCAACCTCCTCGACTTCGACTATTTCTTCTTGGTCGGTCTCTGTAGATTCAATTACAGTTTCTTCAACTTCTTCCTCGTCCTCTACGATCTCAATGACCTCTGGGGCAGGGGGTGGCGGTGGCGGTGGCGGTGGAACTTTGATTTGCTCTGTAATTGGGATTTCCTCATCATCATCATCTTCAACGTTTAATGCTTCATATCCATAGCCACTTCTATCGTATGATTTCCATTCAATAGCCTGCCATGAAATGAACAGAACAGATGTCAAGCCTATGATGAAATAGAGACTACTATTTTTTGATAAATCGGCTTTTTCGTTCTTTTTGGGTTGCATTTTATAAACTATATTTAGTATGCTAAACTAAAAAAAAATCGATAATAAACAAGATTTTTTTTGTATTGGCGATTTAGTTCTAAGCCTGAATCAATTCCTTGTATTGATCAGCACTCAATAAATGCTTAAGTTGAGCGGGATTGTCTATTTTGATTTTGATCAACCATCCTGAGTTATATGGCTCTTCATTTACAACCTCTGGAGTGTCTTCAATAACAGAATTAAACTCTAAAACCTCACCGCTAAGGGGCATGATTAAATCAGAAACTGTTTTAACTGCCTCCACCGTTCCAAAAACTTGTTCCCGGGCAAGAAGATCTCCCACAGTTTCAATTTCAACGTATACTATATCTCCCAATTCTCGTTGGGCAAAATCTGTAATACCTATTGTAGCAAATTCACCGTCTAATTTGACCCACTCGTGATCGTTACTGTAAAGGAGATCGGAAGGAATCTTCATTGACCTTGGTTTAAATTAAAAACGCAAAGTAATACAATTCACTTTTAGTTTCCAAAATTATAACGAATGGTGATTCCCGATCTTATAGAGGTTTGAGGAAAAGCTGTTGAAATGGCAAATTCAGAAAAATTATGATCGTAAAAAAATATGCTCGTCAGATTCTTAGATAAATTATAGTTTGCAGAAAATTTAATGGACATAATTGTTTGCCCTGCGGTCACTTGATTATTGTTATATTCTAAGTTTCGTAACAAAGTGACATTTTTTCGGAAAGAAAAATCCGCTTTCAGATTAAGATCACCACTAAGGATAACTCTTCTTCCTCCTAAATTGGTTCTGATTCTTAGGTCTTTTAAACGATATCCTATCCCAAGGATGTATTCATTTCCAGTTTGTTCGGTCAGTAAGCTGTTATCCAAACTCAAGGATAAAGTTCTATCTCTTCTCAATTCTGTAAGTATTTTTAGTGAGTTTTTGAACTCTATATCCAGACGAATCAGAGGGTTGAATTGTTCGGCTAAATTAATATTGGAGTAAAATCTTGAGGTCATATAATTACCTAAAGGATCTTTGAGAAGAGGCTGGATGGGATCGTATTGCAAATTGGTTTGATAATTCGTAATGTTATAACTCGATCGATAACCGTGGGTTATGGAAAATCTATTAAAAGTTTTGCCCAAAGATTTTATTTTTGTCAAACCTGTATACTTCAAATTCCAATTTGGGAGCGGTGTACTTCGAATTGGATCAATAGATATTTTGTTCGGATCAGTTCCAGAATAAGCCGCTAAAAAAGAGGTCACTAAAACGGTTTGGTGGTTTTTATTAAATCCCTCGGGAAAGCCATTTTCATCATGATTGGTGAGCGAAGTTCCATTCTGGGCAGCCAATCGGTTAGCAATGATCAGACGGTTGTCTCTGAAGTTCTGAAAATTCTGATTAACATCACCAGTCCCCCCTGAAAAAGCAGTTTTGATCAAAATGGTAGAGATTCCAAAATTTCCATATTCATTAGTGTTTAAGGCAAGATAATCCAGGCTCCGAACCTGATAATTTTCAGACAGATTGTTTGAAAAATTGCGTTCTGCATTCAAGTCGATGATCAGGTCTTTTAATGGATTGATTTGAGCGGAAAGATTTAGTTTGCTGTTTTGGACTTGAACAAAAGGCTCGTTGAAGTTGGTGAAATTCGTCAACCATCCCCTCTTGGCTATCTCATAACGTACATCGGCTTGGCTTCCAAAAGTAAAACCAAAAGATGGGTCAAGGGTACCCATAAATCCAACCTTGGCTAGATAACCAGGAATCACTTTACCATTATTTTCCGAATAATTGAATTGGACTCTTTTGAAGGATGAAAGTAGGTCAATAAAATAAGTAGCTCCTTTATTAAAGGTGTTATTTTTAGGTTTTTTCTCTTGTTTTTGAGTCTGAGGATTTTTTGCACCTGTCCTAGCAAAAGGTTGATCAAAAGGCGCCTTTTTGGATTTTAATCCCAAAATCATATAAAGTTTATCGAAAGAAATCGATCCGGTCAGAGTTTTGGTATTGGCATTTTGAATGGTGTTGACTATACCCAGTCTTTGACCTTCTTCACTAGTAACAGCTGCCATGGCGTTGGATCCCCTTTGCCAACTAAAATCACCTGTATAATTATAATTGGCATCAATAAAATTTAGAAAAGGAATTAATCGCAAAGGAATTTTATAGTTAAGTGAAAGGGACTGAAAATGGCGATCGGTCTGACCGGTATCCCAAATGCCATCCCATATTTCTAAACTTTTGTTGATCTTACCCAAGGGGTTATTAGGATCTTTTTCGAAGAAATTTCGAACAATGTTGTTGTTGGAAGCTGTAAAATTAAATCGCAATGAACGGGTCAAATTATGGCTAATCGTATAGGACCAGTCAAACAGATAATTTCTAAGTTGTAGATCAGGTAGGGGAAGTTGTTGAGCTATATCAACACCCTCCAAATAAACTTGTCGGAAACGCTGACTACTAAAATCTCGATTTATATTAGAGGTAATTTCTATGTTATTGGGAATCAGATTAAAATTAATTTCTTTCAACCATTGCCAATAACGCTTGCGATTCAAGACTTGTATTTTTCTAAAAGGGTTGATTTCCATTGATTTAAAGGAATGTCCATAGTTAGCACCTAATTGCAGGTTTTTATCGGTTTGGTTTTGAATTTCATAATCGTGGTGGGACAACTCATTGTAGGCATATGAAAAATCAAAATTTTCGGGACTGAAGAAACGCGTGGTTTTATTCCCCGTTTTATTTTTTCGTACCCCGATCAAACTAATGCTTTTTCTTTGGGTATAGTCAATGGCTTGCTCATTAACGGAATCTCTTTGTGAGGTTCTTTTGGAGGTATCCAGTCGGTCTTGCAATAAGATGTCCTGATAAAAAGGATCGTACTCTGGCGTAATAAAAGTTTCCCCAACATTAAGATTAAGAGGTATTTGAAGTGCCCATTTTTGTGGCAAAAGTTTGCCCAGGTTGATGTTGGTCACCACATCGTACTGTTTCATATCTTCCCGATTGCTTTGGTTGGGTGTCTGGTCTATAGAGCCAAATCCAATAGTCGACATTCTTGCTGTGGCAGCTACAGTTGCCAAATCAGCAAAATTGGCATCCATAGCTCCAACGGCTGCCCAGCCCCCTTTAGAGTCAATTCCTGCGATTCGCAATTCGTTGAACCATACTTCACCACACAAATCTTCTCCCAAATGCTGAGAGGGATTTTTTACCCCAATCATCAAGGTCTTAATTGATCCCAAGGAAGGGTTTCCTTTAACAGCAAATTTATATTTCTTAAATCCTGGTAAAGCACTGATTGGTGAAAATTCGCTTACAGGATTCATTTCTTCATCAAAATAGGAAACCCTACCAAGAAGGGAATTGTTAATCGCGGCTGCTTTTAGTTTTGACAGTAATTTGATGGGTATCTCCATAGCATTAGATTCCGGTTGCCAAACATCATCAGCATCGAATTTGTTAGATAAAACTTCTTTGTAATCAGTCGGTTTTAGAGGTATTTCGACTTGGTAATAATTGTCCAAAAAGTCAGTCCCCAATCGAATGAATGCAACCATCCGTCTGTCATAGTCCTCTGACGTACCTTCTCCGGGTAGAGGTTTTTGACCTACGATCGATTCAGCATGTAAAAACATTTTGAGGTTTTTGTATTGTCTAATATCTACATTTACATTTTTGTAAACCGCCCTATAGTCCATCGGTTGAAGATCGCATATTCTGAGCGACATGGATTGTTCATTTTGTCTAACAATGGTATTGTTGTTGTTGATCTGTTCTCTCTGAATGTCAGGAGGTAAAACATAATTGATGGGAATACGGTTTTCGTTTTCCAAAATATTGACCGTACTGATATCTACCGTCGTATTGTTGTTTTTAGGGAGTTTTTTGTTTAGTTTTTGGTTGTATCTGCGCCAATCCCCCCGAACCAAATCCAGGGTGCCAAATCGCAAGACAATGGGCTGTGAAAAACCTTTGAGCACCATTCGCATAAAACGGATGGAACGCAAATCATCTATATTGTTGATTGCCTCAAAATATTCATTATACTGTGTATCCTCATAATAGCCTTTCTGCACTGGTATTTTGAATTGAATCCACCTGGTGGTTAAATCGTCTCCATTGGGAACATCGACTTTTACATTTTCACGAACATCAGTAATAAAGGGGTGATTACCAACCCCCATTGATTTTGAAATGGGTACTCGGTATTCAAAGTAGCTGTCGATTGTGTTCATACTTTGATCTCTGTTGATGTCCTCCGAATCCGGTTCTGTCGTATTTCCTCTATTTGTATCAGAAAAAGCAACTGGAGAGTTGCCTTGAGAACCATTGTAGTTTTTATATCGGTCCAAAACCCCTCCTTTGGAAGCGACAAAAAATTGATAATTGTCACGTGCAGGATCATCGATAGGTCCATTGGTATAAATCAATCGTTCTTGGTCATCGTTCAAACCATCAAATCCAACATCTTGTACTTCTCTATCCTCCGCAACAGTATTGAAGGCATAGAGCAATGATTGGGTGGAAGGTACTTTTCCCCAGGGGGTTTTATGAACTAAATTTTGACCAGTAACCCCAGGTAAACCATTTTCAAATTGTTTTCGACCATCTTTGAGTATATCCTCCGAAATATTTCCCAAATGGAAGTAAAGTTCACCCAAATCATCGTCCTTAGTTGATATTTCACTAAAGGTATCTAACAACCAAAACTCTATAAATTCTACATTGGACTGTTCAAAGTTTGTCGCATTAATGGGTCGCATGATCCCAGCCCAATTTTCCAAAGCATCACCTTTAAATTCATCCTCGGTTACATTATTATAAGGGCCTATTTCAAAAGGATAATAGGCCAAATCGAGTGTGTTTTGAACAGTAGTTGTTCCCTGCACGAGGTCTTGCTCGGGGAAAATTTCTTTGATAAAAATCCTACGAGTAGTATTCATTGAGATGTCGTCATTATTGATTTCTGGGGGCCTCCCACCAGCGTAGAAGATAGGGTCAATTGAATACCAAGCGAGTTTAGCCCTTCCGAAGCCACTACTGATATCATAGTTTTTAATCTCTGAACCTTTAAAATTTTTGTATGGGATACTTGAGAGTCTCCAGGAATTAAACCCCTTAATGTCAATATTAGTTTGTGCACCCTCAAAATCATCAATATAAACATTAGATTCACCCTGAAGCTGTGTGTTTTTGGGTTTTCCTGCAATGAGGTTGGCTACTTCTCCTCTGAAGGAGAACATTGAAGGAACATTGCTTTTAATGGCAGGAATTTTATTGACCAACCTCGTTAAAAAAGGGAGTTCAGTAGAAAAATTGGTATTGAAGCCGATCATGGTATTGTTAACCGGTTCTGTCCCGTAATTTGCTTTTTGTGTGAGTGGGTTTTCACTTAAATTCAGTAAGGTTCCTCCAAAAACTACTTTTTCATTGGCTTTGTGAACGATATTGAAGCCTGAGAACCTTTTGTTTTGTTGATTGAAAAATGAGTTGTTTTCTACGGATATGTTGATTGGCACATTTGAAGCTTGGAGGGCAGGATCTAAAATTTTAACCCTTCCGATGGCATAATTTACAGTATAATCAATCCCCTCTCGCAACACCCTACCTCCTGCCGTTACCTTTACAGATCCACGGGGAACATTAAATGCACCAATGGGAATACCATCCCCTCCTTCGGATTTATAACGACCTTTAATCTGGAATTTGTTTTTTTCAGTCGTCTCCAAAGCAGCTGCTTTAGTTTTTAAATACATCTCATTAAAAACATATCTTTTCTGATTTGCATTGTAGGTTTCAATGTTTTTGTATTGTTCTCTTTGTGATTTAGGATCGTCCAACAGCTCAAAGAGGTATTCTCCAAAAGGCTCTATGTTGGGAAAAATAATTCTCCCATATTGGGGTTCGATTGTAATTCCCGGAATATAATCAAAGAATCCATCTCCCTCGGGTTGAGGGTCTTGATATAAGTTGAGTTGGTCCAAATTGAAAGTATTCAAAAGGATTCTGTTGTCCATATTCTCCGGCCAAATGGATTTGTCTACAGGAGTCAAATAATTGATGGGCGAAGGATCTGAATAGAGGATATTAAGTCTAAAATTTTCTTCAGCAAGCTGAAAAGCTCCAGTATTATATATGTTTTTCATCATCAAATTCCAAATGGGTTGACGAACATCTGTAATGTTACTTTTAAGCAGTTTAACGACCAAATTGTTATTTATAATACTCTGGTTTTCTCCTGTTGGATTGGAATCAATAGTAGTGGTCTCAATACTTCCGTTAGCAAATTCCCCTACTTGATAGACTTTCCCCTTAAAAGTGAATTGAAATGCAACAGCCAGAACCTCGTCATTACTCAACCGCTGATTAAGAGATATATAACCCAATTGAGGGTGGAGTTTATATTCACTTTGACTAAGCTTTCTTGCACTTTCCAAAATGGCATAATCAAATCCCTCATTAACTACATTGTTGTAGGCGCCAAAAGAACGGGAAGTTGATGCAATATCGCGAATTTCACTATTCAAGACACCTCCCCTACCAATGTTCCCTGGATTCAATCGATTATTGTCATTTGAAGGCGGGCTTGAAAAACCTTTTCCATTAAAAAAGTTAGTGATTCTATCATCAAGCATCGTTTTGCTGGGATCACTTTCTCCTAGATCCTGAAAGCCTACAATATTTCGGATGTTTCTGGTTTGTGATCCTCTATTAGTAATCCAAACTTCAATTCTGGTTATCTGAACCGGGGAATTGATGTATGGGTAGTTTTTCAGAAATAGGTCGTAATGGTTCCTAAAATATTGTGACAAAAAATAGTGACGGTCTTCTTCATATTCAAGTGCGAAAAAATTGAACTCTTGCAAGGTTCCACCTCCTTGAGCGACTACGTTCTGAGATTGTGACCGTTGCTCAGAAAAGACAGTAGAAATAGTAGTTTTTCCGAATTTGAGATCAGCTCTTAATCCAAACAGACTTTGTGCCCCTTGAATTAAATTGCTGTTTATGGGCATACTGATATTTCCAATACTGATGTTTTGTAATATAGCATCCTCTGTCACCTTCCCATTGAGATAATCGGTAACATTATTCCCAAAGCCCATTATATTCTTACCGTAAAGAGCATCCGCTTTTGATTTAAGATTGAGAATTTTTTGTTTGGCTTCATCGTAAGTGCTCTTAAAGTCACCAATTTTTTGTTGTACCTCTGTTGCTTTTTGGGTAATGCTTTTGCTTTTGGATAAAAGGTTTTGCGCCTGGGGACTAAGCAAATCACCTTGCGTTTTAACCGACTCAGGTATGATCTCAGAAATTTCTGCCAACTGGGGGGGATTAAATTCTATTTTTACAAGATTTTGAAAGTCAAAAGTAGACTCAGTATCATAGTTAGCCGTGATTTGCAACCTATCACCAATTTTACCCAGTAAACTGAGACTAATTCTCTGGTCAAAATCAAAGCCAAAACTTCTCCGATTTCTGGGCGATGCTGCAGGATTGTCATTCTTTTGATATCGGACACCCAAGTCTATTCCTACCGATCCCTGTGGAGCGATATCAATTGTGTTGCTCCCAAAAATGGATTGAAAAAATTTACTGTTGACATAAACCTCAGGAAGGAGGTTTTTTTGCGTTTCAGTCAAGTTTTCGGAATTTCCATTGAGAGCAGCTATTTTAGCTTGAAAATAACCTTTCATCTGGTCGGCTAGCACCATGGCTTCAAATTGTTTTGGGGATATGACTAAAGGCGTATTTATCGGATATCCATCGATAGTTTCGGTATAGAAGTACATACCCGTTTCGGGGTTATAAATATATTTTGAGCTGACATTAGTCGATTGGGTAAGCTTGGATTTGGACAAATCGTAGCTAGTCTTAACCTGTCCCCAAAGTGAGAAACTGTAAATCATCAGTAGGGGCAGTAAAAGTAAATTTAAACTTAAATTTTTGTTCTTTTTTTTACAGATCAAAGAGATTTAAAGTTTATTCAAGGCAGATTTAATTAATTCCTCGACCGTACTGTCTGGATTACCTTGAATGAGTTTATCAACTACTTTTTCAGAGGCTTTTCTTGAATACCCAAGTACCTCTAATGCTGATAACGTTTCTTCTTTGATAGTATTGCTTTTGAAAATAGGAATTTCGTCAATTCCTTGCAAGGTTTTTATCTTATCTTTTAGTTCAATAATTACCCTTTGGGCAGTCTTCAACCCAATGCCTTTAATACCCTGAATAGTGGTAACATCCTCAGATCCAATAGCCTGATGGATTTCGGTAGGAGTTAGAGAGGAAAGCATAGTTCTGGCAGTACTTGTTCCTATTCCTGATACAGAAATTAAAAGCCTAAATACAGTTCTTTCTAAAACAGTAAAAAAACCATACAAAATGTGAGCATCCTCTCTGACTTGAAGGTGGGTGAATAGCTTAATATTTTCATCTGAAGAAAGGCTGGAAAAAGTGTAAAGTGAAATATTTATCTCATATCCAATACCATTACAATCTACCACCACTTGAGTAGGGGTTTTTTCAATGAGCTTACCTTTAATTTGTGTTATCATTTTTTTGCTTTTAATTTTTCTTGTGCATCAATGACTGCTATAGCAGTCATATTTACAATTTCATCTACTGAGGCACCCAGTTGTAAGATGTGGGCAGACTGATAGAGGCCCATCAAAATTGGCCCAATAGATAAGGTATTGTCCAATTCCTTGATGATTTTGTAGGTGATATTAGCCGAATCCAAGTTCGGAAAAATTAAAGTGTTGACATTTCTGTTGTGAAGAGAAGAGAAAGGAAAACGCTCTCCCAACATTTCATTGTTTAAAGCAAAGTCAGATTGAAGAGGTCCATCGACAATAAGGTCAGGGAACAAACGGTGTAAATAACTGACTGCTTGAGATACTTTTTTGGCCTGAGGAAAAGGAGAAGATCCAAAATTGTTATAGGACAAAAGGGCTAAAACGGGTTCTACTCCAAACATTTTGACAGTTTGGGCAGTCATTTGAGCTATTTTGGCTAATTCTTTGGAAGAAGGATCTACATTGATGGAGGTGTCGGAGAGAAATAGCATTCCTCTATTGGTGAGCATCAAATTAGTGGCGGCAACACGATCAACACCATTAGCTTTGCCGATGACCTCCAAAATGGGTTTTACCACTGCAGGATATTTTCTTGAAAAACCGGAAAGCATTGTGTCAGCATCTCCCTCTCTAACCATCATGGCGGCATAATAATTTCTTTCTTTTAGCAAACTGTCGCATTCATAAAGGGTTTTACCTCTTCTTTTTTGAGTGTCCCAAAAGGCTTTGGCATAGCGTTGGCGACTTTCAATATGTTCCTCGGTTTTGGGGTCAATAATACTAACCTCATCATTAAAGTCAATAGACTCCATCAAATTTTGGATAGTTTCCTTCTTGCCTAGTAAAATTGGAATTCCAATTCTTTCCTCGTGAATGATTTGGGCCGCTTTGATTACGTCCAACTGGTCGGCCTCTGCAAAAACGATAGTCTTTGGGGCGGATTTGGCGCGATCGTGTATCATTCTGAGAATTTTTTGATGTCCACCCAAACGTTCGGTCAACTCTGCCTCATATACCTGCCAATCATCAATTGATTCTTGAGCAACTCCGGAGGCGATTGCTGCTTTGGCTACCGCAACGGGTACCTCTACAATCAAACGGGGATCAAAAGGTTTGGGGATGATATAGTCTTTGCCAAAATTGAGCCTGGTTTTCTCATAGGCAATGTTGACTTGCTCGGGGACAGATTGTTTGGCCAATTTAGCCAGAGTTTCCACTGCCGCCATTTTCATGGATTCATTGATTTTAGTAGCCCTTACGTCTAGTGCACCTCTAAAGATAAAGGGAAATCCCAAAACATTATTGACTTGATTGGGGTGGTCAGACCTTCCCGTTGCCATAATGATATCCGCTCTGGTCCTACAAGCCAAATTGTATTCAATTTCAGGAGTGGGATTCGCCAGGGCAAAAACAATAGGATTTTTGGCCATGGACAATAACATGTCCTCATCCAAAATATTGGGTTGTGACAAACCTATAAAAACATCTGCCTCTTTCATGGCCTCAGCCAAGGTCCTTATCTTGCGATCTGTTGCAAATTCTGCTTTCTGACTACTCATGTTGGGACGAGAATTCCTGATAACTCCCTTACTATCCAACATGACAATATTTTCTTTTTTAGCTCCAAAGGATTGGTAAAGACGAGTACAGGAAATAGCAGCTGCACCTGCACCAGAAATGACTATCTTAACTTCGTCTATCTTTTTATATGACAATTCTAGGGCATTGATCAAAGCAGCACAAGATATAATGGCCGTTCCGTGTTGGTCGTCATGCATTAAAGGAATATTCAATTCCGCTTTAAGTCGGTTTTCAATTTCAAATGCCTCAGGAGCTTTAATGTCTTCAAGGTTAATACCTCCAAATGTAGGGGCTATTGCTTTTACGGTTTGGATAAATTTTTCAGGATCTTTTTCATTGATTTCAATGTCAAAAACATCAATGTCTGCAAATATTTTGAACAAGAGTGCTTTTCCCTCCATAACAGGTTTTGATGCTTCGGGCCCAATGTCTCCTAAACCCAAAACAGCAGTTCCATTGGAAATGACGGCAACCAGATTGCCTTTGTTGGTGTATTTGTAAACATTTTCAAGCTTCTTTTCAATTTCCTTACAAGGTATGGCCACCCCAGGAGAATAGGCCAGTGCAAGATCTCTTTGGGTACGATAACTTTTGGTAGGGACAACTTCGGTTTTACCAGGTTTGGGTTTGGCATGATAAACTAAAGCTTTTCTCCTTTGTTGATTTTTATTCATTTAATTGTCTTGTTTTACAAAAATAGTAAATCATTGATCCAAAATAAATTTGCCATACAGGTCAATCGGTTGGGTGTGGAAAGGGTCAATTATTGCATTCAAAAGGACCGCAAAATTTCCACGGCTGATATTCCCTTGGGGTTCAATTTCAGTTCCTAAAAACCCATAAAAGGCAGATGTATCTTTGATCCAATCTGGGAGGGAATTTTCTGACGAAAATAAGGGATGTAATTTTTTAAACCATTGCAGCATATCTTGATTTTTACGTGATACGGGAGATGGAATGTTCTCGAATGCCAGCAATACAGAAATGGCTTGGTTCAGATCCGATTGGCTCAGTTCCTTGTCGGGGAAAAACCATGTTTGATTTTCCCAACCCACATTCATTCCTGTACCCTTCAAAAGTCCTGTAGCACCTATGCATTGGTAAATTTTAAAACGAGGGTGTGATTTGGGTACATCCAAATAAGGTAAAAGATAAGTCCCCTGATCCAAAAGTTGACTTTGCACTGCTCTTACGCTCAACTCAGTAGGGATGATTTTTTTTTGAATACTCAATGCTGCTATCACCCCTGCCGCCTGTCCTATTTGCAAAACTACGGGTTGTAAGCGGGTAGTGCCATTGGAAATATTGGTTACAGAAATGGACTTTTCAGCGACTATAAAATTCTCGATGCTTTCTGGAAGTAAACATCCCATCGGTACACTATAGGAAGGAACAGGGTAAAAATGAAGTTCCGGCAATTTAGCTGCGTCGGGATGTCTTGCATGATGATGGTCCACGGGATAGTCCCCCACAGCAATACCAGTTCTGTAAAGGGGCTGCAACTGGTCATAAGGTTGGGCAATATGATTGACTGTCAATGTAGCAAGTCCTTTTATTCTTCTAGACTCGCGATGGTACGGAATCAAAGGAAAGTCATCTGCTGTAGGAAAAACTCCTTGTGAGAGACTGTAGGTATTGAAACCCAATTCACTCTGTAAATAATACAAAAACTGTAAGGATTTCCGTTTGGCTTTTTCAAAAGACTTGGTTCTTTCTTCCTCTGATTGTTCGATCGCATTTACATAATAATCATTGCCGTTGATCGGCCAGTTAATCATTACTTTTCCATTGGGCAAACGACCGTAGGACAACAAACTGTCCTTAGGCCATAATGTCATATTCATAGATTCTCCATTTTGACACTTCTCGCTTTGACTAGCACAATAGAAAGCTTCAGGATTATAACCCTTGGGTTTTTCAATGGTCTTATCCACGCCATAATCCTCCAAAATCATCACATATGTCAAATCTTGAACCACATCATTTTCTTTCTCTGGAGCAATTTTCTCACCATGGGTGTTTTTACTATCCATGCCCACATCGAATGGGATTCCGACCCGAGCTGCAATATCTCCTAATTCAGTGGCGTCAATGACAATTTTTGCAAAAAGGGTGATGATTTCATTGGATTGATTATACTTAATTTCCCATCCATTCTCTTTTTTTTCAATGGTGATGAGTTTAGCTCCAAAATATGGTTTTAGCAAGGGTTCATTTTTGACCATGTTTTGAAAGATCTGATTTCCGACGGTAGGTTCAAAAAGGTGATTGCTTACCCAACCGGTTTGCAGTGCTTTTTTACTGCCATAACGATTGATCAAACTGTCTCTGAATTCTCCCCAAATACCCGATGGGAGTTTGGTGTTTCCATCTACAGCACTGACCCCGGCAGCAGTAAGCATTCCCCCGAGCCAAGGCCCTTCCTCTAACAAGGTCGTCTCAGCACCTTGTCTCGCAGAGGACAGTGCAGCAGCTACTCCACTGGTACTACCCCCAATGACCAATACATCTGTTTGCAATTCAACTTTCTCACACGAAATCATAGAGAGTAATAAGATTGTTAGAAAGGTATTTAAAGTGCTTTTCATCGGTTTAGAATCATATAAGTTGTTGTAATTTACGATTTTATCTTGTTCAACAACAACCTGCTCTGGGCATGTAAATGTCAGTGATGGCTATTTATATTTTTAGTCTTTCGGAAATTTTATAGAGTTGGCTCAAGGCACGGGGCACGTGAAAACAGCCCTTCCATTTCCCTCCTTTCAAATTTAGCAATTGCTCACCAGATCGATTTAAATAGCCATACCACTCCCCTCCTCGTTTTATGTCTCTAAAATGCTGCCAAGTATAGCGATGGATAGTTTCGAACCAATCCCAACATGCTTTTGAAGCTGTTAATTCATATCCTTTGAGCAAACAAATCATTGCCTCCAAATGAACCCACCACAATTTTTGATCCCATTCTAACTTTTGCGGTGGATGCCCCTCAGCATCCAAAAAATAAAAAATACCCTCTTGTTCTTTGTCCCAACCTTTTTCGACAATAGACAAGGCCATTTCAACAGATCGTTCAATCCAGTTCTTACGGTCAAATTGTACCCCCAATTCCATAATAAACCACATGGCCTCCAGACCATGACCAGGGTTGACCAGACGGCCATCAAAGCTATCAGAAAAGCCACCGTCAGGGGATATGTTTTCTAGAATTACGCCTCTTTTATCATCCCAGAAGAGATCAAATATTTCGTTAACATAACTATAGATGCATTGTTTTTTTTCCTCTTCCGGTACCAAATCTCCCAGTTCGTTATAAAGATTGCAAAGGATCATGGGTAAGGCAAAGTTTTTGAGAGGCCGTGCATCTGGATAAGATTTGTCCCAACGATCTTTAGGTTTTACCATCCTTTGGGTGATTTTTTTCAAAGTTTGATCCACAGCTGTTTTGTACTTTTCTTCTCCGGTGATCTGATGCATTTTTCCCATGGCCATGCAGGCAAAAGTGTAAGAAAAAATGTTATAGGGCATCACCAAGGGCTGACCATCTCTTTTGAGAGAAAAAAACCAATTATAAGCCCCGTCATGACCGTATTTCACTAAAAAGTCGCTCCCCAACTGAGCCATTTTCAGCCAAGATTCATTTTTTTCAAATTGGTCGTACATGGTGGCGAATGTCCATACTTGTCGCGCTTGTAACCAAACGAATTTATCGGTGTCATAAACCCGGTGGTTAGAGTCAATACAGGTAAAAAAACCACCATATTTATGGTCGATACTGTATTTTTCCCAAAAGGGGATTACCTCATGGGTCAACTCTTTCAAATACAATGCTGAGAAAGAGGTGAAATTCATTTTTTTTGTTTAAATATTCTAGATAACACTTTAAATATCGAACATTCCTGAAGCATTGGAAAACCCAACAAACGACATTTGATTTGATTTTCCCCCCAGTAAATATTCATCCAAATTGTTTCTCGCAAGTTTTGAAATCCACAAGCCTACCCCCAATACTATGAAGAAATAGGCAATGATAAAGGCTAAATGCAGCCAGTTAAAATGCATAAGTGATTTACATTTATTCTAATTCACAAATGACCTACCCGCTTTTTCTACCCTAAAAGTTTCAATATAACCTCGATCTTGTAACGTAATGTAGGCTGTTTTACCATCTTTACCTCCAAAGGTGATATTGGAAGGCTTTTTACCTTTGGTCTGAACCTCTAATAAAAGTATTCCTTCAGAGGATAACTTGGCCACAGTTCCTTTACCATATCTTGTGACGTATAAATTCCCTTCTACATCGCAGCGCATTCCATCCATTCCAAAATCATCAAATTGATGGAAAAGTCTTTTGTTGGAAATATTTCCTTGGGGGTCCAAGTCAAAAGCCCAGACTTTTTTTTGAGCACTCTCATTAACGTACAGGGTTTTCCCATCAGGGCTTACCTCCACCCCATTAGTGGTTCCCATATCTTTGGCCAAAAGGTGAAATTGACCATTTTCAACTCTCCAAAGCTGACCCGTACTTTCTTTCCAATTGGGGTCTGAGGCAAACATTCTGTCATTACAACAGATCGCCAAGTCATTCGGCTGATTCAGCAATGAATCGTGCGCATATACACTTACCTCTTTTGTTAGTAGATTCACTTTCAAAACATTGTGTCCAGTATAATCTGCCAGATACATACTTTGATCTTGACCAAATCGTATTCCATTGGCAGTACTTCCTTCAGGTAAGTGTTCAATAAACAAACTAAAATTTCCCTCAGTGTCAACCTTACCAACAGAACCACTGTGAGTGGGGTTAACAAAATAGAGATTGCCCTCTTGGTCAACCGCCGGTCCCTCAAGTCCTGTTGTAAATTCCCCTACAAAGACTAAATCCCTAGATTGATACTGCACTTCTTTTTTGTCACATGAACCACAAAATACTAATATTAATATAAGTGTTATTAAAATTGGAGTTTTCATAAGCATAAATTTCAATTTGTAAATTAATTAATTTAAATTTAAACTATGATCAAATTTAAGTTAATTAGCTTTATAATCTTAATCTTATTATGGAGCTGTTCAGACATGAAAAGCCAAAGTATTGACGTTCCAAAAATTTCTATCAAGAACTTCTTGAGTTATGAAAATATCTCAATCGCTCTCGAGGAAAATACATTGCTCAATAAAATTAATTGGTTGGAATGGAAGGAATTCCCCTATCAACCTGAAGTGAATTTCAGAATCGCACACGATGATAGCCTTTTGTTTCTTAAGTATTACATAAAAGAAGAACATATCTTAGCCCAAAGAACGGATTCCAATTCGGCAGTTCACAGAGACAGTTGCGTGGAGTTTTTTATAGATCCGCTTCAAAACGGAAATTATTACAATTTCGAATTTAACTGTATCGGCACTACACACCTTGCCTATGGCCCTGGCCGAGGAAAACGAACTTTTATCCCTCCTGAATTAATAGAAAATGAAATCAAAATCTGGTCCACCCTAGGCGAAGAATCTTTTGAAGAAAAATCGGGAATTTTTGAATGGGAAATGGTGGTGGTCATCCCTTCCTCTATTTTTACCTATAGTGATGGATTAAGTTTTTCTAAACTGGTTTCCAATGCCAACTTTTATAAATGTGGAGACGACACCTCTAAACTCCATTATTTAAGCTGGAACCAAGTCAAAACACCAAAGCCCGATTTTCACCGTCCCGAACATTTTGGAATTTTAAATTTTCAATAAATTATAACAAAAACTGATAGTGAGAATTGATAGAATTATAAATTTTATCCTTAGCAAATTTGGAATACTAAACTTGTTTTTGTTGGTGACAATTTTGAGTTGTGAAAGTTCGAATACCAAGGCAAAACTTTACCTTCCCCAAGGCTTTGAAGCAACTGTTTATGTGGACAGTATCAGTGAAACTGTTCGCCATATGGCTGTTAATAAAAATGGAGACTTGTACGCCAAATTCAAACGGCCCAGCGAAGCAGGAGTAATGGCTGCCATAAGAGACTTAAATAATGACGGGGTTGCAGACTCTTTAGTGAAGTTTGGGGAATACCATATGCTACAAAGAGGAAGTTATTCAACTGCAGCAAGAATATACAAAGGATACCTATACTTCAGTTCTCAACTCACCGTTTATAGAGTCAAGTTGGATGACAAAAAGCTTGTTCCAAGTGGAGCGGCAGAAATAATTGTCCATGATGATCATGCTCACGGCTCGCACGAACACATTGCTAAGCCGATTGCCTTTGATGAAAAAGGACATATTTTTGTTCCATTTGGCGCTCCCAATAACGCCTGCCAAAACCCCAAGAGAACTCCATTGGCACCAGGCCAAGATCCCTGCCCTTTATTGGAGGATCACGGTGGTATATGGCGTTTTGATGCAGAAAAAATAGGGCAAACCCAAAAAGACGGTGAATTTTATGCCACCGGACTAAGAAGCATCGTGGCATTGGACTGGAATACTTCCGATCAAAACCTTTATGCAGTAGTGCATGGAAGAGATGATTTACACCGGCTGTGGCCAAATCACTTTAGCCAATGGGAAAGTGCTCTTCTCCCATCAGAGGAATTTGTTAAAATAGAAAAAGGGGATCACTTTGGTTGGCCTTACTGCTTTTACGATCAAATGCAAGGCAAAAAAGTACTGGCCCCAGAATATGGTGGTGATGGAACCATTATTGGTCGCTGTTCAGGCTACAAAGACCCTGTGATTGGGTTTCCAGGTCATTGGGCTCCAAACGATTTAGTCTTTTATGATGGTGATGGATTTCCGAATCACTATAAAAATGGAGCTTTTATCGCTTTTCATGGTTCTACCAACAGGGCACCCTACCCCCAATCCAGTTATTTTATTGGTTTTGTCCCGTTTGAAAATGGTAAACCCTCCGGACCCTATGAAGTTTTTGCCGATGGTTTCTCAGGGATAGACCCTATCGTTAATACAAGAGATGCAAAATTTCGCCCCATGGGTATAGCCTTTGCTCCCGATGGCTCAATGTATATTGGGGAAACTGAAAAAGGCAGGATTTGGAAGGTACAATTTAAAGGAGATATTAAAAACTTTGGCCCATCACAACTGGCCGAAATGCAAGAAAGAAAAACTTTAAGCCATATAAGAACTCCTGATATTGTAACAGATAGAATTGAACCCAAAAACATGGCCATTGGTCAGAAAATTTATAACCAATACTGTATGGCGTGCCATCAATCTAACGGCATGGGAACCTCGGGAAGATTTCCACCCCTTAATGGGACTGATTGGGTAACGGGAAATAAAGAACGATTGACGAAAATTATCCTTAACGGAATGGAAGGAATCATTGAAGTAAATGGAGAAATTTATGATGGTGTGATGCCTCAACACTCGTTTTTGAATGATGATCAAATTGCAGATGTGCTGACCTATATTAGAACCAACTTTGGTAATCAAGCCCAAAGTATTTTGCCTGAAGAGGTAGAAAATTTTAGAAAATCAAACAAAAAAGAAACACAATAAATTGTAACTTAAACGAATGTATATGAGAAAATCAAAATTATATTTTGTAATACTAATAATGATGAGTACTGCACTCATGTCTCAGAGCTATGATATTGTCATTAAAGGGGGCCATTTAATCGACCCTGCAAATGAAATCGATCAGGTAATGGATATCGCTGTTAAAGGAGGGAAAATTGCAGCCATAAAAAATAATATTCCTGCCACTCAAGCCAAAAAAGTGGTGGATGCATCGGGCATGATTGTCAGTCCGGGACTCATTGATATGCACAGTCACAACTTTCACGGTACGGTTCCCAATCGATATTTAAGTAATAGTTTTACCGCCTTGGCACCTGATGGTTTTACATTCCGTTCAGGTGTTACTACAATTGTCGATGTAGGAGGAGCCGGTTGGAAAAATTTTGAGCTTTTTAAATCCCAAGTCATTGACCAGTCCAAAACCCGAGTCCTTTCCTTTCTCAATATTATTGGAGTAGGTATGAGTGGTGGAGCATGGGAACAAAATATTGACGACATGAATCCTAAAATGACTGCCTTAGTAGCTAGGCAAAATAAAGATCATGTGGTTGGAATCAAACTGGCACATTTCATGGGTTTTGATTGGACCCCGACCGATATTGTTACAGAAGCTGGAAGATTGGCAAGTATTCCTGTTATGATTGATTTTGGAGGAAGTAATCCCGAACTACCTTTGGATAAGTTACTCCTGGAAAAACTTAGACCCGGGGATATTTTCACCCATACCTATGCGCATGTAAATGGAAGAACGCCAATAGTCGCCGAAAATGGAAAAGTAAGAGATTATATTTTTGAGGCTCAAAAAAGGGGAATTGTTTTTGATGTCGGACACGGAGGAGGAAGCTTTCTTTTTGAGCAAGCCATTCCAGCTATAAAACAAGGACTCAAACCCAATGCAATTAGTACTGACCTTCACACGGGTAGTATGAATGGGGGAATGAAGAATATCAACAATGTGATGTCCAAATTTTTAAATATTGGACTAAGTATTCAAGAAATCATTGCAGCCACCACTTCCAACCCTGCCAAATACTTGCAAAGAAAAGACATTGGTCACTTGTCCCTCGGAGCGATTGCAGATGTTGCTGTGCTTAAAATAAGAAAAGGAGATTTTGGTTTTATTGATACCAGAGGAAAAAGAATGAAAGGAAACCAGAAAATAGAATGTGAATTGACCCTAAGAGATGGAAATGTAGTATATGACTTAAACGGATTGGCCAGCAATGATTGGAAAATTAAATGAAAACAATTTCTAAATATTTTTTTGCTTTAACAGGCTTGATGTTTATCCTTTCCATTGTACTTTATTTTTCTGGTAATATTGCCATGATTGGGCCACCACTGATTTTGTTCTTTCTAACTTTGGCACTGGGTATGAGAGGTACACAAAACTTAAAGGGATTTTCCTTTACCGTACTAATTTTTACTGCCGTAAGTCTTTCTCTTTTTTATCCTCAAACTTTTGTACAATTGGGTGATTTTCAACTCAAAAAACTCATTGTTCCACTCCTTCAAATCATCATGTTTGGAATGGGAACTGCTATGAGTTTTAATGACTTCTATGGTGTTATAAAAATGCCCAAAGGAGTTTTAGTCGGTCTTGTTTGTCAATTCAGTATCATGCCCTTTTTGGGTTTTACTCTGGCGACCTTATTCAATTTCCCGGCTGAGATCGCAGCAGGAGTAGTCCTAATTGGTTCCTCCCCTAGTGGATTGGCTTCCAATGTAATGGCCTACTTGGCAAAAGCAAATGTTGCTCTTTCGGTAACACTAACAGCAGTAGCCACTTTACTAGCACCATTTATGACCCCCTTTTTAATGAAATACTTTGCGGGAGCATTTGTTCCTATTGATTTTGTTGCCATGATGCTCAGTATTGTAAAAATGGTAATTCTTCCCGTAATTCTGGGTTTGGTTTTCAATCACTTTTTTCATGGCAAAGCCAAATGGCTGGACAAAGCCATGCCTATTGTTTCGATGACTGCCATTACTTTGATCATTGTGATCATAACCGCAGCAGGAAGAGACTCACTTTTATCCATTGGGATCTTACTTATACTTGCTGCAATAATACACAATTTATTGGGTTATTTACTGGGTTACTGGGGTTGCAGATTACTAAAAATGAGAGAACAAGACTGTCGAACCATTGCACTAGAGGTAGGAATGCAAAATGGAGGATTGGCCTCAGGAATTGCTCTTGAGATGGGCAAGGTATCCACTGTTGGACTGGCCCCGGCCGTTTTTGGCCCTTGGATGAACATTTCCGGTTCTTCTTTGGCTACTTGGTGGCGTGACAAAGACCCTGAAAAAATTAATAATTAATTTAAATTTTAATCAAATGATCTTTAAAAAATTAACTGTTGTTACTTTTCTTTTAACTTGTGTACTGACCATCTACAATGGATTTGCCCAAAACCTGAGTGTCGATCAAATGAAATTTTTAACCCACCATTGGGAAGGAGAACGTTTTGAAGATGGAAGGCCCAAAGTAGCTTTGGACATCCTTAAACGGATGAAAAAAGTAACCATAGAAGAGGCATGGGGTGTTTTGAGAAATGAAGGTTTTCATAACCAATTTGAGGGAGGATGGCAACCCTTACACGATGACGTAACCGTTGTGGGTCGGGCACTTACCGTACAATACATGCCCAACAGACCCGATGTTGCTGATCAGATCAAACAAAAAGGTTTAAAAGCTGGAGAAATTGGGAACACCAACTCCTGGCCCATCGACCGATTATTAGAACACGACGTATATGTTGCTGATGGCTTTGGTAAAATTATAGATGGAACGCTGATCGGAGACAATCTGGGGAATTCCATTTATGCCAAATCCAAAACAGGTGTTGTGTTTAATGCCTCTAGCAGAGACATGGAAGGCCTATCTGAAATCGAAGGCTTTAATGCTTTTGTCAGGGCTTGGCACCCTTCATTTCTTACGGAAGTTATGTTGTTAAGCATCAACGATCCGATAAGAATAGGAGCAGCTACTGTCATGCCCGGCGATGTAGTTTTGGCCAAAAAAGAAGGAGTGATTTTTATCCCTGCCCACTTGGCAGAGAAAGTCGTAGTTACCTCTGAGGTAGTAAGGCTTAGAGATTTATTTGGTATCTCCCGGTTAAAAGAGGGTATATATACTCCAGGGCAAATTGACAACAAATGGTCAGATGAAATTGAAAAAGATTTTTCCAAGTGGATTAGGTATCATATAGATGAGCTTCCTGTTCCCAGAGACCAAATAAAAGAATTAATTAAAAAGAGAATGTGGTAAAAATTAATAATTAAAATGTAAAAAAGATGAAACACAACGAAAAAAGAAGATCAATAATAAAAAATATCGGTATCGGTATGGCAGGCCTTTTTGGTTTAAGCTCAGTAAATGCTGCAAATTCAAAAAGTAAAAAAGAGGTGGTAGGAGAAATTATCGAAGATCAAGAAATCCCATTATTTTCTGGTGCAGTTAAGCATGGAAATACTCTATATATAGCAGGAAAAGGGGCTCACTTTGATGGTGACATTAAAGCACATACCAATCATGTACTAAACGTCATAGAAGAGGAACTTGAGAAAAATGGATCTTCAATGGAAAAAGTTTTAAAAGTCAATGTTTATTTGGCTGATTTAGCAGACTATCACAAAATGAACGAAGTTTACAGAGGTCGTTTTGGTGAAAATCCACCGGTAAGAACTACAGTAGCTACATACGGCGGTGTTCCCGGTGATTCATTGGTAGAAATTGATTGTATTGCTGCTGTAGATTAAACTTAAAAATTAAAAAATGATGATTAATCGAAGAAAAGTCCTCCAATCACTTGCCACCCTTCCCTTTGCAGGAAGTTTACTTGGGATTAAAACACTGTCTGCTCAACCCAATTCCGCAGTAGTAGTCTCCAGTTTAAGACGCAATTTTTTTAAAGAACTTGGACTAAGAACATTTATTAATGCCGCTGGAACCTATACCTCAATGACAGGCTGTTTGATGCCCAAAGAAGTCATTGAAGCCATTAGCTATGGAGCAGATGAATACGTCAATCTAGATGACTTGCAGGACAAGGTAGGAGAACGTATTGCTGAATTGTTAGAATGCGAATACGCAACAGTTTCCTCCGGATGTTTTGGTGCTATGAGCATAGGAATGGCTGGAATACTAACCGGCAAGGATCCTGAAAAAGTCAAACAACTTCCTAATACACAGGGCATGAGGAATGAAGTCATCATTCAAGAATCTCACACGATCGGATATGCCCAAGCACTTACTAATGTTGGTGCCAAGTTGATCAAAGTAAAAACTGCCAAACAATTGGAAAAGAAGATCACAGACAAAACCTGTATGCTTTGGTTTCTTAATGCTAATACTGATCAGGGAGAAATCAAATGGAAAGAGTTCGTTGCTCTTGGGAAAAAACATAACATCCCCACTTTTATCGACTGTGCAGCAGATGTACCGCCAGTTGAAAATCTATTTCGCTTTACCAAAATGGGATTTGACTTGGTCGCTTTCTCCGGTGGTAAAGGATTGAGAGGGCCGCAAAGTGCCGGTTTACTTTTAGGAAAAAGAGAGTATATAGAGGCAGCACGAATGCATACCCCTCCACGTGGAGAGACCATCGCTAGGGGCATGAAGGTCAACAAAGAAGAAGTATTGGGAATGTTAGCTGCTCTGGAATTGTACCTGCAAAAAGATCATGTCAAGGAATGGAAAATGTGGGAATCACAAATTCAATTGATTAGTGACAGTGCAACCTCAATAGAAGGAGTGGAAACCGAAATTCACGTACCGAAATACGCCAACCACGTGCCAAGTTTACGCATTCATTGGGATGAAAAGAAGGTGAAAGTAAGTCCGAACGAATTGCGCAAACAACTCACAGAGGGCCACCCTTCTATTCAAACTGTGGGAGATTCTAAAAGTGTGGGCATAACCACTTGGATGATGGTACCCGGTCAAGAGCGTATCGTTGCTAAGAGGGTTAAAGAAATTTTATCATCAGTCGTTTAAAAAAAAATTATGAAAAAAACTTTGTATTTATTAATTTTTGGTTTTGGGCTTACCCTTGTATCCTGTGGGTCTCCCCAAGCACAAAACAAAATCGTTAAAGTCAAATCTGATTTCAATCCGGAAGCCAAACTGGACAGTATGGGAATCGTACTTCCCCAACCTGCTGTTCCTGTTGCAAATTTTGTTAATACTGTTCAAGTCGGAAATTTACTTTTCCTTTCGGGCAACGGTCCTAAAAAACCGGATGGAAAATTTATAACCGGTAAGGTGGGATCGGATCTTACCATTGAGGAGGGATACGAAGCTGCTCGACTAACTGGCATTAATCAAATCGGCGTACTTAAAAGTACATTGGGTGATCTAAGCAGAGTCAAAAGAATCATTAGAGTCACAGGCATGGTTAATGCTGATCCCGACTTTAAACAACACCCCAGTGTGGTTAATGGTTTTTCTGACCTTATGGTTGCTGTATTTGGTGAAAGGGGAAAACACACCCGAGCTGCAGTAGGAATGGTGTCTTTGCCATTCAATATTGCGGTAGAGATTGACCTTATTGTTGAAATTGAATAAGAAACAGGTTTATGAAAAAAGTGATTTTCCTTTTTTCAATGGTGAGTACTGTTTTACTTCGTGGACAAGAAACGCTTTCAAAAAACCTTAATGATGCTCTAGAATATAAAATTGACTCCATTGTCCAAATAGGTATTCAACAAAAAGCCTATCCAGGCGCACAAGTATTGGTTTTTAAAAATGATAGCATCCGGCTGAATAAAAGCTACGGATTCCACACCTATGATTCCATTGTTCGTGTAGAAAACCACCATCTATATGACCTAGCTTCAGTAACCAAAATTATGGCCAGTACCTTGGCCTTTATGAAGTTATATGAACTCTACGAGGTTGAATTGGACCAAAAGGTTTCGGACTACATTCCTCTTATCAAAAACAGCAATAAAAAAAATTCCACTTTTAGAGAAGTCCTAAGCCACCAAGCCGGATGGTTACCCTATATTGAACATCAGAATACTGTGAGACGTAAAAATGGAAAAATGAAAGCCAGAACCCTTTCCCCTTCGCAAAGTAAACGTTATCCTGATCATCTCACTGACTCTCTATTTATTCATAGAAAATATGAGAAGAAAATAATGCGAAGAATTAAAAGGACTCCTGTCGAAAAAATTGGGCAATACCGCTATTCAGGCTTACTTTTTTTTCTTTTACCAGATATGATACAAGAAATAAGTGGACAACCCTTTGATGCTTTTTTGGACAGGTATTTTTACGACCCCATGGGTATAGAGCGATTGACTTTTAACCCCAGTTTTGATTATCCAAAGGCAGAAATCGTCCCCACCGAAAAGGATTCCCTTTTTAGAAATACATTGGTGCACGGTTGGGTTCACGATGAGGCCGCTGGTCTGATGGGAGGAGTTTCAGGAAATGCCGGATTGTTTGCCAATGCTTCTTCATTGGCCAAATTACTGGAAATGTTTCTCAATGGTGGGCAGTTCGAAGGAAAACAATATTTAAAACCAGAAACTCTTGAACTCTTTAGCTCACGTGCCTATCCTGAAACGAACAACCGAAGAGGCCTAGGCTTTGATAAGCCTACCCTGGACACCATCCCCTCAGAACGATATCCCTCTGAAAAATGTGCCCCAGAAAGTTTTGGTCACAGTGGATTTACCGGGAATTTAGTATGGATAGATCCTATTCATAAGTGTTTTATGATTTTTCTTTCCAACAGGGTATATCCCACCCGAGAACAAAAGAACCTTTACCGTTTGAGTATAAGAGGTAGAATTTTAGATGTTGCTATTGGAGAGGATTAGAGTTTTAGACCCTCAATTTTCTTTTTCCAGAGTGATAAAAACCCTACTTCCTCTCCAGTTCAACCATCTCTCAGATCAATAATTAAGTATAAATGCACTTATATTACCATCGCTAGTAACTCGGCTATAATGTATGACCTTGATGAATAAATGAAGGGGGTGCCAAAAGGAAGTATTTTAAATATTCCTACTATAATATAAAGTTATACAGAATTAAACTCAGTAATATAATATATTTGTTTTTATATATTGCTAGACGTGATTAAATTAAAAGAAAATATAAGGAATTATAGATATTATTACCCGCTTTTTATCATTGGAATCCTTTTTTTTGTGTTTGGATTTTTGACCTGGATAAACGGCATCTTGATTCCGTATTTTAAGATTTGTATGCAACTTAACAATTTTCAAGCTACCTTAGTTGCTTTCAGTTCATATTTTGCCTATTTTGTGATGGCGTTTCCTTCTGCATTAGTCTTGGAAAAAATAGGATATCGTAAAGGCATGGTATTGGGTCTTTGTATCATGTCCATCGGTACCCTAGCTTTCATACCTGCCGCTTATTCTAGACTTTATCCCCTGTTTTTGGGAGGCTTGTTTTTAACTGCTAGTGGCTTAGCCTTGGTTCAGACTGCTGCCAATCCATACATAGCGATTATGGGTCCCATAGAAAGTACAGCCAAGCGAATCGGTTATATGGGAATTGCAAATAAAATAGCTGGAATTATCTGCCTAATACTTTTGGGAAAAGTCTTTTTGGCCGATGCAGACGAGCTTTTGATTGCAATAGAAGGATTGGATAATATTGGCAAATCATTGGCTTTGGATGCCTATGCATTAAAAATTGTCAATCCTTACTTGATCATATCAATCATATTGCTGTTTGTAGCTTTAATAGTTCATTATTCGAAGCTTCCCGAAATAAGTGAGACTCATGAAAAAGTAAAAACTTCAGAAGAGCTTCAGGTTAGAGGGAAAAAACTATTCGAATATCCATATTTGGTTATGGGCGTGTTCGCATTGTTCGTTTCGGGGGCTTGTGAGGCTATTCCAATTGACGGTATAATCATATACAGCCAATCCCTTGAAATGCCCATGGATATTGCCCGACATTTTAGTACCTACACCCTCTTCATTATGCTGTTCGGATATTTGTTTGTTTCTGTTTTGGTACCCAAGTATATTTCTCAAAACAAGGCTTTGCTATATGCATCGATTTGGGGGCTCTTGGCAACCGGTCTGACCTATTTTACTGAAGGAGTATACAGTATATATGCCTTGTTATCATTAGGGTTTAGCGCATCGATGCTCTGGGGTACGATTTGGGGATTATCGCTTAGGGGGCTAGGGAAGCAAACCAAAAAGGCTTCAGCCATTTTGATCATGTCGTTAATTGGTGGGGGAATTTTTCCATTATTATTTGGCGATCTTATAGATCGATATTCCCAAAGGCCGCAGTTAGCCATTTTGATTTTGGTACCCTGTTATGCCTATATTTTCTATTATGCCATTAATGGTTATAAAATTGATCACTGGAAGCCCTTAATGAAAACACATACCATTAAATAAATTCAAATTAACTATAGATGCCGACATCTGTTTTTTTGGCAGGAGCTGCAAAACAAGAAATTACACCTGTTAAGGGTACGCTTATAGGCGGTGATTTTGTTTCGCACTATGCCCGTTTTATCCGTGATCCATTGTATGCTAAAAGCCTTGTCCTGAAAAAGGGTAAAAAACATTGTGCAATTATCATGCTTGATATGTGCATTTTACCTTCAGATCTAATTGAGGAAATTAAACTGTTGGTGACCAATTCTATCGGAATTGATAAAGAGGACATTTTATTGGCTTGCACGCATACCCACGGAGCCCCTGATGTAGCTGGTATCCTTGGGGGTGCTGTTGATATTTCCTATCGAAAGAATTTACCGAGTCTAGTATTAAAATCTGTACAAAAAGCAAATGAAAACTGTAAACCAGCAAAAATTGCTTCAGGCAAAACAATGGTTCCGGGCCATCACAGATGTCGAAGATATATTATGAAAAAAGAGCATATAGCACATAATCCTGTCAGCAAAAATAAAGATACTGTTAAAACGAATCCGTTTGGAGCCCAGCGCAACATTCTTAGACCTACTGCTGAGGTAGACAATGAAGTGGGTTTTATTTTGATCAGAGGATTAGACGGCGAATGGATTTCAACAGTTGCAAATTTTGCTTCTCATTACGCAGGGGACTGGGGTGTTGATACGATCACTGCTGACTTTTATGGTGTTTTCGCCCATGAAATGCATTCCAATCTCTCAGCAACGGATAATTTCATAGGCATGTTGAGCTATGGTACAGGTGGAGATGTCAATACTTGGGATTTTAGCAAATCAAGCCAGATATTAAAGACCGATTTTAAAAGAGCGAACCTGATAGGAAAAATTATTGCAGATGCTATTTCTAAAAGTTTAAAAGGATTGGTTTGGGAAGAAAATCCATTACTTGACATGAAGTACAAAGAGTTAAAAATTCCAGTCCGAAAACCTAGTGGTAGAGAAGTTTCAGAAGCTGAGATGATTTTAGAAAAAAACAATATTGACGGGATAAAGCTTGATGCGCAAGGTCTGTCAATTTTATATGCCCGAGAACAATTACTGCTCAGTGAATACTCTGACTTTCATATAGCATCAGTTCAGATTATGAAAATTGGAAGTCAGTGGATAGGTGCGTCTGGTGCGGAATTATTTTCTGAAACGGGTCTTTGGCTTAAGAGAAATTTAGCTAACAAAAAATTTTTTACCATATGTCTTGCGAATACCTATGATGGATATGTACCCCCTTCTCATGAAATGAAAAAAGGAGGGTATGAAACCTGGCGGGCCAGAAGTAGTTTTTTGGAAGATGGCTCAGAAAAAGAAATTAAAATGGGCATGATGCGGCTATCAAAAGATTTGTAAAAATTTAAATAGAATGCAATACTTATTAATTTATGAAAAAAACTAAAATTACACATCCTGACCGCGATCCTAAATTTGTCACAGGCGCATACTCTGATGGAGTCCTTGTAAACGGCATGTTGTTCTTGAGTGGTCAAGCCTCTGTTGATTTTAAGAACAGTAAATTTGTTTTAGGGAGAATAGAAGAAGAAACAAAAAGAACCCTTGACAACATCAAGGCAATTGTCGAGTCAATAGGTGGAAGTATGAACGATGCCATTAAAAGTACTGTCCATCTTCGTGACATCAATGATTTTGATAGATTTAATAAAATATATGCCACCTATTTTGATGGAATAAAACCGGCCCGAACCACGGTTCAATCAGTTTTGGGAGAAAACATAAAAGTTGAAATTGATATTGTTTTTGGTTTATCTCAATAAGCATGATTCCAGATACTTCACCCTATTATTTCAATAATTCCCATCAAATAAACTCCCCCTCTCTTTTGGTCTATCCAAGTATTATAGGAGATAACATTGACAATGCGCTTAAACTTATATCGGGGGAAAACAGCTTTTTATACCCACATGTAAAGACTATTAAAAGCAAAGAGCCACTTTATATGGCAATGCAAAGGGGAATTCGAAGCTTCAAATGCAGCACAATAGTCGAGGCTGAATTATTGGGAATGGTGGGTGCAGAACATGCTCTTATCTGTTATCAGATGACCGAAGATAAAATGGAACCCTTAGCGGCAATGAAATCTTATTATCAAGCAACATCCTTTGCCACGGTTGTTGACAACTTCGACTCTGCAAAAATGCTTTTTGACTATTTTAATGGAACCTCTGTTGAAGTTTATATTGATGTAGATGTTGGTATGAATAGAACCGGTCTGTCAATTAATAAAGTTCCCGATTTAGTAGAAAAAATAAATCAACTTAAAGGTTTGACCATAGTAGGTCTTCATTCTTACGATGGACATGTTCATGATTCAGATCAGGAACTAAGAAAAAAAGATACTGAGGAAATCTTTCAAAAGCTTTTGGAGCTAAAAGACATTGTCCAGGCAAGCCTGAGCAGAAAACTTCATCTGGTTTTGGGCGGTTCACCATCATTCCCATTTTATGCCAAAAAATCTGATGTATCATGCAGCCCTGGAACATTTTTCTTATGGGATTATGGTTATGGAAAAGCTTTTCCTGAGCTTCCCTTTAAACCTGCTGCGCTGATATTAACGCGAATCATATCAAAACCCACATCGAGAACGCTGTGCTTTGACCTTGGCTATAAGGCTGTCGCTTCAGATCCTCCTCAGCCTCGACTATTTTTCGCTGATATACCAGAGTATGAGATTTTATCCCAGTATGAAGAGCACTTGGTTATCTTAGTTCCAGATGCTTCTATTTACAAAGTGGGAGAAAAATTTCTAGCTATCCCGTTCCATATTTGCCCGACGGTTAACCTTTATGATCAACTGGCAGTTATTGAAAATCAAAAATTTAATGGGTTTTGGGAGGTCCCCGCAAGAAAAAGAAACACAGCGATATAAAATGGAAAAAGTAACAATACGCTTGGAACATGAACATTCGGCTAAGCTTTTGGAACGATCCAAAAAAGTTTTAGCGGGCGGGGTATCTTCTGAATTCAGAAAGTTTAACCATCCGCACGCCCTTTTTTATGAAAGTGCTTCTGGTGTTCATATTAAGGATGTCGACGGTAATGTCTACTTGGATTTTACACTTAGCCAGGGACCCATGATCGTGGGACATTCGCACCCCCATGTGTTGAACCGAATTGAGTCTTGTATGTCAAAAGGTCAACTTTTTGCAGGCCAACACGAGCTTGAAATTGAACTCGCGGAAAAACTCAATCGGCATATTCCTTCTGCAGAGATGATGCGTTTCTGTTTGGATGGTTCAACTGCTGTACAAACGGCATTGCGAATTGCCAGGGCAAAGACTAAGAAAAATAAGTTTATCCGTTTTGAGGGTCATTATCATGGTTGGCTCGACAATGTCTCCTGGGGGCTTACCCAAGATGAGGGCAACATGGGTGAAAGACACTCCCCACTTGCTATTCCATGGACAGAGGGTATTGCTAAAGGTTCTCAAGATGAATTTATCATATTGCCTTGGAATGATATTGATTTGGTCAATCAGACTTTAGCCCAGCATCATGACGAAATTGCTGCAATTATTACAGAACCAATTATGTGCAATAGTGGCTGTGTCTTGCCTGAACCAGATTTTCTTCAAGGTTTGAGGGAAACCACTGAAAAATATGGTATGGCATTAATCTTTGATGAGGTAATAACAGGTTTTCGAACCGCATTGGGGGGAGCACAGCAATACTATGGGGTGAAACCAGACCTTTCGGTATTTGCCAAAGCTATGGCCAGCGGTTTTCCAATATCGGCGATTGCAGGAAAAAAACAATGGATGCAACTTGTTGCCGATAGCAGGGTTATTCATGCGGGTACAATGAACTCTGCCTGTGCTTTAATTGCTGCAGCATTGGGTACTTTGGAAGTTTTAGAGGAAAGTGGTACGCATGAAAGAATATTTCGTTTAGGTAAGAGATTAATGCAGGGGCTGGAGAGGGTTTCTCAAGAAACTGGACAAAACCTTTTGGTTCAAGGACTCGGACCAATGTTTCATACCGGTTTTTGTGATTTGAAAAAGATCAAGGAGTTTAGGGATTTGAGACATTATAAACAACCTAAATCAAAAATGTTTATTCAAGGCCTTCAGCAAAGGGGTATTCGTGTAATTGGCAGAGGGCTTTGGTATATCTCGTCTGTTCATACTGAAGAGCACATTGATCATGCAATTTTGATGGCTAAAGACACCCTTAATGAGTTAAAATCATCGGATTTATAATATAGGTTAATGAAAACAAATCATTTAAAAATGAACAACGGCGCTCCGATAGGTGTAGTCGGTCTTGGAATGATGGGAAGTAGCATTGCAACTGCATTACTCCTAAACGGCCAAAAGGTCGTCGCCTTATCATCCATAAACTCGAAAATTGATTCAGAGGCACCTAATCGTGTCAAAAAATCTCTGGTTGAATGTATGAAGGAGGGTTTGACCGAGAAGGGGCTTCCAGAACTTTTGGAAAATATACACTTTACCTCTGACTATACCGATTTAAGGACATGTTGGTTGGTTATGGAGTGTGTAATTGAAGACCTGAATATAAAAAAAGAAGTATATTCCAAAATCGAAAATAATGTAGATGATACAGTCATTATTACTTCAAATACTTCTGCCATACCCATAAGTATTTTACAAAATCATCTTTGTGTAGCAGAGCGATTCTTTGGAATGCATTGGGCAGAACCAGCCTACACTTCACGATTTTTAGAGATTGTATGTGGTGAAAAAAGTCCTGTAGAAATGGGTGAGCAGCTTCACTCCATCGCTAAAGAATGGGGTAAAGAGCCAACATTGGTTAGAAAAGATATCAGGGGATTTATTACAAACAGGATCATGTACGCCATGTACCGTGAGGCAATGCACTTGGTTGAGAGTGGATATGCCACTATTGAAGATGTAGACAGAGCTTGCAAAAATGATGGAGGCCATTGGATGACTTTCTGTGGACTCTTTCGATATATGGACCTTACGGGTTTGAAGGCTTATCACGCTGTGATGAAAGATTTGTTCCCAGAGTTAAGTAATCAGACCACCGTTCCTAAATTGATAGATGACATCGCTAAAAAGGGGGGGAATGGCATATCAAATGGAGTTGGTTTCTATACCTATTCCAAAGAGGAAGCCCTGGAATGGGAAAAGGCATTTGAGCGTTTTTCCTTTGATATCAATAAAATCTCTTTAAAATATGCCGAAAAGACCTCTAAAATTTGAAAAAATGAGTGATTCTAATCTTCTTTTTACCGTGGATGGGCATTTAGACTTGGCTACTAATGCCATGACTTTAAACAGAGACTTGACCCAGAATGTTGATGACCTAAGAAATCTTGAAAAGGCTTTGGGACTGACTGATTTTCAAGACCGGGGAAACGGTACCGTTTCATTACCAGAACTGAGAAAGGGTAATATAGGTCTTGTCATTACTACCTTGATTTCAAGATACTCTTCGACGGGTGAAAAAATAGAAATCATGGATCTACCGGGTTGGCATTCCCCAGAGCAAGCTTTCGCAAATGCAATGGCACAATTGGAATGGTATCGACAGATGGAGCTGATAGGGGAGATGAAAGCGATCACTACCCGTAAGGAGCTGAAGGCACACATCTCTAAATGGAATGGCGAAGAATATATGGATAAAAAACCGATAGGATATATTTTGGCATTGGAAGGGGCAGATTCCGTAGTAAACCTTGATTATCTGTACTTATATCATGAAAAGGGCTTGCGATCAATTGGCATTTCACATTTTGGGATTGGGAGGTATGCAGCAGGAACACATTCAGATGGAAGCGGCCTTACTAAAAAAGGGGAGGAACTTCTTAACGAGATGAATTCGCTTTCGATGTTTTTGGATATGACGCATTTTACGGACAAAGGTTTTTATCAAGCCTTGGATATTTACGACGGAAAAATAATAGCGAGTCATCAAAACTGCCGTAGTTTAGTTGAGGGAGAACGACAATTTACGGATGACCAAATAAAGTGCGTTATAGAAAGAGGGGGTATTATCGGTGGAGCATTGGATGCTTGGATGCTTCATCCCAATTTCCAGATGAACCAAGATGATCCTAAAGAGATGGGGATTGGTTTAGAAAAATTGGTTGATCATTTTGATCATATCTGTCAACTATCAGGTAATTGTCGACACATTGGCTTTGGTAGTGATTTAGACGGGCTATTTGGCTTGGAACAAACCCCTTATGATATGAATACGATTGCAGATTTGCAAAAGTTTCAGTTCATTTTAAAGTCCCGAGGATATAACGATGATGATATTGAACACATATTTTTCAAGAACTGGATTAATGTTCTACATGATGTTTTAGACTAAAGTAAATACTCAGTTAAGAAGTTGGTTTTAATGCTCCTCTTTTTCAATATCTCTTATGAGTTGTTTTATATTTTTAATTCCCTTCACTGATACCATGATTGTTACAAAAATGTACCAAGCATAACAGACTACAAAAAAAAATGTCCAGAAAGGATACTTCATTTTGATTTGATTTTAGTGATGAGAGAACCAATAGACATGCCCAAGCCACTCATAAAGAAGCTAAATACTCCAAATTTATATGGGCCGATATTTTTCACAATGTCGGAAGAAAATGAAAATTCTTGAAGTAATAAATAGGATACAGGTATGGAAGCCCCAATGACGATTGACATCCCTGCACCCAAGGGGCTGGCATTTTTGAAGTAACAAGAAGCAATCAAAATAACGCTCATACTTGACAAATAGATTGTTCCTGTGACTTGCATATAGACCCACAAGTCGTTACTCAATGGATACCATAATCCATAAAGCAACAGAAACAGACCGATTAAACATATAAGCATCCTGTTATAAAACAGTCCTTTTTTGGATGACCACTTGTTTTTATGAATAGGTTCTAAAATATCATTATAGATGACTGAAGACCACGCAATGAGATAAGAGGAGTTGGTGGACATATCGGCAGCCAGCATGGAAGCGATGACAATCCCAATCAATCCAACGGGCATCAACTGTGCAATCATATTGGGCATGGCTAAGATTTCTTCCCCCCCAACATAGGTGTCAGGACCAAAATAATAAAGGGCACTGATCCCAAGAAATACGGGAATCACAAAGCGCATTAACATATAGGGAGATGTGGCCATGTAAATCTTTTTTGCAGTAGTACTGTCTTTTGCCGCTAAAACTCTGGAGATCATCGTTTGCCAAGTTAAAACAGATCCAAAGGCAACTAAAATGTCCAACAATAGCCTGTCAAAACCATAATCAGAATTTACATTTAAATTTAGACTTTTAGGTCCCAGATAATAACTGCTTTGTTCTAAAATCTGAAACCATCCAAATTGGTAGATTAAAATTCCAGTGATGGTGACAAAGCCAAAACACATCAAGATAAACTGGATGTAATCTGTAATGATGACAGAAACCATACCTCCAATGACTGTATATAAGCCTACAAATATCAAAACAAGGGTCATAAGGAGCTCCAAATAGCCTGGATTAATTCCTATGGTTATGCTCAGAAAGCTTCCCGCTTGACGAAGGAACAATCCCATATTGAGAAGTCCTCCTATAACAATTACCAATCCACTTGCCCATCTGATATTTTTACCGAACTTTTTTTCTAGCAGTTCTGGAATAGTTATGACGGCCATGTTTCTCAGCGGCTTAATGCAAAAACCTGTCACTCCAACAATCAACATCGAACCTCCCAAAGCAATTCCTGGAATGATTCCCTTCAATCCGTATTTAAATCCCAGCTCTGCATTGGCCATACAGGTTGCTATTCCAAACTCTGTCGCTGCCAAACTTGCAATTCCAAGATAGACGTCAACCCCTCGATTGGCCACTAGAAAATGATCAACATTAGAGATGTATTTCTTTAACCAAATTCCTGTAATGAGAATTAAACAGAGATAGATCAGTATAATTGAACCATCAATAAAAAAATCAAAATTTGTCAATTGAGTTCAGATTTTTTATCAAATCCAATAATTTGGAAGTGATGATATGAGATATCTTTTCCCCTTTTTCTATCGATGAAATATTTGGATTTCCTACCACTCCATTTGCCGACATCTTCTTTATAGTTTGAAAATAAGAAATTGATGGAGGATTGATCATATCGCCAATTAAAGGATCAAATTTTTGATCTGACGGGGGGATGATCTTATCTTTATGAACCAATTTTGGGGCAATAAAGAGCATCAGACTGGTTTCAAATTCTCCAGCATGACCGGTGCCGCCGGGCCCTGAATCGTTCAATTTTTTCAGCTCCTCATTCGCCAATTTCCACCAAGTAATCAAATTGAAATGACAATGCTGAAACTTATTGCCTAAAATTTCAAGAATAACTTGACCAATTCCCTGATTTCCTCCATGGCTGTTTAGAAAAAGAAAATTTTTAAATCCATGGGAAATCATGCATTCAACTATTTCTCGAATTATTTTTTTAAAAGTGGAATGTTTAAAAGTAAGGGTTCCTCCAAAGTCCAAGTGATGATCAGAGCATCCTATTGGAACTGTGGGGAGAAGTATAAACTTGTCTTCTATAAGGCGATTGAGTTCATGAGTGAAATGTTCACCTATCAATCTGTCAGTGGATAGGGGTAAATGAGGGCCGTGTTGTTCTGTAGCACATAATAAAATCAGAACCGGTAAATTTTTATTTATTTTTTCAGTTTGTTCCGTTGTAAGGTTATCCCAAATCATAGTATTAATTTTTTACAGCCGCCCACATTTCAATTTCTACAAAAAGACCCTCAATCAATCCAGTTTCAACTGCGGTTCTTACAGGTTTAGGATTATCGAAATATTTTTTATAGACAACATTAAATCGATCCCAATTTTTAATGTCTTTAATATAAACGTTGACTTTAAAAACATCATTGAATGATGCACCACCGGATAGAAGTTGTTTTTGACAATTGCGAAGGGTAAATTCCGTTTGTTCCTCAATATCATCACCGAGAATATTTCCATCCTTTTCAATAGAGGCTTGTCCAGAAATTACCACAATATGATTGGCATTAACTTTAAGTACCGGAGAGTAAGGCCCAGCCGTTATGTGCTGGGAAGATCCAACAGGATTCTTTTTTGTATAGAATTCGACATTTCCACCAGTTTTTGCATTCAAGGGAAGATAGCCAGTAAAACCAGAAATTTTCCATTTTTCGCCAACTTTTACACAACAGTAAATTGTTTGCCAACTGAATGGGAATTTTTCACCGTTAGTTTTTTCCGCAAATCCGGCAAATTTTTTGTGTAATAGCGCTTTATTCTCAATGATTTCAATATCGTCCAGATAGGTGATTTTAATAAGAATGTCGATTGGCTTTTCAATCCAATTTTCATTTCCAAATTCCTTTGCCTGTTTTAACCATTCTTCTCGGTACAACTCTAGATTCGGAAAACTAATTTTCCATTGGTCGGGATTGCTCTCAGAGTGGGCGTGAATTCCCATAAAATGATCATCGACAAAATCGTCTTTGACCATATCCCAATCCTGATTTGCAAAAGCCAATGAATCTCTTTCAACCAACATCTCCCATAGTTGGGCTTTGTCATTTTCTTTTTCCTTGTTAAAGGGGTTTATAATTTTCATTTTCAGATTAGTTTAAAACTTCAGCCTTATTGATTAAGTAGTGGTTGATGGCCTCTAAATCAGGTTCAATCCCCAATCCGTAACCCTCAGGAAGATAGGCAAAAGGGGGTTCAATTTTAATGGGGTTTTTCAACAAGTCGTGTTCTCTGATTAGTCTACCGAAAATATCGCTGGGCCACTCACACGAACTTGCCGCTGCACAAGAGTGCATGTACATGGCTTCCATAATACCCAGATCGATTTCTGATCCATGCCAGCTGGGGAGTTCAGCACTGGATGCAATATTGTCTAGTTTTTGAAAGTTCGTTAATCCACAATTAAAATTGAATCCATCAACAGCATTTTGTTTGATCGCCACAATAGCATCCTTTATTCTTTGACCGTGATCGACATAGGGCAGGGAAACATGAAGAACAATAGGGATGGGAGAGTAGTTCCTTAAATGGGAATATTCATCGATCCTCCATCTTGAAATAGGATCTTCCAAACAAAGTGTATTACCGATCTCTTTCAATTGATCGAGTCTGATTTTTACTTCCGAGGGGGAGTCCCACCTTTCGTTAGGGTCAAAAATTATTTTCATCCCCGGAGCTGTCTCTTTGATCGCTTTGGCCCAGGCCACTACATCATCCTCAAGATCAGTTTTAAACTTTATACAGTCATAGCCCATTTTACAGAAATTCGATGCGATCTCTCCAACCTCGTCTTTTGACCTATGGCTTGACCAACTACCCACTTTTACTTTGTTGCGAACCTCACCCCCCAGCAAATCAACCACTCGTATCTTTTTTAATCGGGCAAAAGAATCCCAAATGGCACACTCAAAACCATCATACATTCTGGTGAAGGGAATGGGTAGTTTTTGTCTGAGAATTTTTTCTATATCAGTTCCAATAAACTTTGATGCGATTTGTTTTACATCACTCATCAGGTTACCCCTGTAACATTCGCCCCAACCAACAACTCCATTTGATAATTTAATTGAAATTAAAATTTTTGAAAGTTGATCAAATTGAATCGACCAACCCTCATCTATTCCGCGAGACAGTTTATGCAGGGGTTTATTGATTTCTTTACTTTCAATGGTCCCTTTTTTTGCAGGGACAACGACCTCATAAAGATTGATTTTAGAAATTTTCATTTTATTGATTAATAAGTTAAGGCAAAAAACTATTGCTGTAAAGTAAATTGGTAAATCCACTGTCAACTTTAATTATTTGACCCGTTATAGAATTGCTGTATTCAGACAATAAATAGACGGCCAAATTTCCACAATCCAGTGAAGATATGACTTGGGGTACGCTCTGATAATCCTCAATCTGATGTTTCAACCATTTTTTGGGGTCATCTGACCACTCTTTAACTGCCTGCTCATTGTATTCAGAATCTACATATCCAGGAGCAATGGCATTACATCGGATTCCATATTTTCCCAATTCAATTGACATTCCTCGGGTCAGGTTGTTAAGCGCCCCTTTTGCTGACGAATAAAGAGAGTATTTATTAGTTGACTTAAAGGAATGGACCGAGGAGACATTCACTATGTTACCTTTGATTTTGTTTTTTATGCAATCAAGAGCAAAGGCCTTGGAAATCATCCAAGCTCCCTTAAAGTTTGTATTAAAAATTTTTTCAAATTCTTCTAAATCTGTTAAATGAGCAGGTTTTCGGTGACCAATGCCAGCATTGTTGATCACACCTTGAAGCGGTCCAAGCTTGGATGCTATTTCACTGAAGAGCTTCGTAACTTGTTCCTGATCACTAATGTCTGCAGTTATTCCGATTGCATTTTTATAATGCTTCGTTGCCATATTGACATTTTCCTCCAAAAGATCATTGATGATTAATGTTCCACCGGCATTGTCAATGGCTTTACAGATTCCAGAACCCACGCCGAAGCCAGCACTTCCTGTAACAAGAAAATTTTTATTTGAAAGGTCTATCTTCACAACAATTACATTATGCCATATTTATTGAAAGCCTCAACCGTAGTCATTCCCGATTCTATAGATTTCCTCACTAAACTCTCTCCTTTTACTTTTTCATATGCCAGATCGATTACTTTTTTTTCAACTTCTTGTGGAATAATACAAACTCCATCTATATCTCCAAAAACGATATCTCCCGGATTAATTTTAACCCCATCAATTTCAATGGGAACTCTATAGTCAATTACTTTACCCCGTGGCGCTTGATCCTGTGAATAGGTGCCGTATGAAAAAGTAGGAAAATTTAATTTTAAGATTCCATGAGTATCTCTTGAATACCCATCTAAAACTGCTCCTACGGATCCGCATTTGATTGCTCTTGTACTCATCAATTCTCCCCAGAGAGCATAGGTAGGGGTCCCTCCTGTACATAGATAGATTTCGTTTTCTTTAAGCTGATCCAGGGCTTCAAGCATCAATCCAAATGGTTTTATCAACGCCTTGTTTTTAGAGGTTGATTTGGTGTCTAATGTATCAGCTTCAAGAACAGTCATCGCCCGTCCAACCACCACCATATCGTCTCTAAGGGGTTTGATTTTTGGGCTCAAAAATTGATTTTGAAATCCCAATTGATCCATTATGTCTCCAACCACTGCTGTGTACAATTTGTCTTTTATAATGGCCAAAAAAACACTTTCGTTATTTGTTTTCATATTTTTTTAAATTAATAGGTTGCTCTTCCGCCTGAAATATCAAAAATAGTTCCGGTGTTAAAACTGGCTTCCTTCGAGCTAATCCAAGCGCAAAGTGAAGCTACCTCATCAACCGATCCTAACCTTTTCATCGGTATTTTTTCAACCATGTATTCTAACATTTTTGGGTCCGTATCACGGTTCATCTCTGAAGAGATCAAGGCAGGAGCAATGCCATTCACGGTTATGTTGGTTTGTGCTAATTCTTTACCTAAACTTTTTACCATACCGATTAAAGCAGCCTTGGAGGAGGAATACCCAATCATTCCTGGATTTCCTTCTTTTCCCGCAATAGAAGAAATATGTAAAATTCGACCGTAGTTATTTTTTTTCATCACGGGAATAACAGCCTTAGAAATGTTAAAAGCACCCACCAGGTTTACATTTAAAACGTCTAAAAAATCTTTTAATTCATAATTTTCAATTTCACAGTTTGTCGGACCGACTATGCCGGCACTGTTAATCAACACATCAATCTTGGAGTTTAATTTTACAATCTGATCAATACACTGATTGACTATTTTTTCATCAGAAATGTCAAGGTGATGTGCTTCTGCATCTCCACCAGATTCTATAATCTTACGCTTTACCAAATTGACTTCAATCTCGAGTATGTCAATGATAACTACTTTGGCACCTTCATTTGACAACCTGAATGCAATTGCTTCTCCAATTCCTCTGCCCGCACCAAATACAACAGCAACTTGATCTTTAAACCTTGAAATCATCCGAAGATTATTAAATTATATATGGTTAAAATTATGGTTATCAAATACAATTACTATATAGATTAAATTTAGAAGCCTCTTAAAAATGGGCAAAAATTGAACAATTTTATATTAAAAGTATCGAGTAAAAATACACCAATAATTCATTCATAAAAATTCAAACTCTTCAAGGGTAATCATTATTTAGTAATTTAATTTTGGTTTATAAATTTTTGGCGTATCATTATTTCTACTAAATACTAAATATTCCTCTCCATTGGATGAAATTATTTTTTGGATATCTCTAATCTCTCCTGTTACCATCAAACCTGAATCAGAGGCATCTAAATTAGTAAATTGACCACTCCCATTACCCAAAAGACATATACCTTTAATTGAATCATAGTGTCCAAATTTTACCCTAGATGCTGTAAAATTTCCTCCCATTACAATGTCAAGATGTCCATCTTGGTTAAAATCACCTGTTGTTAATCCATATATAGGTGATAATTGAGACTCTTTTGGAAGGGGCATTATTTTGAATTGACTATTCCCTAAATTTTCAATGTAACTTGTTTCAAAGTTTTTGGCATATAAAACCTTAGAGTCTTTTAATTCCTCAGGGGTAAAAATTTGGTCAATTGTCAAACCAGCATATTCGTTGTATCGTACAAACCTATTTTTTAAAATAGTAAGTTGTTGTTGAATATCATCTTTTGAAAATACAGGATAATTTTTTCCTTCATCATAACAAGACAAAATTGGGTCCACAGATCCGTTATTATCATAATCTTTTGCGAATATACCAACTGGATATTCCACAGAAGTTTTTAGTTGTGAATTTAGTCCAAAATTTCCGGCAACATAGTCCATATCTCCATCATTATCAAAATCTGCATGAGCTATTGCGTTCCACCATCCCTCGGAATCTTTAAATCCTTCTATCTCTTTTGAAACATTTTTTAATTTGCCATTTTGATTCTCGAATAATGTAATTGGCATCCACTCCCCTACTAGAATTAGATCATGTTGATTGTCTCCATTGAAATCTGTCCATAGAGCATCAGATATCATTCCTATGGATTGTAATCCTCTCGCAATTTCTTGGGTAACATCTTTAAAAATTCCCTGACCATTGTTATTAAGCAAATAGCTTTTAGGCGCATAAGGGTATTGATTAGGTAGAATCCTTCCACCAACAAATAAATCTTTGTCACCGTCATTGTCATAGTCTGCTGCCTTAACAACAGAACCACTAGAAATAAAATCAGGTAAATTATTTTTTGATTTTATAAAATCTCCCTTGCCACGATTGATATATAGTCGATCCTTAAGAGCAGGATCTGTTTTTTCGAATTCATTTCCTCCACTGACAACGTAAAGATCTAAATCTTTATCTCCATCGGCATCAAAAAATAAGGCACCCATATCCTCAGAAAGTGCATCTTGCTCTAAGTTAATTTTATTTGATTTTAAATAACTTCCTAAGGAAGTTTGTAAAAATAAACCCCCTGCTGTTCCCTTTGCACCTCCAATAAAAACATCTTCTAGTTCGTCTCCATTAACATCGCCAATTGCAAGTCTAGGCCCTAAAGTAGACAACATATGGGGTAGCATGATCTCTCTTTTAAAATCGTTGTAATTATTTTCTTTGTGTGAATATTCAACATTTTTTACCTCTTCAAAAAGTTTCTTCTTGGGATCATCATTTCTAATAACATCAACTATGGCATCCTCCTGATAAAGGGTTAATTTTTGGTTGGGTTGAATTTCAGAAATTAATTGTCTTTTTTGATTTGGCCAAATTATTTCTACATGATCAATGATCATGGATTTCCCTATCCCAAAGTTTAAGTTGAAATCTACAGAGGACTGATAGCCCCTTGTATTCAATTGTTCTTGAATTTGGGTCATCCCCCCTGAGGTTACTTTTACCTTAGCCCCAATACCATACTTGTTTTTTCCAGTTCCTTTAAGAATAATTTTCAAATGATTGTTTTGGTTGAGTTTTTCGGTATTATTCCTGTAGATATAGGCCTTTTCATCTATGTTATTGACCACTAGATCCATATCTCCGTCATTGTCTAGATCCACATAAGCAGCACCATTAGACAAGGTTTTTTGGTCAAGTCCCCAGAGCTTATTCATTTTTGTAAAAGTTAGATCACCATTATTTTTATAAGCATAGTTTTCCTCAACCGTTGAAGGCATTTTTTTTATGAGATCTGTGAGGTTGATTTTTTCATTCGTTTTTCGTTCATTAATTCTTTCCTGTACAACATAGTTCATAAAATCCATGTTTGTATAATCCTTTTTATATCCGTTAGTAATAAATAAGTCCTTATAACCATCGTTGTCAAGATCGGTAAACAAAGAAGCCCAACTCCAATCAGTATTAGATACACCCGAAAATTGACCTATCTCAGAAAAATAATTTCCTCCCCGATTTAGATGAAGCATATTACGCATGGTCTGATGGTAAAAACCATTTTTAGAAAGATAACTAAGTTTTTCAAAATTGTCAGGACCTGAAGTCATTTTGATTCTATAGTTGTGTTCTGGAAGCATATCAAGTGTCATGATATCTGTAAACCCATCATTATTGATGTCAGCTACATCAGAACCCATAGAATAAAGTGAAACGTGCCCAATATAATCAGCTAAACTTTCTTTAAATGTCCCATCACCCTGATTCAAATAAAGATAATCCTGCTCGTTATAATCGTTGGAAATATAAATATCTAGCCATCCGTCATTGTTTAGATCAGATACCGCTAGACCAAGTCCAAATCCAAGCACATTTGAAATTAAACCTGCATCATCACTTACGTCTATAAATTTTCCGTTTTCATTCTTCAGCAACTTATCAGAATAGTTCTTATTCTTTCTTTTTTTATTGTGTTTCGAAATTTTTCCCAAACCAGCATATTCTTGGGTGGAATGGTTTAGAATATAGAGATCTAAATCCCCATCATTGTCATAATCAAAAAAAGAAGCTTGGGTGGTATATCCCGAATCGTCAACACCATACTCCTTACCCATTTCTTTGAATGTTAAGTCACCATTATTAATAAACAATTGATTTTTTCTTCTTTCAGGATCTAAAGCGGCAGACTTGCATACATATATATCAAGATATCCATCACCATCAACATCAGCCATGGTTGCACCAGTATTCCAGTTTCCCTCTGCAAAAACACCAGCTTCTTGAGCTATTTCCTCGAATTTAAAGGATCCTTTGTTCAAATAAAGTCGACTACCTACCATATTTCCAGTAAAATAAATATCAGTCAAACCATCATTATTAATGTCACCAACCGCAACTCCTCCTCCATTATACAAATAGCCATAGGTTAAAACATTAAACTCCTTTGTCTCTTTCAGAATATTTTTGAAATTAACACCTGTTTCTGAAGGAGATAATCTCGTAAAAAGTTTATAGCTATTTTTCTCACAACTATTAAAGAATAGAAAGATTAGTAAAATATGACTTGTGAAGGATTTAAAATACCTCATACTTATAAAAATTAGTTAAAAAGTTATGGTTGTTAGGGAATTTTTAAAGTTTTATAAATTAAAAAAGAGGGTTTTGAACCCTCTTTTTTAATTTATAAAGAAATGTAGGAAATTATTTTTTATCCCACCACAACTTAACGTTGTTTTTATCTTGTCCACCTAATTCTGCTGATGATACCGCGGTTTGAACGGCCTCAGCATTATTTGTATACTCAGATGAAGTATAAACCATTCTGGCAGGAATATCATTAACTCCTACATCAGGGTTATCAGACTGGACTCTCGGAAGTTGTTTTGGATATCCTGTCCTTCTCGCCTCAGCATATGCTTCCCAACCATTTGGAAAAAGAGCAATCCACTTTTGAGTTATAATTTGCTCAAGAGCTTTTTCATTATCTGATGTGTTATACGCAACAGTTATATCAGATGACGCAGGAGTTGTTCCTCCATCAAAACTAACGGGTGTATTATTACTTGCAGTGTATGCTGCTATACCAGCAGCATCAGCAGCACCCCATCGCTCCATAGATACTTCTATTCCAGATTCGTAGTAAGACTGTGCAGTCCCCCCAACACTGTAACCAGCAAGTGCAGCTTCTGCTAACAAGAAATGAACCTCTGAAGCCTGCAACCACTCTAAAGGAGGATTTGCACCACCTTGAGCAACATCTCTAAAATAAACATTTACATCAGAAGTTAATGGATTTTGGCTTGTACCAAGATAAACTTTAGTTTGTCCATTTTGTAAACCTTCATAAGGATCACCATCACCATCCTGATCACCACCTGATGCAGGGTCAAAATATTTCATCCTTCTTGGATCGTCAAATCCCTTAAGGATACCCTCCATTGTGGCACTCATTCTAAATTCTCCCCAATCTGTGATGGTCTCAAGTGGATTTCTATTGTCTGCTGTACACGTAATGAAAGCATTGTCAGCATTTGATGTAATTAATGCACCTGAACTAAATGCTTTCTCAGCTTGTGCTTTGGAAGTTGCAGGATCAGAGTAGCGAATTCTCATTGCTAATCTTAGTCGCATACTCTCGGCAAGTTTTTTCCATTTAGAACCATCTCCTCCATATACTAAATCTGATCCTCCAAATGCAGATCCGCCTCCAGATAGTGCTGTACTAGCGGCATCCAACTCAGAGAAGAAATTAGCATACATTGATTCTTGGGAATCAAATGGGACTGATAATTCCTCATTTCCAAATGAACTGTAAGGGATAGGACCCCAATAGTCAGTCATTCTGCTGTATCCATTTACTTTCACAACTTTAGCCATTCCCATTGCAACACTATTTCCATTTTCTGTAGCAATATCCTCGACAACTTTCACTTGAGGGGCAGCAACGCCATAAAACGAACCCCACGCAAGATCAGCCCATCTACCAACTTGGGTAAATCTGTCTGAATCGAAACCAACATAAGTGGTCGCGTAATAGCCTGACCATAAATCGGAGAATAAACTTTGTGAAATTTGCATTCTCCAATGAAGACCCATGTTTGAAGTGTAAGTTGCCTGAGCAAAAGCTTGACCAAGCAAAACGTCACTAGTTGCCAATTTATCAGTACTTAGTGCAAGCGGATTAGTATTTAGCTCCGCAAAATCATCATCACACGATAAAGTTGCAACAAAGATTAGACACGCAATCGGCGCCCAAATATACTTTCTTAATTTAATATGAACTTTCATCATTTTCATTTTTCTTAAAATTATTTTTATTTAAATTATAATTAGAATCCTAACTTTAAATTAAGACCTATGCTTCTAGTATTCGGTAATGAGAATGCCTCATAACCATCGTTTGTTGCTCCTACACCATGAATAGCCTCTGGATCAATATCAGAATCATTCTTAAGGAAAGCAAGATTTCTTCCAACTAGAGAAATTTTTGCACTTTTAAAAGGGGTTGTACCCAAAGTAGCGCTATCTAAAGAATAACCTAATGTAAGTTCTCTAAGTCTAATGTTAGAAGCATCATAGGTGAAGGCTTCTCCAACTGGGGAGTTTCTACCACCTATACTTGTCCAAAATGTTTCAGGATCAACTGCAGTAGCAGTGCTAGCAGGAGTTTCGTGAGCATAAACGTCTTTTCCAAAAACTACACCACTTCCACCTCTTCCAACACCAGTGACAGCCAAAACTCCGTCAGATGATAAAATTGATCTAGTAAAAGAAATTACATCTCCACCCTGACGCATATCAATTTGGACTCTAAGGTCAAAGTTTTTGTATGAGAATGTATTTGTTAAACCACCAAGCCAATCAGGATTAAAGTTACCTACGTTAACCGTTTGACCAGAAGTAACGGTAGGTGTTCCGTCAGCGTTCATTAGAACCCTTCCCTGAGCGTCTCTTTCAAAACCTCTAGAGTACATACTTCCCCAAGGCATACCAACGTCTAACCTGAAGGATCTCATGAAATCATTTCCATAATTCAACTGATCTAAACCTTCAGCAAGCTTTAGAACTTTACTCTTATTAGCTGCATAGTTGAAGCTAACGTCCCATAAAAAGTCGCCTTTTGTTAAAATACCAACATTAATAAATGCTTCAATACCACTATTTTCTATATCTGCACCATTAATAAATTTAGCTGAAACACCGGAACCTTGTGGTACATCTTGAGCAAATAACTGGTCAAGACTGTTGGACTTATAGTAAGTTAGATCAAGATTAACTCTACCCAAGAGTGTTGCATCTAATCCAAGCTCAAAGGATTTAGTCATCTCAGGCTTCAAATTACTTGCAGGAGCTGTTCCCTGAAGAGCGATGAAACCTCCATTTTGAAGGTTTGCCAATCTGGAAAGTTTATAAGGATCAGTATCATTTCCTACCTCTGCATATGAAGCTCTAAGTTTCATAAAATCAAAAGTCGATGGAAGGTCAATCAAATCTGATAGAACCAAACTAAGTCCAGCAGAATAATAATCGTATGTATTGGTCGCAACTGGAAGAGTAGAGCTAGTGTCCTGTCTGTAAGTAACGTCCAGAAATGCATAATTCTTGTAGCCAATGTTAGCAAAAGCGTAAAGAGAGTTAACCTCTTTTTCACCAATAGACTGAGATGCACTTAACTGTTGAGCGTTTGATATTGCAAATACATTAGGAGCATTGAGTCCGCCATTATTGATTGAAGATCCTTCATTTTTAACAACCCTATTGTTACCTCCAAGACTTGCGCTTAATGAAAGATCATTAGTAATATCCCTTTTATAAGTCAAAAGAAAATCATTATTCCACTCAAGTGCAGAGGCGTTATTAACGTTGTAATTTCCATTTTGAGCAATGATGTATGAATCGTTCCAATATCTCCTTTCAGTATTGCTTGTTCTACTGTCAATAGCAGATCTAACAAGTAAAGTCAAGTCGTCAATGATATCATATTCTACAGAAGCGTAACCAACAACTCTGTCATCAACTCTCTCATTATTGTTACGATTAATTACCCAGTATGGGTTACCATTACCATTATCAAGTGGTTTCCAGTAATTTTGTTTGTTATTTCCAGCAGCATCAGTAAATTCAAAATTTGCTGCATCTTGAGTTCTAACATTTCTAGGAAGTCTGTAGATACCTCTTAATGGGTTGTCATAAGATTCCCAACCAGGAAGTACGTTGTTAGTTATTGATTTAATATAATTCATCCTAGAGCTAACTCGAAGTTTTCCATCAAGCATCTCATTATCAATTTTTAAATTGATGCTGTGTCTTTCTAATTCATTGTTAGGAACAATTCCTTTACGTAAATCATTAGTGTAACTGAAAAAAGTTCTCATTTTTTCTCCACCAGCAACAAGTGAAATATTATTTGAGATATTTACACCCGTATCAAAAAAGTCATTAACGTTGTTTGGTTGAGCTACATAAGGAATATTAGTACCAGCAAGTTCTGGATTATTTGACCAATGGGCTTTGGAACCTCCCAATTTAGCACCCCATGAGTCGGTTGTAAATGTTGTAAAAGTTCCAGAGTTTCCGGAACCATATTCATTTTGAAATTCTAACAAAATGTCAGCATTGTCAAAAGTAACTGTTGAATTAATATTTACATCAAATGTGTCTTTTTTACCAGATTTAGTGGTAATTATAATCGCTCCATTTTGAGCTCTAGATCCATAAAGTGCAGCAGCATTACCACCCTTAAGCACGCTAATTGATGCAATATCATCAGGGCTAAAATCTTGGATATCTCCCCCTAATGGAACACCATCAACAATATAAAGTGGTTGACTACTACCAGCAATTGATCTATTTCCTCTCAAAATCACTCTTGATTGTGAATTTACACCCTGGCTAGTTGTTGTGATAGATATACCAGCAACTTTACCTTGCAAGGAATTTATAACGTTTCCATTTGCACGGGATTCATCTATACCCTCTGTTTCTACACTTTGGGTTGCATAAGAAAGCTCTCTTTTCTGCCTTGATATACCAAGAGATGTTACTACAACTTCATCAAGTGCATTTCCAGCAGACATACTAACATCAATAGTTGAAGATTCACCTACTACTTGGTCCATGGTTTGGTATCCAACAAAACTAAACTGAAGTGTTTGGCCATCTTCCACAGAAATACTATAATTTCCGTCAAAATCGGTTGAAACACCCTCATTAGTTTCAAGAACAACAATTGTTGCACCGGGTAGTGGGATTCCATCATCATCTGTTACAGTACCTGTAACGCTTTTTTGCGCAAACAAAAAGCCTGACAATAAAAGACAAAGGCTCAAAAACGCATTTTTAACTGTTTTTTGTTTCATAATTAATTTTAATTGGTTTAAAATAAAGTATTGACTTATTTGAAGCGTGTAAATATAGTAAAACTGTTTCTAAATACTAATTTTTTGTTAAATTTTTAATATTTAAAATGATGAGAAAATTAGATTAATAGAAAATCAAATTATCAACCAATCTTTATTGATCATTTAATTGTTGTAAATTGTTTTTCCATTTACACCAAGTAAATCTCATGTTATTATGAAAATTTTAAATGAAAAAAACCCAAAAATTAGGATTTTTTATATTGTTTTTTTGATTTTCTCATCCACACTTTTAGCTCAAGAAAACAAAATAACTGAAAGAACAGTCGATTATCCAGCATATTACTTTGGTGACCCCAACCCTTTACCTTCTTTTGTTTTTAATCCTAAAATTTACCCCTACCACAAGTTTCAAAGTTATGATTTTGAAAAAGCCAATAAAAACTTTAAAATAGTTACACTAGAGAACGAATGGATTGAAGTACAAGTTTTTCCTGAGGTAGGTGGAAAAGTTTGGGGAGCAATTGACAAAAGCAATGGAAATGAGTTTATTTACAAAAACGAGGTGGCCAAATTCAGGAATATTGCTATGCGTGGCCCCTGGACATCTGGAGGTATAGAATTCAACTTTGGCGTCATTGGCCACCATCCTGGGACGGGGACCCCAGCTGACTATAGGATTGAGGAACTACCTGATGGAAGTGTGAGGTGTACCGTTGGTGGAATTGATTTGCCGTCAAGAACACAGTGGCGCGTTAAAATCATCTTACCCAAAGACCAAAGTGCCTTTACCACCAAGGCCGTATGGTACAATCCCTCAGAAACAGAACAAGCTTATTACAATTGGATGACTGCTGCAGCTGCAGCTCAACAAGACTTGGTGTTCTACACCCCTGGCGATCAGTACCTCACTCATGGAGGCATGGCAAAAGCTTGGCCTATTGATCCACTGAACAGAAATTTGTCGCATTACAACCAAAATAATTTTGGCCCGAGCAAATCCTACCATGTTATTGGAGAATATAATGATTTTTTTGGTGGATATTATGAGAATAGTGATACGGGTTTTGGTCATTGGGGGAGATATGATGAAATTCCCGGTCAAAAACTTTGGCTTTGGAATCTTTCGCGAGCTGGTGGAATTTGGGAAGATCTTCTCACCGATACTGATGGACAATATGTAGAATATCAGGCCGGAAGACTTTACGTTCAATATTTTCCCGGTGAAGAAAACCCCATTAGCCAAGCCACTTTCGAACCCCATCTCACCGATCAATGGACCGAGGTATGGTTTCCTGTCAAAGAAATTGGTGGAATCAAAGAAGCTTCTCGCTGGGGCGCCATGAATGTGGAAGAAAAAGAGAATTCAATAGAAATTAAAATCAATGCTTTTAAAACTGCTGCCACCGAAGTAACCCTTTCAGCATCAGGGAAAACACAAACTCAATCATTGGAGACCACTCCAAATGGGACCTATACCCTTGCTTTCTCTAAGCCCAGCGGGAATTACACTGTAGACATTCCCCATTTAGAACTGCATTATGACCTTAAACCCCCGCGGATTAAAAGAAGTTTTGATAATCCTGAAGTTATTACACAAGATACTCTTGAAAAAAAATTTTTAAAGGCTAAAGATGCACAACGTTACAGAGACTATGTCCAAGCAGAACGATTACTTACAGAAATTCTGAAGGAAGATCCCCTTCATCTTGAAGCCAGAAAAGAGCTATCCTTTCTTTATTACAAAAATGGTGATTATGATAAAGCTCTATCAATTGCAAACACTGGTTTACAAATCGATGCCTATCACAACGGACTCAATTATAATGCGGGTATTGTCTATATGGCTAAAAAGGACTGGGTTAATGCCAAAGAACATCTAGGGTGGGCGGCGAGATCGGTAACATTCCGTTCGTCTGCCAATACTTTACTGGCTCAAATCCATATGATTGAAAAAAAATATAGCGACGCTAAACACTATAATCAGATTGCCCTAAAGTTTAACAGTGAAAACATTAATGCCCTTTCACAAAAGGCATTGCTTTATCGAATGATGGATGATAAAGAAAATGCCTTAAAAACACTAACTGAAATCGAAGCCATAGACCCCATCAATCATTTTACTGTATACGAAAAATTATTATGGGGCATTAACAATGAGTCAGAATTCGTTAACACACATAGATCTGAATTTCCCTATCAGACCTTCTTAGAATTAGCACTATTCTATCACAACAGAAATATGAATGCCGTGGCAATTAAAATTCTAGAAATGGGTCCTAGTCACTTTCTCAGTTCACTTTGGATGGCTTATCTAAAAAAAGACAAAATAGCACTTAGTTCCTTGGAGAATAAATCCATTGCTTTTGTTTTTCCCTATAGGAAAGAAAGCCTAAAGATGCTGAATTGGGTGGTTGCCAATAATTCCTCTTGGAGGTACCAATATCTTCTTGGACTGAATTTTATGGGACGTGCACAAATGGAAAAAGGGATTCAAATTTTTAAAGATTTGGGACAAAACCCAAATGACCACCTCTTCTACTTTATTAGAGGAATGTTGTTTAAAAAACATCAACTCTCGGGATATCAAAAAGATTTACAATATGCTTACAATCTTTCCCCAAAAAATTGGCGGTATTCCTTTTCACTTGCCGAAGATTATTTTAAATCTGGAGATTCTTCAACGGCTTTAAAAATCATTCGAAAAACTTATAAACAAGACAATGACAATTATTTTGCTGGAATGCTTTTGGCGCAAATACTCAATCAGCTTCAGGATTATGACAAGGCGATCGAACTGCTTAAAAACCTGAGAATATTGCCCTACGAACACGCTACCGAGGGTCGTAAAATATATACCAACGCCTATATGGGCAGTGCGTTGAAATACATCTCAAAAAATCAGATTAGTCAAGCCCAATCAAGGGTGGAAGCCGCTTTGCTATGGCCCGAACATTTGGGAGTTGGAAAACCATTCGATCCTGAAGATCGTTGGGAAAAATTCCTTTTGGCATACATTTACAAAAGCAAGGGTATAAACTCGGAAGTACAATTAGCATTGGAGGGCGTGGCAGAATTCTCCAAAAAGAACTTTTTCCAATCCTCCAAAAATAATCTTTTAGGAATTTATGCGCTAAAACAAACCCAAGGGGAAAAAGAGGTACAGCAATTTATTGCCCAACTTTTGGCAACAAAGCACGGGACGACACCTATCACTAAAGCGCTGATTGAGTTTTATTACAAAAACCCAACAATAGAATGGAATAAGTCTTTTGTGATGAAATTAGCTGCATTTTTGAAATCCATATAGAGATTAAAAGCCACTGTGCAAGATTAGCGAGTGTTATGCAGTAGGGTTAATTTTGCAAACCTAATTTTTTGCTGATGTAGCTTCCAACATTTCGACCCTGTTTTAAACCTTCATTAATTGCCTTTGGGTAGTGAATCCCTCCATACATTCTGCTGATGGCTGCTTCTTCTGCAGCATGACTAAAAGATCGGTAAGATCGAATGGGTAAGTCATAAGGCAGTTCAGTATCGTCATCAAAATTAATTTTATCCCCAAAGAAATCAGTGAGAATAACAGATGCAGCACCCGAAACGACAGAATGCCCACTGGTATATTCGGGAAAAGGTGGAGTCTGCAACACGGGATACCAGTTTTCGTCCAGTAATTTGTTGATTATGGTTTCGGGGCGGATCAGATTGCTTCTGTACTTTTCATCCCAACAACTGATAAAAGCATCTGCAATAGCAACGGAGACCTTGGCATAGGCTGCAACGGTAGTATAGACATCAGCTTTGCTTTTGCGTGCTACAATTTTTGTAATCCCAATCCAATGTGCACCTGGACTGATTTTTTTTAGTGCAAACATCACATGACCCTTATGGGTAGAAACATAGGGGTTACAATCCCAAAATTTAGCAATCTCCTCCCTTTCGTCCTCTAATTCATTTGCTTGAATGTCCTTAACTACTTGATAAACCTCTATCAACTCTTTGTAAAAAGCGGATTTGGAATCCATCGAAAAAGGTGGCGGGGGTTCAGGTTGAAACTGTGAAGAAGAAGTCAATAGAAAAGGTCTGATTTTACTCCAATGGGGTTCTATCCCGTCCATATAGTCTGGAGGGGTAGGTTGCCATCTGGAAGGACTGTCGTAGTCAATATAAAATTTAGGAAAAGTTCGAGTTTGTTTATAGTTGTCTTGATCATACCAGGTCTTTATCTCTTCTACTACCTGAATTGCATATTCCCTAGAAGAAGTGTATACCTCTGGATTTGTTTCTTCCCATTTTAGAGATAATTTTTCAATGTATTCAAGCATTCTGTCCACAGAAAAAATCAAGTTTTTTCCAACTTCAATATAGGCGATCAAAGCAGCAAGTTTATAATTGACCATGATGTCTTTGGTCGGGGTAATTCCTTTAAAATCGTTAACTATTTTTTTCAAAGTACCGTACGGGTTATCTTTTTCCTGCGCTAGTATTTCGTATGCTGCAATATTAGCGTAGGCATAAACCCTACTAGCCAAGGGGGGCGAAAAAATATCATGAACCATCACAGAAGTCAACTGATCTTGTGCTTGATGAAAGTCCTCCGATAAGATTTCAATGTGCTGGTACTGCTTTTGGCAATGGGTAAATCCCATAATAATGGTAAGAATAATCAAAAATGATAATTTATGAAATTTCATATAAGCCGTTAGCGGGACATTTTTTGAAAAGGTAAAATTAGTTAAATTTTTAAATCTTTTTAGTGGAGTACAACAAGTTAAAATTGCAAAAGATCAATTCTACATATCAGCAGTATGTGACACTGAAAAAATAAAAAAGGAAATTCTAGAGTCTAAGGTTTTCTTTTTTATACGTTACATCCATTTTTAAAAATTTAAAAAGGAAAGGTTCCTTTTTAACCCCTCATAACGGGTTCTTTTTACAGAGCTATTTTTAAAAATGGTCTCAAAAGTGGCTTCCGTCAGTTCTTCCCAATCTTTTTTTGATAAATCAAGTAATCCAGGCTTTGGATCAAAAAGGGGTTCATTATGGGATTTGGAAAAACGATTCCAAGGACAAACATCCTGACAAACATCACATCCAAAAACCCAATCGTCCATCTTGTTTTGAAATTCAATGGGGATTTGCTCTTTTAATTCTATGGTGAGGTAAGAAATACATTTACTAGCATCAATATCATAGGGTGTCAATGCCTCTGTTGGACAAGCATCTATACACGCAGTACAAGTTCCACAATGATCAGTAACGGGGTGGTCGTATTCCAAATCCAAATCGAGGATCAATTCGGCGATAAAAAAAAAAGAACCCACTTTTTGAGTGATCAGGTTGGTATTTTTACCCATCCATCCCAAACCACTTCGAACTGCCCAAGCCTTTTCCATGACAGGAGCAGAATCGACAAAAACTCTGCCATTAATCTCTCCTATTTTCTCTTGTAAAGTTTGAAAAAGTTGTTTGAGCTTGTCTTTAATCACAAAATGGTAATCGGTCCCATAGGCATATTTTGAGATTTTAGGTGCTGCTTGCGCTTGATGTTTTTCAGTATAATAGTTTAGCAAAAGGGAAACCACGCTTTTGGCACCTGGTAACAACAAACGGGGGTCTAAGCGTTTATCAAAATGGTTTTCCATGTAGGCCATTTTTCCATGTTTACTGTCCTTAATCCACTGTTCCATTCTTGGAGCTTCATCGTCCAGAAACTCGGCTTTGGAAATGCCACAAGAGAGGAACCCCAATTCTTTAGCGGTGGTTTTGATTATGGCTGCTCTTTCAGATAAAGACAACATATTAATAAATAATATAATTTAACATATAAGACAACAGCAATTTAGCGTAAAAATAAAAAGTAAAAAGAAAGAAATTTGATTTATTGATTACTGGAGACGATAATTTTGGTTTGAACCTTTTGGAAAATTTAAGCTCCCACTTATTGGCATTGGGTCAGAGTTAATCAATGGATATAATAAAATTAATCTCTACATAGAATCTGCAAATGGACGATTCCTTTCAGCCATCAATTAAAGAATTTAAATTTTGTCAGGACAAAGTATAGTTTAATTTAATGGTCTAATTTAAATGATTTTTTTAAGATCAATAAGTATTAAAACCCAAACCGTTTATTATAAAGAATGAAATCTAGATTAAAAAACACTTTTATTCATATGGGGCATTAAAAAATAATATGGAGAGAAAAAATTTGAAAAATACCCTTTTAAATAGTGTTGGAGGAGACTTAAAACAATCCTTCTTGATTGTCTTTTATCCTTCCCAAGTGTTTATAGGCCAATGCTGTAACCTCCCTACCTCTAGGGGTTCTGACCAAAAACCCTTCCTGGATCAAAAAAGGCTCATAAACTTCTTCGATAGTCTCTCCATTTTCGGAGACTGCAGTAGCTAGGGTAGATATACCTACGGGTCCACCTTTAAATTTGTCTATAAGGGTAGTGAGGATTTTATTATCCATTTCGTCTAGGCCATGGGTATCAACATTTAAGGAATTTAAAGCATATTGGGTTATTTCTAAGTCAATTTTGCCATTTCCTTTGATTTGTGCAAAGTCCCTAACCCTTCTAAGCAGTCCATTTGCAATTCTGGGTGTTCCTCTGCTCCTTCCGGCAATCTCGATAGCTGCTTGAGAAGTTATGGCTATATTAAGGATGTTAGCACTGCGCTCCAATATGGTGGACAAAAGCTCAGTGTTGTAATACTCCAAACGACAGGTAATACCAAAACGGGCACGCATAGGCGCCGTCAATAAACCTGAACGGGTAGTTGCCCCAACCAATGTGAAGGGATTGAGGTTTATTTGAACTGTCCTGGCATTAGGACCAGTTTCGATCATGATGTCAATCTTGTAGTCCTCCATGGCAGAGTATAAATATTCCTCTACAATAGGACTGAGTCGGTGAATTTCGTCAATAAAAAGAATATTTCTAGGCTGAAGATTAGTCAATAGACCGGCTAAATCTCCAGGTTTATCCAATACTGGGCCGGAAGTCATTTTGATACCAGCTTCCAATTCACTCGCCAGTATATAAGCCAAAGTAGTTTTACCTAAACCAGGAGGACCATGAAAGAGTGTATGGTCAAGGGCTTCTTCCCTTTGGTTGGCAGCAGCAACAAATACTTTGAGATTTTCCAGTATACTTTCCTGGCCTGCAAAATCATCGAAACTCTCCGGACGCAATGCCTTGTCAATATCTTTTTCTTCAGGTGTAAACTGATCTCCCGATGGGTCTAAAAAATCATTCATCTCTTACAAAGATAAATGTTTTGCCGCTTAGTTTTAAATACCTTGGAAAGGTTCTCTAATCTACAAAAGTCAGTTAGCTTGATGCATTATCCATTGTGTAATATAAATTCTTTCTGCTCATATTCTTTAATTTTTTTTGACACAAGATTAGGAGTTGTTGGCTTGGAGAAGCTACAATAAGAGTTCAATTAGAGTGAACTTGGGCAGTTTAAGTTAGTGAATTTGACACATAAAAAGTCCTACCTTGAGGCAGGACTTTTTATGTGTAAATTTAATGTTGGAGCTCCTCTTCCCCTTCTTTAAAAGGAATGTTTTGAGGCACAAAATCTTCCTCATAACCAGGTTTGGAATAGTCATAAGCCCAACGGTATACTTCAGGAATTTTTCCTTCCCAGTTCCCGTGAAAATGTTTGATGGGAGCTGTCCATTCGAGAGTGTTTGATCGCCAAGGGTTTTGCTCAGTTGGCTTTCCATAAAAAATACTATGAATAAAATTATATAGAAAAACCAACTGCACTGCTCCCGCAATCAATGCGAAGACTGTTATCACTACGTTAATATTAGCCAAATCATCAAAATAAGGAAATGCAGTGTTGGTGTAATATCTTCTTGGAAGACCAGCCATTCCTATAAAGTGCATTGGAAAAAAAACACCGTAAGCACAAATGGCAGTGACCCAAAAGTGTAAGTAACCCAAATTTTTGTTCATCATGCGTTTAAACATTTTAGGGAACCAATGATAGACTCCTGCAAACAGTCCATAAAGCGCAGAGATCCCCATAACCAGGTGGAAGTGGGCCACTACGAAATAGGTGTCGTGAACGTTAATATCCAATGTACTGTCACCAAGTATGATTCCTGTCAAACCTCCAGAGATAAAAGTGGAAACCAAACCGATAGAAAACAACATGGCAGGGTTGAGTTGCAAGTTTCCTTTCCAAAGTGTAGTGATATAATTAAATGCCTTAACCGCAGAAGGAATAGCAATCAATAGTGTTGTAAAAGTAAATACCGATCCAAGGAATGGGTTCATTCCAGAAATGAACATATGATGTCCCCATACAATGGTAGATAAAAATGCGATCGCCAAAATAGAAGCTACCATGGCACGATATCCAAAAATGGGTTTTCTAGAATTAGTAGAAATGATTTCTGAGGTGATTCCTAAAGCAGGTAGCAATACAATGTATACCTCCGGATGGCCCAGAAACCAAAAAAGGTGTTCATAGAGTACTGGAGATCCTCCTTGGTAATGTAATACCTCTCCTTGAATAAATATGTCTGAAAGAAAAAAGGAAGTTCCAAAACTCCTGTCCATTATCAACAATAGGGCCGCTGACAAAAGTACAGGAAAGGAAACCACTCCAATAACAGCTGTTATTAAGAAAGCCCAGATTGTCAAAGGCAATCGACTCATAGTCATTCCTTTTGTTCTAAGATTTATTACGGTTACGATATAATTTAACGACCCCAAAAGTGAAGAGGCAATGAAAATAGCCATAGAAACCAACCATAGGGTCATTCCCAAACCAGAGCCAGGCTGCGCTTGAGGTAAGGCGCTCAGTGGTGGATAAATGGTCCAACCGGCTGCTGCAGGTCCCGCTTCAACAAACAGAGAAGAAATCATAATTACACTAGAAATGAAAAACAACCAGTAGGAAATCATATTGAGCAATCCAGAAGCCATATCCCTTGCGCCAATTTGCAATGGAATTAAAAGGTTACTAAAGGTTCCACTCAATCCTGCAGTGAGGACAAAAAACACCATAATAGTACCGTGAATGGTAACTAAGGCCAAATATACATTAGGATCCATGACACCGTCTGGTGCCCATTTTCCAAGAAGAGCAGACATGGCGCCCATGGGCTGCTCTGGCCAAGCGAGTTGTAATCGCATTAAAAGGGACATAGCAATCCCTATGATTCCCATAAATAATCCCGTGATCAAGTATTGTTTCGAAATCATCTTATGATCTTGACTGAAAACATACTTGGTGATGAAAGTTTCTTTGTGATGATGTCCGTGATCCTCCTCTTCGTTTATTTGCACTGCTGTTGACATAATCTAAATTTTTTATAATGGATTATTGAATGACTTCTGCGAAGGTTTGCTGATCCATCATCCATTTTTCAAATTCCTCAGGTGTTTCTATTACAATTTTCATTTGCATATTGTAGTGAGAAGCACCACAAATTTTATTACAAAGTAACAAATAATCGAAGACATAGGGTTCTAAAGCTTCCTCTCCTTTTGCGATCAGTTCTTGACTGTTTTCCCTTCTAATTGAATTAATCTTTTTAACCTTGGCTTTCATGTCATCGGTTTGTCTCATATCCTCTGTGGTTACAGTAGGCGTAAAAGCAAACTCGGTAATCATCCCCGGAACACAGTTCATCTGTGCTCTAAAATGCGGCATATAGGCAGAATGTAATACATCCTGAGAACGCATCTTAAAGATGACTTCTCTACCCGTTGGCAGGTGTAATTCCTGAACCACCACATCGTCAAAACCATTGGGGTCAGTAGCGTCAATTCCGACGATATTTTTGCCATCAAAATCTTGTAAAAATCTAACATTGGCATCTCCTAAAACACCATCTTCTCCAGCATAACGGGCTTTCCAGTTGAACTGCTGGGCGTACAATTCTACTAACAACGCATCTTCGTTTTCCTCTACAGTCATGATGTCTGTCCAAGTGTACAATCCATAAAGGATCAATCCGGCTAGGACTATCACAGGAATTATAGTCCAGATGGCCTCCAGACGGTCATTGTCTGCATAAAACAAAGCTTTTTTACCCTTTTCACCTCTGTACTTGTAGGCAAAATAATGTAAAAGTGCTTGGGTTATGGTTTGGGTAAAAAAGATAATGGCAAATGAAATCCACATCAAATTGTCATACTCTAGACCGTGCTCTGAGGAGGCGGAGGGTAAGAGTAGATCTCCCCACTTCCAAAATGAATATAAGGTGATGGCATAAAGAAATATCAGAAAAGCGAACATCAACTGTCCGTTCCAACGATTGTCATCGTCGTCTGCTACCTGAGTTTTGATTTTTTTGGGTTGAGACAATTCAAATATCTTGGTGATTTGCCAGATGGCAATTGCGATCAATGCTAAAACCGTAAGTATCAATAAAATCGTCATTTATCTTACCATTAATTATTAATAATGAAAGCGTTCACTCTCTCCAATGAATGGATCTCCCGCTGCATGGATTGGCACTTTCGAAATTTCTTTAAAAACAACAAATATGAACAGACCAAAGAAAAATAGAAACCCTCCTATCTCAGCAATACCAATAAACCATTGGTCTCCAACTGCCGAAGGCATGATCATATTGAATACATCTATATAGTGTCCTAACAGAATTACAATGCCTGCCATGACAATAAAGTAGTTAATGCGTTTGTAATCACTATTCATCAAAATCAACAAGGGGAAAATAAAATTCATGAACAACATACCAAAAAAAGGAAGGTTGTAATCCTCAATTCGGGTAATGAAGTAAGTAACTTCCTCAGGAATGTTAGAATACCAAATAAGCATGAATTGTGAAAACCATAAATAGGTCCAAAAAATGCTGATACCGAACATAAATTTACCCAAATCATGGATGTGACTGTCATTGACTTTTTCTAGATAGCCCATGAATTTAAGATAAATTGTTATGAGAGCGATAGTGGTAACACCGGAGACAAACATGCTTGAAAACACATACCATCCAAAGAGTGTACTGAACCAGTGAGGATCAATAGACATGATCCAATCCCATGACATCATAGATTCTGTTACGATAAAGAAAACTAAAAATGCTGCTGAAATTCTAAAATTCTTTTTGTGGTTGGACACATCAGCAGCTTGATCCTGTGCCAATGAAAATTTTCTAGAAAAATACCTATAACTAGTCCAGCCTCCAATATAGATTAATGCTCTAATTAAAAATCCTGGGACATTAAGAAAACTAACTTTTCCTTGAATCAATTTGTCGTGAGAAACTACGTCAGGATCCATCCAGATAAAGAGGTGGTTAAAATGCATTCCCGATAATGCGAGAATGACAAAAACAACAAGTGCACCGGGCAACAGATAGGCCGTAATCCCCTCCATGACCCTGAAAATTGCAGGAGACCAACCAGCCTGAGCTGCACGATTTATTGCATAGAATGCCAAAGTTCCCAACGCAATCATCATAAAGAAGAATGCCGCTACATAGAGGGCTGCCCAAGGTTTATTTTGTAGTTGATGTAATAAGTGTTCTCCGTGGTGATCTTCAGAATGTTCTTCATTATTTGCTAAAGCTGCTTCATGGTGTCCCTGATGCTGGGTGCCCGTTTTGTGATCACCGTGATGAGCATCTGCTACCATTGAAATCGCTTCCTCGACTGTTTCGGGTACGGTTAAAAATCCATGGCTCAAACCTAAAAATCCGACAACCATCAGGATGATGGAAAAGTTTCTTAATTTATTTGTAAAAGTATACATCTCGTTTTTTAATAAATTATTTGTCAATTAGGTTTTGTCTCAACTCCATAACATGCTGGGCAATTTGCCATCTCTCTTTGGCATTTACTTGCCCTGCATGGGAGCCCATTGCGTTTCTACCATACATTAATACATGGTAAATGCTGCCGGGGGTAATCTCTCGATCCGTATAACTGGGAACTCCTAAATATTTTTCTCGGGTCACCAAAATGCCTTGTCCATTGCCTTTGTTGCCATGACAAACAGCACAATAAATACCGTAAAGTTCTTTTCCTTGTATGAGATTTTCGGCATTGACTTCGATTGGGGACTTCAAGCCGATCTTAGCCGCTTCATATCCTTCGTTAGTATCCGGATAATCGTAAGGAATCCAACCACGATTTATAGAGCCCTCAACAGGAAGTTGTGCTTCGATCCCATTGGCAAAAGCATCCGAATCCGCATAGGTTTCGTAACCTACAGGTTCATACATGTTAGGAAAATATTGATAGTTGGGTTTAGACGGATTGAAACACGACTGTAAGCCCAAAAATAATGGCAAAAGTAACCTTAAAGAAATTGATCTATTCATCATCGCCCTTTTTTTCAATAGTTTTAACATCAATGGCTCCTGTTTCTTTTAACAGTACGTTGAGTTCTTTTTCGTTGTCGTGGAATTCAATCTCGATCAGAAATTTATCGTCGGTAGTTAGAGGATTTGGATTTTCAGCTTCTTTAAAAGGCCACAACCTACTCCTTAAGTAGAAGGTAATAACCATCAAGTGAGCTGCAAAAAACACTGTCATTTCAAACATAATTGGCACAAAGGCAGGCATATTTTCCAGATAGGAAAAACTAGGTTTTCCACCGATGTTCTGAGGCCAATCTTCAATCATTATGTAATTCATCATTAAAATCGAAACTAAAAAACCAATACACCCATATATAAAAGCCATGATCGAAATTCGGGTTTCTTCCAATCCCATGGCTTTGTCTAGACCATGGACAGGAAAAGGAGTATAAACCTCTTCAATATGATGCTTTTTTTCCCTGATAGATTTTACCGCAGACAACAATTTATCGTCGTCGTCATATAAAGCATGGATTACTCGATTACTGCTCATTCGCCGTCTCTTAATTTTTTATACTTTTCACCAGAGGATTTCAGTATGGTTTTTACTTCCGCCTGAGCAATAACAGGGAAGGTTCTAGAATATAGTAAAAACAGTACAAAGAAAAATCCAATGGTTCCTATAAATATTCCTACATCCACAAAGGTAGGTGAAAACATAGTCCAAGAAGAAGGAAGGTAATCCCTATGTAATGAAGTCACAATAATTACAAATCTTTCAAACCACATACCTATGTTCACAACAATGGAAATGATAAAGGAAAAGATAATGCTTGTTCTCAATTTTTTAAACCACATGAACTGTGGAGAAAAAACATTACAAGTCATCATCGACCAGTAGGCCCACCAATAAGGACCTGTCGCTCTGTTGAGGAAGGCATACTGTTCATACTCTACCCCAGAATACCAGGCGATAAATAATTCGGTAATGTAGGCAACTCCTACAATGGAACCGGTAATCATTATTACAATATTCATAAGCTCTATATGTTGAACCGTAATATAATCTTCCAAATTAGAGACTTTACGCATAATGATCAATAGGGTCTGTACCATTGCAAATCCTGAAAAGACTGCACCTGCAACAAAATATGGGGGGAATATGGTAGTATGCCAGCCTGGGATTACTGAGGTAGCAAAATCAAAAGATACAATGGTGTGCACAGAAAGCACCAATGGAGTCGCTAATCCAGCTAACACTAATGAAACTTCTTCAAAACGCTGCCAGTCTTTAGCTCTTCCTGACCATCCAAAGCTCAATAAACTATATATTTTCTTTTGGAAAGGTTTGACAGCACGATCACGGATCATAGCAAAATCTGGTAACAAGCCTGTCCACCAAAAGACAAGGGATACGGATAAATAAGTGGATATTGCGAATACATCCCACAATAGTGGTGAATTAAAATTCACCCATAGTGATCCAAAAGTATTTGGAATGGGTAATGTCCAATAGGCCAACCAAGGTCGTCCCATGTGAATAATCGGGAATAATCCTGCCTGTATTACCGAGAAAATCGTCATGGCTTCTGCAGAGCGATTAATGGCCATCCTCCATTTTTGTCTGAACAATAAAAGTACTGCAGAGATCAAAGTTCCTGCGTGACCAATCCCAACCCACCATACAAAGTTGGTAATGTCCCAAGCCCAGCCCACTGTTTTATTTAAACCCCAAGTTCCTATACCTGTCCCTATAGTATATGCAATACACCCTAGTCCCCATAGAAAGGCAGTCAAAGCAATTCCAAAAACAATCCACCATTGACGATTGGCTTTTCCCTCAACCACAGCAGCGACATCAATAGTTACGTCATGATAACTTTTATCACCTGTTACTAGAGGTTTTCTTATTGGTGCTTCGTAATGAGATGCCATACGGTTCGTTTTTCTATTTCAAGGTTTCGTCGGTATTTCTAACTTTAGTTTGATACATCACGTTGGGTTTTGTACCAACACTTTCAAGCAAGTGATACATTCTTTCATCTTCTTTAAGGCCTGACACTATACTTGATTTATCATTAACGTCTCCAAAAACCATTGCACCTGAAGAACATGCATCAGAACAAGCACATTTAAAATCTCCATCCTTGATCTGTCTTCCTTCCAACTTAGCATCTAAAATGGCTTTTTGCGTCATTTGGATACACATAGAACATTTTTCCATAACTCCCCTTGAGCGAACTACCACATCAGGGTTAAGTACCATACGACCTAAATCATTATTCATATGATAGTCAAACTCATCATTTTTGTTGTATAAGAACCAGTTGAATCGTCTTACCTTATATGGACAATTATTAGCACAGTAACGTGTTCCAATACAACGGTTATATGCCATATGGTTTTGGCCTTGTCTTCCGTGAGAGGTGGCCGCAACTGGGCAAACCGTCTCGCAAGGGGCATGGTTACAGTGTTGACACATTACGGGTTGAAATGCCACTTGAGGGTTTTCTGACGCCTTTTCCATCTCACCAAAAGTGGTCAAAGAATCTCCCAACCCCGAAATGTCCTCTTTAGTTTGATTATCATCTCCAAAAGATTCCCCTGAAGAATAATAACGATCAATTCTAAGCCAATGCATATCGCGGGACTTCCTAATTTCTTGTTTTCCAACAACAGGAACATTGTTTTCTGCGTGACAAGCAATTACACAAGCGCCACAACCTGTACAAGAATTCAAATCAATAGACAAATTAAAATGGTGCCCCACAGAACGATCAAAAGATTGCCACATGTCAACTTCGGGGGAGGTAACTTCATACTCCATGTGGTTTTTAGAGACTTTCGGTATGGGGTTCCAATATTCTTTATCTTTGGTATTGAAAATTTCCAAGGTGGTTTCTTTAATGATGTCTCCCCTACCCATCAGAGTATTATGCAATTGCACACATGCAAATTCGTGATATCCATCGGCAGGAGTTATTTTTACTTCTTGAACCGAATTAAAATCATTATAAAAAGGGAAAGCATTAACTCCCACTTGCATTTCTTCTTGCAAACCTCTTCTTTGTCCATATCCAAAGGCCATGCCGACTGTTCCTTTGGCTTGACCGGGTTGAATCAAAACCGGTGCGACTATACTTTTACCTGCTACAGTTACATTTGCATAACTTCCGTTTAGTGCACCATCAGAAACGTTTACATTTTTGAGTCCAATTCTTTTAGCATCAATAGCTGAAACAGTAAGGTAGTTGTCCCAAGACACTCTTGAAATAGGATCAGGAAATTCTTGCAACCAAGGATTGTTGGCCTGTTGGCCATCTCCCATTCCCGTTTTTGGGTACAACACCAATGACATGTCCCCTGAAGATGCTTTAGATAATGTTTTTATCTGGTGACCTAAATCAAATGAAACGCCATTGGATTCAATTACATCACCAGTTGAAAAACAACCATCGTGTAAAGTCTTATTCCAGGAATTTTCTTTGAGTATGTTTTTTTCAGTCCAATTAGACTTGATCTCATTATAGTATGTATTAGTACTTCCAGAGAGCTTTAAAAGAACATCCTGAAATTGTTGGGTGTCAAAAAGTGGACGAATGGTGGGTTGTGCCAATGCATAATGTCCTTTTTTGAATTGGTAATCTCCCCAACTCTCGAGATAATGCGGTGTAGCAGCTACAAATTGTGCAGCAGTAGCGGTTTCATCTTCTTTCAAAGCAAATGCTAAAGAAAACTCTAATTTAGAGTATGCAGTATTAAAGATTTCTGAATTTGGAAGAGTAAAGCTTGGATTCACACCAGCAGTAATCAATCCTTTTACTTTCCCTTTTTGCATGTCGTCAATCAATTGATTAACAGCTTTTTTACTGCCTTGACGGATGAATTTGGGTTGAGCTGTATCCATTGCATCTGATCCAAGGTACTCATTGATTGCCAAAACAACTTCTTGGACGGCGACATCGTCTATTCCAGAAACAATCACAGCTTTAGATTTGGATTTTTTAAGTCTTAAAACAGAATTGTCTACAACTTTTTTAAGTTGAGGATTTAATTCGCTTAAAGACGAAGTCCTACCTGTAAGCTGGGAATAAATCTGAGCAATAATTTTTTTCTGAGAGTCTGGATCTGTTGGAATTCTATTGTCAGCGTTGGCTCCTGATAGTGTCATATTGGATTCAAACTGAATGTGATATGACATTTCAGATTTTCCATTTTGTTCCTTTGGAACCCTTCTTTTTGCGTAATTGCTATCGTATCCTCCACCTTGCCAATCACCTAATAAATCTGCACCAATTGATACTATTGTTTCAGCTTTGGAAAAGTCATAGTCTGCTAAAGCCCTAACACCATAAACATTTTCGAAAGCATCCAATGCATGGCTTGAAGACAGTGTATCGTATACCACATGGCTTACATTAGGAAACTGCGCAATAAATTTTTCAATAATATTTTGGGTGGTGGGACTGGCAAAAGTTTGGGTAATCAATACTATGGGCTTTTCTGAGACTGCCATTGCCTTAATTTTAGCGCCTACTTGACTGTAGAAATCACTCCATGTAATATCTTGTCCTTTTGCTTTTGGTACCTGCAGTCTTTTGATATCATACATTGATAAAACCGATGCATGCACTCTAGCATTAGCATCACCCAATATAGATGCATCTTTGTTGTTTTCGACTTTTATAGGTCTTCCCTCACGAGTTTTTATAAGAATACTCCTAAAATCAAAACCATCAGCAATGGCCGTGGCATAATAATTTGCAATCCCCGGAATAATTTGTTCTGGTTGTACTACATAAGGTACAGATTTTATTACCGGACCCTCACAAGATGCTAGGCTTGCAGCTGCAGTACTGAATCCCACATATTTGAGAAAGTCCCTACGATTGGTTTTGGATTGACTCATTGTATGTTCGTCTCCCAAAAAATCGTCTACTGGAATTTGATCGATAAACTCATTTTGTTCCAGCTTCTTAACCAACTCATTTCCCTTGTCGAGTTGCGCTACGCTTTTCCAATAAACTTTTTTTGATGACATAATACTGTTTAAACCTATTTAATAATGACACTTACCACATTCAAGACCTCCCATCTGGGCAACGGTCAACTTTTCGACACCGTATTTCTTAGACAATTCTTCGTGAATTTTGGCATAATATTCATTGTCCTTGACTTTTACATTGGTTTCTCTATGACAATTGATACACCATCCCATGGTCAGAGAAGAATACTGATACATAACCTCCATTTCTTCAACAGGCCCATGGCAAGTTTGACATTCTATATCCCCCACTTGGACATGCTGGGCATGATTAAAATAAACAAAATCAGGTAAATTGTGAATTCTTACCCATTTTACTGGTTTGATATTACCAGTATAGGCTTGATTGTCTTCATCCCAACCTACGGCATCATATAACTTCTTGATTTCTTTGGTATAGAACTCTTTGGTATAACCGTTTTCTATATCTTCCTCACCGTTGTATTCGGCAATGTTTTTGTGACAATTCATACAAACGTTCAAAGAGGGTATTCCCGAATGTTTAGAAACTCGAGCAGAGGAATGGCAATATTTACATTCAATTTGATTGGCCCCTGCATGTATTTTGTGTGAATAATGGATTGGTTGAACTGGCATATAGCCTTGATCAATTCCAACTTGCATCAGAAAACCGTATACAAAGTAGGCACTGCTCAACAGAAATCCAACAACCAGGAGGAAAATAAGAAAATGATTTTTGGCAACTACTTGCCATAGGGGCGGTCTCTTTTCTTTAACAGTTGGTGAAATGTCTACACCACTGGCAAAAGCTATTCTTTTTAATGTTTTTTGTACCAAAAAAAGCATTACCACCAAAATGATAAACACCAGTGTCAATGCTACTAAGATCAGATCATTACTCGTTCCTGAAGAGGAGGCCGGCTGTTGGTTTGAAGCTACAGCCACTGGCGCAGGAGGTGTATAATCCGAATAGGCTAAAATATTATCAATGTCAGCATTTGACAACATGGGGAAGGCATTCATTGCTACCTTATTATATTCCTCCCAAACAGCTATGGCTTGAGGGTCACCATCTTTGATCATAGCTGAGCTGTTCTTTATCCAACTGTAAAGCCACTCCCGATCATACTTGGCAGAAACCCCCTTGAGGGCAGGGCCAACTGCTTTTTTATTCAATTTGTGACAAGATGCACAATTAGCATTGAAAAGCTTTTTACCTGCTTGAACATCTGCCTCTTGTGCAAATAAAAAAAAGATTGAAAAAAGAGTAAATGCTGAAGTCAACAAGACAGTAAGCCTAGATGAAGATAGGTTTCTAAAAAAAACTTCAATAAGTTTAAATGGCAGGGATAGCAATGTGTCTTTTCTAAAATCCATAGCAAATTTAAGTCATAGACTCGTTAACTTAAAACCTCCTATTTAACATTTTTGTAATTTATACAAATTCTAAATAGTTGTTTAATTTAATCCTTTATTTTTAAAGCTGTTTTTAGTTATTTTTGTTTTTTTGTAATATGAAAAAACCTTCTATTTACTTGATATGTATCTCTATTTTCGTCGCGGTATCTGCGCCAAAGCTGAACGCTCAAAAGGCTACAGTAAAGATTGAACAAGATTCAACTATTACTAAGCTGATGGAAACTAAAATTGATATAGATAGCGAGAATTACTCCTCAAAGTTTTATACCATACAGTTATTTTATGGAGATAACAAACGTGCTCAGGAATTGTTCGAAAATTTTAAAAAAAGTTTTCCGAATTGGGAGGTGAACCTTAGTTTCGAAACCCCGAATTACAAAGTTCAAGTAGGCCGATTTAAAGACTATTATTTAGGGCTGAATAAATTAAAGAAGATTAAGAAGGCATATCCCGCTGCCTTTCTACTAGAAACCAAAGATTAAAGCTTCTTTTTGACAGCAACCTCTTGGAAACATTCCAATACATCTAATTGTTTGATATCGTTAAAGTTTTTTATTTGAATACCACAATCGTAGCCTTTAGCAACCTCTTTGACATCGTCCTTGAATCGTTTGAGAGAAGCAAGGTTTCCAGAGAAAACAACCACTCCTTCGCGAATTAAACGAATTCCAGAATTACGATAAATTTTTCCACTGTTAACCATACAGCCAGCGATGGTCCCAACCCTAGAGATTTTATATGTTTCTCTGATTTCGGCAGTCCCCGTAATCTCTTCCTTCATCTCGGGAGATAACATTCCCTCCATGGCATCTTTGACCTCGTTAATGGCATCGTAGATTATAGAATAGGAACGAATATCAATTTCTTCCTTATCTGCTATGGTTCTTGCATTACTCATTGGCCTTACATTAAACCCTATCACTATTGCATCAGACGCAGAGGCAAGCAAAACATCAGATTCTGTTATGGCTCCTACGCCTTTGTGGATAATGTTCACTTGTATTTCATCAGTGGATAACTTTTGTAAAGAATCTGTAAGGGCTTCAACAGAACCGTCAACATCGCCTTTGAGGATCATGTTCAACTCTTTGAATTCTCCAAGTGCAATCCTTCTTCCAATTTCATCCAAGGTAATATGCCTCTGCGTCCTAACATTTTGCTCTCTCAAAAGCTGTGTTCTTTTAGCTGCAATTTGCTTGGCTTCCTTTTCGTCCTCTAGGACATGGAAATTGTCTCCTGCCTGAGGAGCTCCATCCAATCCTAAAATAGAAACTGGAGTTGAAGGGAGAGCAGATTCCAAACTATTTCCACGCTCATCAAACATGGCTTTGATCTTTCCGCTATGCTTACCTGCCAAAATATAATCTCCGATTTTCAGAGTTCCAGTTTGAACCAAGATTGTGGAAACGTAACCTCGTCCTTTGTCCAAAAAGGCTTCTACTACAGTACCTTTAGGCTTTCTAGCAGGGTTAGCTTTAAGCTCTAAAAGTTCTGCTTCCAGCAAGACCTTTTCGAGCAATTCATTGACCCCTGTCCCTTTGAGAGCAGAGATATCTTGAGATTGAATTTTACCACCCCAATCCTCTACCATCAAATTAATCCCTGCCAAGGCTTCCTTTATTTTATCAGGATTGGAATTGGGCTTGTCCACTTTATTGATGGCAAAAATCAAAGGAACCCCAGCTGCTTGAGCATGACTGATGGCTTCTTCTGTTTGGGGCATTATGTCATCATCTGCAGCTATTACAATGATAGCAATATCTGTAACCTGAGCACCTCTGGCACGCATGGCCGTAAATGCTTCGTGACCCGGCGTATCCAGAAATGTTATTTTTTGATTGTCCTTGAGCATTACCGAATAAGCCCCAATATGTTGGGTGATCCCACCCGACTCCCCAGCAATAACATTTTCCTCTCGGATGTAATCCAATAAGGAGGTTTTACCATGATCAACGTGACCCATTACGGTTACTATGGGCGCACGGGACTGCAGATCACTTTCCTGGTCCTCCTCTTCTTCGATGCTCTCTTCCAGCTCGGTTTTGACAAATTCCACTTGATACCCAAACTCCTCGGCAACAATACTCAAGGTTTCTGCATCTAGTCGTTGGTTCATGGTCACCATGATCCCTAATGTCATACAAGCAGATATTATTTCCGTGGAGCTAATTTCCATTAAAGTAGCTATTTCTCCTACAGTAATAAATTCTGTGACCTTCAAAATTTTACTACTTGCCTCTTGTTCAGCCTGTTCGGTCTCGGATTTCTGGCGGTGCTGATCTCTTTTATCTCTTCTATACTTTGCCCCTTTAGATTTATTAGATTTCCCTTGTAATTTCTCTAAGGTTTCACGAATTTGTTTTTGAACTTCTTCATCAGTAGGCTCTGCCTTTTGAGGATTTGAATTGGATTCCTTTCTTTGGGACAACCTACTGTTTTGATTGTTTGATTTACTAGAGGAAGGTTTTGGTGAAGGCTCTTTACTGATTCTTTTTCTTTTACGTTTTCGTGCCTCTTCTACTCCTTTTTCTTTCTTTTTAAACTCATCCAAATCGATAGTTTGACCAGTTTTCTTAGGCCCAGTGAGCGTTTTGTATTGTGTTTTAATGTCAATAGAATCAACAGCCTTTGTTGGTGATGTATCTTCTTTTTTATCCGGTTCTGCTTTGACTTCGCTTTCGGATTTTATCGCTTTTTCATTTTTTTCTTGAGTTGCCAGACCAAGTCCATTTTTTTGCTGAGCAGCTTCCTCAAGTTTAGGCTTCTTGACCTCTTTGTCAATAGCTTTTTTAGTCTTCGGTGGGTTATCAAGATCAATTACTCCTATGGTAATAGGCTTGATGATTGATGCCTTGGCCTTGATGACCTCTTGTCGTTTCTGCTGTTGTTCAAATCGCTCTTTTTCTTTCTTTTCTTGAATAATTCTCAGGGATTCCTTTTCCTTCTTCTTCTCCTCGCTAATTTCATGAGAAGCGTCTTTTTTAGATTTATCTTTCTCAAATTCATCCAAAAGAATTTGATAAACGTCCTTAGAAATCTTAGAAGTCGGTCGGCTTTCAATTTTAATATTTTTCTGTCCCAAAAATTCGACAGCACGATCCAGAGAAATGTTTAATTCTCTTAATGCCACATTTAATCTTATAGTTGAAATCTCTGCCATATTTCTAATCCTTATCAAAAGTAGGAAAAATCCCTCCGTTTATTTTTCAAATTCTTCTTTTAAAATTCTAATTACCTCACTAACAGTCTCTTCTTCAAGGTCGGTTCGCTTAATCAGATCTTTTGGATCGAGTTCCAAAATGCTTTTGGCTGTATCGAGTCCCACTTTCTTGAATTCTTCAATGACCCAAGCGTCAATTTCGTCTGTAAATTCTGTCAATTCAACATCTTCTTCTACCCCCTCACGATATACATCAATTTCGTATCCTGTTAACTTTCCTGCCAAACGTATATTGTGACCTCCTCTTCCAATGGCCTTTGAAACCTGATCAGGATTGAGAAAAACCTGAACTCTTTTGGTGTCTTCGTCAATCTTCAAGGAATTAATTTTGGCGGGACTCAACGCTCTGGTAACGAATAGTTGCAGATTATTGGTGTAATTAATCACATCAATATTTTCATTCCCAAGCTCTCTAACAATACTGTGAATACGTGAGCCTTTCATTCCAACACATGCTCCAACAGGATCAATTCGATCATCATAGGAATCTACAGCCACTTTGGCTTTTTCTCCGGGAATTCTCACAGCTTTCTTGATAGTGATAAGACCATCAAAAACTTCAGGAATTTCTTGTTCAAATAACTTCTCTAAAAACACTGGTGACGTTCGAGAAAGGATTATTCTAGGTTTGTTTCCTCGTAGTTCCACTATATCTATAACACCTCTTACATTGTCCCCTTTACGAAAAAAATCATTGGGAATTTGACGGTCCTTTGGAAGAATAAGTTCATTCCCGTGGTCATCTAATAAAATTACCTCACGATTTCTAATATGGTGAACCTCAGCGGTAAAAAGTTCACCGGTGCGATCTTTAAATTGATTAAATGTATTCGTACTGTCGTGTTCAAATATTTTAGAAACCAGGTTTTGTCTAAGTGTTTGAACGGATCTTCGACCCAAATCAACTAGTTTCACCTCTTCAGAAACATCCTCTCCGACTTCAAAATCAGGCTCTATTTTTTGAGCCTCTGACAATTCAATTTCCTGATTTGCATCCTCCACTTCACCATCCTTAACAACTATCCTGTTTCTCCATATTTCCAGATCACCCTTGTCGGGATTAATAATGATATCGAAATTTTCATCTGAACCAAATTTCCTTTTGAGGGTATTTCTAAAAACCTCCTCTAAAATTGCCATCAGTGTGACTCTATCTATTAACTTTTCATCTTTGAATTCTGAAAAAGATTCTATTAATGCTAAATTTTCCATTTCTGAATATTAAAATTTGATCATCACCCTAGTTTGACTAATTTCGTCAAACATTAGGGTTTTATTTTTAGTTACCGTTATTTTTCCTTTTCCTATAGGTTTGGGTTCCCTTTGTTTCCATTGCAATTCAATGGAATCATCTTTTACATGGGTCAATTCCCCCTCAAATTTCAATCCCTCTTTAGAAATGATTTCCATTTTTCTGCCTAGATTTTTTTGGTATTGTCTTGGAAACTTCAAAGGACTACCCACTCCCGAAGAGGCTACTTCCAGGCTAAAATCCTCCTCATCTCTATCTAAAGAGTCCTCAATGGCTCTACTAATATTGATGCAGTCTTTAACATTGACTTCTTCATCACCATCCAAAATAACCTTAATCAATTTATCAGTAGATATTTTAAGATCCACTAAAAAAATATCGGGGTGCTGCTCTAGGGCTAACAACAACAAATCTTTAACTTTTTGATTAAAATTCATTTCAAAAAAAAGAGGGACTCAATGGTCGCCTCAAATTGTTTTTTCATAATGCCCTGCAAATATAACATTTTTAATCATTCTACCGTTTTAAAATTTTATTGGTTAATTTTGACAGGAAGCCTTAATAAACATGATTTTGAGATTAAAAGCTGTATTGACCATAATGAGTGTTTTGGCACTTATTGCCTTTTTACTATTGAAATCCCCTACAATGCCCTCCTACAATCCTGATAGAGATTATTTGGACATGGAAATCCCCATACTAAGGGCATTCATTACCGCCCAGGATAGCAGTGTGATTGATCTACCTGAAGGTCACTATCTATTTTCTCAATCTTTGATTTTGGATGGTAAGAAAAATATTATCCTTCGCGGCAAGGGCATCGAAAAAACAGTACTTTCTTTTAAAGGGCAAAAACAAGGTGCAGAGGGAATCAGGATTTCCAACTGTAAGAACCTAACCATTGAAAACATGTCCATCGAAGATGCTGCCGGGGATAATCTAAAAATTACAGATTCAGAAAATGTGACCATCCGAAACATTCGCTCGGCATGGACTGGAAAAGTATCGACACAAAATGGAGCCTATGCCTTGTATCCTGTTTTATGTAAAAATCTATTGATTGAGGGCTGTGAAGCCATAGGAGCTTCGGATGCTGGCATCTATGTTGGACAATCCCAAAACGTAACGGTAAAAAACAACAAAGCTTATTACAATGTCGCGGGAATCGAAAGCGAAAACAGTAGCCAAGTTGAAATATTCAACAATGAGGTTTATCAAAATACTGGAGGACTGCTTATTTTCAATCTCCCCCACCTGACTGTTTACGGAGAAAACGTCAAGGCCCACAACAATTACATTCACGACAACAATTTGAGAAATTTTGGAGTAAAGGGGTCCATCGTCAGTTCTGTCCCTAGAGGTTCAGGTGTAATCATAATGGCCACCAAAAAGGTAGCTCTTTTCGAAAATAAAATTGAAAATCACAAAACCATCAACAGCTCTATTGTCAGCTATGAAATATATGTACCTCCCAAAAAGAAAAAGAAGAAAAAGAAAAAGAAGGGACTACCCAATGGAGTCAGACAGGTAGAAAATGATTATGAGAGCGACACCAAGTACAGTGCTTATCCGGGGAAAATATTTATTTACAACAACCAATTCAAAAACAAACATTGGTTCCCAGCTTTGGACAATGATTTTGGTAAATTGTGGGTGTATAAAAATTGGATGAAAATCCCTGACATTGCCTATGACGGTATTTTACCAAAAGACTACTACACCAAGGGTCAACAAATAAATCCTGAATACAAAGTTTGCATCAAAAACAACGGAAAAATTAACTTTGCCGCCCTAGACGCAGCTAATGATTTTAATGAATTCTCTAATGACGTTGGAAATTATGAATGTGAAGTTGAATTTGAAAAATCCATCTAAAATGTCACCCCTGAAGTATTTTTATTTATTAGGGATCTCACTGAGCTTTTTGGTTTCTTGCAAAAACAATGTGGAAAAAGGAACCGCGCCCATAGCCAGAAAAGTAGTTCCCAAAATAGCTATCACTAAAGACCAATTCAATGAAATAGCCAAGCTTTCTGAATATCCCTTTTTTGAGGGTAAAATTGCTGACCTTAAGCCTGCTGAAAATGTTTATGAATACAAACTCAACAATGCCCTTTTTTCGGACTACTCCCACAAAAAAAGATTCATCTATTTTCCCAAGGGCAAGAAAATGTTCTACCGCCCTGAGGGAGTAATGGAGTTTGATGTCGGAAGCATCATCATCAAAAACTTTTACTATCCTTCTGACTTCAGAAATCCGGAGGGAGAAAAAAAAATAATAGAAACCCGTTTGTTGATCAAAGAGCAAAACCAGTCATGGAAAACCCTTTCCTATGTCTGGAACGAAGAACAAACCGATGCATTTGTAAATATCATCGGAGGTAAAACTCCCGTAAGTTGGATAGATCACAACGGAAAAAGTCAAAACCTAATCTATGCAATCCCTAATCAAACCCTTTGTAAAAGCTGTCATATGTTGGGTAAAGAAATTTCCCCTATTGGTCCAATAGCGGGTCAGCTCAACCGAAATAACATCTATGAGGGAATGGTTCATGACCAACTGGAATACTTTGTTCAAAAAGAAGTTCTTAAGGGACTCCCCAAAAAAGAGAAACGTCCACGCTTTGCTATCTGGAACCAAGAGGATTCAGGAACTCTTGATGACAGGGCAAAAGCCTACCTCCACATCAACTGTGCCCATTGTCATAATGATCTTGGACCGGCCAAAAATTCAGGGCTTAATCTCACTTACCATGAAAAAAACAAACGTAGAAGAGGGGTTTACAAACCACCAATTGCTGCAGGAAAAGGATCGGGAAATTTGAAATTCAGTATTGTCCCCGGTGAACCCGAAAACTCTATCATGATCTACCGCTACAAAAGTACTGACCCTGGAATAATGATGCCCGAGGTTGGGCGAAAAAGTATTCATAAAGAGGGTTTAGCACTAATGGAAGAATACATCCACTCACTCGAAATGTAACCCACTTAGAGTCTGGATTTTATCATGGCCAAAACACCGAGAACAACACAAATAAAAAGAGAAGCGAGTACAATATTACCTCCACCCATTGTTTTTATTTTTAAAGATACTATTAATTTAATTTTTCCAAAGAATCCTTAGCTTGAAGGGTCTTATCTTCAATATTAATATCCAAAAAATCAACACTTGAAAAACTTTGAACCTCTGAAGGAATTTTCAATTGCTGATTAATGTCCCAGTTGGCCCTTAACTCAATCGTGTCTGGAGAATAATAAACCATCTCGGGTTGAATTTTTTTTAGGTAATTTCCTGTATCCCACTTTTTGTTTCCGTTTTTGTCTTTGATATATCGAAATAAATAATTTCCAGGTAGTAGGTGGTTGAATTCATAATAATCCAATTCATTGGACAGATCAAATCGCCTTAAGCTTTCTCCCTTAAGGGTGATCAATTCCAATATAAAAGGATCTTCATCTTCTCTGAGTATTTGTAGGAAAATATTACCATAATCCGAAATGGGATTAGTTTTGAAGTCAAATTTTAGGGTGTCATGGGTGCTCCCCCAAAAGTCTATCAAAGCATTGGGCATCAATTCAATTTTGTAATTATCATTGGGCAACCAATCATAAAAAAGAGAGAGCCTATCGTAATTTTTGTCCAAAGATGCCTTAAAAGGAACGGCTAGCGAATCCAATCCTTTAATCTTAATCAAATCCAAATTGATTTTGACCAAAGGCAAATTCGATTGAATCTTAAAACTGTCCAACAAGCCCATAGTTGGTTTGGTAAAGGGAGAGATTTCTAAGGAATCTCTCAATTCTTTTCTGAACTTTACGTTGAAAATACGGGTGGTGTCTTTTTCTTTTATAGCAAACTTCAATGAATCTATTTTGTCTCCCCTAAACCAAAAATGCAAAGTATCCTTTTCTCTATTTTTATTAATCAGATATCTAAAATTATAGGGCACTTTACTTTCCACCTCTATCGCACTAATATCAGCTTCGCCATAATATCCAAAACCTATTTGATTAGTGTTGATAAAAAAGGGCCTCGTCCAGAATAGATTGGGAATTTCATTAAAAATCCTAAAGTTGACAATACTATCCCCTGGAAGGGTAATTTGCTTTTCCAAGAACCCAATTTTATCAACATTTTGATCGAATAAATAATTTCCGCCCACATCCTTTATCGCAATAATTTCATAGGTGTCAGGGCGCAAGTTTTTAAAATTATAAATCACAGAGTCCAAGGTGCTCGTCGCATAAAAAGGCTTTTTCAAGAAAATGGTAGAGTCAGAAAAGGTACTGTCAACAGGGTACAATTGAATTGAGGTATATGGCTTAGTAATTCGTTCATAAGCATCGGTGATTTTTCCCGAAATTTCTAGGGAGTCAATAATGGGGCCCGTTGACAAAGCGTAGCGAAAAAAAGGCAAAGGATTGCCCTCATTGTTGTCGACAATGCTTTCCCCAAAATTAAAGGTATATGTCGTTCCCTCTTTCAGTGAGTCCAATAATTCAATCTGAATTTTTTTTGCAACTGTCCCCTGAGGTTTGATTTTGTATTGATCTGGTTGCAAAGGAGGGGAGATAATCAACTGCTTGGAAAGGTCTTTAAGATTTATAAACTCGTCGAAAGTAATCGTGATTTTTTCCTTGTCAAAAAAAACCGTATTCATCTTGGGGGAAGAGTTAATCATAATCGGGGGCAAGGTATCCTTTAAGCCTCCTGTTGGAATAGATTTTCTGGCACATTGGATGAAGGAAGCCAAAATCAAAAAGAATAAAAAGTACTTTCCAAATTTATTCATGCCCATCAGTTGTGCACACAAAATAACGCAATATTCTCAAGACAACCTACTTGCAAGCGATTCAATACTAAGGCAGCCTCCTCTTGGCCTCAAAATTGAATTTATACAACAAAAACTCCAAGCGTTAGCTTTACTAATTTTTTAATCGAAATTGATTGAAAGCGTCTATAAATACGAAAAAGGCTTATTTTTGCTACACTATGCAACAATCTGAGACCTTTAAAAAAGTAATATCCCATGCCAAAGAATATGGTTTTATTTTTCAATCCAGTGAAATTTACGATGGCTTGAGTGCTGTTTACGATTATGGGCAAAACGGGGTAACTCTTAAGAAAAATATCCGTGATTACTGGTGGAAAGCCATGGTTCAACTCAATGAAAATATCGTAGGGATTGATGCTGCCATTTTCATGCACCCTACAACTTGGAAATCCTCAGGTCACATTGATGCTTTTAACGATCCACTAATCGATAATAAAGACTCTAAAAAAAGATACCGTGCTGACGTCTTAATTGAGGATTATGTCGCTAAGATTGAAAACAAAATCAACAAAGAAATTAAAAAAGCCGCTAAGCGTTTTGGAGATTCTTTTGACAAAGATCAGTTTTACTCTACCAACCCCAGGATATTGGAATACCGAACTAAAGTAGAAAGCATTCAAAAACGCATGGGATTATCCCTAGAAAAGGAGGATTTAGCCGATTTGAAAGCACTAATCGAAGAACTGGAAATCGCCTGTCCAGAATCGGGTTCCCGTAACTGGACCGACGTAAAGCAATTCAACCTCATGTTTGGCACCAAACTGGGTGCGTCAGCCGATACTGCCATGGATCTCTATTTGCGACCCGAAACAGCTCAAGGAATTTTTGTCAACTTCCTTAATGTCCAAAAATCAGGAAGAATGAAACTCCCCTTCGGGATTGCACAGACAGGGAAAGCCTTTAGAAATGAAATCGTAGCCCGTCAATTTATCTTTCGAATGCGCGAGTTCGAGCAAATGGAAATGCAATTTTTCATTCCTCCAGGAACACAAAAAGAATGGTACGAGTACTGGAAGGAAAAAAGACTCAAATGGCATCAGGAACTTGGGCTTGGAAACGAAAACTATCGTTTCCATGACCATGACAAACTGGCCCACTATGCTGATGCTGCCACCGATATAGAATTCCAGTTTCCCTTTGGATTCAAAGAGCTGGAGGGTATTCATTCTCGAACCGATTTTGATTTGGGGAACCACGAAAAATTTGCCGGAAAAAAACTGCAGTATTTCGATCCCGAAAAAAATGAAAACTACGTACCCTATGTAGTCGAAACTTCAATCGGTTTGGATAGGATGTTTTTGGCAGTCTTTTCCAAAGCCCTGCAGGAAGAAACCCTTGAAGACGGTTCTACCAGAACAGTTCTAAAACTTCCTCCTGTCTTGGCTCCTACCCAACTTGCAGTCTTTCCCCTGGTCAAAAAAGACGGACTTCCAGAAATTGCACGAAAAATAGTTGATGGTATCAAGTGGGATTTTACCGTCACCTATGATGAAAAAGATGCTGTGGGCAGACGCTATCGCAGGCAAGATGCACTGGGCACTCCTTATTGTATTACCATAGATCATCAAACCATAGAAGACCAAAGTGTAACTATCAGAGATCGGGACACAATGGCCCAGGAACGAATTCATATAGATGCACTTGCTGGACTATTGAAAGACAAGCTCTCCATGAGCAAATTGTTGAAAAAGCTTTAAAATCTTTTGGACTCAAGCTCTGTTTTGAGTTTTCATACCACACTGGTTTTTTTACTTTTGTAAAAAACAAATATTGAAAATCCTCTCCTATAATGTAAATGGTATTCGTGCTGCACTCAACAAAGGTTTTGCTGACTGGCTTCAAGCAACTGCTCCTGATGTACTGTGTCTTCAGGAAATCAAAGCTATGGCCGAACAAATCGATACGACTAAATTTGAAGACTTAGGCTACCAACACCACTGGCACTCTGCCCAGAAAAAAGGATACAGTGGTGTTGCCATTTTGACCAAAAACAATCCCCTACACGTTCAAGAAGGCACAGGAATCGATCATATGGATTTTGAGGGTAGGGTCATCAGGGCCGATTTCGAAAATGTATCGGTCATCAGTCTTTATCTCCCCTCCGGAACCAACATCGACCGATTGGAATATAAATTAAAATTCATGGACGATTTTCAAAACTATATCGACACCCTCAAAAAAGAATACCCTCGATTGGTGATCTGTGGCGATTATAACATTTGCCATCGTGCTATCGACATCCACGACCCCGTTCGCAATAAGAATGTTTCTGGCTTTCTGCCCGAAGAGCGTGAATGGATCAATGCATTTATAGATAGTGGATTTTTAGATTCCTTTCGCTACCTAAATCCGGAACCCCATCAATATAGTTGGTGGAGCTATCGGGCCAACGCCCGAAATAACAACAAGGGCTGGCGCATCGATTACAACTTGGTGAGTGAAAACCTAAAAGACAACATCAGACGTGCCTATCTACTTCCTGACGCCAAGCATTCTGACCATTGCCCAGTCGGGGTAGAACTAGAATTTTAATTGAATCTTATGAAAAAAATTACCGCCTTTATTATCATTGCCTTAAACCTGAGTTCCTGTGTTTCCATTCGTGTATTCAATGATTTGGAATCCCGCTACGCTCAACTCAAAGACAATTTCAATCGTCAAACTAAAAGCATCGAAACTCTAAACACTGAAATTAAGGATTTGACAGAAAAATTTGTCACTCTAGAAAACACTTTGGAAGAAACAGAGAACAGCCTCAACCAAAAACAGCAGAAAATAGAAAAACTAGAATCTTCTCTGGATTTACTTAAACTAAATAGTGAAACAGCTCTCAAAGAAAGTATCGCTGAAAACGAAAGCCTGTTGGATAAAATTGCATTACGGGAAAATGAATTGACCGATCGTATGGCAAGAGTGGATGAACTAGAAGGCCTAATCGCAAGACAAGAAGAAGCTATGCGCAGCCTAAAAGAAAAATTATCAGACGCCCTGCTGAATTTTGAAGGCAAAGGACTCACCGTTGAAGCCCGAGACGGAAAGGTCTATGTATCAATGGAAAACAAACTCTTGTTCCGTTCTGGCAGTTGGACAGTTGAATCAGATGGGGAAAGGGCCATCGCCGGTTTGGGAAGTGTTTTGGCCGACAATCCGGATATTTCTGTACTGATCGAAGGACATACTGACAATGTCCCCTATAGCGGAAAAGGACCACTGAAGGGTAACTGGGACCTCTCCACTAAACGTGCCACCGCCATCGTTAAACAATTGCTTGAAAATCCTGATATCCTCCCCCAAAATCTCACCGCCGCCGGAAGAGGAGAATACTTACCTATTGCTCCAAATTCTACTCGATTGGGTCGTGCATCCAATCGCAGAATAGAGGTAGTACTCAGTCCTCAATTAGACGAAATAAAACAAATCATCAATACCATAGACTAAATTATGGATTACAATCTTTTGCCCAATACTGATATCAAGGTCAGTAAAATTTGCTTGGGCACCATGACTTGGGGGATGCAAAATACGGAGGCCGAAGGTCACCAGCAAATGGATTACGCACTGGAACAAGGGGTTAATTTTTTTGATGTAGCTGAACTCTATCCCGTTCCTGCCACTGCAGAAACCCAAGGAGAAACCGAACGGATCATAGGCACATGGTTCAAAAAAACTGCCAATCGAAACAAGATTATCTTGGCCACAAAAATCGCTGGGCCTGGAGATTACACCAAACACATACGGAAAAACCTAAGCTTTAAAAAAATACATATAGACCAGGCTATCGAGAATAGCCTAAAAAGATTACAAACTGACTATATTGACCTCTATCAGTTGCACTGGCCGGAAAGAAAAACCAATACTTTTGGAGTGAGGAGTTTTCGATACGACCCCAACGATCTTTGGGTAGAGAATTTTGAAGCCGTCCTCGATGCGCTTGATCAAAATATTAAAGCAGGAAAGATAAGACAGGTGGGGCTATCCAATGAAAATCCTTGGGGAATCATGCGTTTTTTACAAGCCTCCAAGTACCCTCCTACCAAAATGATTACTGTACAAAATCCCTATTCCTTACTCAATCGACTTTTTGAAATTGGAAGCTCAGAGATTTGCCACAGAGAGAACATCGGACTTTTGGCCTATTCCCCATTAGGCTTTGGAGTGCTTTCGGGAAAATACCGCAATGGTCAAATCCCTCCTAACAGCCGCTTGGCTTTGTTTGAAAATTTGGCAAGATACAGCGGAAAAAAATCCTTCGAAGCTACCGAACGCTATGCCAAACTTGCCAAAGAAGTGGGCCTTTCACTAACCGATTTGTCACTGGCATTTGTCAACGATCGTAGCTTTGTTACCTCCAACATTATTGGAGCTACTAACATGGAGCAGCTAAAGGAAAATATCGCTAGCTGCAAGGTCAAACTCTCCAAGGAAATTATAAAAGCTATTAATGTAATTCATGAAGACATCCCCAACCCAGCCCCTTAAAAACAAATTCTATGCACTTAGCTTAAGGTTAAAACATTAATAAATTCTAGTAATCAAGTACCTTGTCTAAATAAAGGTTTATTAATTATAGAATTAATCTACCATTTTGCAACATTGCACTCAATGAGGTTATAATTATTAAACTGCTGCACTGTTTTTTTTCTTCTAGAGCCACCAATAAACTCTGAATTAGAGCTGCCAGTTCTTTCTTTAGAATAACACCAATCTTGAGCATAACTGTCTTCTCCAACCTGTTGAGTATATCTCCAATCACCAATTTCTCTAGTCCATGTTGCTGATGATGGAACAGGACACGGAATATCTCCATGGGTAGTGGAGGTATATTTTACAGTATTTGGATTTTGATTAATTAGGTTATAATAATTTGAAACTGCCCTATGAAAACCCTTATTTTCTTGGCTTTTTTCAGGATTGGTGTCATCAGTAAACCATAACATGTCAGATGTATATTGAAGTATTTTGTTTCCATTAGCACATTTGCTAGGGTGGTTAAGGAAATTAGGCGTCTCATTACATGTATGCTGAAGATTAAGAATGTCGTGACCTAACTCGTGCCAAATTAAGTGAAATCCAAACATGTAGGGATCTTTGTAAAAACCTTTGGAATGGTCCAAAAAAGGTTGAATATTTTGTTCCCAATCAGCTTTATTTAACATAACTCTCACTTGGGTATCAACGCAACCAACCATTGTCGCTCCACTAGCTACTATATTAACAAACTCCTCAATTACAATATTATAACAATGATCTCTCACGTAAGTTAAATCAAGTCCATATCTCTCAGCGTCTAAAATAAAAGCATCAACATAACTTAATAAACTATTTGGGTCTATTTTACTGTATATTGAGTCAGCGTGAAAACCTATATCTGTAAAATCTGGATCTATGATGTTAAGAAAGTTTGCTTTGATCTGTTTATCATAATCAACTAACAATACAAGAGGATTTGAAGACTTAGGCACTGAAACAGATGGACCATCCCATCCTAGAAATCTAAATCCGCTAGAAGGATTTGCAACTAATTTAATCTGACCAGAGCTTATTTCGGATATATCAATATCTACTAAACCTTCATTTTTAATTTCAATATCAATATCACTCTTGACTGTAATTATTCCAGAAGATGAAAAAGATCCTAACCCTTCACTAGCAGTATAAGTAGATGTTGTCTCAGTTATAATATCGTAATTATCTCCATCTTTATTTATATCCAAATCCTTTTCTTTAGAAATATCCACTTGTTCATTTGAGTTTACATTAATCTCTCTTGTTTCATTAGTTCCATTGGACCCGGTTCTAGATTGAACAAAATTATTCGTCTGATCAGTAAATGAAGGTGACCATTCACCGAATGTTTCAGGGGAATTTGAATTATTTGTTTCAGATGATAAAGAGCCCTCTGAGTCTGATTTTGAGCATGATAGTATAAGGCTCATTGTTAAAATAAATAAGAATATTCTGACCATTTAGTTAAATTAAATAAAATTGAAGAACTCTTTTACAATTTATTTAAAAAATTATAAATCAGCATTTTATGTTCAAGGTCAAATTTATTAAATCATGTGGACAGGCATTGCCGCAATAAGCTTTCTTGTATAGGGCTTTTTGGGATGAAAATACAAATCATCGGCTTCTCCCTCTTCCACCAAAATCCCTTTTTGCATCACCAAAACCCTATCGGCCATGTATTTTACCACATTCAGATCGTGGGAGATAAAAAGGTAGGATAATTGTAATTTTTCTTTAAGGTCATTCAGTAAATTAAGTACCTGTGCCTGAACGGAGATGTCCAAAGCAGCAACGGATTCATCCAGCAAAAGTAATTGGGGCTCTGTAGCCAGGGCCCGGGCAATGACTACCCTTTGTCGCTCTCCACCAGACAACTGATGCGGATAACGGTGGTAATGTTCTGACTCAAGTCCTACCTGTTCCAAGAGCTGTATTACCCTTTGTTTTTGGGCCTCTTTTCCTCTGATCAAACTGTGAACATAAATTGGCTCTTTAATAGCATCTCCGATATGTTTGAGAGGGTGCAGGGCTGCAAATGGGTCTTGAAATACCAATTGGATTTGCTTGCGCAGATCCCTTAATTCCTTGGAATTGAGTCCTACTATCGAGCGTCCTTTATATCGGATTTCTCCTGCTGTTGGGGGATCGAGATCTACCAAAGCACGAGTAATAGTGGATTTCCCACAACCCGACTCCCCTACTAGGCCAAGGGTCTCTCCTGGATAGAGCTTAAAACTTACCTCGTCTACCGCTTTAAGTCTTTGGTTTTTTTTAAACCAGTTTCGGGTCAGCGGAAATTCTTTTACCAATCCTTTAACCTCCAGCAAAGGTTTTTGAGTATAGAGTGCCTGGTGTTTTTTGACCCTTTCCCTCTTAGAAATGGAGATAAAGCTTTTTTGTTTTTTAGAAAAATCTGCCACCGTGGGCAATCGTTTTAGTCGCTTGTCCGGATTTGGTCGGGCATACAACAGTCCTTGAGTGTATTTATCTTGAGGATTTTTAAAGATTTTAGTTACGGTTCCACTTTCAACAATCCTTCCCTGGTGCATTACCAATACCCTATCGGCAAAATGGGCTACCAAACTCAGGTCGTGGGAGATGAACAAAACACTCATTTTGTGGGCATTTTGTCGGTCTTTAATAAGGGTCAAGATTTCCTTTTGCACAGTCACATCTAGTGCGGTAGTGGGTTCATCGGCAATCAATAATTTAGGATTGCCGATCAAAGCCATGGCGATCATAACCCTTTGTTTTTGTCCACCACTGAGTTCATGAGGATAGGCCTTAAAAATACGTTTTGGCTCGGGCAATTGTACCTGCTCAAAAGCCTGCAATACATTGTTGCGTTGGTCTTTAGGTATCCCTATCTTATTTTGTTGTAATCGTTCCATGACCTGAATCCCACAGCGCAAACTGGGATTGAGACTGGACTGAGGCTCCTGAAAGACCATACCTAACTCTCTTCCTCTGACGTTCTGCCAATCTTTTTGGGACAAATGGGAAAGTTCCTGCTCACTCAACTCCATTTTTTGACTACTGATGGATAATGGGGTTTGGAACAACAAGCCTGCAATGGACAGAGCGGTCAATGATTTTCCACTGCCAGACTCACCCACAATGGCAACAATCTCATTGGAGTTTACAGTAAAGGAAAGTCCGTTAATAAGAAGTTTTTCTTTGAACGAAATGGAAAGACCCTCTACCTGAAGCAATGGTTTTTTATTACTCATAAGAGGATTATTTCTGTTGCTTTCAAAACGATTTTTCCAAACTCGGGCGATTTTCCTGCCTTTTTGTCAAAGGAACTAGGGTTTTGATCTTCGGAATGTTGGTGTTTGATTTTGTAAGGGAAAAGTTCTTTTTCCGTTTTGGAAATTTCATTAAAAGTACTCTTCTTTTGAACGGCTTCTATTTCCGAAAATAACAATTTGTTGAGGTCAATTTTTTGAAACATTTTTAATCATATCCAATCCAGCTTCAAGGTAAACATAAATGTCTTTGGTAAAAGGTTCCACTTCGGAACTTTTCCCATGGCTTAGTATTTCCTTGCCATCGAGGTGGCCCAAACGCACCACGATCAAATCTTGTTCGGGTACCACCATGATGTACTGCCCCAAATGACCACGCATCATAAAAACTTTTTTACCTTGAAAAACATCCAGCCACCATCCATAGCCGTATTCAGGACTTTGGTCAAATCTAGGTTTAACAGAAAGGGCTACAAAAGAGGAATCCAACAGTTGAGTGCCGTTCCATCGGCCGTGATTTTTGTAGAGTTTTCCAAATCGAGCAAAATCTCTTGCATTAGTAGCCAAACAACAAAAAGCTTTTTCCATTCCTTTTTCGGCACTATCCAATTGCCAGAGTGCTGTTTTGTCGGCTCCCATAGGTTGCCATAATTTTTCAGTCAAATAGGCGCTTAGGGTTTTACCTGTTGCTTTTTTGATAACCATGCCCAAAAGTTGGGTGGTACCACTTTTATAAATGAACGCTTCCCCAGGTTTTTCATTGATGGGCTGGGCCAATATGAGTGCATCCAGATCTTTAACAAAATAGGAAGCAGAAGTAACCGAAAAAGGGTTGTAGTACTCTTCTATCCATTTTTGACCCGAAGCCATGCTAGAAAGATCTCCAACTGTTACCTGATCAGCATAAGGGCCTTTGAGGTCAGGGATGAAATCCACAACTTTCTGATCCAAACTCATTATTGCTCCATCTTGGATGGCAATCCCCATCAAGGCAGAAACTATGCTTTTAGCCACAGAAAAGGAATTACTTTTGGAGTCTACTCCAAAACCATCGTAATATTTTTCATAAAGAATACTGTCGTTTTTGATCACCAAATAAGCCACTGTTTTTCGATCCACGTGGAAGTCCTCCAGATTTTTGCTTGTAGTATATTGATTGTATTGCTTATGTAATGGCCATGATTGAGCTTTGGCAGGTGCCAAAACACTGTCATTAGGAAATTTTTTATAATCTGTCAAATAGGCCGTGGTGTGGCCAGTCAAATATATGGTAGTGACACCTGTCAATAGGTAATCGTATTTGAAAACATATAGCAAAGAAAAAGTGACAGCCATTAAAAACCCTAAGCTTATCAAAAATCTTTTCATCTTTTTTTTTTAAGTACAAATTTACAGTAAATTGTTTAGGAAATTATTCTAATTCGAAAAGTTGATTTTTGGAGCCTATTGATTTTCAAAAAGACATATGTAGATATCCTTCTCTATTTTCTAGTAAGCTTTTCCAAAGGGTTAAAAGTATTCTAAAACAAAAGACGCATAGGATTAAACAAAAAGGTCTTTTTTTGATTTTTTGTTTAAAAAACAAGAAAAATTAGGTGATTAATTGAGCAGCTTCTTTGGCGTGATAAGTAGCAATAAGATTGGCTCCGGCCCTTTTAAAAGCCAATAGTTGTTCCATCATGACAGCATCGTGATCCAACCAACCTTTTTCTGCTGCGGCTTTGAGCATGGCGTATTCCCCACTGACTTGGTAGGCGGCAATGGGCACTTCTACATTTTCACGGATATCTCTGATTATATCGAGATAAGCCAATCCGGGTTTCACCATCACGATATCGGCACCTTCTTGAATGTCTCTTAAGGTTTCTGTAAGGGCCTCCAAACGATTACCCGGATCCATCTGATAGTTACGTTTGTCACCAAACCCTGGCGCCGAGTCAAGGGCCTCTCGAAAGGGACCGTAGAATGAAGAGGCATATTTGGCACTGTAACTCATGATGCCGGTATCTACCAAACCGGCCTCCTCCAAAACGGTTCTTATGCATAATACCCGTCCGTCCATCATGTCACTGGGCGCAACAAAATCGGCCCCTGCTAGCGCATGACTCAAGGCCATTTGCGACAAGACCTCGATGGTGGGATCATTTAGGATCTTTCCCTCTTCCAAGATACCATCGTGCCCATAGGAGGAATAAGGATCCAAGGCCACATCTGTCATGACCACCATCTCGGGGGTGGTTGCTTTTATGGTTCTTACCGCCCTTTGCATCAATCCCTCGGGATTCACTGCCTCGGTTCCTTTATTGTCTTTGAGTGCATCATCAACTTTGACAAACAAGAGTACCGCTTTAATCCCCATATCCGCAGCCGATTTCACCTCCTCTTGGAGCATGTCCAAACTCAAACGATAGCAACCGGGCATGGATGCAATGGGATCTTTTACTTTTGTTCCCTCTACAACAAACAAGGGTAGCACCAAATCGTTGCGGCTCAATTGATTTTCACTGACCAACTGTCGTAGGGCGGGGCTTTGTCTTAGTCTTCTGTTTCTTTGATTGGGATACATAGGGTAAAGATGTTGGTTATTAATAAGTTACACCCAAGCTCTGGGGTTTTCAAGTACGCTGACCAGTTCTTCCTCTTTGCTGTTGGGATCGGGCTTGTGGTTGTATTGCCACTGAACATGAGGAGGGAGACTCATCAAAATGCTCTCAATCCTTCCGTTGGTTTTCAATCCAAAAAGGGTGCCTTTGTCGTGGATCAAATTAAACTCGACATAACGCCCCCTTCGGACTTCCTGCCATTGACGTTGGGCATCTGAATAGTTGATGTTATTTCTTTTTTCGACAATGGGAACATAGGCCTCCAAAAAACTGTCCCCTGTCCCGGTGACAAAGTCATACCAGTTTTCGGCCGAGTGTTTGTCATCCGGTCTTAAATAATCAAAAAACAATCCTCCAACCCCACGGGCTTCTCCGCGATGGGCATTCCAAAAATATTCATCACAGCGCTTTTTGTATTGAGGGTAAAAGTCTTTATCGTGAGCATCACAGGCCTTTTTGCATACCTGGTGAAAGTGCCGCGCATCTTCTTCAAAAAGGTAGTAGGGGGTAAGATCTTGTCCTCCACCAAACCATTGGTCTTGCAATTCGCCCTTGCTGTTATATAGTTCAAAATACCTCCAGTTGGCATGTACTGTGGGTACAAAGGGGTTCTTGGGATGAATGACTATGCTCAGCCCACAAGCAAAAAAATTTCCAGCTTTAACCTTAAAATAATTTTTCATACTTTCCGGTAATTCACCGTTAACGGCAGAGATGTTGACGCCTCCTTTTTCAAAAGCCGCGCCATTTTCTAGGACTCGAGTACGGCCTCCGCCTCCGCCCGAACGCTCCCAAAAGTCTTCTTTAAATCGGGCTTTCCCGTCTACTTCAGCGAGTTTTTGAGTGATTCTATCCTGTAGTTTTTCGATGTAACGATTGAACTTTGTTCTCATGGTAGTAATATTTTGGGGGTTAGGATTGATATTCTTTTACGGCGTCGACAAAAGCTTTGGCATGGTCCAAAGGAATATTGGGTAAAATACCATGACCCAAATTGACGATATAATGGTCTTTGCCAAATGCATTGATCATTTGCTTGACTTGAGTTTTGATCTCGGGGATGGGAGACATCAAACGGGAGGGGTCAAAATTCCCTTGCAGTGTAATCTGTCCACCAGAGAGGTAGCGGGCATTTCGGGCTGAACAAGTCCAGTCAATTCCCAAAGCAGAGGCACCAGATTTACTCATTTCCTGAAGGGCAAACCAGCATCCTTTTCCGAATACGATGACCGGAACCGAACCACACAAGGCATCGACTATTTGCTGTAGATAGGGCCAAGAAAACTCTTGATAGTCGACAGGAGATAGGATTCCGCCCCAAGAGTCGAATAGTTGGATTACATCGGCACCGGCTTTTATCTTTTCTCTCAAATAGGCAATGGTGGTGGTGGTGATTCTTTGTAAAAGTTCCTTGGCCATTTCGGGCTCTTGGAAACAAAAGGCCTTGGCACGGTCAAAATTTTTCGATCCCTGACCCTGTACTGCATAGCAAAGCAAGGTCCAGGGCGCACCCGCAAACCCGATCAATGGCACACGGTCGTTGAGTGCACTTTTGGTCATTCGTACCGCCTCAAAAACATAGCCCAAATGTTCCTCTACATCAGGGAGGGTCACCTGATCCAAGGCTGCTTTATTGTTTATGGGTTGGGGAATATAGGGGCCGATTCCGTCTCGCATCTCAACTTCGATATTCATGGCTTGCAGCACCACCAAAATATCACTAAAGATGATGGCCGCATCTACGCCAACTTGATCGATAGGCATAAGAGTGATTTCTGTGGCTAATTCAGGCGTCTGACACCGGGTAAAGAAATCATATTTCTCTTTTAGCTTCATAAAATCAGGCAGATAGCGACCAGCCTGACGCATCATCCATACCGGAGGTCTTTCTAGGGTTTCACCTTTTAAGGCTTTTATTAGCAATTCATTCTTCATGGAGGGTAATGTGGTTTTTTAGTGACAATAAAAGTTGGGATTCACTAGGTTCATTGGCTATAGTGTAATGGGAAGTATGCAGCGCAACTTCCTTGGCAGTAGAGTTTCCCAGACAAAAACTATGTGAGTTTTCAAACCCATTGCTTTGGGCATATGCTCGTACCCCGCTGGGACTGAAAAAAAGGATACCGTCAAAATGACCTTTAAGGCTGTGATCTTGCAAGTGGGTAGCATAAACTTCAATGGGTTGAATACTCATCCCATGTGCGGGTAAAATTTCCTCTAAATCGGGTGTTCTGAGCTTTCCGCAAAAATACGAAAATGATTCATTTTGATAGTTTTTCGCTAAAAAATGGGCCAATTCTAACGAATTTTGAGCGATTTTGGCCACTTTTTGTCCATTTTTGATCAAAAGGGCTGCGGTCTTTTTCCCTACACAATAGGCCGTTTTTCCTTCAATCATCTTTAGAATCTTGGGAGTAGACAAAACCGCATTCACTCCATTTTGGCTGGTAAAAATTAGACTGTCAAAAACTCCATCGATTCTGGGATTGGCTACAAAACTGATTTTTATAAAAGATTGCTCGACCAGACTGAATTGATGCATTAGCAAACGATCTCTAAAATCTTGGGACAATATTCTCGTGGAGAGCAATCTCATTACTTACTAAATTTAATAGTCTTCATGATTTGATCACCTCCTTTAGACAATACCTCCTCCGTGGCCTCCTTGGCCAAATTTCCAGCATTGGTCATTTCCACTTCTTTTAGAGTGGTGGCAGCATTTTGTCCATCCAAGGAAAAAACACCACCCTTGAACAGGATTTTATCTTGATAAACTATGGCATGGGCCCCAATGGGTGCAGAACAGCCCCCCTGCAGTATGCGAAGAAAATCTCGTTCAATTTCGACACAGATCCGACTCGGCTGGTGATTAATTTTTTGCAATTGTTCCACAATGGCTTTGTCCTTAGCCCTACAAACGATGCCAATCGCCCCTTGGGCTGGAGCCGGGATCATCCAATCCAGCTCTTGAAAGTGAGACCCCAAGAGTTCGGCCCGTTCCAGTCCTGCTTTGGCAAAAATGGCGCCTTCCCAATTACTGGAAAACAGTTTATTCATTCGGGTTTGAACGTTGCCACGCAGATTGATCAGGTGATGGTGGGGATATCGGTGCAGCCATTGTGCTTTGCGTCTCAAGCTGCCGGTGGCGATGGTCGAAGCTTGTTGAAAATCGGTCTTGAGGGTTTGAACCAAAACATCTAAAGCACTGCCCCTTTCCAAAACGGCAACCAACTGAAGTCCGTCCGGCATTTGGGTAGGAACGTCTTTAAGACTGTGAACGGCTAAATCGATACGGTTTTCCAAAAGTGCAATGTCTAAGGCTTTAGTAAAGACTCCTTGAATCCCCATGGCATAAATGGGCTGGGTCAGGTTGAGGTCACCGGCACTTTTGGTGGGTACCAATTGGGTTTTGAGGTGCTTGGCTTGAAGCAGGTCACCAACCTTATGGGCCTGCCAAAGGGCCAATTGACTATCTCGGGTCCCTATACGAAGGGTTTTTTCAAACATCTAAATCTGAATCCAATTGATAAACATGCTGAAGTAATGCCATGGTTTGATCAGCTTTAGAAGGATTTTCTTTTAAATAACTGGCTACTTTTCCGGTCAGTCGATATACAGTTTGAGAAAATTCCTGAACCTCGCCCCGTTCTTTTTGTTGACCATCAAGCAATTTCTGCTTAAGGGCTTTGAGCGTGGGAGCAAATTTTCTGTGGTCAACCCACTGGAAAAATTCTGCTTTAACTTGATTTAAAATCTCGTTGGCCTGCGGAATAAACTGTTCTCTTTTTTTGAGGGCATCATTGGTCAACTGAGACAACTCATCTAAGTTGATTACGGTAATGTTTTCATAATCATTTAATTTCGGATCGACGTTTGAAGGAACAGACAAATCCAAAATCATCAGGGGTTTGTCTTTAGGCATCATAGAGGCTTCTAATGTAATGTCTTGGGAGCCTGTTGCCACGATCACAATATCCGACTTTGCGATTTCAGTTTTTAATTCACTGACTTTTTTTATGACCAGATTGAATTTTCCAGCAACCAGATGTGCGCTTTCTTCCGAGCGATTGACTAGTACAATCTGATCATTTCGGGTATGCTTGATCAGGTTTTCACAAGTATTTCTTCCGATTTTACCAGTCCCAAACAATAGAATGTTTTTTTGACTAACATCTTTTACATATTCGAGAATATAATGCACCGAGGCAAAAGAAACGGAGGTGGCCCCGGAGGACAATTCTGTTTCAGTTTTGATCCGTTTACTGGACTGAATGACAGCATTGACCAATCTTTCAGAAAAGCCATTGACCATCTGCTTTTTTTTAGAATTTGAAAAACTCCTTTTCAATTGTCCGATGATCTCAAAATCACCGATAATTTGACTTTCCAAACCACAGCCTACACGAAAAACATGGTCGAGAGCACTTCTATCAATTAACACATATCCTTTTTTTAGAAAAAGAGATACATCACCACCAGAGAAACAACACAGATAATCAATAAGTATTTTAGGGTCCTGAACAATCCCCATCAACTCAGTACGATTACATGTAGAAATTACCATCAATTCCTTTAGACCGTCAGACTTAGCCTGGGCCAAAAGTCGTTCAGACTGTTCTTTATTAAGACTAAAGTTCCCTCGGGTAGCAAGATCGACATTTTTATGACTTAAGCCAACTACACAATACTTAATGGTGTTTTTCAAAAATTATGGTCTAAATACTTTTACAAAAGTAGGAAGAGGGGTGTTTAAAAAATAACGCCATAGGAACTATTAACAACCAAGAAGGTTTTTTGCTTTATTTTTTTATAAACACCTAATAAAATAGTAATTTTAAAAGGATTTTATTAAAATTAATTAGAATAATTCTAAATAAGAAATTTCTAGAAAACAACGATAGAGGAACAATGGATAGAACGGTAATTGAAAACGGTTTTTATATTTTAAGGTATAAAAATGAAGATGGCAAAATACTTAATTATGAAGAGGCAGTCAGTCAGGAATTTATTCAGTTTCATTTTTGCCAAAAGGGATCGGGCAACTTTTTGTTTAATGGGGGGAGTTATCAGCTTCCATTGATGTCCAAAAATGTGATTTTATTATATAATCCGCAAAAAGCCTTGCCCATTGACTTGAACTTGACCCCCGATTCTGCCTTAGTAAGTTTGGTGATTTCGATTAAAAAATTCCACAGTTTATTTTCTGAAGACGCAAATCATATTCATTTTTTAAGCCCTGAAAACAGTACCAAAAAATATTATGACACAAGGCCTATTAGTCCTGCTATGAGCGTAGTTTTAAGTCAAATAATGGAAATCAAAATCCACGAGAGCATTCAAACTCTCTATTTTAAAGGCAAGGTTTATGAATTGTTAAGTTTGTTTTTTAACAAAAATGAGGATGCTGATGTGGAACAATGTCCATTTTTGGTGGATGAAAAAAATGTAAGAAAAATAAGAAAGGCCAAGGAAATTATTTTAAGTCAAATGACAGAACCTCCTACCCTACAAGAGCTCTCTGCTGAAATCGGGCTAAACATTAAAAAGCTTAAAGAAGGTTTTAAGCAAATCTACGGGGATACGGTCTACGGCTATTTGTTGGATCATAAAATGAATGAAGCACGGAGCATGCTCAACTCCAAACAATACAATATAAATGAGATCAGCCTTAAGCTAGGCTATAGTACTTCCAGTCATTTTATTGTGGCCTTCAAAAAGAAGTTTGGGACGACTCCCAAAAAATATTTAATGTCAGTATCTTCGTGAAAAATTGCAGATGAAAGGTTCGTTGTTGATTAATTTGGGCTCTCCAGACAGCCCCGACCCAAAAGATGTTAAGAAATATTTAGGTGAATTTCTTATGGATGAGCGGGTGATTGACTTTCCTAAACCATTGCGAACTTTTTTAGTCAAAGGAATCATTCTGAATACCCGCCCAAAGAAGTCTGCGAAGGCATATAAAAAAATATGGTGGGAAGAAGGGTCACCATTGATTGTTCTGTCCAAAAGATTGCAAGAGGCTGTAAATAAAAAAGTTTCTGTTCCAATTAGTCTGGCTATGCGCTATGGTTCTCCTTCTATAGAACAAGGCATCAAATCCCTGGTCGATCAAGGCGTAGATGAAATTATGTTGATACCTCTCTATCCTCAATTTGCGATGGCTACCACAGAGACCATTTTGGTATTAGCCGAAGAAATAAGAGACACAAAGTATCCGAAATTAGAGTTTACAGTACTCCCTCCTTTCTACAACCACCCGGATTATGTTAGGGTCCTTTCTCAAAGCATTCAAGAAGATTTAAAAGATAAGAAATGGGAACATTTGTTGTTTTCATATCACGGGGTCCCAGAGCGTCACATCCGAAAATCTGACATTACCAAGTCCCATTGTAAAATAGACAAAAGCTGCTGTCAAACTTCATCTAGAGCTCACCAATTCTGCTACCGTCATCAGTGTTACGAAACAACCCGACAAGTGGCGGAGTTCCTCGAGTTAAGCGAAGGGACTTACTCTACCTGTTTCCAATCCCGACTTGGGATTGATCCCTGGTTGCAGCCCTATACAGACCAAACAGTTGCCCGGTTTGCAAAAAAAGGAATCAAAAATATGGCCATTGTAACACCTGCTTTTGTTTCTGATTGTTTAGAAACACTTGAGGAAATAGGAATCGAAGCTGCAGAAGATTTTGAAGATAAAGGAGGAGAGGAACTCCATTTGATTCCCTGTATCAACAACAGATCAGATTGGGTAAATGTAATGAGTCGCTGGATTGAAGAATGGGCAAAAGTGGAAACGGCTACTTCTGCATGAAAGGTGGTTCAGTATCTTTTGGTAACCAAGCCATTCCTCAGTTATTGATCAAACAAGCCTTACCGGCCTCCATTGGTATACTAGTCATGTCTCTAAATGTTTTGATCGATACCATTTTTGTGGGACAATGGATTGGGGCAAATGCTATTGCCGCCATTAATGTGGTATTGCCGGTATCTTTTTTTATTGCTGCACTCGGTATGGCTATCGGCTTGGGCGGTAGCTCAATCATCTCAAGGTCTTTAGGGAAAAAGAATTTTACTAGAGCCACTAAAACCTTTGGTAATCAAATAGTTTTAACCTTTTTACTGACAATCAGTTTTGTCATTTTTGGATTGCTTTTTGTCGACAGCATCATCCCTGCTTTTGGAGGAAAAGGGGTGCTTTACGAACCAGCCAAAATCTACTATACAATAGTGCTCTATGGAGTTCCCGTTTTGGGTTATTGTATGATGGGCAACAATGTCATTCGAGCGGTAGGCCAACCCAAAAACGCAATGTACGCAATGATGTTACCTTCGATTTCGAATTTGATCTTGGACTATGTATTGATTTATGTTTTTGATTTTGGGATGCATGGTGCTGCTTGGGCTACGACCCTATCCTACTGTGTATGTGCCCTCTACATTCTTTACTTTTTCACTTCAAATCATTCAGAGTTACACATCAACATTAGTGATTTTAAATTGGATATTGGAATCTGCAAAGAAATCGGTGCTTTGGGATCTGTTACCTTAGCGCGACAAGGTGTAGTAAGTCTTTCGGTTTTGTTGGTCAACAACTTACTTTTTGACTTGGGTGGAGAATCGGCAGTTGCGGTCTATGCTATTATAAGTCGACTCTTAATGTTTTCGCTTTTCCCTGTATTGGGTATTACCCAGGGTTTTATTCCCATTGCGGGTTTCAATTACGGTGCAAAGAATAAAAAAAGGGTGGAGAAAGTCATCCGTACGGCATTACTTTACGCGACTAGTTTTGCGACTTTAGTTTTTCTAATGATTAATTTTTTTTCAAATTCTATCGGAGGAATTTTTACGGACGAACCCTTAGTTTTGGATAAAGCACCTGCGGCTATTCGTTGGGTCTTTGCCGCCACACCAATTGTTGGCGTTCAATTGATTGGTGCGGCCTACTACCAAGCCATCGGCAAAGCATTCCCTGCACTTCTGCTTACTTTGACCCGTCAAGGGTTTTTCTTTATTCCCTTACTTTATATTTTCCCAAACTTTTTAGGGATCAATGGAGTTTGGCTGGCTTTTCCCATTGCAGAATTCCTTGCAGCTATCGTTTCAGGTGGTTTTATGGTTTATGAACTCAAAAAATATTTGAATTCCTGAATTTTACCCGTCAAAATAAAGAAGTTTATTTGTTTTAGTTTTTGTAATTTGTATTTCAGTTATTTGTTCAATAACAATAACGCAAACAGACCCTTAAGAGGATGGATTATTACAGTTATATTAAATCATTACACTTAATTTTTGTGGTCACTTGGTTTGCCGGATTGTTTTACGAACCACGCTTGTTTATCTATCATATTGAGGCTTCCAAAAAAAGCTCTCCTGCGAAAGAAATCTTGGAGAAACAACTCAAAACCATGTCTCGCAGATTATGGTACATTATTACTTGGCCATCGGCAATTCTAGCGACCATCTTTGCCATTTGGTTGCTGGTTTTGATGCCCGAGTGGCTTTACCAATCATGGATGTTGATTAAAATTGGCTTCATATTGCTGCTCTTTGCATACCACTTGAAAACGCATCAGATGTTCTTGGAATTGCAGCGGGGAGAGATCCGTTATTCTTCCAACTTTATGCGAATATGGAATGAAGGAGCAACCTTGTTTTTGTTTGCCATTGTATTCCTAGCAATCGTCAAAAGTGCAATTCACTGGATTTTTATGGTATTAGGAATATCTGGTCTGTTTGTTTTTTTGATGTTCGCCATAAAACTATTCAAGAGGTTAAGAGAGAAATCCACTGAAGATGATAATTAGCTTGTTAAAAAGTATTTCACTGCGGTCCCAAATCTTTATTTCAATGATATTATTGGTATTTTTGGCTTGTCTTTTGATTTTGGCTGCTACCTTTTTACAATATCAAAATGAATCGATTGATTACAATATTTTTCGATTGAATAGAAAGGAAAGTCAGCTGAGAAAACAAATTGATTATATAGTCGAAAAAAATGACTTACTGAAAAAAAACGACAGCGTATGGTCACAATATAAAGAGGATTTTAATGCAGTAAAAGAAATTCACAATGTTAATTTCTCTGTTTTCAATTTAGAAGGCCGACCCCTTTTCACTTCTTTCCTTCCTTTAAAAATCATTGCTAATAACTACGCTTTGAAGGTAGATTTTCTGACATTAATTCTAGCAAAATCAGACGGCAGAATACTGGAAAAAAACAACGATGAGATTGGTAAATTCCAATCTTCCTACAGCCTACTAAGAGATAGCTTTGGAGATCCCTACGGAGTGTTATTCTTTCCGTATTTTGAAGATGTTTCTTTTTCGGAAAACGAATTGAATACCTTTCTACAAAGCTTGTATCAAATCTATTTGTTAATGCTAGTAATAGCTATCATCATGGCCTATTTTATCTCCAAATACATTTCCCGTTCACTGGAGGCTTTCCGTGAAAAAATTGACCAAACGGGGCTTTTAAAGGATAATGAAAAAATTCAGCTTAAAAATGCACCTCGAGACATTGCCAGTTTGATCAATTCCTACAATAAAATGATTGATGAGTTGGAAAAAAGTGCCACCCTACTGGCAAGGACTCAGAGAGAACAGGCATGGCAAGAAATGGCTAAACAGGTTGCCCATGAAATCAAAAATCCATTAACACCCATGAGGCTTTCTGTTCAGAGTTTTCAGAGACGTTTCTCAGACAATGACCTGGACAATGACAAAAAAATTGATGAATTTTCTCAAATGCTCCTTGAGCAAATCGATACCATGAGTGATGTTGCCAATGCTTTCTCTGATTTTGCCACCTTACCCAAACCCAAATTGGTAAAGTCTGATTTGGTAGAAATTACCAGGAGGTCTTTGGAGATTTTTGAAGATGATATCATCGAATTTAATACCTCTGACGATGAAATTAGACTTCGTTTGGATAGGACACAATGGATCAGAGTGACGACAAATATTATCCAAAATGCCTTACAAGCGGTTAAAAAAGGACAACAAACCAAAATAAAAGTCTCCATCAAAAAAGTACAAAAAAATGTCAAAATTTCTTTCGCTGATAATGGGATTGGAATCCCCAAATCCATACAATCTAAAGTATTTGAGCCCAAATTTACTACTAAGTCCAAAGGTATGGGCTTGGGATTGGGCATTGTTAAAAACATCATTAATTCTCATAAGGGAAAAATAGAATACACGACCAGTGAAAAAGGGACCACCTTTGTAGTTTCACTTAAATTATAAATAATGGAAGGTAAACTGACATGGGTTGAAATTCAGGATGGCATCGGATGGATTAAAATTAATCGTGAAAAAAAGCTGAACGCCCTCAACCGAGATTTGATTGACGAGTTGCATGACAGGTTGGTCGATTTTCAAAAAGATTCTTCGTTAAAGGTTGTCATACTAACGGGAAGTGGTGATAAAGCTTTTGTAGCGGGTGCAGACATCTCAGAATTTTCATCTTTTGGACCCCAAGAGGCTGCAGAATTGATCCGTCACGGAAATAAAGCTTTATTTGATTTTATCCCTCAATTGGAAAAACCTGTAATTGCTGCCATTAATGGTTACGCATTGGGAGGAGGACTAGAACTTGCAATGGCTTGTCACCTGAGAATTGCAGCCCAACATGCCAAAATGGGGTTACCAGAAGTATCACTGGGGATTATCCCGGGTTATGGTGGGACGCAACGATTACCCGATTTAATTGGAAAAGGGAATGCCATGGAAATGATTTTGACTGGAGATATGATTGGTGCTGAAAAAGCCCTACAAATGGGATTGATCAATAAGGTAGTACCCTCAGAAAAACTACTTGAAGCATCCATCAACTTGGCAGAAAGAATTATGAAAAATGCACCCAATTCAATAAAAAACGCCATTAAATCAGTTAATTCTGCAGAACGGATCTCAAAGGGGTTTCAAGAAGAAAACTTTCAATTTTCCAATTGTTTTGGAACAGCAGATTTTGATGAAGGCATTGCAGCTTTTTTCGAGAAAAGAAAAGCTAAATTTTAAACTCTTAGTTTCAAAAAGGCGATCAAATGCTCTAACTCAGGGTTACGATAGCTTAATCACAAAATTCATTAAAAGCCTCTGTCAAATTTTCAGCAATTAATTGAGCAGTTCGTCCCTCAATGTGATGTCTTTCTATCATATGCACCAGTTCTCCATCTTTAAACAATGCCAAACTGGGAGAAGAAGGTGGATAAGGAATCATCTTGGCTCTTGCCGCATCAGTTGCATCTCTATCTACTCCTGCAAATACAGTATACAAATGATCTGGAGTCTTTTCGTTATTTAATGAAATTCTTACAGCAGGACGTGCATTTGCAGCGGCACATCCGCAAACAGAGTTTACCACAACCATCGCTGTTCCCGATTTAGACAAGGCAGATTCTACGGCATCAGAAGACAACAACTCTTCAAAACCAATGGTTGTTAGTTCTTCTTTCATGGGCATAACTATTTCAGCTGGATACATAATTAATTTTTTTGTAAAGATAAAAAACTCTTTATTTAATAAAGAGGGTAAACAATCTTTTATTGACATTTGTATCTTTACATTCTCATAAAAACTAGCTTATGATTAAATGGGTGTCCGCAGTGATCGGTTATTCTTTTTTAAGGTTTCCTGGAGCCATTTTAGGATTTATGGTTGGAGGTTTTTTTGAATTTTTATCCAAGAACTCTATACAAATCAGAACCTCTTCTTATACCATCAAGCCCGAAGCATTTCAATTGAATTTATTAGCACTTTCGGCATTGATCATCAAAGCCGATGGTAAAATTGAACAAAAGGAACTGAATTTTGTAAGGAATTTCTTTATTGGCCAATACGGAAAAGAGCGTGCCGATTCAATTTTTAAAACCTTCAATACCCAAATCAAAAAAGAAACCCAGCACCTCGACCAACTAACCCAAGTTTTTGTTCGGCAAACAGCCTATGAAACCCGTTTACAGATTCTTCATTTTTTGTTTGGTATCGCCAATGCTGATGGCAATGTTTCTGATGTAGAATTGCAAAAGCTTTCACAAGTGGCTTCGGGAATGCAACTGCGCTTGCCCGATTTTGAGAGCATCAAAGCCATGTTTGTCAAAAACACTGACAATGCCTATAAAATTCTTGAGGTAGATTCCAATGCCAGCCTAAATGAAGTTAAAAAGGCTTATCGAAAGATGGCCAAAAAATACCACCCCGATAAGCTCCGTGGACAAGACCCTGCCATGATTAAAGGAGCAGAAGAAAAGTTCAGAGAAGTACAAAAAGCCTACGAAACACTGATACGTCAAAAAAATAATTAAAATTGCTTTATGGAAACATTTTGGTTTTATTTCTATCTGGGCTTTGATCACGTCCTTGACGTAGGGGGATTGGATCACTTTTACTTTCTCGTAGCCCTATCACTTCCATTTGCATTTAAGAATTGGAAAAAACTTTTGTTGTGGGTAAGTCTTTTTACATTGGGACATTCTTTATCCCTAGTGATCTCTAATTTTGAATGGATAAAAATAGATACGACATGGGTTGAGTTTTTGATTCCCGTCACCATCTGTATCACTTGCCTTTCGATACTGATTCTTAAACAACACACCCTTCTGAAAGGGATTTGGATCAACCTCATCACTTTGTTTTTTGGGTTGATACATGGTTTTGGTTTTGCTCGGTATTTTAAAATGATTGCTTCAAAAGAAGAGGCAATCCTAAGCCTTTTAGAATTTGCCTTGGGAGTTGAGTTTGCTCAGGTTTTGATCGTTATATTTGTGCTTTTGATAAATTGGGTAGCAATCGGATTGTTTAAAATCGAACATCTAAAATGGCAATGGATCATTGCTGCCATGGTCTTGTCTCAAGCGGTTTTGATGACTTCAAATAACTGGCCATTTTAAATTATATTAGCAATCATGTCTTCAGAAAAGCAAAAAAGATACGATAAGGCCTATATGAGAATGGCTCAAATTTGGGGAGAACTATCTCATTGCAAACGCAAAAAAGTAGGGGCATTGATTGTAAAAGACCGAATGATCATTTCTGATGGATATAATGGTACGCCTTCCGGTTTTGAAAATGCTTGTGAGGACGAAGAGCATTATACCAAATGGTATGTGCTTCATGCCGAGGCCAATGCAATTTTAAAAGTAGCCGCTTCCACTCAATCTTGTGTGGGTGCAACCTTGTACATTACACTTTCCCCCTGCAAAGAGTGTAGCAAACTCATTCATCAGGCTGGAATAAAAAGGGTAGTTTATTCCTTGGGTTACAAGGATCAATCTGGTCTAGATTTTTTGGAAAAAGCAGGTGTAATTTTGACACAATTGGATTGACCTTTATAAGCTAAACTAGCCAATGAAAAAAAATTTAGTTCTTTTTGCAATAGTATTCCTTTCGATATGTATAGGTTTCTTTCTGGGCAGTGAAAAAGAAATTTTGATGTCCGATCAGCAAAATTCATGGAGTATGAATAGACTGGAGCGATTGATGCGATATATCGAAAACGATTATGTGGATGAAATCGATACAGACAGTTTAGTTGGAGAAGTGATCGAAGAAATTGTCAATCGATTGGATCCTCACTCGGTGTACATCCCTGCACGTGAAAGACAGAGCATCGCCGAAAATATGCAAGGCAACTTCTCCGGCATTGGGGTCAGTTTTTTTATGTACAAAGACAGTGTAACCATCATAAGAGTCTTAGAAGGAGGTCCTAGTGAGGCGGTTGGACTGCTAGCAGGAGATAGGATTTTGATCGCAAATGAAGACACATTGTTTCAAAAAAACTACTCCAGCGAAAAAATCATGTATAGCTTAAAAGGTAAGCCGGGAACTTCCATTGATTTGACCATGTACCGCAAATCAGAAGACAAGGTTTTCCAACTGGAAATGAAGCGAGGAAAGGTACCCTTACCCAGCGTTGATTCTTATTATCTGATGGACGAGACAGTAGGTTACCTGAAAATCAATCGCTTTTCTCAAACCACCTATGATGAGTTTGATCTTGCACTAAGCGACTTGATTTCTAAGGGAATGGAAAAATTGATTTTGGACCTGAGGGACAATCCCGGGGGATACTTACATACTGCCATTCAAATCTCTAACTCTTTATTGCAAAAAGACCAAACCATTGTGATCACAAAAAGCAAAATGGGCGAAGAAGAAAAGTCAATTTCTGATGGAAATGGTGATTTTCAAGAAGGAGATCTAATTGTTTTGGTCAATGAACAATCAGCCTCTGCCAGTGAGATAGTTGCTGGTGCAATACAGGATAATGATAGGGGTTGGATCATTGGAAGAAGGACCTTTGGTAAAGGGTTAGTTCAGAAACAAATGTCTCTGGGGGGAGGGGATGCAGTAAGGCTAACGATAGCCAAATATTTCACCCCTACCGGAAGATCAATTCAAAAACCTTACAACTTAGATAGAGAAACCTATTATAAAGGTCTGATTAATCGCTATCCCAGTGCTGAAATTTCAAATGCGAAAAAAAATCCTTTCAATGACAGTTTAGCCTATAAAACCCCTAAGGGTAGAACGGTTTATGGAGGAGGAGGCATTACACCCGATTTTTATATTTCCAATAAGAAAACAGAACAAGAAAATTTTAATTCACTCATCTTAAACTCCAATATGATGAATAATTTTGTGTTTGAAGAGGTCGATAATAACAGGAAAAAATTCAATGGCCTGGAAATGGAATACTTACTCAAAGGTGAATTTGAGGACTTGCTACCATGGCATGATTTATTAGTTAAATACTGTGCTGACAAAAAAATTGAGATAACAGTTCAAGAGCAGGAGACCTTTAAGGCAGTTAAGGCTTATTTGGGGCTCCAACTTTTTGGGGTGAATACTTTTAACCAGATGAAAAATCAGGATGATTTGTTCTTGGAAATTGCCATCAATACCCTAGACAGTTTATCTCAAATAAATTAAAGGTTAATTTTTTTTGAAATTTTTTTGGATATCATCAGTAGCATTAAAAGTAAAAAAGCACAAAGAGCTGCCATGATCCCAATTACTGCTATGGAACTTTTATCAGATAGGGGATCCTCCCAATTGACTTTTGTCGCATTAAAAATGACCATCCCAATAGATAAAACTATCAAAATTCTCATGAATATTTTCATAATATATAAAATTATAAAGCTAGTAGAAAAACCCAGAAGACTTAAACTACTATTTTACCTACGTTAGTTGCAAAAAGTTTTACTGCTATGGCCATCAAAACTATTCCAAAAACTTTACGAATTATATTAATGCCTTGTTTACCCAGAATTTTCTCCAATCTTAAGGATGATTTGAGGATGATGTAGACGATCAAGCTATTGATAAGTATGGCAACGATGATGTTGACCAAATCATATTCTGCACGTAATGACAACAAACTTGTCATGGTTCCAGCTCCTGCAATAATAGGAAAAGCCAAAGGCACAATAGAGGAGACCTCGGGAGCTTCCTCTTTAAACAAAGTGATTCCCAAAATCATTTCCAAGGCCAAAAAGAAGATCACAAACGAGCCTGCCACAGAGAAAGAGTTAACATCTATTCCAATAAGGTCCAAAATTTTTTCTCCTAAAAAAAGAAAAGCAATCATGATTAAAGCAGCTGTCAATGAAGCTTTCTCGGACTGAATATGACCAGCTTTTTCTCTTAAATTAATCACGATAGGGATACTTCCTACTATATCAATGACTGCAAAAAGGACCATGCTGGCCGTTAAAATTTCTTTTAAGTCCATCTCAATAATTTGTTCAAAGGTAATGCCCTTTTGCTAAATTATTTTTGATATTATACTAAATTTGATAAATATTAATAGAGCATAAGTTTTTAAGTGTTATGTTTCAAATTGACAATTCACTGGTGTCGGAAGAAATCATTACCAATGATTTTGTTTGTAATCTTAATGCCTGTAAGGGGGCTTGCTGTGTTGAAGGAGAAGCTGGTGCACCACTTGAGAAAGAGGAGGCTGAATTTCTAGAAAAAAACTATAACGCAATTGCCCCTTTCCTGAATGAAAAAGGCAAAGCGGCCATTGAAAAGCAGGGTAAATTTATCCGCTTAGAAAAAGACATATTAGAAACCCCTTTAGTAGACAACAAAGAATGCGCTTATGTGGTTTTTGGAGCCAATGGAACCACTCAGTGTGGTATAGAAAATGCCTACCGCGCAAAATCAATAGATTGGAAAAAACCCATTTCGTGTGAGCTTTATCCGGTTCGTGTAAAAGAGTATTCTGAGTTCAGTGCGTTAAACTACCACAGATGGCATATTTGTGATACTGCCTGTCAATTGGGAGACAGTTTAAAAATTCCGATATATAAATTTGTGAAAGATGCCCTTATCAAAAAGTTCGGAAAAAAGTGGTATTCAGAATTGGAAATAGCTGCCCAAGAAATTAATTCGTAAGGGTCAGTCTTTACAGGGGTTAAGCGATTTTTTATTTTATATATTATTGATTATCAATTATTTAAATTAAGTTGATTTTTCTTGCTCTCAGCTTCTTAAAAAAAGAAAATTTGTTAAAAACTCGACCTGTTTGTGGAAAAGTATGTCTTTCATTTTTGATAACATTTTAGAATCTTTGTTGTGACCAAAATACGATAACTAATTACAAAAAGAGATAAAATGGCAGCTTTAGAACCAATCCTCCAAGAAAACGAAAATAGATTTGTAATATTCCCCATTCAACACCACGATATCTGGGAATGGTACAAGAAGATGGAGGCAAGTTTTTGGACAGCTGAAGAAATCGATTTACACCAAGATTTAAACGATTGGAACACCAAGTTAAATGACGATGAAAAATATTTCATCAAACACATCTTGGCCTTTTTTGCTGCTTCAGATGGAATCGTAAATGAAAATTTGGCAGAAAATTTTGTTAACGAAGTTCAATATTCTGAGGCGAAATTCTTCTATGGTTTTCAAATAATGATGGAGAACATTCATTCTGAAACTTATTCCCTTTTGATCGACACTTATGTTAAGGATGAGACAGAGAAAAATAAATTATTCAAAGCCATTGAAATTTTTCCAGCGATTAAAAAGAAAGCTGATTGGGCTTTACGTTGGATCGATTCTGACTCTTTTGCCGAAAGACTTATTGCTTTTGCAGCTGTTGAAGGTATTTTCTTCTCCGGTGCCTTTTGCTCAATTTTCTGGCTCAAGAAAAGAGGGTTGATGCCTGGTCTTACTTTTTCTAATGAGTTAATATCCAGAGACGAAGGTGTTCACTGTGACTTTGCAGTCCACCTTCACAACAAGCACCTAATAAACAAAGTCCCCAAGGAAAGAATTGAGGAAATAATCATGGATTCGTTAAGAATAGAACGCGAATTCGTCACGGAATCTTTACCTGTAAGCTTAATTGGCATGAATGCCAAGTTGATGACACAGTATTTGGAGTTTGTAACCGATCGGTTACTCGTTGAGTTGGGTTGTGAAAAGAAGCATAATGTCACCAATCCATTCGACTTTATGGATATGATCTCGCTTCAAGGTAAAACCAACTTTTTTGAAAAACGTGTTTCTGAATATCAGAAAGCAGGTGTGCTTAACAACGAAAAAGAAGAAACACAGTTTACTACTGATGCAGATTTCTAGTCTGAAAATCAGTAGACCCAACCCAATCAATTACCCCAATTAATAGAAACGGATTGGGTCATTATTTTAGTCAATTTAAAATAGATATCTATGTATGTAGTTAAAAGAGATGGGCGTAAAGAGCCGATAATGTTTGATAAGATTACGGCACGTATAAGAAAACTCAACTATGGGTTAAATCCATTGGTTGATCCAGTTAGGGTTGCCATGCGAGTTATTGAAGGACTCTACGATGGTGTTACCACCTCAGAGTTGGATAACCTTGCGGCTGAGATTGCAGCCACCATGACCACTACCCATCCTGACTACGCACAATTGGCGGCAAGAATTTCCGTCTCTAACCTTCACAAGAATACCAAAAAGTCTTTCTCAGCCACAATGAAAGATCTTTACGAGTATGTAAATCCAAGGACAGGGAAAAAGGCTCCTCTCCTTTCCGATGAAGTTCATGAAATTATTGAAAAGAACGCTGACCAAATTGATTCTAATATCATATATAATAGAGATTTTGGATATGACTTTTTTGGTTTTAAGACTTTAGAACGTTCATATTTACTAAAACTCAATGGTAAAATTGTAGAACGTCCACAACATATGTTGATGCGGGTATCCATTGGTATTCACCTCAACGATTTAGAAAGTGCTTTTGAGACTTATGAATTGATGTCCAAACGCTACTTCACTCATGCCACCCCAACCCTTTTCAACTCTGGCACACCCAAACCCCAAATGTCCTCTTGCTTTCTACTGACCATGAAAGATGACAGCATTGATGGGATATATGACACCCTCAAACAGACCGCCAAAATCTCTCAATCTGCGGGAGGTATCGGTCTTTCTATTCACAACATACGGGCCACAGGTTCCTATATCGCTGGAACTAACGGTACCTCGAATGGCATTGTTCCTATGCTCAGAGTTTTCAATGATACTGCGCGCTATGTAGATCAAGGGGGGGGGAAAAGAAAAGGATCTTTCGCCATCTATGTAGAGCCTTGGCATGCTGATATTTTTGATTTCCTTGAACTCAAAAAGAATCACGGAAAAGAAGAAATGCGGGCAAGGGACTTGTTTTATGCCATGTGGATATCTGATTTGTTCATGAAACGGGTAGAGGAAAATACCTCCTGGACGCTGATGTGTCCCAACGAGTGTCCGGGTCTCTATGACTGCCATGGGGAAGAGTTTGAAAAGCTTTACCTCAAATACGAAAAGGATGGTAAAGGGAGAAGAACCATACAAGCAAGGGAACTTTGGGATAAAATTCTGGAATCTCAAATAGAAACGGGTACACCCTACATGCTCTATAAGGATGCGGCGAACCGAAAATCCAATCAGAAAAATTTAGGAACTATTCGTTCTTCCAACCTCTGTACCGAGATTTTGGAATACACCTCAAAGGATGAAATAGCGGTTTGCAACCTTGCCTCCATTGCGTTACCCATGTTCGTTGAGGGTGGAAAGTTCAATCACAATGAGTTATTCAATGTAACCAAGAGAGTCACCAAAAACCTAAACAGGGTCATTGACCGAAACTACTACCCGGTCAAGGAGGCGGAAAACTCCAATATGAGACATCGTCCAATTGGTTTGGGAATTCAAGGTTTGGCAGATACCTTCATCAAATTGAGGCTACCTTTCACCAGTGAAGAGGCCAAAACTCTCAATCAAGAGATTTTTGAAACCCTTTACTTTGCAGCGGTTACGGCTTCAGTAGAAGAAGCTAAAAAAGAAGGTCCTTATAAAACTTATAAAGGGTCTCCCATGTCAAAAGGAGAGTTCCAATACAACCTTTGGGGAATCAAAGACGAGGAACTTAGCGGAAGATGGGATTGGAAAAATTTGCGTAAAAATGTCAAAAAACACGGAGTAAGAAACTCTCTTTTGGTAGCGCCCATGCCCACAGCATCGACCTCTCAAATTCTCGGAAACAATGAATGTTTTGAACCTTACACTTCAAATATTTATACTCGAAGGGTTTTATCTGGAGAGTTTATTGTAGTCAACAAGCACCTTTTGGAAGACCTGGTCAATCTTGGTTTGTGGAACGAAGACATGAAACAAGAGTTGATGCAAGCCAATGGATCCATCCAACAGATACAGGGGATACCGGAAGATATAAAAGAATTGTACAGAACCGTTTGGGAAATGAGTATGAAAGACATCATCGATATGTCCCGACACAGAGGTTATTTTATTGATCAGTCACAATCCCTGAATTTGTTTATGGAAGGGGCAACTATGGCGAAATTGACCTCCATGCACTTTTATGCCTGGAAATCAGGTCTCAAAACAGGAATGTATTATTTGAGGACAAAATCTGCTGTTGATGCAATCAAATTCACGCTGGACAATGCCAAGGGGGTAAAATCAAAGGCAAATAAGGCAGATCAATCCTCCAATAAATCAGAGGCTTTAGTTACCGCCAGCTCAGCAGAAGCTACTGCTGGCGGGAAAGATCAAAACAACCCTGCCACCGCAGTAGAACCCCTAACTCCAGCCGAGTTAAAACAGATGCTGGAAAAATCCAAGAAAAGTAAAGATGATGATTGTCTAATGTGTGGCTCATAATTCATTTTCACTCCTTAAAAACCCTTATTTTTATTATATAATCGTTTTTTTATGTGATATATTTGACTGATTATAAGTTAGTTATGTTTTTATTGTAAATTTAATGTTAATTTAATGTTTATTTTTGGTGAACATTTGTGTAACTTAGCAGTGAATTTAGAATATCAAACTATGAAATATATAGCCGTCCTTTTAGTTTTGTTTTCGTTTACATTGAACGCACAAAACAGCATTAAACCCAAATTTGAAAAAGAAGGCGAACTTACTAAAGTGATGTTTTATCATGATAATGGAGAGGTCGCACAAACCGGATATTTTATAGACAATAAGCGTCACGGGAATTGGACCAGCTATCATCCCTCCGGAAAAAAATCTGCTATGGGAACTTACCAATCCGGTCTGAAAACCGGTCAATGGTTTTTTTGGAATGAAAACGATTTGATTGAAGTGATCTACGAGGAAAATAAAATCATCAATGTCCTGGAGTGGAATAACAGCGATAAAAAAATGATCGCCAAAAACAATTAATCACGCTTAGCCCTTAAGCTTTCAAGATTTTATTTTTTTACTTACTCTGTAGAATTCTTCTACCAGATCGAACTTGTGAAGGATAAGATCTTTCGTTCTGATCAAAATATTAAAATATAGTGCTGTATTTTTTGGACTTGTTTCTGCTTCAATCCTAAGAATTTGATCATCGATTTTTTGGTTCAACAAATCAAAGTTTTGTTTCTTTTGGATCAAAACGTCATTGAATTCCTTATCACTAAACTGCACATTAAAAGCTTCAATACCCTCTTTGAAAACCGAGGATAGGGACTCAAAAATCTCATTCAGGTCATTTATCTGCTGGGCCTTAAGAGGACTGTGATTGTTGTTAATATGCTTATGGCTTTCGTTGGAAATGTATATCAGGTCTTCGATAAGGTCTGACATAATACCCAACAAGGAAATATAGAAACGGCTGGCAGGTACACTGGTTTTCTTAATACGTTTGAGGAAATAATAAATACCATTTTTCATATCATTAACCTCAACAAACAGTTCATCTGCATTTTTTTTGGCATTAGAAAGTGTTCTCAGGTCATTGTTGGATAAACCTCGAATGGTAGAGGCGTATATCTCATAGGTATTACCAATTACATTAGAAATATTCATCACACTCTCCTCAATAATGCCTTTGTAGGTATCGCTTTGAGGACTGAGGAGTTTCCCTTGCTGTCTTTCTTTAGTTTCTCTTCTGTGGTTGATAAAGTTTCTGGAAATCAAAAGGAGTATGATACCCAAAATCAGAAGTATAGCAGTAAAACCGCCCCAGTGAATGAGATAAACAATCCCTCCACAAACCAAGAAGGCGCTCAGAGCCGTAAAAAACCAACCTCCAATAACATTAATCACTCCTGCAACCCGATAGACAGCACTGTCTGTTCCCCATGCACGGTCTGCTAATGAAGTTCCCATGGTCACCATAAAGGTTACATAAGTGGTGGATAATGGCAACTTAAGAGAGGTGGCAATGGAAATTAAAATGGCTGCTACTGTAAGGTTGATAGAAGCCCTTAGAGTATCAAAAGAGGGTGCATCAGAATCTTTCAAGGCTGACCTGTCAACCGTCATCTCAAACGATCCACTAATTTTATTGGAAATAACAGCTGGAAATAGGTTGGAAAAATATTGATTTAACCCTACAAAAAACCGAACTAATAGTCGGGATAAAAAGTTGGGGCGAAAACGTTCTTTGATATCGTTTTGGTCGGACAGATCAAGGGAGGTTTTGACTACTTTCTTGGCCTTTGAAGAAAACCATAAAGTAAGTACCATAATCAATCCCGAGCCTAACAGAAAAATGGTTGGGGTGGGGACTTTATTGGAGAGCACGCTCATACTGAACTCTTTGGCAGCAATCCCAGAACTGACCCAAGCTTCGTAGGACTGAAAAGCCGCTACAGGAACACCAATAAAGTTGACCAAGTCGTTACCCGCAAAAGCCAGTGCCAAGGCAAAAGTTCCAACACCAATAATTACTTTGTAGATGTCAACTTTAAATCCTCTCATCAAAAGGTAGGAGAACAAATACCAAAACAAAAGACTGGAAAGATTGACCAAAAACGCATTGGATTCCAGAAAGGCATTGATCGTCAAACCATTGAGAAAGTCATATTCAATACCGGCATAGGGAGTCCCCTTAATGCCTTTGATTAAAATAAAATTACTGATGGCCGCAAGCGAAATTCCCCCAAAAAGGGCGTTGATTAACTTGGCTTTTTTAAGAAAATTGTGTGTGAGTAAGGCCCTGGATATCCATTGTACAATAGCCCCAATAGTAAAAGCAATAAAAACAGACAGTAAAATCCCCAAAATGATTTGAGTGGCCTTCTCTGTATTGATGTAGGTGGACAACTCCATAAGATTGCCGGAATCCGAAAATATTTTGATCAGCGACATGACCACAGCGGCACCCAACAATTCAAAGACGATTGATACTGTTGTAGAAGTTGGCATTCCCAGGGTGTTGAAGAAATCCAACAACAGTATATCGGTCATCATCACCGCCATAAAAATATAGATGATTTCCTCAAAATTAAAGGCCCCGGGATTGAAAATTCCCTTACGAGCCACTTCCATCATACCACTTGAAAATAAGGCTCCCAAAGCAATTCCCAAACTCGCAAAGATCATTATGTTTCTAAAGGAAATGGCTTTTGAACCAATGGCAGAATTAAGAAAATTTACTGCGTCGTTACTTACTCCAACTATTAAGTCACCGATTGCTAACAGACTTAATAAAACAACAATGTATAAATAAATGTTTTCCAAAAAATATTTATGTATTAAAATCTAACAGCATAACTAAAAGTAAATGTTCTTCCCAAATGACGAAAACTGAAATACTCATGTTCTTCATCAAAGCCAATAAACTTGCTCTCTCGATTATCGTTTAAAAGGTTGGTTACTTTCAAGGTCAGTGTTCTATTCTTTTTTAGTTGTTTAATCATGTTAAAGTTAAGACTATTAAATGGCATGGTATATACATCTGGATAAAAACCATCCCCAACAACTTGTAATGTTTTTCCTTGAACGTTGTAAAACAGTCCCCCTTGGAATCCTTTATCTTGATTCTTGTACTCAACTCCGGCATTGATCAGATAAGGGGATTGACCTTGCAATGGTCTTGAAGTTCCCAGTGTTTGCCCCTCTCTCAAACCAAGTTTTCTCAATTTTAATTCATCCTCACTGTACTTCTCGTCGGAGATAATATAAGACCCATTGAGGTTCAGGTTCCAATGGTCAAAACCAGAAAGCCAAGTACTCAGGTTTTTTCTTAACTCCAGTTCCAATCCAAAAACTTTGGCCGTTTCCAGATTTAATGGCTTATAGTTTGAGGTAGAAGCCGCCACAAAACCGATCTCTATGGGATCGCTAAGATTTTTATAGAAAGCACTGAGGGCAAACAATTGTGCATTTTCGCCATAAGCCTCATAGCGGATGTCAAAGTTGTCGATATAGGTAGGTCGAATGTTGATGTTTCCAATAAAAAACAAATTGGATAATGGGTCGTATATCTCTGCAATTGAGGCCTCCTTAAAACTGGGTCGAGCCGTGGTAAGCGAGTAGGCTAACCTCAGGTTTTGGTTTTCTTTTAAACTGTAAATAAAATTTATTGAAGGGAATAGGTTGTTCTTGCTGATGATGGTCTCGTTGTTATAAACTTGACCTAACTGACTGTTTTCACCGGTGTAGAATACCTGATAATTTTCGAAACGCAACCCAATTATGGATTTCAATTTTTCAGAAAAATTAAATTCATTTGAAACATAGGCGGCAATATTTTGTTGCTTGGCATTGAAAATATTGGCATCCTGCCGAATCGTTGTCTGTGGATTGATATAGGTTCCCTTGTCGTTGGTAGGCCCTATGAGATTGTTGGGATTAAAAAGCTGGTTGGGATCTCCCACATAGTTGTCCCAATCGCTTTTGGAAGTATAATTTGAACTCACAGAGTACTGAGCAATAGAAAAGTCTCGTTCTTTTAACGAACCATATACGCCAAGCTTTAAAACAGCATCTGAGCCAAGGAATTCAAATCTTTTGGTAAAGTCAACTTTGGCAACCAAGTTGTTTTCGTCTAGTGTTCTCCAAATTCTTTTGGGTTCTGTATTTTCTTGGAAACTAAAAATTCCCTCCTCATCCTGAAAAGTTGTGTTTCTTACATCTTTATCATGCACCTTGGCAAGGGTTCCGGAAAGTGTCCACTCCAATTTTAAATTGGATTCATCAAAATTGTGTAGGCCGGAAAACATACCATTGGAGATGCTTCTTTCATTGTATTCGAGGTTGAACTTGTTAAAGTCGATAAAATCGGAAAATCGTGTCAGTTGCCTAAAACTACCTGATGTACTTTCCCCATTTTGAATATGCAATCCATTGAATTTGTATTTTGAAGAAGTGGTTTTATAGGTCAAGCCAAAAAGACCACTGGCAATGATATTGTGCCCACCGATGGTTCCGGATTGAATCCGGTTTTCTTCAAAAGTAAATACGCTTTTGTCAGGGCTAAAATTATAAATGTTGTCTTGGGTGTTTTCATAAACGGTTTGTTCATTTTTGTAGGAGACAGAACCCAATACACCCAAGGCGTGACCGTTTTCAAAATTAAATTGATTACCATAAGAAATCCCAAAACCAAAATTCATCCCGCTATTGGAAATTTTTGGTGCCATTTGAGGATCAAATTGATTACTGACACGATTGATGATATTAAGGGTTGAATTCGATTGGTTTAACCTTGGGTCAAATGCGTTGCCCAAAAAACTATTGGCAATTTTATTTTTTCTGGAGCCATCATCAAAACCTAAAAAATCTGTACTCCCCCCTGCGTAGGAAAGGTAGTTGTCATTAAAATGCATATCGGGATTGTAGCCCATACTCAAAGAAACTGAAAACTCTTCTTTACTTGGAAGATCTTTGGTGATGATGTCTATGACTCCCCCTGTAAAATCGGCGGGCAGATCTGCTCTTGCAGATTTGATGACCAAGACATTGGAAAGCATATTGGTTGGAAACAAATCCATTTGAATCGTATTTCGGTCAGGGTCTAAACCAGGAATGTCTACTCCGTTCAAGATGGATTTTGAATAACGATCTCCCAATCCACGTACATAGACATATTTCCCCCCTTGAACCGATACACCAGGCACACTTTTTACGGCACCGGCAATATCACTGGCTCCAATTTTTTTGAACGCTTGGGCGGAAATCCCATCCAACAAACTGGCAGATTTTTTCTGAATTTCCAGAACGGAGGCTTCAGAATTTCGACTGGCCTCTACCGTTAAAACTACTTCCTCTAAACCTTGTGCAGCTGAGTTTAAAACCACATCAGTGATCGTGTATTCATTACCCTTCACTTGGATTTCAGTAATGATTTTGGTTTCATATCCTACAAAGGAGAACTGAAGGGTGTAGATCCCCTGCTCAAGCTCAAAAGAATATTTCCCGTCAAAATCTGAAGTAACTCCTTCTCCGGTTTCTTTAAGGAGAATGTTGGCAAAAGGAAGGGGTTCGTTGAAATCTCCGTCGATCACTGTCCCAGTAATTCCAATTTGACCCAACACAAAAAATGATGTAAAAAATGAAAGTATTGAGGTTATAAAAAATTTGATGTTCATTCAGAAAATTTAATTGTTTAAAATATCAAAAAAACAAGTGTTCGGGATCGACCCCCAACACTTGTTATAAAAAAATTATTTACAGTTAGTACTATCTATCTCGCATAAAATGTCCACGAAAAAATAGATGTATCTACTCCATTTCCGTCTTTTTGTTCTGTGACGATTTCAGCGAAAGAAGAAGCATCAGCTTCGAAAGTACTTTCATTCGATTTATCGTCAAAAATTTTGTCGAGTGTTTCAACATTGGAACAGACTGCACCATCACTGACCGGGTGCATGATATCAATATTGACAAAAGTCAGGGTTCCTGCGGTATAGGTAGCGGCATCGGCAGAAGCATCCAACTCTACATCTTTCCCCCCGGCAAAATCTCTAAACAGAATATTTAAAACATCTCCGGTAGCTCCTTTTCTAAAGTCAGCCATTTCTCCGTCAACACCCTCAGCATCACAATCATCGGTAGCTCCAATGACCGTTGCGTTTTTAAGGGTAAAGCGACCCGAAGCAGAACCCTCAGGGCCATCGATTTCGAAGCCATGATCGGAGGCAGCAGTCAAAATAACCAGTGCACCATCAATGGTCCCGGCATAAGCTTGATCAATATCTATGGCATCATCTCCCTGTCCCCATACGAGAAGGTTGGAGGCATTTACTGTTCCTCCAAAAAATTCAATTCCATCATCTACGTTTCCAACTACTTCGATATGATTAATTTTTGTTCCGGATCCAACCCCGCCTAGGGTAAGTCCGTTGATTTCATTTCCTTCTCCAATCTCGGCTCCACCATGTCGGATAGAAAGGTATTGAACTGAACCTGAATTATCGGCAGCATCAGAACCACCATAAAGACCGTTGGTGTCTGAAGTAGGAATCCCTTCAATTTGAAGCTCCGTTACATCACCAGAAAAAGAACAAGGAGCATTACCCAATATGAGTATACCGCCCCAAAGACCTCTGGTATCAACATTCAAAGCCGGACCACTGGAAGGATAGGTTCCCCCAACTTCAATATTATCAGAAACGGAAGTCATAATAATAGGAGCGTCAGCTGTTCCATCGGCAATGATGGTAGCTCCTCTGGCAATAATCAAAGTAGAAGCATCAGCTCCGGTACCGGAGGCGGCTTTGATGATTGTTCCGGCAGGTATGGTTAATATAGCTCCACTTTCTACAGAAACTCTACCTTTCAAAAGCCAAATCTTGGAGGCGTCTAAAGTTTTATCAGAAGTTATATTACCTTCCAATGTAGAATCTGCATAGGGATCTACTTCAACGGTTTCTGTTTCAGTTACTTTTTCGGTTACGGTTACATATTCCACTACAGGATCCTCCTTGGAGCACGAGAAAAGAATTGCTAAAAAAGCAACTAAACTAATGGATTTAAAATTTGTCATTTTGTTCTTATGATTTAGATTTGCTACAAATGTATTGGGCATTGAATTAATTAATTTTAGGTTAATGTTAAAACAAAATGCCAATAATTTAATTTAATGTTATTTAAAATTTTTGGTGTTAACAATTCAGTAACGTTTATAAAGTATGAACTGGGATAATCTATTGAAGCTCAAGAGGTTTGGAGATGTAAAAGAGCGGCCAAGGGTGGCTCAAGACGATACCCGTTTGGGTTTTGAAGTGGATTATGACCGGATTGTTTTTTCCAGTGCTTTTAGAAGTCTACAAGACAAAACACAGGTCATTCCTTTTTCCAAAACAGACTTTGTTCACACCCGACTCACCCACAGCTTGGAAGTTTCTGTAGTGGGAAGAAGTTTGGGAAGAATGGCGGGTAAAAACATCTTAGAAAAACACCTGCACTTATCTAAAGATTTGGGATATAAAATCAACGATTTTGGTGCCATTGTAGCTGCCGCAGCACTCTCTCATGATATCGGGAATCCTCCTTTCGGTCACAGTGGCGAAAAAGCCATCGGACACTATTTTCTCAATGGTAATGGCGCCAAGTATAAATCAAAGTTGAACGACAAAGAATACCAAGATTTATGTGCATTCGAAGGGAATGCCAATGGATTCAAAATCTTGACAGAAAGCAAAGTGGGAACCCCTGGTGGTTTACGGCTCAGTTATGCCACTTTGGGTGCGTTTATCAAATACCCCAAAGCCAGCCTTCCCCATCGACCTACACCCCATGTTGCACACAAAAAATTTGGTTTTTTTCAGGCTCAAAATACATTCTTCGATACACTTTCGCAGGATTTGGGCTTGGCCGATTCCAAGACAGTACACCGGCATCCACTGGCTTATTTGGTGGAAGCCGCCGACGATATCTGCTATACCATCATCGACTTTGAAGATGGCATTCATCTGGGTTGGATCGATGAAGAATACGCCTTGGAATACCTGATCAATTTGGTCAAAGAGGATATGGACACCCTCAAATATTCTAAATTAAAACACCGTACCCAGAGGTTGGGGTATTTAAGAGCCTTGGCCATCAATAGCCTAATCAAGGACGCCGTCAGAGTTTTTACCGAAAATGAAACCGATATTCTCAATGGAAGTTTCGGTAGTGCCTTGTTGGAAAAAAGTCAATACAAAGCACAAATTACAGACATCATCAACTTGAGTGTAGAGAAAATTTATTGCTCCCAAGAGGTCATTCAAAAAGAAATCGTGGGTTACAAAGTCATTACCGCTCTATTGGATGCTTTTGTTTCGGCAGCTTCCAATGCCTTTTTTAAAAAGGACAACAGCTATGATCAGCTTCTACTGCAATTGATTCCGGAACATGAAGAGTTGCCCGCTCAAAACCTCTATCAAACCCTTCTCAACGCCAGTTGCTTTGTGGCCAGTCTCACCGATGGAAAAGCGATGCTACTCGCAGAAAAAATAGGGTTTAAATAGTTTTCCACATTATTATTCATTTTCAGTTTATACCTTTGAGTAAAATTAATTGATGCGCTGGATCCCTTTCATTATTTTTTTAATTTTTCTGCAATGGTATGCTTTTCAAGCACTGAAAACCTCCACCCAAAATAAAGGATGGTGGATTTTTTATGGTTTGACTATCTTGTCCATTTTAGGCATCTTTCTTTGGGAATTATATACCTATGACCGCTCGGTGGGCTGGACACCATTCATTGCCTATACCATAGGTTTTTTTGCCGCCCTAATCACGTGTCAATTGGTAATGATTTGTGTGCTATTTTTTGAAGATTTGAGCAGAATCGTCATGAGCGTTTATCATTACTTTTCGTCCGAACAAAAATTCCATTTCTCTGGACGAAGAAAATTTATCTCTCAAGCGGCGATGGCCCTAGGTGCGATTCCTTTTGCCTCCCTACTCTATGGTATGTATCATGGAAGATACAATTACAGGGTGCTTCGCTACACCTTGGAATACGACTCCTTACCGGACAGTTTTGACGGCTTCCAAATCACTCAAATTTCAGACTTACATTGCGGCAGTTTTGACAATTATCAAAAAGTAGCCTATGGTATGGATCTTATCAATGAACAAAAATCGGATCTCCTTCTTTTTACTGGAGACATGGTCAACAATAAATCCTCAGAGGCACAACCTTGGATTGAAAAGATTTCCGAAATACAAGCGCCTTATGGGAAATTCTCCGTTCTCGGCAATCACGATTATGGGGATTATAATAATTGGGAAAGTGAGGCCGCCAAACTAAAAAATATGGAAGAGATGTACCAAATCCAAAAGGATATGGGTTTTGATCTTCTACTGAATGAAAGCCGATACATTGAAAAAAATGGTGAAAAAATCGCTTTGATAGGCGTAGAGAACTGGGGGGCAGGAAGGTTCAAAAAGGCTGGAGACCTTGAGAAATCTATTACCCAAACCCAACCCAATGATTTTAAGATACTCCTCTCCCATGATCCCTCCCATTGGGAAGCAGAAGTTCTCCCCCATTCATATGCCTTTCACCTTACACTGAGTGGTCATACCCACGGTTTCCAATTCGGAATAGAAATTCCTGGCTGGATCAAATGGAGTCCTATACAATGGAAATACAAGCAATGGGCTGGTATCTACGAAGAGAAAGAGCAAAAGCTAAATGTAAACAGAGGCTTTGGCTATTTGGCATATCCTGGTAGAGTAGGGATCTGGCCCGAGATCACTGTAATTACGCTGAAAAAGACGAATTTATTGATTTAATCACAAAAAAAACTACATTTGCGTAGGTGAACCCCTTGAAATTATTGAGAAATGTCAAAATTTGGTGAACTCATTGATGACAAATTGCCGCTGCTTTTGGTTTTCTACAATGCAGAGGATAAGGTTTCTAACTCTATGCATCCCATACTAAAAGATGTTGCTGCTGCAATGGGCGACAAAGGCAAGGTGATAAAAATTGATGCAGAAAAAAACATTAAACTCTCAGATGCACTAAGAGTAAAGGTACTCCCAACCCTAATGATCTACAAACTAGGAGAAATGGTTTGGAGACAAAGTGGTGAACAGGATGCGAATACCTTGATTAGCCTGATGCAAGATCACTTGGATTAGTTTTCCAAGGTGTCCACATCTAATTCAAATTGTTCCATTGATTGATCGAATCGATTTTGCAAGCCCTTTGCAAAATTGGCTCCTCCCAAAAGTTCAATACGATAAATCAACTCTTGAAAGTCAAGTACTTCCCCCTTAATGCGATCAAAGAATATTTTTTGATTGCTTTTGGAAAATTTGGCAATCATCCCAAAACGCTTTTCGTATTGAACAACAATGGAATCTACCAATTCTTCAGCCTTTTCTTTTTGACCTGACAGATAGTATCCTTCCACAAAATCGGTAAGCGAGGTATAATAATCATAATCTCCGTAGAGTTTCATAAAAGGCTGAATGGAGGAGCTGAAGTTATCTAATTCTGTTTTCAAAAGCTCTCTATCTTCGTGAATCAAGATGGCCTCCATCAGCGTTCTGTATCGCTCAATCTGAGTGATGATCTCCTCTCCCATCATGAATTGATCACTTGGGTTTAGAGAACTAAAATACTCCAACTCATCACTGTATTTAAATGCAACCTTTTTAGCGAGACTCTGAGCAGACTGCAGAGCTCCTAAACGATAATAGGTGTCTACAAAAGGTACCAAGAGACTGTAATACCCAAAATAATCCAAGGGCATCTTTTCCATTGCCAAGTCGAGGATGTTTTTCGCCTTTTCGTTTTTATCTTCCTCTATTAATTTTTCGGCCAGACGAGCCATATTGCTTCTAAAGGAAATACTGTTTTTTCGGGTTTCTGTATCGTGATAAATATCTGGGCTTTCAGAATTTCCCCAGCTCCAATTCATAACTATTTCATACATCAAATCAGCATCTATGCGACCCATTAAATAGGGGTTTTCAGTATTAAGTGGAGTTCTAATAGGAACCAGTTTGTAAACTAATCCCTCCAATTGTAAGTACTCCTTCATCCATATGTATTCAGAATCGGCATAGCTACCTCCAGTAAAATATATGGGCCTTTTCCAATCGTTATTAGCCAAAATATCCAACATCATGATTTGATTTTTGGTCATTCCACCCTCGGGCAAATCAATGTCTATATAAGGAACAATAAGGGCCTCGTCTTCTGGTTTTACCAAGCCACTACTCAATACGTTTTCTTTGTTTACATTCACCCTGATTTTATTGGTGGGATAAAATACCATTTCCTGAGTTCCTTTGGGCAACCGCCGGGAATCATCTCCAGCTTGTTCCAATAGGCTTTTGTATTTTGTTCTGGGGTGATCACTTGCTACCCAATTCATAAAATCTTTTATGTCCCATCGAACAGAGTCCAAAAGCGACTCGTGCTTTATATAATCTCGAATACCGTATGCATAGTGAGGATGTGTCATCTGTGAGGGAATGGGATTACTATTATAGGTTTTTCTTTTCATCTGATCAATGTACCAGTCTGTTGCCAATAGGGAAGTGTTAATTGTTTTTACATCAGTGCGATAACCCTCGATTTCTTGCGCATACCACAAGGCAAAAGTATCATTGTCTCCAATGGTAAAAATAATTGCACCCACATCCTTTTGAATTGACTCTAAGTATGACTTGGCCATAGACTGAGCAGTATAACGATTGGAACGGTCATGATCATCCCAGTTTTGAAAGGCCATTAACAAAGGAACCAACATAAAACAAATGGCCACTCCAAGGGGAGCAACATACTTTGATTTTATAAAAGTTTTGGCCTTGTGCGATAAATAAAAAGTACCCATCCCAATCCATAATGCGAAGACATAAAAGGAGCCAACCAAAGCATAATCCCTTTCACGAGGCTCGAAAGGACGCTCATTCAAATAAATCTTAAGGGCCAGGCCAGTAAACAAAAAGAAAAGCAACAACACCCAAAAACGCTTGGGATCTTGTTTATACAAAAAAATCAATCCGATCACTCCCAACAAAAAGGGAAGAAAGAAATAGGTATTTCTGGATTTATTGTTTCTCGCGTCATCCGAAATTTGGGATTGATTACCCAGTCGTAAATTGTCAATCAAAGGAATTCCACTGATCCAATTACCATTCAAAACATTATATGTGCCTGCAATATCGTTTTGCCTTCCTGTAAAATTCCACATAAAATATCGCCAATACATATAGCCTATTTGATATTGAAATAAAAATTGTAGGGAACTCCAAAAACTTGGTTTTTCAATTTCCAAGTATGGAGAAAGAGACCTAAAAAACTTGTGATAGTCATCTCCAGTTACAAGTCCATCTCGGATGTCCTCTCTAAATTCATCTACCCTAATATTCAACATCTCATTGTTCTGATACTCTGGTACAATGGAAAACTCTAATGGCCCAGTGAAATTCATGTAATTCCCAGAGTGTTCTGAACTCCATAGTCGTGGTAAGAAACCACGATGCTTGCTGCTGGAATTGATTTTGGCTCTTTCCCAATGATTGACTATAATGTATTTTCCTGCTTTATAATCTCTTTCGTATTTAGGTTTATCGTCTATATAAGGCTCCGTTTCATCCTGCCCTGCATAGATGTCAGAAAAAAGAGGTCCAAAGAAAAGATGTGTTTCGGGATATTGCTCCAGGTTGTAATAAGCTAAAAGTGTACGAGCATCTGAAGGGGAATTTTCATTGATGACCGTATTGGCGTTTGACCTAATGGGGATCATAAGCCAGGAGGAAAAACCCACCAATACAAAAAGTACGCACAAAATACCTGTATTCAAATTAATCCATTTTTTGCGTTGGGTATATCGCAAGCTGTAATTAAAGAACAAGACAAAGCACAAGGCCGCAATCAGCGTCCCACTGTTAAAGGGCAATCCAATTTTATTTACAAAGAAAACTTCTGAATTTCCAAAAAATGCTAGGGTGGTCGGCAATAGGAGTTTAAAAATGAAAAGTAGAATTGCTACAGATATCACATTGGCTAAAACAAAACTTTTGATAGTTACTGTAGGGGTATTCTTAAAGTAGTAAATCATCCCAATAGCAGGAATTGTCAATAGTCCCATAAAATGAACACCGAAGGACAAGCCGATTATAAAAGAAATCAACAATAACCACCGATCACCTCGGGGAGTATTCATGTCTTGTTCCCATCGAAGGCCCAACCAAAAAAGTAATGAGAGGATAAATGTAGCCATAGCATATACCTCAGCCTCAACTGCATTGAACCAAAAGCTGTCAGAAAAACAAAAGGCTAAAGCGCCTACTGCCGCACTTCCAAAAAAGGCCAATCGTTTAGAATTATTGTTAAGAGATTGAAAAACCGGTAATTTTTTCATCAACAAGGTCAGAGTCCAAAAAAGAAACAGCACAGCGAAAGCACTTGAAAAAACAGACATGTAATTGACCATTAGGGCAATATTATCTAGAGAAGTGGAAAAAAGTGCAAAAAAAGCGCCCATCATTTGAAAAAGAGGAGCTCCAGGAGGGTGGCCTACTTGTAGTTTGGCAGCAGTTGCAATATACTCTCCAGCATCCCAAAAACTAGCAGTAGGTTCAACAGTAAGACTAAAGGTTAAAAGGGCAACAGTGAATACGCCCCAACCAAAACTTCGATTCCAGAATTGAAAAGTGCTAATGGACATGTACAATTTTTGTTTCACGAATTTATGAATTAAATAAAAAAATAAGTCTTTTGGAACTTAATTTAGTTTAGGAGATTTTAAAACGAATTGTTTGGCAACAAAAAACTTTAATATAAATTTGCAAAATATTTCTGATGGCCTATGGTGTAACTGGTAACACGTCTGATTTTGGTTCAGAAGAGTCTAGGTTCGAGCCCTAGTAGGCCAACCAAAAATGATTCAACCCTCTAGTTTTTCAGAGGGTTTTTTTATATTGATTAAGTTTGACCCGTTCTTTTTTTTGATGGGTTTCGGAAAAAAATCGATATAATTGACTTAAAAACTTCAGAAATCAAAACAAAGCGATTACAGCATTGAAATTCATTTTGGTTTTCGATTTCTTTCCCCGAACAGTTCATCCAATCTAAAGCAGTATATCATTCACTACATGACCATGAACGTCTGTTAATCTGTAACGTCTTCCCTGATGTTTAAAAGTTAATATTTCATGGTTGATGCCCATAAGGTGCAGTAGGGTGGCCTGAAAATCATGAACATGCACAGGATTTTCGACGACATTGTAACTGAAATCGTCTGTTTTTCCATACACAAAACCCTTTTTCACTCCTGCCCCGGCCATCCACATGGTAAAACAACCCGGATGATGATCTCTACCGTAGTTTTCGGCAGTAAGTCTTCCCTGAGAAAAACTGGTTCTTCCAAACTCACCACCCCAGATCACCAAGGTATCCTCCAACAATCCTCTTTGCTTCAAATCTTTGATCAATCCTGCGGTGGCTTGATCTGTAGCTTGTGCTTGTTTTTTGATTTGTGAGGGGAGGTTTCCGTGTTGATCCCATCCTGTATGATACAATTGAATGAATTTGACATCTCTTTCGGCCAATCTTCTGGCTTGCAAACAATTGGCGGCATAGGTTCCTGGTATTTTGGCATCCTCACCGTATAAATCATAGATGTGTTGTGGTTCTTCTTTCACATTGAGGGCATCTGGCACAGATTGTTGCATTCGATAGGCCATTTCATACTGTTTGATTTGAGATAAAATCTTAGGGTCTTGATAGCTCTCGTATTGCAAATCGTTCAATTCATTGATGTAATCAATAGCCCTTTTTCGGTCTCCGTGATCCACCCCATGTGGATTATTGAGATATAGAACAGGCTCTTTTCCCGATCTCAATTGAACGCCTTGGTGATGTGAAGGTAGAAACCCATTGCTCCAAGACGCAGAATTAAGTGGTTGCGCCCCCGAATGAGACTTGGAAACCAACACAATAAAATCGGGTAAATCTTTATTGTCACTTCCAAGACCATAGCTCAACCACGACCCAATTGAAGGTCTGCCTGTAAGCTGAGAGCCCGTTTGAACAAACATCACCGCAGGTTCGTGATTAATGGCATCGGTATACATGGATTTGATGATACAGAGTTCATCTACTATACTTGCGGTATAGGGGAAAAGTTCACTCACCCAGGCTCCCGAGTGTCCGTGTTGTTTGAAATCATAGATGGATTTTACAAGTGGGTAGGAGGACTGACCTTCTACCATCCCAGAGTTTCTTTGGGTTTGTTTTAGTGAGGCCGGAATTTCCTGACCGTGCCATTTTGAAAGTGCCGGTTTGTAATCATAAGTCTCGATCTGGGAGGGACCTCCACTTTGAAAAAGATAAATAATCCGCTTTGCCTTTGGAAGAAAATGAGGGATTCTCCCCGACATGGGATCTATCTGAGGGATGGTGTTTTGGGCTGAACTAAAAGTGGGAGATAAAAGGGAGGACAAAGCAATAGATCCAAATCCCAATGACGACTTTTTCAAGAAATCCCTTCTCGATGTCCCGTATTTTTTATGTTTTAAAAAATCTTCCATCAATAGAAAATTAATTTATGGTTATGGCCTCCGCCGTATTCATTAGTCCACTGATAACAGTGGCTAGAGCAGCAGTATTGATTACTCCGGTCTTTCGATTGATTGGTTTCTCCCCTGTCTTAAGATAGGCCACTGCTTTTTTAGGGTTTTTTGAAAATTTTTCTTTTTCCTCCATATAAAACCTTTGAAGGGTTTCTAATTCCCGGTAATTTATTGCTCTTCCGGTAATTTTTCTGAAAATAGCACTTAATTTTTTATCCATGTTTTCGTCTTTGGATAAAATAGAGTTTTCGGCCATCAACCGAGCGGCCTCAACATATTGTGGATCATTTAGCAGTAACAATGCCTGAAGGGGGGTACTGGTCAATGTTCTTTTTACAGAACATAGATCTCTGTTGGGCGTATCAAAAATAATCATGGAAGGAGGGGGAGCCGATCGTTTCCAAAAAGTATACAGACTGCGCCTGTACAAACCCTCTCCTCTATCGTGCTGGTATCGGTATCTCCATTTTTTATCACTCAAATTCCACAGATCATCGGGTTGGTAGGGATAGACACTTTTCCCTCCTATTTTGGGCACGAGAAGTCCACTGACCTTGAGTGCATTATCACGTACCATCTCGGCCGACATTCTATAAGAAGGCCCTTTTGCCAAAAGAAAGTTTTCGGGATCGATATTTGCCAGATCTTCTCTTATTATCGATTGCTGCTGAAAGGTGGCAGAACTTAAAATTTTCTTGTGGAGTTTTTTGATGTCCCAATTGTTCTCCATAAAGTAATTAGACAACCAATCCAACAATTGAGGGTGCGTAGGAAGTCTCCCCTGATTTCCAAGATCATCAGTAGAGGGTGCCAGTCCTTTGCCAAAGTGCATTTGCCAAATCCTGTTCACAAAAACCCTTGCAGTTAGTGGATTGTTGGAATCAAATAGCCATTGGGATAAACCCAGTCGATTTTTGGGTAGTTCTTTATCAAATTCCAAAATTACGTCCGGTGTATTGGGGAAAACTTCTTCCCCTCTATCATTGTATGACCCTCGGTTGAGAACATAGGTTGGTCTTGGGCTTTTGCTATCTCCCATAATCATCAATTCAGGAATGGGATCTATTGTCTTGGTTAATTTTTTTCGTAGGTTGAGGTACTCCAAATTTAGCGCCCGAGCAGTGGGTTCTATTTTTTTGAAAAAGTAATCCTTAAACAACCGCTTTTCTGTCGATGAATCAGCTGCTGAGAGCTGTTCAAAAACACTTGAGTCATTCTGATAGGCTATCTCAAGGGCTGTTAATTCCCTATCATAAATTTTTAATTCATCAAACCCACCATTTTCAAAAGTCTTGAGCTTGTGACTGGAACCCATCTTAAACCCTTCAAATCCATAGGTATGAATATCGGGCTCGAACAAAATGGATTTATACAATTCGTCTCCTTTTCTTTTAACGGCAATCTTTTTTCCATCGAGGTATATATGGATTCCCCCGACAGCTCCTTTGCCGTCATAGGCAATGGTTACTTGACTCCATTTTTTTGAGGCGATAGGCCTAAGGGTTTCTATCTCAATGGCATTTTGTGGCCACGATCTGGCCATAATGAACTTGAGCTTATTGTCATTGATAAAGAAAGAATACCCCTTGAGACCCAATCTGATTTGCTCACAATGACCAAAAACAATGGCTTCTTGATCTTTGTGATCAGCATATATAGAAAAGGAAAGTGTAAAGGGGTCGGTTTGGTCAAACCAACCTACCTTTTCAGGGAGTTTCATATTTGTGTATTCATCCATAAAAAAGCCCTCTTCATCCTTATCCTTATTGATAATCGGTTCCGATAGGGTTGCAGCTTTTTGCCCGCGAATACGACTTGGACTATAAAATACTTTTGATTTGGCTCTGGGGATAAATTCATCAAAAGGGTAATGGGCCACCAAGCCTTTATTAAGGTTTTTTACAATAGATTGGGTGGCTTCTTTTTTATTGGTAAACCAATTTTCAAAAGCTTGTTCTTTTTGAGTGAGGTTTTGGGAAATTTTTTCTTTTTTAGAACTGAGATCATTTTTTATATAATCAATGAGGGTTTCTTGCTCGTCATTGGTCAGAAGTAGAGAGGGGCCTGCAACCTGTCCTGGCCCATATCCGGCATGTCCTATTTCATTGGTGCTGTTGAAAAAGCTAGAGATTTCGTAAAAATTCTTTTGACTAATGGGGTCGTATTTGTGATCATGGCATCGGGCACACTCCATGGTCATTCCAAGAAATGCCTTGCCAAAAGTAACCGCCCGATCAGCAACGTACTCAGTTCGGTATTCCTCAAAGATGATCCCTGCTTCTGAATTTTTTTTGTGAAGGCGGTTAAATGCTGTGGCAATTTTACTGGATTGATCCGCATTGGGAATTAAGTCTCCGGCCAATTGATGAGTTACAAAGTTTTCATAGCTCAAATTCTGATTAAAAGCATTGATTATCCAATCCCTCCAAGGGCTAAAGTTTCTGTGTTTGTCATCCAAGTACCCATCTGAATCTGCATATCGGGCAACGTCCATCCATTCGGCAGCCATTCGCTCTCCATAATGAGGGGAAAGAAGCAATTGATCGATCATTTTTTCATAGGCCTCAAGCGATTCATCAGCTAAAAAAGTATCAATTTCATCCAGGCTGGGAGGAAGTCCTGTAAGGGTAAAACTCAATCGGCGAATCAGGGTTTCTTTAGTAGCTTTTTTGGAAGGTGAGATGTTGTGTTCATCCAATTTTATCTTTGTAAAAAAATCAATTTCATTCTCCACCCAAGTTTCATCCAAAATTTCAGGCAGTTTTCCTTTTGAGGGCGGAATGAATGACCAGTGGGGCTTGTATGCTGACCCTTGATCCATCCACTTTAAAATTGTCGCAATTTCCTGATCGGAGAGGCTTAAATGAGATTCGGGAGGTGGCATGTGTTTTTTTGGATCCTGAGATAATAACCGATTCGGAATTTCGGATTTTACATCTTCAATGGTGAGGACTTGTGGGTCATTATCTCCAAGGAGTTTTTTGTCGAAATCTAACCTTAAATTGGCCTTTCTTTTATTTGAATCTGGCCCGTGACAAGCAAAACATTTGTCAGACAAAATGGGCTTGACATGAAAATTATAATCAATTTCGTCTGGCAATTTTGAAATTTCTTGAACCATTTCACTAGGAATGTTAGTAATACAACCGCAGGCAAACAAGACTACGATTAATAAACATCCTGTTTTATTAGAAATCGACTGGTACATTTAAAGTTATTTGCTAATCTAAATTTAGATAAAAAAAAATTATTGTAAATATTTGCTTTTATGGATTGTGAGACATGAAAAAAACCTGTAATTACTCACAGGCTTTTCCACTTTAACAAAAAACAATTACAATTTATTATTGAGCGAACCACAATTTAGTTGCCATTACATCTGGACCTTGTTTAGCCACTGCTGCCTGAGCATTGTCACCATTTGATTCATTATATTAGTTTTTGTTTCCATATATAATATTAAGATGAAAAGAAGAAATTTTTTTAGTAAAATGAGTGTGGGCGTTTCCGGCTTTTTGGGCATCGGTTTGCTGCAAGCCCGTCCGCAAAATTGGAATGCAAAACCAAAACGTCTTACCAATAGTCCTCTCTCAATTGGGACTTGGAATTGTCCAGAGGCCATCCAGACCTCGGGTCAATTGATGGATCAAGGAATTCCTGCTTTGGAGGCTGTTGTCAAAGGGGTAGCTGTTGAAGAGGCCAACGAAGACAATACCACGGTGGGTATTGGAGCATCTCCCGACAGATCGGGTTTAGTGACCTTAGATGCCTGTGTGATGGATGCCAAAGGGGACTGTGGCGCGGTGATGGCGGTCGAAAACATTGTCCATGTCGCACGATTGGCCCAACACGTCATGGAAGATACGCCCCATGTGAATTTGGCCGGGGTTGGTGCCGAGGAATTTGCCTACAATAAAGGATTTCCAAAAACTCCATTGCTTACACCCGCAGCTGAAAAACGATGGAAAGCTTGGTTGCAAAAATCTGAATTTACTCCCGAAATAAATGTCGAAAACCACGATACCATTGGAATGCTTTGTTTGGATGCTCGAGGAAAGCTATCAGGCAGTTGTACCACAAGTGGATTGGCCTATAAAATGAAAGGTCGTGTGGGTGATTCTCCCATTATTGGATCGGGGCTGTTTGTTGATAACGAGGTAGGAGCAGCCACCGCAACCGGTTTGGGTGAAGCCGTTATAAAAACCGTTGGTTCCTTCTTAATAGTAGAACTGATGAGAAACGGATGGTCTCCCCAAAAAGCTTGTGAGGAAACCATCAGAAGAATCTTATCTAAAAAAGGGGGGAAACCAGATTTCCAAGTGGGTTTTATCGCCATAAACATTGAAGGTGAAAAAGGTGCCTATAGTATCCACAAAGGTTTTTCATACACCTATTATAAATCTGGAAAAGCCATCAATGTTCCCTCGGCAAGTGTTTACTAATTCTCCGGACGGTTTAAATATCCCCTTTCATCAATTGTATAGACCGATCCATTGACCTGATCCTCTAACTCTATATCGAAACCTGTATAAGAATTCAAAAGGGTGATTTTCAATTTTCGATCTTCTGATCCTATGAGTTGAATGGGCGTGATTTTTCCTGGTGGATTATCTCTCAAGTATTTGTAATCTCCGTAGGCTATTTTTCTAAATAGCGCATAAATGATTTGTTCTATTTCGGCATCGGTTTTGTAAATCCAGGGTTGATCCATTTCAGATGATTCCGCAAATTCGATATACCCCCAATGTTCCGGCAAATGCATATTAATCACACCCTGTAGAGACCACACCCAATTGTTTTCCCGTAGGTATTTGTCATTTTCCTTTTTTCGGTAATAGCGGTCATCGATCAAATCGTGTTCCCATTGCACCCTCGAAAAATTAATGCGCCACTGTTCACCAATTTTGGGTTTTCCTTTTGGGGAGCGTTTGAGTTCTTTAAGAGCGCTCATGGGAATGGCCATTTCTAAAGACCAGTATTGATCTATGTCCATAGGATTATTTAACGTTCCTTCAATATGCACTGCAGTTTTTAGGCCTTGTATGTTCCAGTTAAAAATCGGATTTCCCTTGGTATTGTAGGGTCGATCTAGTAAAAGATCCCAAACGGTATTAAGTGCGTTAATTTCGATTTCTCCATAATTATGGTTGCTATTAGAGGGACTTATAAACACTTCAAAATCGTTGTTGTAAAATATAATGGTATCCCGATTCTTCAAGGTAGCCCAAATATGTTTTTCCTCAAGAAGTGCATATATGTAGAGAAACTTATTATCCCAAAGCATTTTGATTCGGGTCTTTTGATTGGGTATTTTCTCACCTTCGATATCTATAAAATCCTCCGTAAATGGTGCTTTTTTCCAGCTTGGATCTTCCTCCTTACCGTCAATTTCAATTGGTCGATCTGAGTGAGGAATTATATAAGTTTTGGGTTTGATGACCTCCCCAGAAATGTCAATATTGACTACTTGATTTTCACAAGAAAAATTCAAGAGTATAACTATCCAAAAAAAAACTGTTGAAACCCTTAATTGGAATAACATTCTATTGGATTTTAGCCCTTTAATGATGCAGTAAGATACTCCCTATTCATTCTGGCAATATTCTCTAAAGATATTCCTTTAGGGCATTCAACCTCACACGCCCCAGTATTAGTGCAATTTCCAAAACCTTCATCATCCATTTGATTGACCATATTCATCACTCTGTCAGTGGCTTCGACCTTTCCTTGAGGTAAAAGGGAATACTGGGAAACTTTGGCTGACACAAACAGCATAGCCGAAGCATTTTTACAACTGGCTACACAGGCACCACAACCAATACAAGTAGCCGCGTCAAAGGCCTTATCAGCATCATGTTTGTTGATCGGTATAGCATTGGCATCTTGAGTATTTCCTGAGGTATTGACGCTTACAAAACCACCGGCTTGTTGGATACGGTCAAAAGCAGATCTATCTACCGCCAAATCTTTAATAACTGGAAAGGCATTAGCCCTAAAAGGTTCTATTGTAATTGTGTCTCCATCTTTGAATTTACGCATGTGCAATTGACAGGTGGTCACCAATCGATCCGGGCCGTGGGCCTCTCCATTTATGAACATGGAGCACATTCCGCAAATCCCCTCTCGGCAGTCGTGGTCAAAAGCTATTGGATCTTCTCCTTTGTAAATCAATTGTTCGTTGTGCATGTCCATCATCTCTAAAAAAGACATGTCCGGTGAAACATCTGAAATGGAATAAGTAACCATTTTTCCTTTTACATTAGCGTTGGCTTGTCGCCATATTTTCAATGTCAAATTCATTCTGTTCTTATTTATAGGAACGTGTTTTTACTTCAATTTCTTCGTACTTCAATGCTTCCTTGTGGAGCTTGGCCTTAGAAGGTTCTCCTTTATATTCCCATGCAGAAACAAAGGTGAAGTTTTTGTCATCCCGCATTGCTTCTCCCTCAGGTGTTTGAGATTCTTCTCTAAAATGACCTCCGCAAGATTCTGTTCTTTCCAAGGCGTCTTTGGCAAACAATTCCCCCAACTCAAGAAAATCCGCTACCCTTGCGGCTTTGGCCAACTCTTCATTGAACTCCTCAGCACCTCCAGGTATATTAATGTTTTTATAAAAATCTTCTCTCAATGCTTTGATCTCAATAATGGCCTCTTTTAACCCTTTTTCATTTCTGGACATCCCACATTTGTCCCACATGATTTTTCCCAATTTTTTATGGTAATAATCCACAGAGTTTTTTCCATTATTATTAACCAAAGCATCCAATCGTTCTTTAACTTCTTTTTCGGCTACTTCAAACTCGCGGGAGTCAGTTGATATTGGACCAGTTCTGATGTCATCGGATAAATAATCTCCAATGGTATAGGGCAGAACAAAATAACCGTCGGCCAACCCTTGCATCAATGCAGAGGCCCCCAATCGGTTAGCACCATGGTCAGAGAAATTAGCTTCACCAATTGCGTAACAACCTGGGATGGAGGTCATCAAATTGTAATCCACCCAAACACCACCCATTGTATAGTGAACTGCAGGATAAATCATCATTGGGGTTTCGTAGGGATCTTGATCTACAATTTTTTCATACATCTGGAAAAGGTTTCCATATTTAGCACGAACCACCTCTTGCCCTAATTTTTTGACCAATATTGCATCCTTCTCGTCTCCTCCTTTAACGTGGACCTGTTCCTTTCCATAACGGGTGATGGCGGCGGCAAAATCCAAATAAACCGCCTCTCCTGTCTTGTTGACACCAAAGCCAGCATCACAACGCTCCTTTGCAGCTCGGGAAGCTACATCACGAGGCACCAAGTTTCCAAAGGCAGGGTAGCGGCGTTCGAGGTAGTAGTCACGATCCTCCTCCGTAATATCTATTGGTTTGAGTTTTCCAGCTCTTATAGCTTTTACGTCTTCTAATTTTTTGGGAACCCATATTCTACCATCATTCCTTAAAGATTCTGACATCAATGTCAACTTGGACTGATGCTCTCCTGATACAGGAATACAAGTAGGATGAATTTGAGTAAAGCACGGATTTGAAAAATGAGCTCCACGTTTGTGAATTTTCCAT
>CAJWLL010000001.1 GCA_913043275.1 uncultured Flavobacteriaceae bacterium | reverse complement strand
TTATTATTATTGATTTTAAATCATGACCTATCTGATAAAAAATCGAAAATTGGTGTGACTCCTTACAAGTATAGAAGTAATTCAAAACACTGTTTTTCAGTTCAAGGATTTTTGAGTTAATGCTGTTAGTTAGTTTTTTTATAATATAAATTGTAGATTTTTTAAAAATCAGGTCAAATGAAAATCATTTCTAATAATTGGATAAGCTTAATACTCCTGAGCGCCAATCTGCTCGTCTCCCAAGGTTTCAAAATAGAAACCGATAAAGGCACCATATTAGAGCCCAATGATATGATTTGTAGTGGTCGCTACTGGACAGAGGCCGAAGGAAAAGCAAATATGGAAGGCTTCTCCAGATTATGGAATGATGAACAATCATGGGCAAAAAGAGCCCAAGGTATCAGAGAAAATATGTTGGCAGGAATGCAATGGGATAAAATTTCCCACTACGGTGGTGAAACCAAGCTCATCAAACACTCTAAAAAAATAATGAACGGTTACAGTGTGGAAAACATCGCCATAGAGAGTTTCCCAGGATTTTATGTTACTGGAAACCTTTACCGTCCTATTAATAATCAAAAACTATATGCTGCCGTTTTGAGTCCCCACGGACATCTTAAAGACAAACGATTTACCGACTATGTACAATTGCGTAGCGCCTATTTGGCTAGTAAAGGGGCAATTGTCTTTGCTTATGATATGGTAGGCTATGGAGAGAGCAATCAGATAAGGCACAAAATGCCCATCAGCCTATTGTTACAAACTTGGAACAGCAAGAGGGTGCTAGACTATTTACTAAGTCTTCCTGAAGTAGACCCTCAAAGAATAGGTATGACTGGAGGTTCGGGAGGTGGAACCCAAACATTTGTCCTCACCGCCCTCGATCAAAGAATCAAAGTCTCAGTTCCTGTAGTACAGGTGTCCGCACATTTTTTTGGAGGCTGCGTTTGCGAAAGCGGAATGCCAATTCACAAAGCTGCAAATTTACAAACAAACAATGTTGAGCTAGCGGCCATGGCAGCTCCTCGTGCCTTATTGCTCATTTCCAATGGTGACGATTGGACCAAAAACACCCCTAACGTTGAATTCCCATATATCCAAAAAGTATATGCTGCAATGGGACAAAGTAAGCACGTTGAAAATGTTCACCTCCCGAATGAAAAACACGACTACGGATATTCCAAAAGAGTTGCCGCCTATGCTTTTTTTACTAAACACCTTCAACTCGATTCCGGCAAATTATCAAATGAGGGTTTAATCGATGAAAGTTTTATCGATATTCTGAGTCCAGAAAAACTATACGTATTTACCTCTGATAATCCCCGACCCAGCTCAGCCCTAAAAGATGAATCTGAAGTCCTGCAATTTCTCAAATTTCCGATAAGCCAAGCTCCATATTTCTATTACAAAAAATAATTAACTTAGTGCAAAACATTTGCCCCCCATTTAAAAACGTTTCATGATTATAAAAAAGGGTTTTGCTGTTGTTTTTTTGTCAGGGCTTCTGTTTTCCTGCTCACTCGAAATTCCTGCAGAGATCAATCAAGAATATACCGGATTGCCGGAAGTGGTAGACTTCAATTACCATGTCAAACCCATACTCTCAGACCGATGTTATCAATGCCACGGGCCAGATGAAAAAACCCGAAAAGCAGGACTTAGGCTGGATGTCGAATCCATCGCATTTTCCAAACTGGCAAGTGGTAACAGGGCCTTCAGCCCTGGTAACTTATCCAAAAGTGAAAGCGCAAAAAGAATCATACACGAAGATCCCGAAATTGTCATGCCCCCACCCGAAGCAAATTTGACTTTGACCAACAGAGAAAAAGCAATGATTTTTAAATGGATCAAACAGGGCGCAGAGTGGAAAGAGCATTGGGCATTTTTACCCCCCCAAAAACTAAATGCCAAAACAGAAACCAATGCCCTTCAAAACCAAATTGACCAATTCATCAAAAACAGGCTGGATCAAGAAGGGTTAGATTTCTCCCCCAAGGCATCCAAAATAATTTTGGCCAGAAGGGTCTATTTGGATCTAACCGGACTCCCCCCGTCAATAGAAGAGCTGGATGCTTTTCTTAATGACAAGGATAATAAAGCCTATGAAAACTTAGTTGATCAATTACTCGATACCGATGCCTATGCAGAACGCTTGGCCCTCGATTGGCTAGATCTGGCCCGGTATGCTGATTCTCATGGTTTACATGCCGATGGTATCAGAACCATGTGGCCTTGGAGGGATTGGGTTATTAAAGCTTTCAAGCAAAATATGCCCTACGATCAATTCGTCACTTGGCAATTGGCTGGAGACCTTCTCCCAAATGCCTCCCAAGAACAAAAACTCGCCACAGCATTCAACAGAAATAGTCCCATGACTGCTGAGGGAGGGGTCATCGACGAAGAATGGCGTTTACACTATGTCTTTGAACGGGCTGAAACCCTATCCACCGCTTTTATGGGTCTTACAGTTGCCTGTGCCAAATGCCACGACCACAAGTTTGATCCCATTTCCCAAAAAGACTATTTCCAACTCACTGCTTTTTTTAACAACATCAGAGAACTAGGGATGACAGGAGACGATGGAGAATTCGGACCACTACTCGCTCTAACTGATGATAAAACTCAAAGTAAATTAGACCAACTCAATGAAATCTTTGGATCAATCAAAAAAGACATTTCCATAACCAGGGACCAACTCGAAAAAGTTTATCAATATTCCGATGAATTGGCTGCAAAAACCAAAGCCCAAACTCAGCTGATCTTTCACGGTGCTTTTGAGGAAATGGCAAAAACAAAAAAACGCCGGCACAGCGTAGACGGTAAAGAAGACTTTTATGGCAAGGTTGACCAAATCCCAGAAATCGTCCAAGGAATAAAAGGAAATGCTTTCAAATTCAGTAAAGATTATGACCACCTTCATATAAAGAACAAACTGGTTCCCAACCTGGAATGGACAACCCCTTTCTCCCTTTCCCTTTGGATGAATACTGACAAAAGAAAAGAAGGATCCACCCAAACCCTAATTGCTAACTCAGGAGGTAAAAATGACATGTGGCGTGGATGGGAATGTTATTTGGACGATCAAAATAAGCTCAACCTTCGGCTTATCAATGTAGCCCCCTCTAATCTCATTCACATAAGGTCGTTAGACTCCCTTCCATTAAATGAATGGCAGCACCTAAGCCTGACAGTTGATGGAAGCGGAAAAGCAAAAGGCGTTCGTTTTTATTTTAATGGTAAAGAAATAGAAAAAGCAAATGTCATCGACAACCTTTATAAAACCATGTTACCCACCACCCGAGACAGAAAAAAAGGATTCGTTAACATCGAAAGAGATTTGATCATTGGAAGATCCTACGCGGGTTCTGTAGGTGACAATGGCCTTTTTAGTGGACAGCTAGATGAGTTGAAATTTTTTAAAGGAGTACTTACCCCCTTCGAAATTCAATCCATTCACTTGGAAACTAAGGGGATCAAAGAAGCTATCGCCTGGCCTTTAGTCAAAGAACACCTAATCGAAAAAAATCAAAAAATTGTAACACTCAAAAAACAACTCAAACAAAACCGAGAAGAGTATTTGAAAACCTATTCTCCTATAACAGAAATCATGGTAATGCGAGAGATGGATAACCCACGCCCCACATATCTTTATAACAGGGGTAATTACAGTGACCCGCTTTATACTGTAGAGGCTAAAGTGCCTGAAATCCTGCCCGCCATGGATGAAGATTTACCCAAAAATCGTTTGGGCCTCAGCCAGTGGCTTTTCGATTCCAAAAACCCTCTTACCGCCAGGGTAGCTGTCAATCGCTACTGGCAAATGATTTTTGGGAAAGGGCTCGTTGCTACTCCCAACGACTTTGGGGTACAAGGACAATTACCCTCCCACCCTGAACTGCTAGATTGGTTGGCGCTTAACTTTAGTGAAAGTTGGGATGTAAAAGCCTTACTCAAAAAAATGGTGCTCTCAAAAACCTATCAACAAAAATCGGTAAGTAATCCAATCCTTGATCAAAAGGATCCCAACAACCTTTTACTAGGTAGGGCCAACGCCACTAGATTACCTGCAGAAATCATTCGGGACAATGCCCTAAAGGTAAGTGGCCTTTTAAATCCCAAAGTGGGAGGTGAAAGTGTGAAACCCTATCAACCCAAAGGTCTTTGGAAAGAAAAAAACAACTTCTCGACCTTCCTACTTGAGTATGAGGAGTCCAAAGGGCAAGACCTTTACCGAAGAGGACTTTATACCTTTATCCGCCGTACTTCACCACCCCCCAACATGCTCACATTCGATGCAACCTCAAGAGAAGTTTGTACGGTCAAAAGAGATATTACATCTACCCCGCTTCAAGCACTGGTATTGCTCAATGATCCACAATTTTTTGAAGCCTCTAGAATTTTTGCTGAGCGTATGATTAAGAGCAAAGACGCTCTCGAAGAACAAATCAGCCTTGGATTCCGATTGGCAACCGCTCGACACCCAAACGAAAAAGAACTCGAGATCCTGGTTAACCTATATAACAGTCAATACCAATATTTTAGACAAAATAGGGACAAAGCTAATGAAATCCTTAGCGTAGGCGAAAAGCCCAGAGACATTAAATTATATAGTGTGAAAACCGCTGCCATGACAATGGTCGCAAACACACTGCTCAACCACAACGAAACTTATACCAAACGTTAAGATGCACTGCAACAACCATCATCACCAAGAAAACAAGAACTACTCACGAAGAGACTTTCTCACCAAAACCTCTCTGGGGCTAGGTGCACTCTCAATAGGTTCACTTATCAGTCCTGTTAATGCTTATGGCAAAAGTGAATTTTTAAATCTTTTAGATAGCGAAAAAATGAAGCTGCCTCACTTTATTCCTAAAGCTAAAAGGGTCATTTATTTGTTTCAAAGCGGTGCCCCATCACAGTTGGACCTTTTCGACTATAAACCCAAACTAAACGAAATGTTTGGGAAAGAAGTACCAAAAAGTATCATTGGTGAACAACGTCTAACGGGTATGTCCTCAGGACAAAATTCTTTTCCAATGGCTGGAACCTTATTCCAGTTTAAGCAACACGGCCAAAGCGGTGCATCAATGAGTGAACTCATGCCCTACACATCAAAGATCGCAGATGATCTCTGTTTTATCAAATCCATGTATACTGACGCCATCAATCATGACCCTGCAATGACTATGATCCAAACGGGATCAGAATTGCCTGGCAGACCCTCCATAGGATCTTGGCTCAGCTATGGTTTAGGAACCGATAACAAAAATTTACCCGAATTTGTGGTCTTGGTCACTAAAGGCAAAAATGGTCAACCACTATACTCTCGACTGTGGGGTAACGGTTTCCTCCCCTCACAATACCAAGGAGTACAATTTCGCTCTGGAAAAGATGCTGTTCTCTATCTCGACAACCCACCGGGAGTGACAAGTGGCATCAGAGAAGAACAACTTAAATCACTCAAAAAACTCCAAAACATTCAGCATGCTGATATTGGAGATCCGGAAATTTTGACTAAAATTTCAAATTACGAAATGGCCTTCCGAATGCAAACCTCTGTACCCGAGGTGATGGACATCTCTGATGAACCCGATTACATTTTTGACCTTTATGGAGAAGATAGTAAAAATCCTGGCACCTTTGCGGCCAATTGCCTACTCGCGCGAAAATTGGCCGAAAAAGACGTCAAATTCATTCAGCTCTACCATCGTGGCTGGGACCAGCATGGTAACCTCCCAAGGGATATCAAAACACAAGCTAAAGAAACGGATCAAGCTACCGCAGCACTTATACAAGACCTTAAACAGAGAGGACTTTTGGAAGACACCTTGGTTATTTGGGGAGGTGAATTTGGTCGAACCAACTATTCACAAGGAATGCTCAAACCCGATAATTATGGACGAGATCATCACCCCCGTTGCTTTACGATCTTTATGGCAGGAGCAGGAGTCAAAAAGGGGGTCACTATTGGAGCCACTGATGATTTTGGCTATAATATAACCGAAAGACCTGTACACATTCATGATTTTCAAGCTACGCTGATGCATCTGCTAGGCATAGACCATGAAAAACTGACCTTTAAATTCCAAGGTAGACGCTACCGATTGACAGATGTTCACGGTAAATTAGTTAACGAAGTCTTAGCCTAAAATATATGCTCTCAGAAATCCTCGATTTTCTCGGTAGCCTCCACCCTCTGATTGTTCACCTACCCATCGGTATAATTCTATTGACCATTGCTATTGATGTTTTTATGCGAAACAAAAACAATAGTATTCAACGGGTCATTACAATGGGATGGTTCTTTTCTTTTTTCAGCGGACTTTTGGCCGTCCTTTTTGGTTGGTTTTTGGGAGACAACGGTTACTATTTAGAATCACAAATTACCATTCACCGCTGGAGTGGTGTCGCCCTTGTCGGGGTATTTTTTATCATTTGGATTCTGCGCTATCTCAACTTTCGCTTTTCCCGATCCACTAACCGATCTATCAACATGACCGCGATTTTTCTGCTTCTGGTTACAGGACATTATGGAGGAGAAATGACACACGGTCAAAACTACCTTTTCGAAAACCTGCCCTATGTAAAAAAGAAAATCTCAGTAATGTCCATTTCCGAAGTAAAGCGTTCTGAAACTGATTCCATTTTTGTCTACGAAGATTTAGTCTATCCCGTCTTTGAAGAAAAGTGTATGGCATGCCACAACCAAAATCAGACATATGGCGGACTGAACATGAGTTCTTTTGAAAGTATAGTCAAAGGTGGAAAAAGCGGTGCTGGCATTCAAAAAGGCAGCCCCTTCGAAAGTTTGGTTTACAAAAGGGTGAGTTTTCCCCAAAACCATCCTAAATTTATGCCCCCAACTGGTGTACCCCTTAGCTACGACCAAATTGCAATCCTGGAGTGGTGGATCGACAATGGAGCGGAAAGACAAATGCCTGTGACCCTTGCACGAAAAGAACCGAAAATTCAGCGTTTGATGGAACTCCAATACGGACTAGACCTAAGAGAAAAATCCTATCTGGAAACCCTTAAACTCAGAACACTGTCCCAAAACGATCTTAAGGCCTTGGAGGATGAAAGATACATCTGGCGTTTTATTAATCCTGAAGAAAGTTTTTTGGATGTAAAATTTACGGCAAAAAAAATCCAAACACCTGATCTCCTGAACATTCAGAAAGTAAAAGAAAACGTAACCTGGTTGAACCTAACAGACTGTATGCTAAATGACGACCACCTAAATTATCTTTCAGCCTTCCCTAACCTAACCCGACTAAAGATTCAAAGAAATCAATCTGTAACCGACAGTGGGATCGAAGCCCTAAAGGAATTGAAAAATCTCAACGAACTGAATCTCTATGGTACCCGTATCAGTGATGCCGCTTTTATAAGCTTGGGTAAGATTAAAAGCCTTAAAAAATTATTCGTTTGGAATACCCTTGTGACTCCGGGAGGAATCCAATCTTTTATAGAACAACATCCCGAGGTTGAGGTGATTGGAGGACTATAGCTATTGCAGTTTAAAGAGATCGTCTTTCTCTTTTTCCTCCTGAGTTTGTTCTATCTGCTCTACCTTACTCAGCTTGGACAACATCATGCGTGTACGGGTAGTAACCATTTTTTCAATCTCGTTGTCCGCTTCTTTAATCTTACGTTGAGCCTTTTCCAAGACAATGCCAAAGGCCGAAAACTCTTTTTTAACACTGGCCAAAACCTCCCATACCTCACTGCTACGTTTTTGGATCGCTAATGTCTTAAAGCCCATTTGCAAGCTGTTAAGCATAGCCGCCAAAGTGGTGGGGCCTGTCAGTATGATTTTGTATTCCCTTTGCAATTGGGCGATTACTTTAGGATGTCGTGTCACTTCAGCATACAAACCTTCAAAGGGTAAAAACATGATCCCGAAATCTGTGGTATGGGGAGGATCGATATACCTTTGGGAAATATCTTTAGCGAATTTTTTTACTGTTTTGAGCAAAGCCCCTAAAGAAGTTTCAATAGCTGCCGGGTCACCCACCTCATAGGCCGATTGCAAACGGGCGTAATCCTCCTGTGGGAACTTGGCATCCACCGGTAAATATACCGGACCACTACTATGGCTTTTACCGGGCAGTTTGATTGCGTATTCCACCAAAGCATCCGAGCCTTTTTTGGTTTTTACATTGGATTCGTACTGTTCAGGAGCAAGGATTTGCTCCAAAATGTTGCCCAACTGTATTTCTCCTAAAACACCGCTGGTTTTAACATTGCTTAATACTTTTTTAAGATCGCCTACGCCTGCCGCCAGGGTTTGCATTTCTCCCAGCCCCTTTTGAACTTTAAGCAACTGCTGAGTGACCACTTCAAAAGATTTTCCCAAACGTTCTTCAAGGGTTTTATGAAGCTTTTCATCAACCGTCTCCCGCATCTTTTCTAGCTTAAGCTCAGTGGATTTAATCAGTTCATCTTGCTTTTGATTAAGGCGTTCAAAGTTTTGCTTTTGGAGTTCGTTAAAAGCCGTGACATTTTTGGAAAAAGAATCCTGAAAATCCTTAAGGTTGATACGTAACTCCTCACGATCATCTTTAGCTTTTTTAGCTAATAATTCATTTAAGCGACCTACATTTTGGGTGATCTCCAAACGAGTTTCCCGAAGGTTTTTTGTCAACTCCTCCCGGTTTTGATAGAACTCTCCTTTGACTAACTCTCGTAATTCTTCCGAAAGGCCACTGGTCCTTTGCTTTTTAAGAAGTAAATATAAAAGGAAAACAAAACTCAGAGTCGATATGATCAATAATCCTATTTCCATCAAAACGATTTATTGCAAATTAAAAAGAAAAGCAAGGGCAGAAGGAGATAAAGTGAAAAATTAATAAACAGTTTTAATAATTTTTTATTAAAAACTTAGCGAATGGTCAAAGCATGAGCTTGCAATTCCTCTAAAGCAATTTTTTGATCTTCAGATAAATTTTTAATCATCAAATTATTTTGCTCATAGGGATCGTCTTTCAAGTCGTAAAGACGTGATGTTCCGTTGTCTAAGGCTATTAGTTTATGACGATTATCTCTTATGGTATAGCCCGATTTGGCAGGTTTTTCAGAATCCAAAATTTCTGAATAATTATATTTTCTTGTGTCTTGAGTCGTATCAGAAAAAGTGCCGTAAAAACTCTTACTATCATGATATTCCGTGTTTTTTACTCCCGAGATTTGTGCAATAGTAGAGAACAAATCGACGGTATGGATCAGGCTGGAATCCCTTTCCCCCTTTCGACTCAATGCAGGCCCTGAAACAACCAAGGGGACATGAATTCCACCTTGGTATAGTGAGCCTTTTGAACGGTTGGATAAAAAGGGCAATTGAATTACACTACCAGGGGTTCCATTGTCTCCCAAAAAAATAATCATGGTATTTTCCCTATCCTCTATTGTCATTTGATTCAACAATCGCCCTATTTCATAATCAATGCTTTCTATCATGGCCATATAGTAAGGCACGGGGTTAATTTCTATAATTGCAGGATCATTAATTAGACTGCCTTGGGAGTGCATCTCGGCAGGAGGTAAATGGAAAGGAGAATGAGGCGCGGTATAGGCTAACCAACAAAACCAAGGCTTTTCTTGCTCATTTACCCATTCAATGGCTAAATCAGTCAATTCGGTGGTTATATATTTGTTACTGGTAGTGGTTTGTCCATTAATAGTGAGTTCCCATTGGTTGTAGTCCTTAACAGTGCCAGGAATTAATCCAGCAAAGTAGTCGATACCCATTTCGTTGGGTCTATTATTCTCATGGTTGGAAAGGTGCCATTTGCCAATTAAGGCGTTTGAGTAGACATTTCCCAATTCTTTGTCCAAATAAGCTTGAATCGTTATTTCTGTTTCGGAAAGGGTCCCTAAATTAGATGTGTTGAGAACCCCATTGTTAATACCGTATTTCCCAGTAATTATAGTTGCCCTGGTAGGTGCACATACAGGAGCCGACCAAACAGATTCGTAGATGATACCATTGGATTGCAACTCCATGAGATTAGGCATTTGGGGTTGAAGGCTACCCAAACCGTAACCAGGTGTAGCATCCACCCCCATATCATCGGCTATTATTAACAAAATATTGGGTAGAATAGTTAGCCCCTCTGGAGTTATCTGTTCCATTATAGGCATAGCATCTTTTTTACTACAGCCTAAGTTGACGGCCAATATAAATCCTATTAAAGTTCTTCCAAAATTAAATTTTATGTGATTCATTAGTTATATATTAACCGAATGACTTTTTCAAAACCCTCCTTTTTAAGATAGCTGTCGTATCAATCCTTCTTGAGCTGAAGAAGCAACCAAAAGTCCGTCGCGGTTATAGATTGATCCTCTAGAAAATCCTCGGGAGTTTGAAGCACTAGGGCTGTCCATGGCATAAAGAAGCCATTCTTGCAAAGATAAGGATCGATGAAACCATATTGAGTGATCAATACTGGTAAAGAAAGTGGAGCTTTGACTGAGTTCCTTTTTATGAGGAAGGGTAGCAGTTCGAAGGAGTCCATAGTCGGAGATATAAGCTAACAGCTGATGTTGAATGTCTAATCCAAAGGGGGTGGCCTCTTTAGAACGAAACCAGTAATTACTTTTGGCTGGGGCATCAATATCGTCTCTCAGGGTTAGTTTTTCTATGGGACGAAATTCGATGACCTCGGGTTTTATTTTTTTAAATCGGTCATAGACCATCGGGTCAATGTTTTGATTTTCCAACTGCTCTAGGTCACTTAATAATTTTTCAGGAGGGATAAAATTGGGCATAGAAAACTGATGGTTAACCCCTTGTTGCTGAAGCTGAAAAGAGGCGGACATATTAAAAATTGCTCGCCCGTCCTGAAAGGCAACAACTCGTCGGGTATTAAAACTTTTTCCATCTCTGATAATATCGACCTCATAGATGATCGGTAAGTCTAGATTTCCTCCCAAAATAAAATAACCGTGAAGTGAATGAGCAAAACGGTCATTTGGAACAGTCTGATAGGCAGCATTGAGAGATTGTGCTAATACTTGCCCCCCAAACACCCTTCCCCAAGATGTTTGAAAGTTTTGACCCTTAAAGGTGTTATCTTCTATTTTATCCAAAGAAATTAGGTCAATCAACTCCTGAATGTGCTTCATCCTTTATTATGTTTTTAATACTCGATTTAAGTTAGGCTAAAATTAATAATCCTCACCCAAACTACTATTCTGAACTGATGAATCCCAATCCCGATAAAGACGTTCTAAAGCTTTCAATTTATTAGGTTTTTCTTTTGATAAATCATTTTCTTCTTCGGGGTCTAGTCTGAGATCAAAAAGTTGATTTACTCCGTCTGAAATACCATATAACTTTTGGTCATTGTCAATTAAAGCAAATTGATCTTTAAATTGAAAAGCTAGGGGATTGTTTCTTTTTTGTTTTTTTTGGCTCCAATAGGGAATTAAATTTTCCCCATCATAGGGTCGTTTATTTTTTTTTAGGTCAATATCCAAAATGTGGGCAATTGTAGGGAAATAGTCGGAAGTAAAACAAGGGACATTTACATGTGTTCCTGGTTTGATTTTGGCGGGCCATTCCACAATACTGGGAACTCTTATACCTCCCTCGTATAAGCTCCTTTTCCTTCCGCGTAAACCTTTAGTAATTCCTTGAGCTCTTCCATGCGGTATATTTTGATTCCTTACTTTTAATGAAGTTTCAGGGCCATTGTCGGAAGTATAGAAAATCAATGTGTTTTTTGATATCCCTAGGTTTTTGAGTTTGTTCCTCAGTCGACCTACTTGCTCGTCCAGAGCAGAGATGACACCATAGTAATGTTGTTGATTGTTACTTAAGTGTGCATAGTGGGATTTATATTTTTCACCTGTTAAAACTGGTAAATGAGGGGCGTGAAACCAAATAATGGACAAAAAGGGTTTTACTTGGGCAATAGATTGTTCTATAAAAGGAATGACCCTATCCATTATTATACGTGAATCATCTCCCTCAAGATTTTCTGTTATACGTACTCCAGGCCCAGACCAATAATAGGTGCCAAATGGCTCTCCCTTAATTAAAGAGCCATTTACATCTCCTGAATTTTTAGGTGGTGTAATCATAGGATCCCAAGTGGGGACTTTGGACTCAGTAACAAAGCTGACGTCAAAACCGTGATCCCAAGGTGGGGCGTAGTGGATTTCGTTTTCTTTTTTACCTCCGCGATTCGCATCGAGAATCTCTCGGGTAAGGGTTCCCAAATGCCATTTTCCAAAATGCCCCGTGCGGTAGCCTTTTTCTTTGACCATTTCGGCCAAGGTGATTTCTTGGTCTTTGACATGTCCACAGTTAGCACCGCAAATACCCATGCGAGCGGAATGCCTTCCCGTCATAACACTTGCACGGGTAGGAGAACAAACTGAACCCGCTGAATAAAAACGCGAAAAAACAGCCCCATTCTGAGCCATAGCGTCAAGGTGAGGGGTTTTAAGGTGGGGATGGCCGTTATAGCCCACATCACCCCATCCTTGGTCATCGGCCATGATCAAAATGATATTGGGGGTTTCAGTTTCAGGCTTTTGACAAGCCAATAGCAAAACAGAAATCAGAAGAGTACTCAAAAAAGTTTTCATGCCAGGTAAGAGGTTTTATAAAAAACCCTTTTTAATAAAGTATTAAAAAGGGTTGTGGTTTGTGTTTTTTTAAGGTTTTAACGATTGACATAACTATCGATAAACTGCTTATCCAATTCATCGGAATCACCGTATTTTTTACGCATTTCTTCATATCTTTTGTGCATCATTTGCTTTATCTCTGCATACGCAGGGTCGTTGTAAATGTTGTTCATTTCGGCAGGGTCTTTTTTCAAATCGTATAACTCCCAAACATCGATGTCATAATAGAAATGCATGAGCTTGTAGCGGTCAGTTCTTACCCCATTGTGTCTTTTAACCATATGTACCGATGGATACTCATAATAGGTGTAATAGATTGCGTCGCGCCACTCGCTTGTTTCCTGACTGACGATTTTTCTAAAAGATTCTCCTTGTATCTCATCGGGAATATCTACTCCAGCATAGTCCAAAAAGGTGGGCGCAAAATCCAAGTTTTGGATCATTTGATCGATTTTTGTACCAGGCTTGATCTCTTTAGGATATTTAATTAGTAAAGGGGTTCTTAGGGATTCTTCGTACATAAATCTCTTGTCAAACCAACCATGTTCTCCTAGGTAGAATCCTTGGTCAGAAGTGTAAACAACAATGGTGTTTTCTGTCAGGCCATTTTGCTCCAAATAGTCAAGCACCTCTCCCACTCCGTCATCAACAGACTGAATAGTTCTGAGGTAGTCTTTTAGATAGCGGTTGAATTTCCATAAGGCCAACTCTTTGCCTTCAAGTTTGGCGGCTTTCAAAGCATCATTTTTAGGGGTATAAGCTTTAAGCCAGGCCTCACGCTGTTCGGGGGTAAAACGTTTGAGTTCTTTGTTGAATCGGGTTTCTCTGCCATAGGGGTCCACGATAAATTTAAAATCATGTCCCCAACGACCGTGGCCGCCATTACCATGGGCAGCGGCAATCTGCTCTTCTGTGGCAGCAATCAGCATTTCCTGTGCAGCAGCAGCAGGACGACCTTCGTAGTTGTCAAAAAAATTGTTGGGAAAATCAAAGGTCTTATCGTCAAAAAGGGACAAATACTTTTCCTCGGACTGCCAGTTTCTGTGAGGTGCCTTTTGGTGATATAACAATAGAAAAGGCTTGGTTTTATCTCTTTTGTCTTTGAGCCAATCTAAACTCAGGCGAGTAGTTATTGAAGTTACATAACCTTGTATTCGTTCCTTTACTCCATTAATTATGAAATCCGGATTGTAATAATGACCTTGTCCAGGTAATACTGCGGAGTAGTCAAATCCTTGTGGCAGTCCCCTAAGGTGAATTTTACCTACCATAGCTGTTTGGTATCCTGCTGCTTGAAGATTTTTGGCAAAATTGGGTTGGTCCCAGTCGAAGTCTTGAATATTATCCACCTTTCCATTCACAAAGCTGTGCTTTCCGGTAAGCATCACAGCTCTACTAGGAGCGCAAATTGAATTGGTTACAAAACCTTTGTTGAACAGTGCGCCCTCTTTTGCAATTCTGTCAATGTTAGGGGTCTTGTTTAAATTATGTCCATAAGCACTTACCGCTTGAAAAGCATGGTCATCAGACATGATAAAAACAATATTTGGTGGCTGTGGCTTTTCTTGCTCACAAGAAAAAAGAAGTGGCAAAAGAAAAACGAAAAGAATAAATTTTTTCATCGAATTTGATTTATTTAATGAGATACAAATTATAAAAATTTCAATTAATTGAGAGTGGTTAATTTGTTATAAATAAAATCTTAAATTTAATTTCCAAAAATTAAGGATCAAAGGATGGCCAAAACAATCAAATGGGGCATTGCAGGTTTGGGTAATATTGCCCGAAAGTTTGCTGGGGATTTAAAAGGTGTTGCCCAAGCCGAATTGATTGGTGTGGCTTCCACCAGCAGGGATCGTGCCAAGGCTTTTCAAAAGGAATTTGACGGACAAAAAGCTTATGATAAGTATGAAGATTTATACCGTGACCCCGAAATAGAGGTCATCTATATTGCCAGTCTCAACCAGAACCACAAAGCGATGACCATGGCGGCACTAGAGGCGGGTAAAGGGGTTTTGTGCGAAAAACCCCTAGGACTTAATACCAAAGAAATAAAGGCGATGGTTGCGCTTGCCAAAAAACAAAATTGTTTTTTGATGGAGGCCTTGTGGTCTCGATTTAACCCTGCTATACAAAAAGCAAAACAGTGGATCGAAGAAGGATATATTGGCGAACCGAAATTTCTTTATGCCGAGTTTTCCTTTTACCGACTTAATATAGATTCTTCTCACCGCTTATTGGATCCTAAAAAAGGAGGAGGGGTTTTACTTGACCTAGGGGTTTATCCCCTTTTTCTAGCGTATCTTATTTTGGGTAGGCCTAAAAATATAGTCGCCCAGTCCATCCTTGGAAGTACGGGGGTAGATGTTCAGACCTCTATGATATTGCAATATGAAAATGCGCAAGCAGTGCTTTATAGTGGAATTGCTAACGAAAGTGACAACCATGCCAGGGTGGGTGGTACAGAAGGAGAAATCCTCCTTCACGGTTTTTGGCATAATGCCCAAAAAGTGGAGTTGAAAAAAATAGGAGCCACTACCCAAGAGGATTTCCCCTCAGAGGGCAATGGTTATGTCCCTCAAATCAAGGAGGTCAACTGCTGTATTGCAGCAGGAAAAAAAGAAAGCGAGTTGTGGAGCCACCAAGACGCACTGGAATTGGGTCAAATGGTTGAACAAGTTTTCGAAAAAATAAAGGAAAAGTAGTAAGTCGCTATTTTACCAAAAAGGACTTGCTGTAGGTTTTGTCTCCGTTGGTCGTTATTTTGTAAAAATACTGCCCCGAAGGAAAGCTTTGGGAAGTGGCATCAATCAATGAGAGGTTGTGCTTTCCGGAGTTTAAACGAGAACTGATTGTGTTTCCAACTTTTCTTCCCAAAACATCAAAGACGTTAACTTCAACATCAGCAGATTCATTAATGGTCAGATATAATATTACTCCTTGATCTGCATTTACTGCAGCATGAAGGGGAAGAAGTGGATCATCGGTCATGTGAAGGGGAAGAATTGGATCACAGGAAAATGAAAATTCGTCGCAACCCAATCCCAATCCTAAAAGCTCAGGGTTAGGGCCGCTAATGGCATTGCTAACATCAACTGCATCTGCGCACAACCAATTAGTAAGAACAGAAGCATATACTGCCCTGAAATCTTTACTATTGGCCATATTGCCTTTTTTATTGAGGGCTCTTAAATCGGGGTGCTGCCCAATAAATCCATTGCCTTTAAGTGCGGGTCCAAAAAGCATAATGGGTGCCGCAGAACCATGGTCTGTTCCACTGGAACCGTTTTCTGCAACACGACGACCAAACTCAGAAAAAGTCATCGAGAGGACTTTTTCGGCCATTCCGTAATCACCCAAATCTTTATAAAAGGTTTGGATAGCCCTGGTTAGCCTTGTCATTAGGGCTTCATGTCGTTCGGGCTGATTGGCATGGGTGTCAAACCCGCCAAGTGAAACCATATATACTTTTGTACCTAAACCCCCTTTGATAAATCGAGAAACCAAATTCAATTGTAAGTCGAAATTATCATTAGTGTAGGAATCAAATGCTTTGGAATTTTCGTAAGCCTCATTGATCACAGAGGCATATCGGAAGGTGGTGTTTGAAGCTTCTCTCAAAAAGGAAACCTGCTGACCGTGAAGGTTATTCGCATTGTCTATGTTTTCATACAGGGTTCCGTTTTCAGCCACTCTTTTGAGACGTTCGGGACTCGATACTGAAAAGGAATAGGTAGTTAGGTCTCCATCAAAAATCAAATTCCCACCTCCCCCAATTTGAATTGCCAAAGGTTTTTCGGGAGGATTGTTCATGTAATCCATATACTTTCCTTCGTAATATCTTCCCATCCATCCAGATGTGATCTCAGCATCAGGAGTAGTAGTTGCCCAAATCTCGGAGGATTTAAAATGAGATAAATTTTGGTTTTCATAACCCACACCGTGGATAACTTTCATTGCTCCTTCATTCCACATAGGAACAACAGAATTCATAAAATTAGGAATACCAAAATTGTCATTAAGTTTATAAAGGTTGTTTTGTGGAATGTGAATTTTAGGGCGCTTATTGGCGTATAAGTCAAAGTCGTAAAGTGGAACGATAGTGTTGAGTCCGTCGTTTCCTCCTTTTAATCGAATGAGGACCAAAATACGATCAGAGTAGGCATCGGAAATAGCATGTGACAAAAGAGGTGATTCGACTACGGAAAGAGTACTGTTTCCAAATGAAATAGCACCTGCACCGGCCATGCCAAGGGTCCTCAAAAAGCCCCGTCGATCCCAATGATCGTGATCAAGATCATGGGACCTAAGATGCAGTTCATTTGGCTTGCGGTGCTTCATCTCTATTTCAATTGAAATTCAGGCAGAGTTATAAAAAAACGCAATAGGTCGTATACCTGTCTAGGAACTGTTTCATCATTCAATGTCCAAGTACCATCCTCGAAATAATTTTCTGGCACCTCCCCCTTAAAGATATTAATTGCATCTACCATTTCCTCTTCTTTGATCTCATATGGGCAAAACATAAAATCTTTTAATTTTGTGACAATGATCTTAATATCGATTTCATCTTTACCTACCAAAGCCTTTATGAAAGTTTCAAACTGATTTTTGTTTTTTTGCCAGTATTTAATTAGAAGATAGTCTGCAAATTCCCATCGCTTGGGCAGGGTTTCTGAATTGATCCAATCTTGATTCCCCTGCCAACCAGCAACATCAACTGGAGAAAAAATTTCTTGTCCCATATCTCTACATTTGGTCTTGAAATTATTTTCCAAATCTACATTATCTTTATAAATAAAGGCAAGTGAATGATGTAATCCTAACATTAGATCAATAGGGCTTTTTATGATTACGTTACTGTTTAGCGAATCAAAAAAATGATCACTTTTCAATAAATTTTTTATTAAAGGTAGAAGTTCAAAATCATTGTCTTTTAAAGTCTTTATCATATCTGCAATAATGATGGTGTCAATATTAGGACTGACAAAATAGCGATAGATTTTCGTACAGATAAAATCAGCAATGAGGTCTTCTTTTTCCTGAAATAAGATATCAATTACATCATTGTATCCCCAATTGCCTGTTTGACCAAAAATGGTCTTTGATCCTTTATCGAAAGTATTTTCATTGAACTGAATTTCTCCACGACTTGTTTTAAAACGGTTGTAGCCCGTCAAGGCTCTTGCAGTCTCGGTTATGTCCTCCTGAGTGTAGCCGTTGCCTTCGCCAAGTGTAAAAAGCTCATACAGTTCTCTAGCATAGTTTTCGTTAGGACTATTTTTTTTGTTTTCATAACCGTTCAAATAGAGGAGCATTGCATGAGAAAGTCCCATTTCTTTTACAAAAGTTTTGAAATTTCCCAAGGCTTGGGTTTGTATCAATGCGTAGTATTGGTATAGGTAGGCGGGTTGATTGACATCCTTGTATTCTATAACAAAATGATTACTCCAAAACAAGGCTAAACGTTCTCTAAAACCGTTATTGATAATGTCAGTAAAAGCTTGTTTTTGCCAAAGAGTATGGTAGTAACTTTTATTTTTTTCAGAATCGTTGAATTGCTTGTTGTCCCATTGGCTCCATTCTGGAGCGGGAGTAATATCGATATTTGCGGCACCATCTATTATATCATCAATTACTGCTGATGGAGTGGAATTTAAATAAAGATTTATATCAGACAAAGAACAACCAAACCCCAACCTTCTACAAATCAAATTTATTTGTTTGGCATCCCATGGATTATTTTTAGAAGGGAAATAAGGTTTCAAATTGATTAATGAAAAGTGATTGTGCTTAATGTATTAAAACGAATTTAACCATTAATTTTTAAATAAAATTATCAACTTGTTTGTAAGCATCAATCACATCGATTTCACCAGCTCTATCCGGTCTTGAATTGCCGTGCTCCATTCCTAATATACCCTTAAAACCTCTGGAGTGAATATATTTGAAAATATTCTTATAATTGATCTCTCCTGTTGTGGGCTCTTTTCTGCCAGGATTGTCTCCAATTTGAAAATAAGCGATCTCTTCCCAACATTTTTCGATATTAGGGATCAAATTTCCTTCTTGGATTTGCTGATGATAAATATCGAAAAGAATCTTACAAGAAGGAGAATCTACTGCCCTACAAATCTGAAAAGCTTGAGGACTTTCCTTTAAAAATAAACCAGCGTGGTTTTGATACCAATTTAGGGGTTCCAATACAATCACAATACCATGGGGTTCCAAAATAGCTGAAGCTTGTTTTAGACTTTCGATAACATTTGCGGTTTGATAATCCTCGACTAGTTTTAGATCAATAGTTCCAGGAACCACGGTCATCCATTTAGCATTGACCCTTTTGGCTACCGGGACAGAAGCTCGGATTTCTTCTAAAAAAGCCTTTCGGTCATCAGCTTTACCACTGGATAAAGTTGGATTTTTAAAGTCCTTATAGGCAACAAAAACCCCCATAGTGAGATTTCTTTTCTGCATTGTCGCTGCCATTTTTTCCTGCATAGCGACCGGTCGTGTGTTCATATTATTGTCCTCAAAAGCAGTAAAGCCTTGATCAGCCATAAAGTTGAGCTGATCAATGGGGTCATCGCCCGCCGAGTGTTTAAACATACCCAGATGGGGGGCATATTTTAGGTTGAATTGATGGGGAGCCAGGGCATCCGATTGCGCAAATATACTAGGGACTGCTGCCACTCCCATTCCTGCCATCAGGGCAGACTGAGTAAAATTTCTTCTGTTCATCTTATTCGATTTTTAAAATTCAGTAACACCTGGTGTTGGAATTGGATACATCCCATTGCTGTCGGGTAGGGTAGGTGGGTTGCTGTTCCAGTCTAAAGATTCCCGCATGATTTGCAAATTGGAATTCATGGCCTGATCCCAGGTAATGACTTTTCCTGAATAAGTAGCCATTCTTCCCATGATTGCAGTTAAGGTACTTTTAGCACCATTTTCGGCATCGGCAATCACGCCGCCATTTCTAATCGAAGCAAACAATTTGTCGTGCTCCACTTGATAGGGGTTGGGTTCATTCAAGGGGTCACTTTTGTATTGGTACATTTCGTTTCCATCCAAGCCCTCTAGTAATCCTTTACGCATATTAACACTTCCTTGGCTTCCTTGTAAGGTTTCATCAACCCTGCGCATACATCCGGGTTGGTGTCGGCACTGACTGGAGATGACGGCTCCGGAATCATAGGAGAATTCTACAAAGTGATGATCGAAAATTTCTCCGTGATCTTTTCCGTTTCTCACCTGTCTTCCACCCATTCCTTGGGCTTGTGAAGGATAGCCTCCAATAAACCAGTTGGCCACATCAATGTTGTGGATGTGCTGCTCTAATATATGATCACCACACAACCAATTAAAATAGTACCAATTACGCATTTGGTATTCCATTTCAGTTTGTCCAGGTTGTCTTTCTCTAACCCAAACACCATTACTATTCCAATATACCTGTCCACCAGTGATTTTACCAATTTTACCGTCTTGGACTTTTTGATACAAATCGAGGTATTTTTTTTGGTAATGACGTTGAAGTCCCACTACTACATTGAGTTTGTTTTCTCTTGCCTTTTGTGCAATCTCTAGTACTTTTCTTACACCTACTGGATCAGTAGCAACAGGTTTTTCCATAAAAACGTGTTTGCCATTGTTGACGGCATATTCAAAATGGTATGGTCTAAAACCAGGAGGAGTGGTAAGTATGACTACATCGGCCAAGTCGATAGCTTTTTTGTAGGCATCAAAACCGGAAAAAAGATTTTTGGGATTGACCTTAATTTTCTTAACACCTTCGAAGTGTTCTTGAACCGTTTTGAGGCTTTTGTCAACATTGTCCTGAAAGGCATCAGCCATGGCTACCAGCTCAACATTTTCATCGGCCTGGAGGGCTTGAACGACGGCACCTCTTCCTCGACCCCCACAACCTACTAGGGCAAGTTTTAACTTTTTATTACCATAAACGTTGGCCATAGCTTCCACGGGAAGTCCAGCCGACAAAATTCCGGTCGTTGCCAAGGTTGAATTTTTGACAAAATTTCTTCTACTGAGTGAATTGTGTTGTTTTGATTTCATTGTTTAGTTTATTTTAATTCCAATACGTTTTTTGCTCTTCAGGCGTTGGGGTCTTAATTGGTCTTACAACTCTAAAACCCACAAAGGGGGCATCGGTATGCCACCAAAGACTTTTTGGGATTTGAGGGTCTCTTTTTTTCCATTTTTTAGACGAAGGTCTTCGTGATGCACTTCTCAATCTACTGGCTTTATCTGACCAAGCTCCTCCCCTTACAACCCGGGGATAGATTTTGGTAGGTTTTTGAAGGGGGTTATTTACAGCTTTCCTTTTTCTTTTTTTGTAGAGGGTTGGAACATACTGATCAAGGGTCCACTCTGAAACATTCCCGTGCATATCATACAACCCCCAAGGGTTGTGTTTTTTTTGTCCCACTTGATGATAGGCACCAACACTATTTCCCTCATACCAAGCATAAATATCTAAATCTCCTGGATTATCTCCAAATGAATACACTGTTTTTGTTCCTGCTCTACAGGCATATTCCCATTCTGCTTCAGTTGGCAACCGATAAAAATTACCAGTCATGGCAGAAAGCCATTCGCAAAATTTGGCCGCGGCGAGTTGGGTCATACAGATGGCAGGGTATCCCTCTACACCCATCCCAAAACTCATTTCAGTGTAGGGTTGAGTAGCACCTGAAACAGCATCAACCTCTATGTCCACCTCATTCCCCTTAACGATTTGGGGTCTTTTACTATCAATCTCACGGGCAACAAAAAGTTCATAAAGTTCCCAAGTGATTTCAAATTTCGCCATCCAAAAAGGTGCAATCTTGACCTCGTGCTGAGGTCCTTCATCCCCAAAGTGACCCTTTTCAGATTTTGGGCTTCCCATAGTAAATGTTCCTCCAGGAATGAATACCATTTCAACTTTTTCTTTTGTTCCTGGAATTATCTGTTGGTATTCTTTTTTAACTTCTTTGTAAGAGTTAGATGATAAGATTAAAATCAATCCAATTATTAAAATAAGGTTTTTTGATAGTTTCATAATTGCAATCATCAAGCTATATTTTTTTCTATGAAATTATTAAGTTTATGTAAATTCGTTTCTAGCTGCTTTAAACTGTTTAAATTTTTATCTGTCAATCAATTTATTCAGATCACTTATTAATTACAAAGACTAGCGCCTCAAAATTATCTTGCTCCAAATTAGTCAAATTTTAATAATGGTTTAAATAGAAATAAATTAGTTATTATTTAAATAAGTGGTCGGTTTGAATCCTCATGAGATATTTTTTGATGTAAAAATATTTCATGAGAACTATCATTGGTAAGTTTAGAGGAATTTCAAACTTCTAAGTAATGCTTCCCCAAACAGTCTTTTAGGCGCTGAGCAGCCTTTTCTGGGGTAAAATCTCGTTGGGGATTTGCAAACATCTCGTAACCTACTATAAACTTTTTTATATCAGCGGAGCGCAGTAAAGGAGGATAAAAAGACATATGCATATGCCAAAATTTATTGTCTTCTCCATTTGTTGGAGCTTGATGAATTCCGGCAGAATAGGGAAATGAGGTTTCAAAAAGATTATCATACAGAATGGTCAATTTTTTAAGAATTGATGCATAATCACTTATCTCTTTTCCCGAAAAATATGAAATAGAAACTTTATGTCTTTTTGGAACAATCATGGTCTCAAATGGCCATACAGCCCAATAGGGTACCAATGCTATAAAAGTATCATTTTCCAAAATAATCCGTTCGCCAGATTTTGCTTCCTGTTTGATATAATCTCCCAACAAACTTGAACCTTGTTTATTCCAGTAATTTTGTTGTTGAATCGTTTTTTTCTGCACCTCTTGCGGTATTGATCTTTGCGCCCATATCTGTCCATGAGGGTGAGGGTTAATAGCCCATGATCGACCCTTTATTTTCAAAAATTTGGACATGGTTAATGTCTGGATTCTTACCCAAAACTAAGTATTCCTTTTGCCACAGTCTGATTACCTCTTCAATTGCATTTACCTCCATAAGTGGGAGTGTAAGCCCGTGATTAGGTGAGTAACATATCACCTTACAAATACCGGCTTCACTCTCTGCCTCAAATAAGCCGTCTTTAACCGACTCAAAAGGGGTTTCTAAAAGGGCTGCAAAGTCATTTTTAAAAACATAAACCCCTAAATAATCAGGATTTCTCACACCCCCTGCACGTTCATTTCCTGGACATAAATAACAACTTGAATCATAGGAATCTCGCTTTATTTTTTGAGATTTGTCTTTTTTACCCTGCCAAGGTCGTTTTGTTCGATGAGGTGAAACCAAAATCCAATCACCCGTGAGTATATTTTTTCTTCTGTGGGGGGTGTTGTTGAGATCCATGTAAGGCTTAGTTATTTATAATTTCGACTCCGTTGGAGGTTCTTACTAGAATGGGGCTAAGGTTAATGCCAAATTTGTTTTGATATTGCTTTTGTGCCAAATCAGTAAAGGAATTGACAAAGTCTTCTTTTACAAGGTTTATGGTACAGCCACCAAAACCACCGCCCATCATTCTACTACCCACCACTTGGGGATGGTTTTGAGTCAATTCAACCAAAAAATCCAACTCAGCACAACTGACCTCATAGTTTTTTGATAAGCCTAAGTGGGTTTGATACATCAGCTCCCCAAATTCTTGAATTTTTCCTTTTTGGATTAGCACTGCGGCTTGGAGTGTTCTTGAATTTTCTCGAGACACATACAATGCCCTTTGATGGATTTTTCCCGGTAGTTTTTCTCTTAGTGATTCAATCACGGTTTCTGGCACATCGGCCAAAAAAGAATAATTGGAATGCTCCTGTTGGATGATCTTTAGAGCCTGTTCACATTCTGCGCGACGGGTGTTATATGCGCTTGAAGCTAAATTGTGAGACACATTGGAGTTGAGCAATACAATTTTATAGGGAGAAAATTCGGCATCAATAAGCTGATACTCTAAGCTTTCACAATTAAGCAGTATCAGCTTTTTCTTTTGTCCCATAGTGACAGCAAATTGATCCATTACCCCGCATTTGGTTCCTACAAAATTATGCTCAGCCATACGAGAAATTTCGATGAGTTCAATATCATTAAGCTCCAAATCGAACAGGGTATTCAACCCTTTAGCCAGACCACATTCAAGTGCTGCAGATGAGCTGATTCCAGCCCCGATAGGGAGCTCGCTTGTGATCACACAATCAAATCCACCCATTTGGGCAGGGCGTTTTTTCTGAAGACCGTCTACAACACCCAGAATATAATTCTCCCAATGAGTAGTGCTAATTTGAAGGGGTTGTTTGATGTCGAAACTAAATATTCCTCCGTCCTCTGAGCTGATGGAACAGCGATTGTTTTTTGTTTTACAAAGTTTTAGGGTTACTTTTAGGTCTATAGCGGCGGGTAAAACATGACCTCCATTATAATCAATATGTTCTCCGATAAGATTAATCCGCCCAGGAGACTTTACAACAATTCCAGTTGCGTTAAGTTTTGATGACATTAAATTGTATTAGGAGAAAAATTTCAAGTCTAATTCTTTTTGGGGAATTGTAAAATAACAGAGAATCCTCCTCCATCAGACATTAAAACATCAAATTTAGTATTATTATTCATTATCCCTCTTTCAAGTTTATAATCCATTGCGTTTCTATCTGCATTGATACCATCTTTATAAATCTGAGCTTTATAATCAATTCCATCCTTTAAAAAGGACAAATCAATTTCAAATCTTCGAGGAGTCCAATCAGTCATCCCTGCCAAATACCAATTATCTCCTTTTCTTCTGGCCAAAATAATATAGTCTGATACGGAAGCCTCTATGACAACCGTTTCGTCCCAAGTAGTGGGAATCTGAGTAATAAAATCAACTGTTTCCTGCTCCTTTTTGTAGGCGGAAGGCGAGTCACACAACATTTGAATGGGAGATTCAAATACTGTGTACATTGCAACCTGATGGGCTCGGGTTCCTAAAGCCATGGGTCTGGTGTTTATAGCATGCATATTGTCTTCAGTTCTTAAGGGATGGCCTTGTGAATCAAACCCAGGAGGGCTGGTATCGGCTGGAGACCATTTGTAGTCATAGCGATTCACATTGGTCATGGCACCTGGAGTAAAATCCATGGCACCAGCAACCATTCGAATAAAAGGTAGAGTTAGATTGTGTTCAGGATTCACTGGGTAAGGTTCATCAGAATAAGGAAAATGATCCACGCGCCACTTGTTTTGTTCATTGCCCATCACCCCTTCATAGCTCAAAATATTCGGCCATTTTCGCTCTATTCCTGATGGTTTGAAGGCCCCATGATAATCTACCGTCATTTTGTAATGAGAGGCAATTTTAGCGATTTTTTCATAGGACTGGACCATGTACTGGTCGTTTCTTTGCATAAAGTCAACTTTAATTCCAGTCGCTCCCCAGGATGAATAGAGTTTTAATAAACCATCGGTGTCTTCATTAAGTGGCTTCCACAAGACCCATAAAAGTACCCCTACATTTTTCGATTTAGCGTATTTAATTAATTCTACAATATCAATTTGGGGGTTGGCCTCATATATTTCAGTGGTGGACTTAGTCCAACCTTCATCCAAAAGGATAAACTCAATTTTGTTTTCTGAAGCAAAATCAATATAATATTTATAGGTATCCTGATTTATACCTGCTCTAAAGTCGACCCCATAAACATTATTGGCATTCCACCAATCCCAAGCTACTTTTCCAGGCTTTATCCATGAGGTATCGGTAATTTCAGATTTTCCAGAAAGTTGGGTAATTAGATTACTTTCTACAAAAGTTCTATCATCGTCGGAGATTATAAAAACCCTCCAAGGGAATGCTCTTTCTCCTCTTGTTTGGGCTATATAATCTGCTTCCTCCACAATGTCTTGTGTACGATCCGATGCCTCTTCTCCAAAGTGAAGAGTATCATCCGAGGAAATCTGAGATCCTGCAGGAATGGCTTTAAGAACATAATGTGGAAATTTTGAAGACAGTCTGTTATTTGATTTTTTCTCCAAAAACATACCCGGATAATCATATAGGGAGGCTTCCGAAAACAACACTTTTCCATTTTTAGTTATGAATAGTACTGGTAAACTGCAAAAATCATTGTCTTTTAAATTTGAAATCTCTGTCCTATTGTATAAGCGCTCATTATGAGAGTAGGTGGATTCCTCCCATGGAAAAAAAGTAGAACTTCCATCGGGAAAATACAAATCCATCTTTTCGTTTATGATATTATTAGAAATGTTTTTATTATCAACAAAACGATAAGCAATGCCATCATTATAGGCACGAAATATCAATTGATAATTACCTCTAAAGCTCATTTTTAAATCATTGTATGCAGATTTGATTTCTTTATCCTTATTAGGTATTTCAACCACCAGAGTCTCTTCTATATAGTTTTTCTTTTGACTACTTAGTTTGCTTTGGGTTCCAAAAGATCTTCCGTCACTGGTTTTCATATCAATAGTGACTTTTTCTAAAACAGTATTTCCATTTAGAAGAACTTCAAACGACAATTCTTGAGATATATTGATTTTAACATTCAAAGATTTGTCTGGAGATGTAAACGATATTTGTTGTCCATTGGACTTTAACGTAAAAATTCCAAAAAGAATTGATGTATAAATAAAAATTCTATTAAAAAAATTCATTTTCATAATATTGTTTTTGTGATTTATAATGTTAATGTTTAAATAGGGATTCATTTGACTGACAAAAACATGAAACGCCTTTTTAAATTTAGTCACCTAAATTAAATACAATCCTAAACCATCACACCCTTATAATTCTTTAATTATTAATCAAAACGAATTGAAAAAAATTATTTTTGAATTGTTTTGAATGGAATTATTATTTAAAATATTGAATTAAGATGTCTAAAATCTAAGGGGTTTTTATATTAATCTAGCCAGCAAAAAATATCAAAAAAACTGTCGTATTTTACTTCAGTCCCAAATTAAAAGCTTTAACAAAAAGGACTATTGTAATGGTTGTAAAGGAAACCATTACCTTAAAACTGTAAATATAATTCATACTAATTCTGCAAATAATTCTCTCATTTCTAAGGGTTTTTCTCTTTCTAAGTGTACTATGTTTATTAATTTGAAACTCCTAAACCAATGCATATAATTAAATCAGTTATGTATAAGACTCACTTAAATTTAATAGTTTTATTTTTTTTAGCATTACTCTTTAACTCATGTGATCATAAATCATTAAGCCTAAGTCTTGCACCAATTTTTTCAGATCATATGGTATTACAGCAAAAAACTAAAGTTGTTTTTTGGGGTAAATCAAATCCGAATGAAAAGGTCATTATAAATGGAAGTTGGGGCAGATCCTCTTCAGTAAATGCTGATGATGATGGATTTTGGGAACTTTATTTATTAACCCCAAAAGCGGGGGGACCATATAATGTTGAAGTTACGGACATAAACAATTCAATTTTATTAAGGGATGTTTTGATAGGAGAAGTCTGGCTAGCTTCTGGACAGTCAAATATGGAGTGGAGATTAAATCAATGTAATGATTGTATTGACAATCAAGATCAAGAAATTTCAAACGCAAATTATAATCAAATAAGATTTTTCAATCATCCTTTAGACCTTTCTGGCAAAATGATTGATTCGCAGAAATGGAAAATTGTTACGCCTAAAAATGCTTCTGAAAGAGATGACTTATATGGTGTTAAAGGTTTTAGTGCAGCAGGATATTTTTTTGCTAGAGAATTACATAAAGAGCTAAATGTTCCAATTGGAATAATAGGGTCCTCTTGGGGAGGAACAAGGGTAGAGGCATGGACAAGTAGGAAAAAACTATCTGAACTTACTTCTTTTAAACTCCCTTCTCTTAATAAAAAAAATATTTCAATTGAAGATTATGATAATATAAAAAAGTCTTATAAAAGGTTTAATGACTCTATTGCAAATCTTAATGAACTTAAATACGGTTTTAAAACATTCGAATTACCTATTCAACCTAATAAAGAACCTCTTTTAGAAAGTTGGCGAAATCTTAATTTGGATGATGAAGATTATTCGAAATTTGATTTTGATGACTCTAAATGGCAGAGTTGGGTTAATAAATACCACGATTCTGCTTATGCATCACTAGGAAGTAGATTTGAAAATATTTTTAATCCAAATGATTTTCTTTTAAATAATGGAACTATCTGGCTAAGGACTAAAATCAATATTCAGAATGTGGATTCAGATTTTGAATTAATTTATGAAGATGGCGCTGATGACAGTGACCAAACATACTTTAACGGTAAGTTAATAGGAAACACCATTAGTTGGAGTAAAGAAAGGAGGTACACAATTAAAAAATCTAATTTAAAAATAGGGGAAAATATTTTAGCTATTAGACTCACAGATACTGATGGTCCTGGAGGGTTTAATGGAAAAATAATATTGAAAAATGCTAAAAATAAACTTGAAATCCCGATTGATCAATTCAAATTTATTCATCACGCATTTTTTATAAATGGACAATTCATTGTCCATGGTTTTAATCATGCAGAACTTTTAGAAACATCAAAGTTTTTAAATGAAAATATTTTTAGAGGAATTAGAATTGGAGGACCTAATGAGTATTCTGTTTTGTATGACCGTATTTTATCAAACATAATTCCTTTCTCAATAAAAGGTACCATATGGTATCAGGGAGAATCGAATACGATCAATTTCAAAGATTATCAAACTCTATTCTCCGGGATGATAGAGGATTGGAGAGAGGCTTGGGGTTATGATTTTCCATTTTATTATGCTCAACTTGCACCATTTCCAAGGGAAGGGACTCTTGGCATAAGAGAAGCTCAACGAGAAACACTTCTATCTACTTGGAATACAGGTATGGCAGTTTTAATGGATATAGGTGAAGAGGATGATATTCATCCTCATAACAAGCAAGACGTAGGAAAAAGATTAGCTCTTTTGGCACTTGAAAAACAATATGGTTTTGATTACATATCATCTGGTCCAATTTATAGAAGTCATCAAACTAATGGAAATTATCTTACAGTTGATTTTAGTAGCAAAGGATCAGGTTTGGATTTTATAGGGGATATCCATGAATTTGAAATAGCAGGTAAAGACAATGTATTCCATCAAGCCAATGCTAAAATTGTTGACAATAAAGTCAGACTTAATTCTAAAAATGTGATAAATCCAAAACATGTAAGATACGGATGGAAAAATTGGACTTATGGATCACTGATAAATAAAGAAGGATTACCAGCTTCGTCTTTTACAACAATGGATTAAAAAGTTTATATTCATGATTAACTAATTATAATAAAGTATACCTCTTTAAATAATTATTATGAAAAAAAAATTATTTAATATTTCAATCTCATTCTTTCCATTTCTACTAATAGCACAGTCTGAATTATTCATGCCTGGTTTAGTATATAATCACCCAAATTCAAGTAGAATTGTTGCTTTTCAAAAGCAAATAATAAAAGATAAAATTACTGCGAGTAATCAAGCACTCGTTTTCAAAGATGGAAAAATTCTATATCATCATATTGAAAATTCTATGAAAACGGGAGATAAGGAAATTACCGATGAAACAATCTTTCCGATTTGGTCTATGTCAAAGCCAATAACCATTGTGGCAATGATGATTTTATTTGAAAAGGGGCTTGTAGACTTTGATGATCCTGTTTCTAAATATATACCAGCCTTTAGGCACCCAATTTGTGAGAGTGAAAAAGGGACTTATCCTTGTAAAAGTGAATTAAAGTTAATTCACCTCATGAATCATAGAAGCGGTTATGTTTATTATGATAGTTATTATATTGATGTGATTAGGTCAAAGAATCTTGAAGAGCTAATGAATAAAATAGCTAAACAAACGATAGATATCGAGCCTGGATCAAAATTTCTTTACGGTATAAACCAATCTATACTAGGGAGAGTAATAGAAGTTGTAAGTGGCAAAAGCTTTTATGATTTCTTGAAAGTAAATCTTTTTGATCCTCTTGAAATGAAAAATACAAAATTTTATTTAACCGAAAAAGAACTAGATGACGTCCCTCCATTATTTGTCAAAAATAATGGAGTAGAAGGATTTATACCTAATGGAGTTACAAGCAAGGGAGATATATTAACTTATTATAAAGATCATTTAACTCATTTGGGGGGAGAGGGTCTTGTATCTACTTTTTCCGATTATTTTAATTTCTGTATGATGTTACTCAATAAGGGGTATTTTAATGGGGAAAAAATTATAAGTCCAAAGAGTATTCAACTCATTACACAAAAATACTCAGAAGGATACCCACTCGAAGAAAACGGATTTAAAGATCTTTTGGGTTTTTATTATGGTTTTTCTGTCTGGGTTCTTGAAGACGCAAGTGTAATGAATCTATATGCTCCAGAAGGAACTTTTGGATGGGGAGGATACCATGGAACTGAATTTTGGATAGATCCAAAAAACTCAATGTTTGGAATTTTTATGACTAGAGCACTTTCAAATTACGAATCAAGAGAAAGATTTATTAGATCAGTTTACAAGGATTTAAACTAGTTATTCTGATCCCTTAATTTATCAATTTAGTGGGGTAGGATTTTCCAATATTTTAATTACAAGTCAAGAAAATTAGTAATCAATACAAATAAGAAATACAAAAAACCTCACAAATTTATGTTATTATCACTATACAAAAAGATTGTATTGTTCAGTTTATTTACAATAATATTCTCATGTTCTGAAAATTCAAATAAAACAATAAGCAATAATTTTTTACCCGGAAAAGAGTGGGTTGACAATAATGGAGTTGCAATTAACGCCCATGGAGGTGGGGTATTATTTCACAATAATACCTATTTCTGGTATGGGGAGCATAAAATTGATGGTGAGATTGGGAATACCGCTCAGGTTTGATGGCTAAATTGTATCAATTCATCATTAAAATGATGTTCTCAAAACTAAAATTTTCGGTTTTTACCACTAAGAAAAACATTGGCCTCAATTTCTTTAAATGCTGCTTTTTCACTGTCCCAGTGGAGGGTCTTATTGGGAAACCTTCCAGCAATTACACCTAATAAAATAGTTTCAGTTAACCTAGAGGCATATGAAAATGATGCCGAAACTTGATCTCTACCCAAACAAGCATCAACAAACTGGTGATAGTGTTTGGGAGCATCCCTTTCATAATCGTTGACAGTGATGCCCAACTTTCCCTCTGGATCATACTTTTTGATATCTATGTCTTTGTATTGGCCATCCAAAATCAAACGGGGTGGCTCCATAAAATGTGGCAAGAGCAGTCTTCCATTCTCTCCAATGAACATGGCACCCTGTAAAGGCAATTTTTCTTTGTTGGGCAGTCTGAGTTCTTTGTTATACTTTGGAGCCCCTTTTCCGTCATGCCATACCCACTCAAAGTTTTCGTTAGTGTATTGCGTCCCAGGAAAAGTATATGAAACTTTGTTGATCTCAGGATAACCAAATCCATTGGGTCTTCTGCAGCTATTTTTAATGGTTTTGGGAACGTCCAGCTCCAAAGCATTATAGGGAGTGTCAAAAATATGGACACCCATATCTCCTAGGGTTCCACAACCAAAGTCGATCAGCTTTCTCCAGTTTCCAGGATGGTAAACTTTTTCTTTAAAAGATCGATCCTCAGCTGTTCCCAACCAAAGATTCCAATCGAGGTTGGCAGGTACAGCATCACTTCCGCTAGGCTTTGGGCCGTCATAACCCCAATTTTTGGGGGACCAAGCCCTTACACGGCTTACTTTTCCTATAATACCTGACTGGATAAGTAGGGTAGCAAGTTTATAGTCATAAAAAGAGTGGACCTGGATTCCCATTTGGGTCACCAAATTTTTTTCTTCAGCTATTTTACGCATGGCTCGGACTTCAGACACATGATGTGCCAAGGGCTTTTGACAATAGACGGGTTTGTCCATTTCCATAGCCATAATAGAAGCAGGAGCATGAGTGTGGTCGGGTGTAGAAACAATTACTGCGTCTATTTCACTATCCATTTCTTTGAGCATCACCCTGTAATCTTTAAAGGTTTTAGCATTGGGATAGCTAGCACTTGCTTTGGCAATGGAGTTCGAATCTACATCACAAAGTCCCACAACGACCACATCCGGGTGCGAAGCAATCGATTTGAGGTCGGCGCCTCCCATACCTCCTACTCCAATATGGGCTGTTCTGAGTTTGTTTGCTGTTTTTCCCATGGCAATGACTGATTTTGGTATAAAAGCAGTTGAGGCCGCTGCCAGTGAAGTTTTTAAAAAGTCTCTTTTTTTCATCTTTTATGTATTTATAATTTTTTGATTTTGATGTTTCTAAAGGATAAATTACTGCCATGGTCTTGAAAGCCAATGTATCCGCTTTTATATTTTCCATAATCCGGAGCATTGTTCCATTTACCGGAATTTCTTCTTTTATACCAATCCTCAGACCAGGGCACAAAAGACAATACTTTTTTACCGTTGAGCCAGTGTTCGACGTTAATAGGTGTAAAAACAATCCTACTGCTATTCCATTGACCCGGGGGGTATAGTACCTTTTGGGATGTGTCGGGGACGTGCATGGCATAATCGGCCGCAGTCAGTTGCCAGTCCTTTAATTCGTAATTGTGAATTTCGGCATAATTCTCATCGTCCAACAATTGGTATTCTGGCGATACCACTGGAGGACCTTCATACCCCTCTTTAAGATGATAAAAGATTCCGCTGTTCCCTCCTTGGGGAATTTTCCACTCCACATACAATTCAAAATTGTCAAACTCTTCAGCCCCGTAAATGATGTCTCTGCTTCCTTTATAATCATAATCTTCCTCTAAGATTTGGGAGGTCGTAAAAGTCAATACACTGTCCACGATTTTCCAACCTGGGGGCATCTGATCGCCATTGTAGGCCTTCCAGCCTTCTAGTGAGGTGCCATCAAAAAGGGTGATCCAATCACTGGTTTTATTTTTGGGAGCTTCGGCACAAGAGCAAATACTGAGTAAGATGATGGCTAAAATGATATGTTTCATAGGATAAAAAATTGTTTTAAGATATTATATCTAGAGGTTTTGTGTTTTTCCAGTTCCCCCGAGTAAAGTCTGGGAACTGCTGAGGTGCCCCATCCTGCTCTATGGATTTTCCACTGAGTTCGGTCACTGCACTCCAAAAAGCACCTTCATAAACGTTTTGATCTAGGGGGAGGCCTTTTTGTAAACATTCTACAATACGGTACATCATTATACCATCCATACCACCGTGACCACTTTGTTTAGACTGCTCGTTCAGTCTTTTGTATAGGGGATGTTCGTATTTTTCGAATACTTTTTCCAATTGCTCTCCCTCTACCCAACGATGGTGGTCTTTGGTAACTCCTTCCACCCCCCCTTCCAGCGCGACACGTGTAGGATATCCGGCCAAGGTTCCCTTGGTCCCCTGAACAAGATTGAGACGGGTATATGGTCTTGGACTCGTTTCATCCCATTGAACCATGATGGTTCGGCCCAAATGGGTTTTAATTATGGAGGTATTGAGGTCACCGTTTCGGTAATCCAACTGATTCCACTTGTGATTAGTGGGGTAATTTTTTTCGGCATATAATTTTCTACCCAAAGCAGGAGTAGAAAAAGATACGAGACTTTTGAAATTATCGTCTTGGCGGGCCAAGCTCATGTATTGGGCTACTGGACCCAATCCGTGTGTGGGATAAAGATTACCTCTTCCCGTCGCATAATGATGAGTGCGCCAAGAGCCTGTTCCTCTCTCCACCTGATTCATTTGACCTCTCAGCTCGTGGATATAGGCAGCTTCGGCATGGAGTAATTCCCCTATAACACCTTTTCGACACATTTTGAGGTACATAAGTTCAGCCCTGCCATAATTGACGTTTTCCATCATCATACAGTGCCTCTGAGTCCTTTCGGAAGTATCGACGATTTCCCATAACTCCTTAAGAGTAACTGCCAGGGGAACCTCAACAAAAGCATGCGCACCTTGCTTCATGCATTCTATGGCCATGGGGGCATGATTATTCCAATTGGTAGAAATAAACACCAGATCAGGCTTGACCTCTTGAAGCATGGTTTTCCACCGGTTTTCATCTCCCCAATACTTTGCAATATTTTTATGTCTGGGAGCCTCTGCAAGTTGGTTTATCATAGCCAGTTTTTCATTGACATTGTCTTCGTAAAGATCACTAATGGCAACTACCTCTGTTCCAGGAAGCCCAGCAAAAAACTTAAGGTGTCCTCCTCCACGACTTCCTACTCCGATAAAAGCAGCTCTTATCTTACTGAGTTTAGGAGCAGCATGGTCTCCCATATAAAGTCCTCCGGAGGATACTTTAGGTTTTACCAAAGATTCACAGTTTGAATATAATGATACAGAAGCCAAGGCAGCTGTGGATAAGGAGGTTTTTTTTAGAAAATTTCTTCTGTTGATTGACATTTTTTTTGGATTTATACCAATTTACAAAACTCAAAGGGTTTGATCAGCTTCCTCATCTAATTTATAATTTCCCATTTGAAAAATGGTTTGAAATTGGTCAGGGATTTCCACAGTAGTAGAAAAACTTGTGGGCGTTCCGAAAAGATAAACCTTTTCTAGGGCAGGGAAAAGATACATATCCTCTAAATAGGGTGCCTCAAAATTAGAGTTGACCAAGTTGATTTGCTTTAAGTATTCGAGTGATCTTAATTTATTAATCCCATTCCCTGAAATGGAAGTGCGGTATAATTTCAGTACGGTCAGATGTTTAAATTCTTTCACTAAATCAAAAACAGCATCGGTAACTTGAGTTTGTCCTAAATCCAAATCTACAATATGATCCAATGCCTTAAAAAGCAACTCTGCTTTTTGATCGTCAAAATCAGGAACATTAATGGCTGATATTTTTAACAGTGGGGAAGTTTTATAAAGGGGAGCTACCTGTAAACCTATACTTTTTATAGAATCTATCAAAGAGTTGTTCAATGGGTTCAACTTTATATCAGGGTATATTCCTGTCTCATCTTTTGAAAAAAAAGAAGTGAAAAGCTGAGGAGAGAGTCCAAGCTCTGAAACTGTTTTTTTTTCTGGTGCACCAAGAGTCACCCATTGCTCAATAATTTTTATTTCAGCCTTTGTAAGTTGGGTTTTGGCTTTTGGAGGCATGTGTTTTTTTTCTTCTCTGGGCAGGTGAATCCTCCTGAGTATTTCACTTTCCACATCGTTGAGAGCCAAAATTATAGATCCTTCTTCTCCCCCTTCCATAATACCTTTGTAGTTGTTCATTAACAATCCCCCTTTGATTTTTTTGGGATTGTGACAGCTGACACATTTTTGGTCTAATATAGGCTGAATAACTCCAGAGTAGAGGGATAATTCTTGGTGTGTTTCAGGCAAAAGGATCAACTTTTTGGAGACTACTTCTATGCCCAGAGCCATTTTTAGGTCAGGCGGAAGCGGTTCTGTTAAATGATCTTTTCCATGTGTGAGGTTACCTCCCAAATGTCCTGTAACTATCAAAACCAATACCAATCCATAACCCAAAAAATTTTGTGAAAGTTTATTGAACTGTGAAAAACCCTTAAGTTTTAAATACAAAAAGAAAGCGAATACAAAAGTGAGTACACCCAATATTAAATGACCTTGAATATCCTCCCAAGCATAGCCCTCGCGAATATATAGAACGGCCCCAGTAATAACAGCACCTAAGGTGGAAAAAGTACCCCAAAAGAATGCAAAACGAATGATCTTTTGATGCTTTTTTTCTTTGCTGTCAAAGACCAACATCATCAATCCTAAGAGCAAAAACCCTATAGGAAGATGAACTATAAGAGGATGAAAACGGCCAATTAGGTCAAAAATAAAATCCATTGCGATTATTGGTCAGTTTATACTAGTAATCATTTAAGCCAAAATTTCATTGATGACATGTCCTTCAACATCAGTCAGTCGGAAGGGTCGACCCTGAAATTGATAGGTGAACTGTTCATGGTTAAAGCCTAAGAGATGTAATATGGTGGCCTGAATGTCATATACCGAAACACGTCCCTCTATTCCTGAATATCCAATTTCATCTGTTTTTCCATGAACTACACCTTTTTTGATACCACCACCGGCCATCCACATAGTAAAAGCATCGCCTTGATGATCTCTTCCGGGTGAATTTTGAATTCCCAATCGATTTTCCCACATTGGGGTTCTTCCAAACTCCCCACCCCATACAATTAGAGTCTCATCTAAAAGACCTCTTTGTTTTAGGTCAAGAATGAGCGCAGCTATGGGTCGATCTGTTTCCTTACATTTTTTCAAAAAACCAGAGTCGAGTGCTTCGCCTGGACTAGCACCGTGAGAATCCCAACCCCAATCATATAATTGTACAAAACGAACCCCTTGTTCTACCATTTTACGAGCTAAAAGACAATTATTTGCAAAAGCTTCCTTGCCAGGTTTTACTCCGTACATATCTTTTATTGTATCAGGCTCTTTATCAATATCCATGACTTTGGGGACAGATACCTGCATACGATAAGCCATTTCATATTGATTGATTCGGGTCAAAACCTCGGGATCACCAAATTTTTTATATTCCTTAAGGTTTATGTCATTGATGGATTCTAAAACTTTCTTTTTCAAATTTCTGGATACCCCTTTTGGATCTTTAAGATAAAGTACAGGGTCACCTTTGGATCGGCAATGTACCCCCTGATAAACAGAGGGCAAAAATCCACTGCCCCAAATACTTTTTCCTGCATCGGGAGTTCCTCCAGAAGTAAGAACTACAAAGCCAGGTAAATTGTTGTTTTCAGAACCTAAACCATAAGTAACCCATGATCCCATACTAGGTCGCCCATTTCTGGGGCTACCGGTTTGCATCAACATTTGAGCGGGACCGTGGTTGAATTGATCAGTATGAACCGCCTTAAGAAAAGCCACCTCATCAATAACTTTTTTAAAGTGTGGTAGATGATTAGAAACCCAATTTCCAGTTTCCCCCTCCCGTTTGAAGTTCGCTTGCGGACCAAGCATGTTGGGAACCCCTTGAATAAATGCAAACTTCTTACTGTCAAGTAAGGAGGGGGGGCAAGGCTTGTTGTGGAGTTTGGCCAGTTCGGGTTTATAGTCAAACAATTCCAGCTGTGATGGAGCACCTACCATATGAAGGTAGATAACGCTTTTTACCTTAGGCAAAAATGGAGCTGAAAGTGAGGCCATGGGGTTGAGTGACCTATCTGAAATATAGGCTGGAGTTGTTGGACTGCCACTTGAACAGGAATTCAAAAAACTACCTAAAGCCAATCCTCCCAGTCCAAGTGTACAATCTTTGATAAAGTGTCTTCTGCTGTTGAACTGTGCCTCAACAACTCTTTGCTCTGCTAATAATTTCTTGATCTTATCCATGGGTAAGAAATTCATCTAAGTTCATAATGGCATTGGCAATAATAGCCAATGATGCTGTTTTAACATCTGTTGATTGATCCATTCCAAAGAAATCGACTAATTGCTCAGGATCATTTTCAAAATTTAATTTAGCTTCCTGATAAAGAAGCATTAAGTTATTTAATTTTTCCTCGTCTACTTTTCTCAATGTCGCTTTTTGATACATTTCAAGGATGGCGGCTTTGGCTTCTTTATTACTATAAGATTTGGCAAAATTAATCGCCGCCTCCAAATAAACAGGATCGTTCATGGTAACTAAAGCTTGAAGTGGTGTATTGGTGGGAGATCTACCAACTAGACAAACTTCCCTACTTCCTGCATCAAAAGTGATCATGGATGGATATGGGCTTGTTCGTTTTAGATAGGTGTATATGCCTCTACGGTATCTGTCCTCTCCCTCACTGGTCTTCCAAAGGTTACCTAAATATGCATGTTCCCATATCCCCTCAGGCTGGGGTGGCATCACGGGAGGGCCAAACATTTTATCACTCAATAAACCTGAAATTGATAAAGCTTGATCTCTAATTTCCTCGGCAGTGAGTCTCAAGCGAGGACCTCTGGCATAAAAAAGGTTATTGGCATCAACGGCTAATTTGCCCTCACTAACTATCGAACTTTGACGATAGGTTGCTGACATTAGTAAGGTTTTTATCAATTTTTTAACACTCCAGTTCATGGAATGCATAAACTCATAGGAAAGCCAGTCTAGCAAGGCGGGGTGGGATGGGGTGTCTGCCATAGTACCCATATCTTCAATCGTTGATACCAATCCTTTTCCAAAAATCTGATGCCAAACACGATTAACAAGTGTTCTTGCGGTAAGGGGATTTTTTTTGTTAACTAGCCACTTTGCAAAACCCAGTCTGTTTTTTTTCAAATCTTTTTCCCATGGATTTAAGATTTGTGGAACACCAGTTTCAACTTCCTCCTTTTTTTTCAACCAATTTCCCCTATCAAACACGTAGGTTTTCCTTTTCATGTGTTGTGGGTTTTCCACCATAATGGGGGTTTTATTTTTTGCCTTTTTTGTTATAAGATTGAAAAGTTTCTTAGAAAGAATTTTATTTTTTTTTGTTCCTTTTTCAGGTAATTCGGGGAGAGTAGTAATCCAAGAAATATTTGAAATATTAAGACGAGCAGCCTTTTCATAATGATTTATATTTTTTTTTGCATCAACTAAATTTGAATTAATAGATTTAATAAAAAGGTCGAAAGGCTCATGAATTTTCGGAATTTTAACCTTAATTATTTTCGTACGGGGATCAAAATAATTGAATCCATCACCTATTTGATCATCAGATTCATTTTTTAAATCAGTTTGAAAATATATCTTAGCTAATAAATCTCCCTTTCTGTTGTTAATTCTAAAATATAACTTGGTGCCAAGTTTTGAATCATTCATTAAATATAAGTTTTCATAACCTTGAGTATCAAAACTTCTCAAAACAGCCTCACCACCATTTCTTAAAGAAATATCTAAAGCATTAATTGTTCCCAAATCCTTTTCTATATCAACAATCGAAAAATCATGAGCAGGATATTTTGGTTCTTGAAACTGAATAAAATTTTTAAAAATTTTAAAAAGCTCATCGTTTCCATTTGACTTAATCCAATTTAAAATATTATCTATCTCTCTTTGATTATCTAAACTGAAATCCTTCAGATTTGGTGATTCGTCAAAAAGGTCCTCATCCATTGTATTATTAAAAAAAGCCATTACTTTATAATACTCATCGTGTTTTATTGGATCATAGGGATGGCTATGACATTGAACACATCCAATTGTAGTGCTTTGCCATACGTCGAAACTGGTGTTTACCCTGTCAATTACTGCAGCAACTCTAAATTCCTCATCATCAGTTCCTCCCTCATCATTATTCATTGTATTACGATGAAAAGCAGTGGCAATTAGCTGATCAACTGTGGGTTGAGGCAAAAGATCTCCGGCTAATTGTTCTATAGTAAATTGATCATATGGAATATTTTCGTTAAATGATTTTATTACCCAGTCCCTGTATTTCCAAATAGATCTTCCCCTGTCAGTTTCAAAGCCTTTGGAGTCAGCATATCTAGCAAGGTCTAACCACCAACTGGCCCACTTTTCACCGTAACCTCTGTCCGAAAAAAGACTGTCTAAATAATTCTCGTATGTGATCTTTCCATTTACAAAACTTTTAAAAAGATTAGGTTCAGGGGGCAAACCTGTAATGTCAAACGCTAATCTTCTTGCAATGATATTTTCTTGTGCAGGGGAATTAGGTAAAAGGTTCTTTTCCTCCATTCTGGCCGCAATAAAATGATCAATGGGATTAGCGAGAAAATTCTTTTTATCAAAAATAGAGGTTGCTTTAGGTATTTCAGTTTTATCAACAGACTGGTAAGCCCAATGTGTCCCCCATTTGGCGCCCTGATTAATCCAATCAGTAAGTATTTTGATCTCATCTTCTGACAATGGGGTCTTTTGGTAAGGCATTCGCAATTCTGGATCAGTATGATGCAATCGTTGAATCAATTCACTCTTGCGTGCGCTTCCTCTAATAATAGCAGGCTTACCTGAATTGGTAACTGCCATGGCTTCAGATTCAAACAATACACTAAACCCGGCATTTTTCTTTACACCCCCATGACATGAAATACAATGTTTATTGAGGATGGGCTTAACATCAGAAGCAAAATCAACTTGATGTTCTGGTTTTAAACTGTAAACGAGTAGTACAATCAACACCAAAATTAAAACCAGCAAAACGATAACTCTTTTCTCTCTAATCATTTAAACTCATCTTTAAATGTTTAATTAGTTCAAATACTAAGCAAAAACTTAAAACCCTAATTATGACTTATTAATTGATTTAAATTCAACAGCATCTTCATCCTTGAGAAATAAAATATTTTCCCTACCAAATTAATATTAATAGGATGAATTTAAAAATACCACATATTTTTTTTTATTTTTTTACTGACTTTGATATCTAGAATTCAACAAATTGAACTTCATCATTATTTTTACCGAAAACAATTCTTTTTTTTATTCCATTAGCTGTTTTTATTATTGCCGCATTTTTAACATCCCCTCTAACAAACAAACCACTTTCATGGGGGGGGAATGAAACGAATTTACCTTTTCCATTACCCTTAAGAAAAACGCCATAACTCGCATCATTCCTTGGTGTCTCAACTTCTGATTGATAAAGATTACCTGATAGTACAGCATCAAGATTCCCATCATTATCAAAATCATCGATCAGAACACTATTTACTGAAGAAAATTGTGCAATACCATTAATTCTATGTACTTTAAATTTCAACCCCCCCAAATTTTCAATATAAGATGTGGCAAAAGTATTGGCGAAGTAGTGCAGGGAATTATCTAGATTTTCTTCTCCGTATACAGATGGCATATCAGCTAATCCAAAATCATGATACGTTGGAAATTTCTCTTTAATAAAGGGCATTTGATTTGATGAACACTCCCTTCCCCTTAGTGGAAAAACTTTCCCTTGCTCGTGATAGCCAAACACTATGTCAAGGCTACCGTTATCATCAAAATCTTTGGCATAAACTTCAAAAGGCTCCTCTTTTGTGGCTTTGTATTTATAGTTTTCACCTAGATTACCAAGAATAAAATCAGTATCACCATCTTTATCGAAATCTGCCGCAGCAAGACTAAACCACCAACCCATCTGATTTTCCAAACCAGATTTAGATGTAATATCTTTGAATTTATCTCCTTCATTTAAAATGACCCTTGGAGACATCCATTCCCCTACGATCAATAAATCGAGATCATCGTCATTATCAATATCGACCCATTCTGCATCTGAACTCATACCCATATCAAACATAAATTGAGCCATATCCTTAGTTACATCAATAAATTTTATTTTACCATTTTGACTCTCGTTTTTTAGTAGTAAACTATTTGATGGAAGGGGGTATTTACCCGGGATCATCTTTCCTCCAACGAACAGATCTAGGTCACCATCATTGTCAAAGTCAGCTGCTGTAACACATGAACCGCTCGTATGATTTTCAGGAATTGCATCCGGAACCCTCACGAAGATTCCTTTTCCAATATTCTCATAGAAACGATCTTTATAATATGCATCTTGCTCCTGTTCTTCATTGCCCCCAGAGACCACATAAAGATCAAGATCCCCGTCACCATCAGCGTCAAAGAAATCCGCTGCAATATCCTCGTGGTTTTTATCCATAGTAAATTGGGGCTGCAGCATATGAATGAATTTGCCATTATCTTTTTGAATAAACAAGGCTGATGCCTGGTTTTTTGCTCCTCCAATATAAAAATCATCCAGTCCGTCATTATTAACATCACCAATAGCCAGAGCAGGCCCGTTTTGGGAGAATTTATGGGGCAATAGGATTTCCCTTTCAAAGTCATCAAAATAGTTTTCAATATGTTTAAAGGGGATTTCTGTTACATTTGAAGAGTTAAAGAGTTTTTTTTTGTTCTCAGCGTCCTGGGAGTTTATAAATGATGCCTCATTATAATTTAAAGTTATCTGCTGATTCACATTTAATTCTTTAAATGATTGAAACTTCCCATCAGGCCAGACAATGGACAAGTTTTGAATTGATTCAGCTGAGCCAAGACCAAAATGTAAAATTTCGCTTACTGAAGACTGAAATCCTCTTACCAGATAGAGTTCTTTAGTTTGCCTCAGATCACTGGCTTCAATGGTTACCTTGGATCCTATGCCAAATGTATTACTCTTAGGTCCTTTAAGCTTAATTTTAATGTGATTACCAAGACTCAACTCGTTGGAATTATTTATATAAATTGAAGCGGCATCATTGATATTATTTCCAATAATATCCAAATCACCATCGTTGTCAAGATCTGCATAAGCCGCGCCAGTGGTATAGGTAGGCTTATTCAATTTCCAATCATCGTTCATAGATGAAAAGGTGTAATTGCGATTGTTCAGGTAAAGAAGGTTAACCTCCTTCTTATTAGGCATCAAATCCAAAAGGTCTTCATAATATTTTTTTATTAGTGAGTTCTTTTGTTGAGAACCTTCCATATCCTTGTATAGTTTAGCGACTCTTTTTCTTTTATAGGCAACAAAATCGTTGTTTCTGAAAGAGCGTACAATACCATTAGAAACAAAAAGATCTTGCCATCCATCATTATCCATATCTAACAGAAGTGGTGCCCAGCTCCAATTAGTATGTGATATTCCCGCAAATTTTGCAATTTCAGAAAATGCAGGAATATTATTACTAAATGAAGTCCCATTATTCAGTTGCAGGGCGTTGAACATGTATTGATGGTGCAACCCAACATCGACCAGATCATTGTATCGCTTTGGGTTCATTCCACTCATGTTGGTTTTAAGATCATAATTATTGTTGGAAACCATGTCCAAGGAAATAAAATCCAATAAGCCATCATTATTAATATCCCCTATGTCGTTACCCATTGAAAAATTTGAAATATGATTGGTAGCTTTATTTATGACTTCTTTAAAAGTACCGTCCATTTGGTTGATATAAAGATGATCTTTTTCTGAATAGTCGTGTCCTACAATTATGTCGGGCCACCCGTCATTGTTAAGGTCGCCAATGGCTATACCAAGACCAAAGCCAATGGCATTGTCTATGATTCCACTGTCTTTGGAAACATCCTTAAACTTACCATTATCATTTCTGAACAACTTATCACTGCTGTAAGGAGACTTTTTGTCCAATAATTTTGAAATATTGGGTTCAACAGCTGCTGGATCTATTCCATGGTTGATCAAGAACATATCTAAATCCCCATCCCTATCATAATCGAAAAATGTAGCTTGTGTAGAATAGTGTGGCAAATCTATATTGTACTTGGAGGCTTCTTCTTTGAATAATGGAATACCTTCGCCATTCTTTCCTTGATTTATGTACAGCTCATTTCTTCTATAATCTAAATCTTTATAGTCTCCAGACTTACATATATATATATCTAGTAAGCCATCAGAATTAACGTCAACCAAGGAAACTCCGGTAGGAAAACCCTTATTACCTTTAACTTTTGATATCGCAGTAGTTTCTTCAAAAACTAAATTTCCCTTATTGATAAAAAGCTTATTGGAGTAAAGATTGGATACAAAGTATATGTCAGGAAGATCATCATCATTAAGGTCCCCGACTGCAACTCCTCCTCCGTTATATAGGTATTCATACCTAATTCCATTTAAAGTAGGGCTTTCATTCATTAGGTTGATAAAGTTCAGTTTGGTCTTAGAGGCATCCAACAACGTAAAAAGCGGTAAGTTGTTGCTATTGCTTTCAGTAGGAGATTTCTTTGAAGCGTTTGATTTATTTTCAGTTTTGCATTGTACAAACAAAAAAATAATCGTTAAAAAAATTACAAATCGATTCATAAATTAAAAAAATGGAAGTTCCATTTTAAAATACGTTAATGGAGATATTTATGTAACATAATCAAATTTAAAAATATCCATCTGATTCTCCATATACCAATCTCCTTTTTAAATTAAAAAGGGAAAAAATAAAACTGGTAGACTTAATAAAAGGCTGAGCTTTAAGAAAATCTACCAGTATTAAACTAACTAATCAAATATGTTGTTATTGAACAGTGTTATCTTAAGTTTAGTAAATCAATAACCATTGTTTTGAATAAGTACTCCATTACTAATGTCGATTTCCGTCTGAGGTATTGGAAAATAATAATGTTTTGATCTGTCAAAAACTCTTGGGGGATCAAATTGGCCTCTATCTTCGCCATAAATATTAACAATATCTATAATTCCAGCCTTATCCCAACGCATTAGATCTTGGTGGCGCTGATTTTCTCCAAACAATTCGACACGTCTTTCATGTATCAATTCTGGCATACCTGCATTGGAAACAGGGGCCAATCCAGCTCTAGCTCTTACTACATTGATTTCTGCATCACCAGCTCCTACTCCATTACTTCTGATTCTGGCCTCGGCCACCAAAAGGTAGACATCAGCAGACCTTAGTATATTACAGTTTGTATCAAAGTTGTTATTCCCATCAGCCTTGTAATTAGCAAATTTATTCTGAGAGTATCCAGTGGCACTTAAATCGGCCGTATACTCAGTAATCCCTTTCGATCCGCGATCAACCATATCACCGGGTTTCCAGATCGAACTCTCAAATCTAGGATCCCCATCTTCGTATTCGTCAACCAAATTTTGAGTGGGATTTTGAAAATCCCATCCTCCCCATGGTCTTGGAGGGGTAAAATAGGCTTGGTATAAAATCGCCCAACCTTCCTCTGCCTGAGCAGCAAAGAGGACTTCTGGATTGTTCTCGGTAGTAGGAGTAAAATTATCCCGATAGTTTGCTGCTAGTGGATATGGACCAGCTATTACCTTTTGACCTGCTGTTATGGCACTTGCGAAATTTTCCTGATAGAGGTACAATTTTGCCAATAAGCCATTGGCGGTGCCCTTATTTGCTCTTCCCTTATCTGCAGGGTCACTATGTGTGTCTGGAAGAAGGCCAGCTGCAGCAATTAAATCTGACTCTATCTGTGACTGTATTTCTGCTACACTGGATTTTGCAATATTGAAATTAGCTTCTATGACATTTTGTTCCAAAATTAACGGGACACCACCGTATATTACAGAGAGTCTCCAATATGCAAAAGCCCTAATAAAATGGGCCTCACCAGTAATCCTGTTCTTCAGTGCAGAATCTAATCCTTCCATTTCTGGCACGTTCATCAGAACTGCATTTGCCCTGCTAATCATTTCGTATTTTGGTTTCCAACCAGCAGAACTTTCGGAATTACTGGCGTCCATTGTAAAGTTTTCCAAGGCCGCCTCATCACCATGGTCTCCTGCTCTATATAAGTCGTCAGAACTATTATCAAGTATGTGTTCACCATGACTATACATATCAAATCCCATAAGAGGTTGATACATGGCATTTGCAGCAGCAACAGCATCACCTGCATTTCTCCAAAATGAAGCTGAAGTAGCCTGAGCGTAAGGGGTAGGTTTAAGCAAATCATCGTTACAGCCATTAAGTAAAACAAGTAAAAAAGCTGTAAGAAAGAAGTATTTATTGTTCATATATTTTGTTTTATGATTATTATCTATTATCATGATCTTATTTTTTAAAATTATTATAAGAGTTATTAAAAACTAATATTAGCCCCTAACATGAATGTTCTAGCTTGAGGAAATTGTGCAAAGTCAACATTCTGTTGTAGATTATTGTCAGATAATCCCAATTCTGGATCAAGGCCTGAATAATCAGTGAGGATAAACACGTTTTGTCCAGATAGGTATAAACGAAGACGTGAAAGTCCCATTTTATTGATCATATCTGCTGGAAGGGTGTATCCTAAAGTGATATTTTTAAGACGTAAAAAATCACCTTTCTCTATAAATAAATCGGATGTTCTATGATTTAAATTTTCTCTTAATGTTGATACTCTTGGAATACTATTACTTGTTCCAGGACCAGTCCACCTGCCAGTAATATCAGAATATAAATTAAATGGATATGACGCATCCAAACCTTGCATTCTATCAGCATTGTAAATTTCTAATCCACCTGCACCAATAAAAAACATATTAAGATCAAAAGCTTTATAGGAAAGGTTTGTATTTATTCCGTATGTTACTTTGGGGTGTGGGCTTCCTATTACTTCCCTGTCATCTGCATCAATCTCATTATCATTATTGATGTCTACAAATCTAACGTCTCCAGGCTTTGCTCCAGGTTGTTTGGCATGACTATCTATATCAGCTTGTGTCTGAAATAGACCATTAGCACGCCATCCATAAAAAGTGGCAATGGGACTTCCAACGTATGTACGGGATAGTTCTTGAGCGGGTCTTCCGTAAAGCCTTGAACTTAAAAACGTTCCTTCTACCAGTTGGGTGACTTCATTGTTAACAAATGCAGCATTAGCATCAATGCTATAAGTAAAGTCACCTTTAGAATCTGCCCAATTTAATTCTATCTCAAGACCTTTATTTCTGATTTCACCAATATTTAGAAAAGGTGATGGTGTTGTCCCTTGTGAACCAATTGTTGGGGGAGAAAGTAGCATATCTTCAGTATCTTTTATAAAATAATTGAAGTTTGCGCTTAAACGATCATCTAAGAAAGTCATCGATGCACCAATATTAGTCATTACAACTGTTTCCCAACTTACAGCTCGGTTTGCAAAACTTACTTGGTTAGCCCCAACAACCTGATTTTCTCCAAATGAATATCTGGCACCACGACCTATTCTGGCCAAATACTGGAAACCGGGAATATTCTGGTTTCCTAATTGACCCCATCCAGCGGTTAGTTTAAGATTATCCATAAAGGTTACACCTTCAAAAAAGGACTCATTGGAAACCCTCCATCCTACGGAAGCTGCTGGAAATATCCCCTGCTGATTTTCTTCAGCAAATTTTGACGACTCATCCGATCGCACTGTTGCAGTAAGAAGATATGTATCCTTGTATGAATAATTTAATCTTCCAAAAACGGATCTTAGTCCGTCTTCGGTTTTATATTCTTCAGCTGCGTTTGCCGTCCCTGTACTCATAAACCTCTGACTTGGATCTTCATCAGGGAGCTGTATTGCTACTCCACTAAATCCTTGAGTATTGAATGATTGTTCAGTATATCCTCCAACAAATCCTACACTATGGTTGTCGGCAAATATTTTGTCATATTGAATGAAATATTCCATCAAGAATGAAGTTCCTTGGTCATAATTCCTCCGGGCTTCATTGTTAGCTCGCTGTCTTATCTGATCAGCAATCGTCGGGTAAAAAGCTCTTTTATCTACAATTGAAGCTTCATAACCAAAATTCGCCTTGAAACGTAAATCATTAGTGATAGTTACCTCTGCATTAACGTTGCTAAGTAATCTTGTAAATCTATTTGATCGGTCCATGACATCTACTTCATACAACGGATTGTTGATATCCCCGAATTCTCCACTTATCTGATTTGAACTATAATTACCATCAGTGTCCTTGACTGGAAGACCAGGATGGAATCTAATGGCACTAAATATTAAACCATTCTGCGCACTAGTTGTATTAAATCCGTTGTTCTCTGATGTAGAAAGTGACAAATTTTGCCCAATTTTTAGCCAATCATTAACAACGTGATCAGAATTTACTCGCAAACTAAATCGGTCGGATTTGGCCTTTTCAATAATACCTTCTTCATCATAATATCCTAACGAAAACAGGAATGATGACTTTTCGCTACCTCCACTAACTGCAAGATCAATGTTGCTGGTGACCCCAGTGTTAAAAAGCTCATCTTGCCAATTTGTACGTTGAGTCTGATATTTTGAATCTTGCCAAATAGGATTTACTGGAATACCATCATTGGCGTAACGCTCCCTTTTAATTTCTGAATAAGTTGAAGCGTCCAATACATCAACTGTATTTACTACGTTTGATATCCCAGTGTAAGTATTGATCGATACATCAAGTTGTCCTTTTCTCCCTCTTTTAGTTGTTACAATTACAACTCCATTTGCAGCTCTAGTACCATATATAGCAGAAGCGGAAGCATCTTTTAATACTTCGATAGATTGAATATCGTTAGGATTGATTCCCATGATATCTGATGTAGGAACTCCATCGATAATGTATAGTGGATCTGCATTATTTACAGTGCCTGTTCCCCTTATTCTTATTGAGGAAGCTGCACCAGGAGCACCACCATTTCGTACGATCTGCACACCGGCAACTCTACCCTGTATAGCTTTTTCAGCAGTTGATACAGGAACATTTTCAATGGCTTCTCCCCTTAAGGATGAAATAGCACCAGTAACATCTTTTAGTTTAGCCCTACCATACCCTACAACTACTACATCATCTAACCCTGAAACTGAAGCAATAAGCTGAATGTTTAAACTTTCATTTATATTGGCGGTAATTTGTTGTGATTCAAATCCAATAAATGATATTTCAAGAGTTGAATTTTCGTCACTTACATCTAATGTAAAGTTCCCATCAAAATCTGTTGTCGTACCATTTGTTGTTCCCGATTCAATAATAGAAGCTCCAGGAAGAGGATTTCCATCAGAATCCGTTACATTACCTGACATTTTAAATTGTTGTATAGCTTCACTATTTACAACTGGAGAGTCAACATCTTGTTTTTCTTCAATTATAATTGTGTTATTTTCAGAAACTCTATAGCCTAGCCCCGTTCCTGATAGAGAGATGTTCATGAGATCTTCAAGAGAAATCTCTCCTTTTTTTAATTCAACTTTCAAATTACTTTCAAAAAACCCTTTTGGGTAAATAAAATCAAAATCTGTTTGAAGTTGGATTGTTTTAAACACCTCATCAATCAATACTAATTGATCTTTTTGAATGATAATCTTCTCCTGAGAAAAAGAGTTCTCAACACTAAAACTAAAAACAGTTGTACAAAATAAAAATATAAATGTTTTCATAATTAGTTGAGAAAGCTTCGATTTAAGTAATCGACATTCCATTTTTTCATTAATTTTCATATATTGGTCTTTGTGTTAGTTAATAATAATTTAATTGATACATGCTTAAGGGGCGAAGCTCTAGACAGCTCAAATGTTCAAAAAGCTTCGTTCCCTTTTATTTAAATCAGTAATCCTTACTTTGACTTTATTTTAGAATTACCGTTTTTTTATTTATTTCATAATCTTTTATAACTCCAAAGTTTTTTATATTTATTAGGATATCTTCTAAATTTCTATTTTTCCTAATCACTCCTACAAATTCTGTTTCCTCAATTTCTTTGTTTAGAAATAATACATCTATATCGTACCATCGGGAAATTGTTTTCATGATTTCTACTAGCGGTTTTCCGTCAAAATTGAAAATACCATATCTCCAAGAAATTTCATTATTAATATTAACATCCGTTTTTAAAGAAAATGAATTAATGCTTGGATTCCATTTAGCCTGTTGTTCTGGAAATAATTGTTTTTTATCCCCATTTTTAAGATTTATATCTACTTTACCTTCTACTAAGGTTGTATATGTATAATCCTCATCCTTGTAGGCTTTTAAATTAAATTCGGTCCCAAGTACTTCAATTACTTGAGATTTATTCAGCACCTTAAACCTGGAAGCTTGATTATCTGAAATTTTAAATACATCAAAATAGGCTTCTCCATAAATAAGTTCAACTTCACGAGTTTCACCTTCAATAAAAGCTACAGGATATTTTAACTGAGATTCTGAATTTAACCAAACTTCTGTCTTGTCTGACAACACCAAACTATATTGCCCACCTCTGGGGGTGGTTAAATAGTTATATTGAATTTTATCTGATTTTTTTTTCGGGGAATTATAAGTAATTACCTCTCCATTACTATCAGCATTTTGAGTCTTTAACTTTTGATCATTGGCTAACATTAAAAGAGATCCATCCTCAAGGGTCAAGGTAGCTTTATTGCTACCGGGCTCAATGATTGTGTTTACTGTTTTTGGGATATCATTGGTTAGGGTTTTAAATTTATGATCCTTTATCAAATACCCTAAACCAATAATCAATATAATTCCAGCAGCATATCTGAATATTCCAAGAGGATTAATTTTTATTAATCTCTTTTGACGTATCATTTTCAGTGTTTTTTGCTTTTCATTTTCAGAATCAAAATCAATTAAGCTGTAGTCTGCCAAGTAATTTATTTCTGAAAATTCTCTAAAACAATCAACATTAATTGGGTCTTTCATCCACTTTGATAATGCTTCCAATTCATCAATTGATGCTGATCTCGCAAAGTACTTTATGATAATTTTTTCTATTTTTCGATTCATTTGGTATACGTTCTTCTTTTAGACACAGTTTATTTTTAATACCCTAAGTTTAATTGCTTTTTAATTTTAAAAATTATTAAATTGCCTCACAATGAAAAAAAACTTCACAAATGATTTAGTTCTTTTGAAAGAACTAAAAAGGAGTAATGATCAAGCATTGATATACATAATGAATAATTATCATAAACCTTTATGTTTCTATGCATACAGTTTATCCAATGACCATGACGGAGCCAAGGATATTGTTCAAAACGTATTGATAACAATATGGGAGCGTCGAAAGATTTTACCCGAAATTACACATTTCAAAAATTATCTGTATAAATCTGTTTACAATGAGTTTCTTAATAAGACTAGGGGCTCTGGGAGAATGATGATTTTTGAAAAGGAGTATTTTGAAGGATTAAATAATTTTGTTAATAATCAAGATGAAAATGAAACCAAAAAACTTCTTAAAATATTAAACAATGAAATTGAAAATCTACCTCCTAAATGCAAGGAGACATTTTTACTTTGCAAAAAGGATGGATTAACGTATATTGAAGTTGCGGATTATTTAAATGTTTCAATAAAAACAGTAGAAGCTCATATGAATAAAGCTTTTCACGAACTTCGGATGAAAATGAAAGATAAAATTAATACTATAATACTTTTTATGTTTGGAATTGAAAAAAATATATAATTTCGATTACTATTAAGTGCCTCTTTATTTTAAAAGCTTTTATCAGTCTTTAGAATTTAAACCTTCTACTTTTTCTTACTACTTTACTTATCTATTATGTCTTTTGCTCTTAAAAGGAAAGTGTGTAATGCGTTATAGTGGTATCGAGGTTTCGAATACATACCATCAGCTAATAAATATTTTAATTATTGATTAGGTTAGATTATAATCTCCCTATGTTATCTAAACTAAAATTATATCCTTAGTAATAACTTATACCAACATCTCCAATCAATTTAACTTTAATTTGACACTCTTTGACTTACTAAGTATTAGATGTTTTTTAATGTAATGAGTCAATAATAAAGCGAATAAACCAAACTTGAAATCACCTAAGAAACAGGTGGGTAAAGACTGCAATTGTCTTAGAGGCCGGGTTGTGATTTATTAATTTTTATTTTATTAATAAGGGGGGATCATTTTAAACTTTTATCTATTAAAGCCCCACATAACAAAATTAGGTCCTCTTTTAAAATGTCATTAAATTATATTATTTTTGAAAATCATTTTATGCATATGTTACAAATGTCCTCGCATCATTTAGTTCTTTTACAAATCTTTTATCTTTTTTTTTTTTCTTCCTCGTATTCTCAAATGAACCAAAACAATTTAAACCTTGAATCAAGTTATTATTTACTTCAGCATGCTAAAAATCCTATAAATTGGCAACGCTGGGATAAAAAACTTTATAATCTAAAAAATACAGATGAAAAATTACTTGTAGTAAGTATTGGCTATTCAAGTTGTCATTGGTGCCATGTGATGGAAAAAGAAACTTTTGAGGATGTTGAAGTTGCTTTATTTATGAATGAAAAATTTGTAAGCATTAAGGTTGATCGTGAAGAAAACCCGGAGGTAGACAATATTTATATGACTGCTACTCAAATGATGACAGGCAGAGGAGGTTGGCCATTAAATGTTGTATGCTTACCTGACGGTAGACCAATTTATGGCGGTACTTATCATACCAAAGATCAATGGCTTGAGGTTTTAGGTAAGATTCAAAAAGTATATGAAAAAGATAAAATACAACTTATAAAATTTGCTGATAAAATAGAGACAGGAATTCAAGAGATTAACCACTTTGAATACACCAAAGAAGCAGAGATAATTAATCCTGAAATACTTCAAAACGATATGTTTTTTTGGTATTCCAATTGGGATTTAATTAATGGAGGTGAAAATCAAAATCAAAAATTTATAACACCTTCAAAGTTAAATTACATCCAACATTATCAAAATCTTAATGAAGATAAAAAGATTACAAATTATTTTAAGAATACTCTTGAAAAGATTGCAAATAGCGGAATAGTTGATCATTTAGAAGGTGGTTTTTATCGCTATACTGTTGATCCAGAATGGAAAATTCCTCATTTCGAAAAAATGCTCTATGATAATGCACAGCTCTTGAGTCTCTATTCAAATGCATTTAAAGAATTTAAAACCCCTCTCTTTAAATCAACTGTATATAAGACATATGATTTTCTTCAAAAGAAAATGGAAAATACTAAAGGGGGGTATTTTTCTTCGATTGATGCTGATAATAAAGAAGGAGAGGGGCACTATTATATATTTGACATTGATGAAATAAAGAGAGTTAGTGGTCAGGACCTAAACATTATTTTAGATTATTATCAAATTAATTTAGAAAACCCTCTCGAAAAAAAATATTATCATCTTAGAAAAACAAATGACTTAAACACTTTTCTTAAAGAAAATTCCATCACTAAAGCTCAACTGGACACCAAGGTAAAAGCATGGGAAAAAAAATTTTCTTTATTAAAAAAAATGAGGTCATTACCTGAGGTAGATAAAAAGATTATCACATCTTGGAATGCACAAATGATAATAGGGCTATTAAGTTCTTTTGAAGCCTTTAGTGACGAAAAATTTCTTATTCAAGCAAAAAAGACATTTAATTTTTTAAAACAAAATTTGATCTCTAAAGGTGAGCTTATGCATACTTTTCAGGCTAATCAACCAAAAATTGAAGCAAATTTGGAAGATTATGCCTTTACAATTAGGGCTGCATTGGGCTTATATCAAAATACAGGAAATATTAGTTATTTAGAACTGGGTAATAAATTAACTCAAAAAGTAATTAAAAACTTTAAAACAAATCAAAACCCGTTTTTTACATTTACAAAACATCCTGTTATTTTTTCAGAAATCATTTCAATTGATGACAATGTTATCCCTTCTGCTAATTCAATCATGGCTGAGAATCTTTGGATGCTTGGGATTATTCTTGATAATGAAAACTACAGTAAAAAAGCTAATGAAATGATTAATGTAGTTTCAACTTATTTTTGTGATGGAAAAGGAAGTAATCATACCCAATGGGCACAATTAATCTCCAAAGTTGCTTATTCTTACAAGGAAATTGTAATTGTAGGCCCAGATGCTCATAAATTCAATAAGGAACTTCAGAAAAATTATTTGCCAAATGTACTATTTCAAATTAGTAATCAACCTAGTGATTTACCATTAATTAAAGATCGTCACATTAAAGATAAAACATTTGTATATGTATGTGAGGATAAAGTATGTCTAAGACCGTCAGAAACACCCTCTGAGGCATTAAATCAAATTAATACTCAAAGTGACTTTAAAATTTTATTTTAAAAATTTTCTTTTTTTTTCTTTGACCATCCTGATAGGATGTGCCAATAATGAAAATTCTAATTCTTTAAAGAATTTTACTGATATCGAAACACAACAAATGGTTGAGGTTTTAAAAAAAATTAATTCTGATAGTAACCCAATAAAATATTTACACTGGAATAATAAACGTGCACAGTATTTAAAAAAATTGATGCCTAATTCACCTAAGAAACTAAAATACATGATTTGGAGTAGCTATTGTAATGAGTTATTACTAGGAGGAAGAAACATAGAATGTATTAAAGAAATTGAAGGCAGGATTAAAAATGATAATACTTCCTATGATGAATTAATAATGACTAAATTACCACTAATGGAGACTCTTGGAATGGCTTACTTTAGATTAGGAGAGATAACTAATTGTTCAAATAATCATAATGAATTCTCCTGTATTATTCCATTATTAGAGAAAGGGCAACACAAAGAAAAAATGGGCTCCAAAAAAGCGATTGAAATTTTCACAAAGATCTATAAAACATATCCCAGCGAAAAGTATAAATGGTTATTGAATGTTGCACACATGACAATTGGTGAATATCCAGAGGAGGTTCCAAAAGATTATTTTGTTAAATATGTTTCTGATAATGAAAAAGTTAATTTTCCTCCATTTAAAGAGATAGCTACTAAATTGGGGATTGATGTTAATGGCTTGTCTGGTGGGGTGTGTTTAGAAGATTTTAATAATGATGGAAAGATAGATGTTTTTACAACTTCCTATGGGACGGAGGATCAATGTAAATTATTTTTTAACACAGGTTTTGGGTTTGATGATGTTACCATTAAAGCAGGATTGAATGGTATCCTAAGTGGATTAAACTGTTTGCATGCCGATTACAACAACGACGGACACATAGATATTCTAATTTTAAGAGGGGCTTGGCTTGGCTCAAGTGGAAATCATCCAAATTCACTACTTAGAAATAATGGAGACGGCACATTCACTGACGTTACTAAATCATCTGGAATATTGTCTTTTTATCCAACCCAAACTGCATCTTGGGCTGATGTAAATAAAGATGGCTACTTGGACCTGTTTATTGGAAATGAATATAATCCTTGTGAGCTATTCATTAATCAAGGTAATGGTAAGTTTTTAGAGCAATCAAAAAAATATAATCTAAATAAAATCAATGGATTTATTAAAGGGGTTGTGTTTGGTGATATTAATAATGATCAATGGCCTGATTTGTTTGTTTCTGTTTTAGGAGGAAAAAATTTTCTATTTAAAAACAACTTTGGAGTTTTTAATGATATTTCAAAAAATGCAGGTGTTGAAGATCCTTCTTTTAGTTTTCCGTGTTGGATTTGGGATGTTAATAATGATGGATTTAATGACATTTTTGTTGCAAGTTATGATTCTAGAAATCTATCAAATCTTAATGCAGATTTTTTGAAAGAAATTGAAGGCAGATTTGTTGCATCAGAAAAATCAAAATTATTTATTAATAACGGGAATGAGACATTTACCGAAAGTAGTATTGATTTTGATATAGACATAAGTATGTATGCAATGGGTTCAAATTTTGGAGATATTGATAATGATGGCTGGTTGGATTTTTATATTGGAAACGGTTCGCCATATTTAACATCAACTATTCCCAACAGAATGTTTAGAAATTTAGACGGAAAGCGCTTTGATGAGGTAACATTAACTGGTAGGTTTGGCCACATTCAAAAAGGACATGGGGTCGGTTTTGCTGACCTTGATAATGATGGGGACCAAGATTTGTATGCTGTTATGGGAGGTTCATATGAAGGGGATACTTATCCAAATATCTGTTTTGAAAATCCAAACTCAAACAATAATTGGGTAGTTTTTAAATTGATTGGTAAGTCATCGAATCGTAGTGCAATAGGATCTTTTTTGACAATTGAACTCGATAATGGAAAGAAGATATATAGAACTATTAATACTGGAGGAAGTTTTGGCTCAAGTTCCCTTCAGTCAGAGATAGGTTTGGGTAAGAGTAAATCAATTAAAAAACTTTCAATTAATTGGCCCAACGGTAAAACTCAAGTTTTTACTAATATAGAGCCCAATAAAAAGTACGAAGTTCTCGAAAATAAAAGAGAACTTAATCAAGTTCCTTTTAATAAGTTAAATTTTACAAAAAAAATTCATCATTCCTATCATCAAATTCACAAATAATATAATCAGATTTTTACTTAAGTATTTTTCTAATATCTTTATTTTGAAAAAAACAGTTGATAAAAGTGTTTTTCTGTATTGTTAACCCTAGCCCACAAAAGAGTATTAAAAATAATAGCAAAGACAAATATTCCGCCTAGCCCAATCAGAAGATTAGTTTCTTTCCGAATTTTAGAATCTATAAATTTCAATAGTTTAACTATTTAAACTTTAAAAAATTAAGACTTTTTATAAATCAATTACTTATCTAAAAATACAATCCTAAAACAACAAAACCCTAAGAAAATAACAATGATACCCTATTATGCCTGGGCTAACAGAAAAGTTGGTGAGATGACTGTTTGGTTAAACACAAATTAATTTGATAAATAATTTTTGAAAACAACAACTCATAATAATAATTGAATGGGAAAAATATTATTCGTTTCGAAGTTACTAGTATTTACTGCAGGATTAATTTTAATCAAATCTTGTGATACACATATTGACAAACAGTTTGGACGATGGACAGAAGAAAAGGCATGGAAATGGTATGAAGAACAACCTTGGCTTGTAGGCACTAATTTTATTAGCAGTTCGGCTATCAATCAGCTTGAATTTTGGCAGAAAGAGACTTTTGACATAGGTTTAATTGATCGGGAACTAGAGCTCTCGGCAAACATTGGGATGAACACCCATAGAGTTTTTTTGCACGATTTACTTTGGGAGCAAGATTCTCTTGGCTTTATTCAAAGAATAGATCAATATCTGTCTCTTTCAGATAAGTACGGTATCAAAACCATGTTGGTTTTCTTTGATGATGTCTGGCATCCTCAACCCCTATTGGGCAAACAACCAGAGCCTCTACCATTTGTTCATAACTCAGGCTGGGTTCAATCACCTGGAGCAAAACTTCTCAGGGATACCATTAACCATTACAAATTAGAATCTTATGTCAAAGGTATTGTTCGGCACTTTGCCAACGACCAAAGAGTTTTGATATGGGATTTATACAATGAGCCGGGACAATTGGGAATTGCTTCTCATGAAATTTCTAAAGAGAGAACCCAAGAGCTTTACAATAAAAATGGAGTTAAAATTACTGATGAAAATTACCCATCCTATAATTTGAATCAAATCGACGATAAAAGGGATAAACAACACTATACACTTCAATTGCTTAAAAAAGCAGTTCAATGGATTCGCTCGGTTAATCCTTCCCAACCCATCACCACAGGAATATGGGAGTGGACATCAGAGTGGGATGACTTTGATGCCTTATCAGACTTAAATCAATTCATTTTGAGTAGTTCAGATATCATTTCATTTCACGAATATGGCAACAAGGCAATGGGAATCAAGAGAATTGGTCAATTGACTGATTACAATAGACCATTGATGTGTACCGAGTTTCTTAATAGAGGAAATAACACAAGTGGTTGGGTTGAGAGTGAAGGTAACACCTTTTACGCCTATTTACCTCTATTCAAAAAACACAGAGTGGCTGCATATAACTGGGGATTTGTTTCAGGAAAAACAAATACGATTTACCCTTGGAAAAGTTGGGACTCTACTTTTTCTAATCCACCCGCTCAATGGCATCATGATATATTTGATGAAAATCTCGAACCCTTTTCAAAGAAGGAAGTAGAATTTATTAAACAAACCATCTCGAGCATGAATAAAAATTAGAGATAACATTTTAGAATATGAAAAACTTGACTTTATTTTTAAAATTTGGTTTTATATTTTGCTTTTGCTTTCATTCAAAAGTAAGTACTCAAGAAGTATCACATCAACTTGAATTAAGTTCATTTTTTTCTGACCATATGGTGCTTCAACAAAAAAAAGGTGTAGTATTTTGGGGGAAATCCAATCCAAACAATCGAATAATCGTTACTGGTAGTTGGGGGGAAACTAATTCAATTATAGCTGATAATAGAGGGAATTGGGAGCTTAAACTTTTAACCCCTCCCGCTGGAGGTCCTTATGAGGTAGAGGTTAAAAGTTCAGAAAAAACAATCAAATATAGAGATGTTTTAATAGGAGAAGTCTGGCTTGCATCTGGGCAATCGAATATGGGAATGATATTAAATCCTTGTGAAAATTGTATCGAAAATCAGGAGGAAGAAATTAAAAATGCAAATTACAATAATCTAAGATTTTTTAGTGTTCTAGAAGATTTAACAGGTGAAAGTCTTAAAAATCAAAAGTGGGTAAAAACAACTCCTAAAAATGCATCAAAATTTAGTGCAGCTGCTTATTTTTTTGCCAGAGAGTTACACCTAAAATTAAATGTCCCAATTGGAATAATAAGTTCAAGCTGGGGAGGAACTAATATCAAGTCTTGGATTAGCAACAAAAAATTAAAAGAACTTGGACCAACTAAGAATATAGTACCAAAAAATATTGATGATGATTTAGTCAAAATTGAAAGGTTAAGGTATAACGATTCGATTGCTGAACTCAACAAAAAAGAACTAGGGCTTATAACATATGATTTGCCAAAACCCTATTTTCTATGGAATGAGAAAATTGTATGGAACATTGATTTATGGGGGAAAAATAAAAGTCGTTGGATTGATTTAGACCTAAACGACACTAAATATAAAAAATTTGATTTTGATGATTCTAAATGGAATTATATTCCAAAATCAATCTATCAAGATGAATTGAAAATAAAAAATGGAATCTTTAAATATATTTTTAAATCTGATAAAACTTCCCTCTCAAGTGGAATTGTTTGGCTTAGGACTAAAATATTAATTGATGATATCAGCAAAGATTTCACGTTAGAAATAGACAAAGGAATTGATCATATTGATCAAACATTTTTTAACGAAAAATTAATCGGGAATTCTTTTTCTATCGATGGAAAAAGGAACTATAAAATTCAAAGGAATCTTCTGAAAAAGGGAGAAAACTTAATAGCAATTAGGATTACAAACCTTGCTGGAGATGGAGGATTTAGAAGTCCTGTTATTTTAAAAAATAAAAACACCTCTATTTCTGTAAAGTTAAATGAATTTAAATTTAAGCATCATGCTTTCATCACAAATGGGAGCTCTGTATTAGTTCATAGTTATCCCCTTAATAATTTAATAAGCAATTATAAAGAAATTGAAGAAAATATCCACAGAGGTTATGTTATCAACTCTCCTTATGGGAATTCAATTTCCTTTGAGGAGATGCTTAATCCTTTGATTCCCTATACTGTCAAAGGCGTAATATGGTATCAGGGGGAGGCAAATGTGACTGAATATAATGAATATCTTGAATTATTTTCGGGTATGATTGATGATTGGAGAGAGAGATGGGGGTATAACTTCCCCTTTTATTATGCTCAAATTGCTCCATATATTTATAGTGATAATCAATCTTCACATGAATTAAGGGAAGTTCAAAGATTGGCCCTACAAAAAACTTTTAATACAGGAATGGCTGTTTTGTTAGATATAGGAGAAAAAGATAACGGCCATCCACCAAACAAGCAAGATGTTGGAAAAAGACTAGCTCTATTGGCATTAAATAGGGATTACAATTATAATATAGTGGATTCTGGACCGCTTTATTCCAAACATAAGTCAAAAAAGGGGTCAATTGAAATTTCATTTGATCACGTTGGGTCTGGATTGATGGCAAAGGGAGATTTAGATGGTTTCGAAATTGCTGGAGAGGACAATATTTTTTACCCCGCTATAGCTAAAATTTTAAATAACAAGGTAAAGGTTAGTTCGTCAATCGTGAAAAAACCAAAAAATGTTAGATATGGATGGAAAAATTATTTTGAGGCGACTTTATTCAATATAGAGGGGCTTCCAGCATCATCCTTCAGTTCTTTAAATTAATAAAATACGCCCCCATTAACCCCTCCCGTTTTTATTAAAATTAAAAATCATTAGCTCGAAAGAAAGGATTACCAAAAGCTTATTTTGATACAGGAGTTTAATAGCTAACCTTTATTTATCATGAAGAAGTTTGGACAGTTGACTAGATTAACTCTCTCGAAATTTTATATTTTTTATCAGTGCTGATATTATTTACTGTGCCTATAACTAATAAGCATATCATTTTAAAAACTCGATTCTTTTTAAAAGTAATGGTAACCCTGCCTCGGTAATCTCATGTCCATATCCTCCTATTTCTATCAGTTCATTTTTCTCATGTCCATTGATCTTTAACATTCTTCTCAAATAAGCATTTTCTTCATACATACCAAAAAATTCCTTTTCACGGTCTCCCGTAATCAATGTAATGCGTGGGGCGTCACCGCGAGCGGAGTATACCGGGGCATAGTGATCAATAAGTGCTTGGGTAATCTCCATTCCGTATTCTTTTCGAATGGTATGGTTAGTAAAAGTAGTAGCCGATAGCGTAATGACACCTTTGATTTGATTGGCCTCTAACTTATATTTTTTCAACCATTTTTGGTCCAAACTCACCATTAAAGACAAATAGCCTCCTGACGAAAATCCACAGACGTAGATCTGCTTGTTGTCCCCGCCGTAGCGATCGATATTTTTAAATACCCATGCGACTGCAGCTGCCGCATCTTCAATGTATTTTGGAGCATTCACCTTTGGGTGCAAGCGATAGTTTACAGCCACAACAGCAAGATCTTTGCCTTTTAACTGCTCTGGAATTGCTTTTGAACCACTTTTGAGTCCGCCCCCATGAAACCATACAACCGTTGGAAAATTTTGATTGTCAACAGGATAATACAAATCCAACTTACAGCGCTCTTCTTGATAAGTACCATCAACCGGATTTTCATAGTAGGGAATATCGGTCAAGGTTTTGTATGGAGTTGACTGTGCAAAACTCGCCGCAAAAAACAATATAAAAATTAGCCGAAATACTTTCTTCATTGTCTTAAGACTTTTTTTTTATTGGGGATTGTGCACCCATTTCCTTAACCCAATCGTTTAAAAATTTTTTCAATTCGTCGAGCTTCTCCACTTCTTTATTGGCTAAGTCTATTTTTTCTTCAGAGTCTTGCTCAATTTGATAGAGTTCATAGCGATCTTCTTCGAAGAAATATACGACTTTCCAAGAACCTTTTCGCAAGGCTCTTCCAGGCGTCCAACCACTGCCATGATAGTGGGGAAAATCCCAAACCATTATAGCGTGGGTTTTGTCAGTTTTATCCTCCATAAGGGGTTTTAGACTAATGCCGTCTTGATGTTGATTGGGCTGCATTGGAATATTGGTATACTCCAAAATAGTGGGGTAAAAGTCCATACTAATGGCAGGAAGGTCAATTACCTTAGCTATCTTGTTTTGAGGGGGTTTGATGATAAGGGGAACTCTGATCCCTCCTTCATATACCCATCCTTTTCCAGCCCGTAAAGGCAAAACACTGGTAGGAGCAGTACGTCCCTTTTTCTCAAGAGTGGTCAATCCACCATTATCGGAGGTGAAAATGATAAGAGTATTGTCCAACAAATCATGCGCTTCCAATTGATCGATCAATCTGCCCACATTTTTGTCTAAGGCATATACCATAGAGGCATAGTCTACATTATATTGATTCTGTACAGTATAACCGCCTTGATCTTTTATTTTGAGGGCCAAAGTATCTTTTAATGTTTTCTTTTTCACCTGGAACTTTGGCAAGTGATCTAGGTGAGCTTGAATAGGAGTATGAACGGTATAATAGGATAGATAGAGTAAAAAGGGATTGTCTTGATTTTGGGAAATGAACCTCAGCGATTCATCGGTTAGTCGATCGGTCAGCTGCTCTCCCTGAGGTCCATCCTCCAATCTGGGGTTTTTATATGGCGAATAATATCCTCCAGGGGGTGAGCCCTTGTGATGCCCACCTTTATTGATTTCAAATCCCTGATCTTCGGGGAAAAAACCCTCGTCGCCCAAGTGCCATTTTCCAGCAAAAAAAGTTTTATAACCTTCTTTTTTCATGGCCTCGGCCAAGGTGGTCTCTTCCAATGGTAAAGCATGAAGGTCAATTGGTCCGAGTAGTTTTCGGTCTTTGGGATCCTGACCGGGAATCCAATCAGTGATGTTTAATCGGGTGGGGTGTTTACCGGTCATGATGGCTGCGCGTGTGGGAGAGCATACGGGATGAGCAGAATAGGCCTGAGAAAAACGAAAACCCATATCGGCAAACCTGTCAATATTGGGGGTTTCGTAAAAAGAACTTCCATAACAACCCAGATCTTTCCACCCCAAATCATCCACCAAGATAAAAAGGACATTGGGACGGGTGACTTTATTTTTGGAGGGCTCAGAACAACCGAAACACAAGAGTAATGAAAGTAAATAAAGTTTTTTTATCAAAAATTTTAAAGTTTAACCGTTATTGGCCACCCTGTAAATTGTTTTGCATCGGGCTGGGATACGTCTTCATTTCGGGGCCAGCACTCAAAAGTGACTTCCTTTTTTTCAATGTTAAATCTGACGAAACCAAAACCTGCTCCACTAGATTTGGAATCAGGGTTTGCATAGGCATGCATGGTGATTTTATTTTTAAAACCATCAAGATAGCGTCCTGTCCAAGGGAGGATGTCGTTGTTTTTTTCACCAGGCATTTCGTCTTCGGGCCACCACCATCTGCTGTAATAGTTGTTGACAATAGCAGGAACCACAAAGGCCCAAGGGCCGTCCTCAAAGTCTTCTATGCCGTGATGAATTACCGTAGGCAGGTGTTGATCTCCTGCAATGTGAACGGCTCCAGCTTTTTGGATCAGTCTCAGGGCTTTGTTTCTGCCGTGTTGGGGCCAACCATTGGAATCCAAATCTGCATGGAGACGATTACTTGCTTTGCCATGTAAATGGGCTCCTCCACAAAATCCTGTGGCGGAAAGAACGGCTTTCATTTCAGCGTTTTTATCACTACCCCATTCTTCTAAAAATTCATGCTGAAGTTCTCCCAATAAGACCAATTCAGGCAAATTGATAGACTCGGGGTTATAACTGGGGTCGTTGATGTGGTCAGCTCTAGGTCCCTGCTTGGGGATCTTTCCATTGGGTCCGGATTTGAATTTTCGATCCTCTATGATGGCAAAATCTACACCTCCGATTTTTAAACTGGTGAAATAGGCTTTGATGCCTTGTTCTAAGGGGCTTTGGTGGAAGGCGTCAGGCAAATGGGAGGTTTGTGCCCTTTCTACCATTTTGATGTATTCGGGGTGAAAATAATACCCCCCATCATTACCATCTTTACGAATGGATTTTTTTCCGCTTTCGCCCCATAGATTACCCTGACCAATGTCGTGATCATCGGGAATAGTAACTGCTGGACGGTTTCTAAAAACTTCTCTGAATTGTAACCCAAACTTTAACCATGCAGCCGTATGTTCCTTGTGGTCATAGGATTGGTCACCGGCGAAAAACACAAAATCGGGATCTAGGGCATTGATGTTTTTTACGTATTCCTCTCTGGCTCCTCTATCCTTATTACTGTTACAGGACAAAGCTGCCATACTGATTTCATTCTGATCGACGGGATCCCTTCTTATGGTGCCTTCAAATTGGGAGTTTTTGCCATGCAGCAAACGGTATTTTATAGATTGGTTCATGTCCCAATCTTCAATTCTAAACAAGGTAGACCATCCTATTTCGTTTATCTCTTGGGATTGTACCTCTTCCCATTGGTTGTTTTTTAATAACTCCAATCGAACAGTTCTGGTCTCCTTAGGATGAAGTGGAAAAAGCTGAGCGGAGAGCTTGAGGATGTTATTTGAAGTGGTGTAAATCCCAAAAGCTACAACCTGATCTCTAGGCACTTTCATATCAATGATCTTGCTGTTTTTTCGATTCCACCAGTCATTAGTGGCCAACGTATCCAATGAAGAAAAAGGAGCTTGAACATATTTTTGAGATTTAGATTCACAAGCACCCAATGACAATATGATCAACAGTGAAAGTGAGGCAACTGTTTTGTAAAAATTAATCATAAAAGGTTTTTCTTAAAGGTAATAAACTATTGGAAATTTAGAGTACAGAAAAATATCCTAGCGAAAAAGAAAAATAGCCCGTTGTAGTCAAGTTACTCTCACTAGACAAAGCCTTAGGTAAATTGATATTGTATGAAAATTCAAAATCCCAATTTCCTGTATCAAATTGAAGGGGTATGCTGATTTGGGTATTTATCAAATCAAATAAATCTCTCTCTACTGTTTGAATTTTGGAAAAACCCGAAGAGATTTGTTCACTTACTGTCTGTTCACTCATTAATAAACTCAATTGAGGGTTGAGCGATATTTCCCAATTCTCTTTATCGAGTATGGAAAACTCATAACTGCCACTGCTGGTGGTGTAAAATGAGGTGGATCCTCCAAAGAGATAACCGACAGAGCCTCGCAGTCTCAAATTATTTTTGTTGAAGGTCAAAACAGTGGAGAGTCTATTAGGGTTCAGTTCTGCAGTATCATCAGAAAAAAAGATGCGGCTGTAGATTCCAGTCAAACTCAACCGCTCCTTTGAATCTAAAAAAAAAGAATATCCACTGCTGAGGGAAACAAAATCCCAATTGGGATCGAGTTCACTGAAATAGGCCGAACCCAAACTTATAAAGAAGTTTTGTCCCCTCATATAACTAATACTAGGGGTGAAGCCAAACTGGGTGACGTCAAAATCTCTTCCAGCAAAAAAAACACTTTCATCAAAGGAAAAGGTGGTGTATAAATAATTAGATTTGGATAAGTCCACCAACAAACTGTCGGTTGAAAATAATTCATCTATGACGCTGTCTAGAATGGTATCTTCTTCAGTTTGCGAAAAACTATAAAAATGTGCTAAAAAAAAACCAAAGAAAAGGAACTTTTTCATTGGTTAAATATAATAATAAGAAGAAAATTTAAAGTCAAATAATAGATCTAAACTTATTTTTTGGGTTTGGTTTTTTTTATGCGTTGCTTAATATTTTGTTTCTTTCCCTTTAGCTTTTCTCTGCGCCCATCGAAACCGGATTTGTGGTCTTTGATTTTTTTTCTACGCTCTTTGATGTTTTTCTTACGCTGTTCTAATGCTGTTTTCTGTTTATCAGTCAGGGACTTGGAAAAGGCATCCCTGAGTTTTTTCACAGACTCACGATTCCCTTTGAGGGCCTCCTTTTGATTATCAGTGAGTGTTTTCATGAGCGCCTGCTGCCTTTCCTTCATAGAAAGAGAATTGTCCCTTAGCAGACTTTTTTGTTCCTCAGAAAGCGAATTTCTAAAGGCTTCTCTATTTTGTTTCACCAACTCCCTTTGAGATTCAATCATTTCCAATTGTTTGGGGGTGTAAATTTTATAAACAGCTTTGTTCTGAGCCATCAAACCCCCAAACCATATTAAGGTGAACAATAGTTGGATAAATATGGTTTTACTTTTTTTCATTTTTAATTAACTGAACTCAAAACGTATTGTTCTTCAAACCATTCATCGAATTCATTATCATCAACAAACAGGGATTCGATCATGGTTTGATCCGCCAGAAGATCTTGCTCAGAATCCATTATAGTTTCTACCAACTTGACTTCTCCAAGTACATAATTTTGGGAACTGTAATAGAGAGAAGAAGCCAGGAGTATGGTAAAACAAGCTGCGATCCCATATTCCCAATACAGACGAAAAACAGGATTTTTATTGGAAGGCTTAAGGGCATCATCTGTTACCAAAGATTCAAACTTTTGAGACCAAATGAGATCCTTATCTTTTTCTAATGGAATTTCCACTTTAGAAAAAATATTTTTCAAATCCCTATCAGTAAACTTTTTTTTACTACTCATCTTTGATTGAGTTTTTGTTTCAATGTCTTTAAAGCCAACCCTATTCGCTTTTCAATCGCTTTTTGAGACAAATTTAATATTTCTGCAATTTCTTTATAGGTGAGTCCTTGCAACTTATTCATCAACAAGACTGTTTTTTGTTTCTCCGGTAATTGATTTAGGACTTTTTCAAATTGTATTTTCTTTTCTGAAAGCTCATCATCGGTATCTGATTCATGTATCAATCTTAAATCTATACTTTCAGTATATTCCTTTTCTACTTTTTTCTTTCGAATATGACTGATAAACTCGTCAGTGGCCATTTTAAAGAGTAGGCTTTTAATATTTCCCTTAGCAATCTCAACTTTTTTGGTCCAAACCTTCATGAATATATTTTGAGCAATGTCTCCAGACAAGTCCTGATCCCCCGATCGGTATATGAGGTAACGTCTGAGGTCGTCAAAGTGCGTATTATAAATCATTTTAAAATCTTTGGCCGTCAACTTTAAACTCCTTAAATCCAATCCCTAAGATAACTTTTATCGAAGGAATTGGATGGGGATATTGACAGATAATTATAAATAAAAATTATTTCTTTTTATTTTTCTTTTTCTTTTTCAATATATTTTTAAATCGCTCCCCCCTTTTAAGGTCTTTCAGATCTACCGTTTCAACCTCGCCGTCTTTGGAAACTTCTACAAGTGTGTCGCAGGTTCCGTCTCCAAAATCGGTGGTAATAGTTTGCTGACCATCGTTAGTAATCTTAATTCCTTCTACGGGAACTTTGCCCTTTTTTCTTTGTCCTTCTCCAAAACAGTCGTAAACAAATTTGATGGGCACGATAATTTCCATAGAAAAGTTTACCCCTTCTGTACTGACTCCAGATTTGCTACCACTAAGTGAACTGTATTGCTTTTCATCATTTTCTACGTGAGTGTAACGGGTCATATCAGAACTTTTAGTTTTAAAAGTACCGTCTTCGTAGATCATTTTTCCATCGACTTCGGTCGTTCGCATGGTTTTACTTCCATTTTCATCTATGGAAATAATTTCGGTTCTTCGGATTCCCTCAATTTTGACCCCGTTGAGATAGAAGTCATCATAGGTGACTTGTCTATAACTTCCAGCCTCTCCTTGAGTTTCTGAATAGGCAATGATTATGGTTCCACTCCTCGACTGACCAAGCTTTCCCTCACAATCTTCTGAGAAAGTAATGGTCTTAGTGTTGTTTTCATCGTCTTGAACAACGGTGGCACAGTCACCATATTTATCTCCTTTAAATCCATTGGGTCCTTTGTTTAAGGCTGTATTAACAGATCGAGCACTCATCGAATTCGAACTCAAAGCCATGCTTTCTGATACCAATTCATCAATGTCTTCCTCAAAAGCAATGGAATTGATAGCTTCTAATACGGTGGTCGTGCTCAAGTTTTCTGAAAAACCACTTACTCCATCTTCGGAGCAGGAGGTTATAATACCGAGGCTTAATATTATTAAGGTTAAGTTTTTAATTTTCATAACAATTTTATTTTGATTACAACTATTACCCGATTCAGAAATCAAATACCCTACTTTTTTTATAAAAAATTTTCCGTAATTAAAGCTGCTTTATTAGTCAATTGTAACTCATTAATAATAGGTTTGTAAACCATATATTTGAGCATGATTAGTGATTTTCGAATTAAAGAATTCATTGCGCTTTTTTATCGCATTTTTTTGATTTACCTCTGTTATTTATTTTGCAGGGTACTGTTTGTTTATTTTAACAACGACTTGGTTCAAGTAAAATCGATTTCCCAACTGGCAGAATTGTGCTATTATGGACTCCGTTTTGACAATGTCGCCATCGTCTACTCCAATATGATTTTTATTCTTATGTCAATCATCCCTTGGAAAAAAACAACTTTTTTACTATATCAAAAAATTCTTTTTTGGGTCTATTGGGTTTGCAATGCCTTTTTTATTTCACTCAACTTTGTTGACTTTGCCTATTACCGTTTTAATCAAAATAGATTGATGAGTAATTTTTTGGAAGTAGTAGAGTATGAGAAGAACATAGTCCCCTTGATTTTTAATTTTATCTGGGTCTATTTTCACCTATTTATACTCTATTTTTCAATGCTATATTTATTAGCTATAGCATACAAAAAGGTAAAAATCTATCCCATTGTTATAATCGAAAATTATTGGCGTTACCGACTCAGCTCAATTGTTTTGTTTTTTGGAACTATCGTCCTATTTGTGTTAGGTGCAAGAGGAGGTGATTTTAAAAAAAGTACCCGTCCCATAACCTTGATTGATGCAATGGATGATGTAAAAACTCCTCAACAGGCCGATGTTGTTCTCAGCAGTGCTTTTACCCTTATTAAAACACTTGGGCAAGACAATTTTAACAAATTCGAAGATCGCTTTTCCAATCAAGAAGTTGAAAAGGAACTGAACACCATTAAACAATATCCCCCGTCGGAGAGGTTTGATAAAAAACCCAACCTGGTGATCTTTATCCTTGAGAGTATGGGAAGGGAATATTGGGGGGCTTTGAACGAAGCATACGAAATTCCCGATTATAAAGGCTACACACCTTTTCTTGACTCACTGGCACAACACAGCTTGATTTTTCCAAATGGTTTTGCCACCAGCAGAAAATCAATTCATGGCATGCCTTCCATATTGGCAGGAATCCCTTCTTTTGAGACTTCATATGCCTCCTCACTTTATTCCCGACAAGAAGTGGAATCTGTAGTTTCCGTAGCTCATGAATTGGGATACAATAGTTCTTTTTTTCACGGCGCTGCAAACGGATCTATGGGGTTTTTGGGCTTTGCCAACACCTTGGGGTTTGAGCGATATTACGGCAGAACTGAATTTAATAATGATAATGAATTTGATGGTTATTGGGGCATCTGGGATGAGCCTTTTTTGCTCTATATGAAATCTGTATTGGACCAGCAAAAAACTCCATTTCTCAGCAGTGTTTTTACAATCACTTCTCACGACCCTTATGTGATCCCAAAAGCATATCATGGGAAATTTGATAAAGGCCATGTGCCGATGCACCAATGCGTGGGATATACCGACCATGCACTGCGGCAATTTTTTAAAAAAAGCAGCAATTCCCCTTGGTTTGATGACACGGTCTTCTTGTTCACTGCCGATCACGGCAATCAAACCCATTTCCCTTTTTATGAAAAAACCGTCAATCGATTTGCCAGTCCTTTGATGATCTTCAAACCAAATAGCCAGCTTAAAGGGGTTGATATGAGACTAGCCAGCCATATGGATATCTTTCCAACCGTTGCTGACCTGATAGACTACCCCAATCCTTTTAAAAGCTGGGGAAGAAGTTTAGTGTCTGACCAAGAATATCATCCATTTATAATAAATTATTTTAGCGGAGGAAGTTATTTTATCATGGATGAAAATTTCATCTGTGTCCACAATGGAAATAAAGCCATCGGCTTTTATGATGTGCACGATAAAAACATGGAAAAAAATCTAATCCATAACAAAACCCATGAGATGATTGAATTGGAAAAGAAATGCAGTATGTTTCTTGAAGATTATTTTGAAACCCTAATGTTGGGACGCAAAAGTAGCCAAAAACCAAAACTATGAAGGTATATTTAATTGTCAAGCCTCTAGGGACCCACACACTAAAACAATTGTGCAAGTCTCTAGAAGAAATTTTTGACATTAAAAAGGACTCATGGCACATCTTAAGGACCAAAAAAAAAGGGGACGCCATCGATCTAACCCAAAAAGCCATTTATGAAAATGCCGATTTGGTGGTGGCTTGTGGCGGTGATGGAACGATCAATGAAGTCGCCCGAGGATTGGTCGAAACGGAAATCCCTTTGGGCATCATCCCCCTGGGATCCGGAAATGGTATTGCCCGTCATTTTAAAATTCCATTTGGAATTTCCAAAGCCATCCAAATTCTAAAAAAAAATAAGACTACTAAAATGGATGTGGGAGTGATCAACGAAAATTATTTTTTTGGAAACATGGGCTGTGCCTTAGAATCTCATTTTATAAAAAGCTACCAAAAAAAGCAATGGCATGGAATCTTGGCCTATTTCATTGCCTTTTTTGATGCAATATTGAGCTTTAGGCATCAGAGAATCCAAATTGAATACCTTAATAAAACCCGACAAATCAGCCCATTTATTCTGCTCGTTTCCAACACCAATCAGCAGGGATATGATTTCTCACTTACCCCCCAAGCCCTAATTGATGACGGACAGTTGGATTTATTTTGGATTGAAAAAATAAATCTATTCAATAAAATTAAGTTTTTACTCTACTCACTATTGAGAAGGAAATTAGCGGCAAAAGGGTTTAATTTTATTCGTCTTTCAGCATTGAAAATCACGCTTTTAGATCAAGATGATTTTTGTGTTCAAATTGACGGTGAATATCTGCCAATTGCCTCAAATCATTTGGATATCAAAATTCTTCCCAAAACACTAAATATTGTTGTTCCTTAATATCGTCTAAAAAATTTTAACTTTAGTTAAATCATTAAGGGCAGATTTGGAAAAAACAAATACATATACTACTTCATTTTTAAATTCAATGATCGGAATTTTAAAATTCCTGTTGCTATCTCTTTTCCTTTCCTGTGGAAATGATTCTGGTGAAGAATTTAAATCATGGTCGGTATACAGCGGAGATCCTTCCGGGTCTAAATACTCCGATTTGTCTGAGGTTAATACTGACAATATTGGGCAACTGAAATTACTTTGGGAGCTTGAGATTTATGATAAAAAGGAAAATCACAGAGATGGAATACAATGCAACCCGATCATCGTAGGCGATCAAATGTTTGTCATTGGCCCTGACATGAAGGTTCACGCTATCAATGCTTCTCTTGGTAATTTAAATTGGAGCTTTGATCCATTTCCAGGAGAAAAATACTCTGGAAACTCCAGGGGTGTTACTTATTTCAATGATGGAAAAAACGGAAGGCTCTATTTTGTGGCAACCTCTTTTCTCTATTGTATCGATGCACTTACTGGAAAATCCGTTTCCTCTTTTGGTGAAGCGGGAAAAATATCGCTCAAAAAAAGCTTTGGAGTGAAGGCAGAACAATTATTTATCACAGCCTCCACTCCTGGAATAGTACACAAAAATTTGTTGATTTTGGGATCAAGGGTGTTGGACGGTGCCAATAAAAAAACTATGCCTGGAAACATAAGGGCATTCAACTTATACTCGGGTGCGATCGAATGGGAATTTCGAACCATCCCAAGTCCCGGAGAGTTGGGTTATGACACATGGCCTAGGGAGGCTTGGCAAAACGAGTACATTTCGGTCAACAGTTGGAGTGGATTTACTTTGGATAAAGAAAACGAAATGTTGTTTTTTGGTACGGGCTCCCCTTCTTATGATCATTGGGGCGGCAACCGTATAGGTGACAATCTATTTGGGAATTGTATTTTGGCCCTGAATGCCAATACCGGAGAAAGAATATGGCATTTTCAGACAGTTCATCACGACTTGTGGGATTATGATATTCCATGTCCTCCCAATTTAGTTCGGGTAAAATACAATGGGAAATTGGTGGAGGCAATTGCTCAACCAACTAAAACGGGGCAACTTTTTGTATTGGATCGCTTTACCGGAGTACCGATTCATCCTGTTAAGGAGGTACCAGTTCCCCCCAGTAATATTCCCGGAGAAATGGCCTCAAAAACACAACCCTTTACAAGCCCAGAACTGATTTATGGTAAGATTACCATCGATAATAATTCTTTAAACCAGATAGAAGGCTTCGAAAACCAGTCCATTAAAGATTCCTTGCAAAGTATGATCTATGGGCAACTCTATTTACCCCCGGCTGTAAAACCAACCATGGTATTCCCCCAATTCAATGGAGGAACAGACTGGGGAGGGGCGGCTTATGACATCTCCGATAGATCGCTCTATGTTAATACCAGCAATGAACCAGAATGGTTTGCCATGTTGAACTTGTTGGAAGACCAAGAAATATCTTCTTTCAATTATGGAAAACAGCTCTTCAATTCGAATTGTAATATTTGTCACAACTCTGCCCAAAACAATTTATTGTTTCCCGCCCGCGCAAACGACAGAGAACTCATCAAAACGACACTTATTAATGGAAAAGGTGCAATGCCCGCCTTCCCCCATTTTGATGCTAAGGCAGTCGATGCTATATCTGACTATATCTTCGGTTTGGGGAAAGATAAAGTCATTGAAATCGAAAATAACGAAAAGATTTTCGAAATTCCTTGGGTGGCCAATGGACATGCGGAATTAAAAACCAAAAATGGATATCCCATCAGTGAAACCCCATGGGGAACCTTATCAAAGATAGATTTGGATGCCGGAAAAATCGATTGGCAAATTCCACTAGGCACTTATCCTGAGTTGGAAAAATTGGGTCATTCCCCCACGGGAACATTCAATATGGGTGGACCAGTGGTTACTGCCGGCGGTTTGGTTTTTATCGGTGGGACCATGGATGAGCGTTTTCGTGCTTTTGACCAATCTAATGGAAAACTCCTTTGGGATTACCAATTAGAGGCCGGTGGCTATGCTACTCCTGCCTCATATGAAATTGATGGAAAACAATACATCGTCATCGCAGGTGGAGGAAGTGGAAAACCCGGTACCAAAGCGGGAAATAAAATTTACTGCTTTGGACTCTAGTTCTTCTTTAAAAAGATTTGAACATAAAAAAAGCTCTCCGAAATACTGGAAAGCTTCTCATTAGTTGCTAATTTATTGGTTTCCCAATTTTAACAACACACAACATTTTTATATTATTAGACCAGATGGTCTCGATTTCAAAATGAATCACGAAGTTAAGTAATTTTAATTTTACCTCCCCTTTTAAAGTTTTTTATTTGAAAAAACCCATTCGCTTATAGGCTAAATTTGATACATTTAAGAAATGAAACAAACAATCATACTGGCGGGAGCAACAGGTTTCATAGGACGATGGATCATTGAGGAGTTCCAAGATGATTATCAAATAATCGCTTTGAGCCGAAAAAAAGTAAAAACCAATCCCAATGAGAAAATTATATGGCGTACGGTTGATTTATATTCTATGTCCAGTACAGAAAAAGCATTACAGGGAGGAGACATTGCTATCTATTTGGTCCACTCTATGCAACCCTCCACTAGGCTGAATCAGGGGAAATTCGAAGATACAGACCTGCTGCTTGCCGACAATTTTTCTAAATCAGCCTTAAAAAACAAACTTAAACAGATCATCTATTTAGGCGGGATCCTACCCAAGGACAAACACCAGATTTCCAATCACCTTTTGTCCCGCTATGAAGTGGAAAAAACTTTAGGTAACAGATCTACTCCATTGACTGCTATTAGAGCCGGTATTATCATAGGGCCCGGTGGCTCGTCATTTAAGATTGTTACTAGTTTGGTTAAAAACCTCCCTGTAATGGGATGTCCTCAATGGACGAAATCCGAAAACCAACCTATTGATGTTTTTGATATTCTTTCCGTTATCAAACAATGTATAGGAAACCCCAAAACCTATGACAAAAAAATCGAGATAGGAGGCAAGGAGATAATGACCTATATGGAACTCCTGCAAAAAACCTCCAAAATAATGCAAAAAAAACGTTTGATTTTTTCCATGCCTATTTTTACGGTAGGACTTTCAAAATGGTGGGTAAGTATTTTTGCAGATTCTAACATTAATTTTGTCTCACCTCTGGTAGAGAGCCTCAAGCATCGAATGATCCCTAGTGACGAATATTCGAATTTATACAGCATCAATTTTACACCTATCGAAACCAGCATCAAAAGAGCACTCAACCAAAAACCACCTATCCTTCCCTCTTTTTTTCAAGTCCGTAATGAAAAAAATACTGTAAGAAGTGTCCAGAGAATATACAACCCAGGGAAGCACAACGCTCAATGGGTGGCCAAACATTATCCCATTTGGCTGAGTAAAAGATTTGCAGGACTGATCAACCCCCGGTTTGATGGTAGCTTTTTAAGGTTCTACCTCTTGGGAATAATGTTGTTGGAATTGGAATTGATAGAAGACAGAAGTTCCCCCAATCGACAGCTTTTTTACATCACAGGTGGATTATTGGCTAAAAGAACAGATTTAGGATGGTTGGAATTCCGATCCATTTTGGATAATGAATATGTCATCACAGCAATACACGAATATGTTCCCCGACTGCCTTGGGTAATTTATAAATTAACCCAAGCTAAATTGCACCTTTTTGTAATGAAAAAATTCGAAAACTATTTGAAGAGTTTAAAGACTTAAATTTTCAGTTCATTAGAATATAAAATCTTTTAATTAATTTTTTTTTAAATATTTTTGATTTTAAATACAGTAACGAATCTATAGAAATGAAATACCTGCTAATCTTTATTTATTTCATTAATTTATTTATATCCTCACTATATTCTCAAGAAACAAATCATCCCTCAAAGTGAGGGATGATTTTGCGGTCTGGACGGGACTCGAACCCGCGACCCCATGCGTGACAGGCATGTATTCTAACCAACTGAACTACCAGACCTTGATATTAGCGTCTGCAAATATACATTGCATTTTGATTTTGCCAAATTAATCACTTGTAAAAGAAAACATTTGTAAGGTTTCATTCAAGACCCTACTTAACCAAAACCAAAAAGTATATTAAAACCCTATATCTATTCAAATTTTCTGTTAATTACCAAAAAATTGAGCAAGGCGGCAAGCCCCAAGGCAAGCATTAGGAACAGATCCGTTTTAAAGGATAAAATTTGTTTTGGAAACCACCCTAAATTGGATAAAATAAAAATAAAAAGGGCCAACATGGATAATACTATCATTGTAACCCCTTTTGGGCGCTGGGAAAAAACACCCAACAAAATCATAGGACCCATCAAGGCAGTTCCAGAAAAACTCAGACGGGCCAATAGCACTAATTCATCAGAACTGACCAATGAAAATACCAATGCAGAAAGTGCAAATAACAAAATCACCAATCGAATGGGACGTAAATTATCATCTTCCTTTAATTGGAGAAGTCCCTTGATTTCGTTTCCCATGGCAAACAATTGGGAATCGGAAGTAGACATTGCAGCAGCAAACAAACCAATGATGATAAAAGCAGCAATCATTTCGTGTTGTTCATCCAAAAGTACACCCCCCAAAAATTCGGCAGTACTAGCATCTGCGTAATAGATGGCACCGTACATTCCTATAATGATGGTGGGAAGAATGACTAGCATAACAAAAAAACCTACAGCCGTAGCCATTCTTTTTAAAGCATTGTAATTCTTCATAATCACCAAACGGGTTGACAACTGAGGTTGGGTTACGGGGATCATCAAGATAGCAAGTGCAGAGGCTATCAAAAATTGTGGACTCAGCAATCCTATGGGTCCTGGAGTAGAGAGTAAATCTTTATTAATAGTGGCAACACGCTCAAAAAGTGTATCCCATCCCCCCACTTCATTCAAGCAATTGAATGCAACAATCCAAACCACAATCAACAACAAAGTGCCTTGTAATGAATCTGCATATATGATCGCTTTAAGTCCACCCAGCTCCGAATAGATTAACATGATCAAAACGACTCCAATAGACCAGCCCCAAACGGGAATAAAGTCAGGAAAAGCAGAAACCAAAAAAATCGCTACACCCCTAATTTGAATTGCTATGTAGGGAATAAGGAATAAAAAAACAGCGGTAAAATAAAGGTAGCCTGCCATTCGATTTTGATAACATTTTTGAAGCAATGCAGACATTCCCTGATAAGGTGATTTACCAGCCCTTTTTCTTAAATAAAACCCGAACCATAAGATCAAAAAAACCATCAAAGCATCAGAAAAGGCAAGGAAAATCCATGCTCCTACACCATTAACTCTTGAAAAATCGGGCATCCCCAAAAGGGTAAAAGTGCTGAAAAGCGTTGCGGCAAAAGTCATTAAACCAATCGCAACACCTATCTTAGCTCCCCCCAACATAAAATCTGTAGAAGTTTTAATCTGTTTTTTTGTCCGCCATGAAAAAAACATCAAAACTCCAATGTAAACTGCGCCAATAACTAAGAGATAGGTCAGCATATTATTCTTTTAATTCGTCTGATTTAAGTCGGGAGAAAACATAACCTCCCAAAGCGGTCAACAAAACCAATAACAAGCTTATTAAAATTCCAAACCATAGGGTAAATGGCATCCCTAATAAATAAGGATCCACTTTGTTTTCCTCTAGGACCCAAGGCGAAAATTGAATGGCTGCACAGCCAAAAACAGCAAAAACAATTGTTTTCCAAACATTTTTTAATTTCATAATCAAAGGGTTTGAATGGTCATTCCTCCATCTGTATGGATAACTTGTCCAGTGGCATAGGGAATCATTCCCTTGACCAATGCAACAACAGTTTTTCCCAAATCCTCGGGTTTCCCCCACCGCTTTTGCAAGGTCAATCCTTCTGCAATCATTTTATCGTATTTCTCAACCACTCCAGCAGTCATATCGGAACGGATCACACCGGGTTGTATTTCATATACAGGAATATCAAATTCACCTAGCTTTGCAGCCCATAATTTTGTTGACATGCTCATTCCAGCTTTAGAGATACAATATTCCCCACGATTGACAGAGGCAACTTTGGCAGAAACAGATGAAATATTGATAATCGAAAAAGAATCCTTTGAGTTTTTGGCCTTTTGCTCTATCATCCAATTAGCGGCCTTCTGAGTGAGAAAATAAGGTCCTTTTAGGTTGATATCCATCAACCGATCAAAGCTTTTTTCGTCTGCTTCTAAGATGTCTTTTCTTTCTTTTGGAGCGACTCCTGCATTGTTCACCAAGAGATTGAGCTGGCCCCATTTTTCTTTGATATTATCTATCATTTTGCTTCGGTCTTCGGCGCTACCTACATTACCTTGACAATAAATAGCCTCACCTCCATCTGCTCTAAGTTGTTTGAGAGTCTTCTCAACCTGGTCTGACGCTCGAACACCATTGATTGCCACCCGATATTCTTCCTTGATTAATGCCTTAGCTATACCAAAACCAATGCCTCTAGAGCCTCCTGTAATTAGTGCAACGGGTTTCATTTTAAATCAGGTATTTGAATCCATGTTTTTTTCTCCCAACTCTCAAGTCCCAACTCCGCTAGCTGAACTCCTTTAGCTCCCTCCATCATATCCCAAGGAAAGGGGGTGTCTAATACCACGTGTTTGAGAAATAATTCCCACTGGGCCTTAAAGGCATTTTCAAAACCCTCTTTTTCGGGAACCTTGGTCCAGCCTTCTTTAAAATCGATAGGATTAGGAATATCCGGATTCCATACAGGCTTGGGCGTGTTTCCATAGTCTTGTATCCAGCAGTCTCTTAATCCTGCAACAGCTGACCCTTTGGTGCCATCTACGTGTAAGGTGAGCAAATCATCTCTTCTCACTCGTGTAGTCCATGAGGAATTGAACTGAGCGATTATACCACCCTCCAATTCAAAAATGGAGTAGGCCGCATCATCGGCAGTACAAGAATAGGGCTGACCATTTTCGTCAATTCGCTCTGGGATATGAGTAGCACCCATACAAAAAACACCCTTAACGGATCCAAAAATATTATCCAAAACATACCTCCAATGACAGAGCATATCAACAATTATTCCCCCTTCGTCTTCTTTTCGGTAGTTCCAACTAGGCCTTTGTGCAGGGACCGTATGACCCTCAAAAACCCAATAGCCAAAATCTCCTCTAACAGACAAAATTTCACCAAAAAAATCATTTTCAATCAAATGTTTTAACTTTAGTATACCTGGTAGCCAAAGCTTGTCCTGAACAACACCGTGCTTTACTCCTGCTTTTTCACATTCTCGATATAAGTCAAGTGCAATGTCTGTTGATGTGGCAATTGGTTTTTCACAATAGACGTTTTTACCAGCAGCCACAGCTTTTTTAATGGCATCCGATCTTCTTCCCGTAGTTTGGGCATCAAAATAGATTTGATATCGATCATCCACCAAAACCTCTTCTAAGCTGGTCGTCCATCTTTCAACTTGCGTTCTTTCAGCTAGTTTTTTCAATTTATTTTCATTGCGACCCACCAATACCAACTCAGGCATAATAACTGCATTATCCCCTACTTTTACTCCTCCTTGTGAAATGATTGCATCCAAAGAACGGATCAGGTGTTGATTAGTTCCCATTCTACCTGTCACCCCATTCATGATGATTCCAATTTTATTTACTTTCATTGAACTTTTTAAGTATTATTTAAATATGATTTTTTTATGTCTTCCAAATATAATTTTTGGTCTTGACCCCACAAACGTTCTGAAAAAACTTCTACTTCGTTATAACCGTTAAATCCAGCCTCCTCAACCCACTCCCTGATTTGTCTGACAGGAATACAACCTTCACCCATCAAACCCCTGTCGGTCAGAAAATCGATTGTTGGTACACGCCAATCACAAACGTGGAAAGCAAATATATTATTATTTTTTCCACACCTGATGATTTCATTTTTCAGTTCGATATCCCACCAAAGGTGGTACACATCTATAGCTATGCCCACCATATGTGAAGCAATTACTTCACACATTTTGTTGGCTTGTCCAAGGGAAACCAGAGCTGATTTGTCTCCTGCATACATAGGATGCAAAGGTTCAATTGCTAACTTGACTTTATTTTTTTTGGCATAAGGGATCAATGCGGTGATACCTTCTTGAATCTGTTGGCGTGATACTTCTTGGGATTGGTGTGGGTCTGCCCCGCAAACCAATACCACCAGAGGAGCTCCTAGGGCAGCCGCTTGGTCTATAGCAAGAATATTATCCTCCAAGGCTAAATCCCTTTGCTTGACTTCAATCGCCGGGAAAAAACCTCCTCTAACCAAAGAAACGACGTCCATTTGATGTGCATCCAACATGGTCTTAATGCTCTTTAAATCTTTCCCTTCCAAGAGATGTCTCCAGATGGAAATGCCTTTGATGCCAACTGATGAAAAATTGGAAATACATTCCTCTATAGTCCATGGCTTAGTGGTTTGTGTATGAACACAAAGCTTTGAAAAATCGTCTATTAAAACCATGTAAACCTATTTTTTTATACAATTTGTAAATTGATAATAAGGCTCTTTGTCAATCATTTTTTGAACGTAAATGGCCAATTCTCTAAAATGGTAATCTCCCCACATGCAAGACTCACCATTAGCAATCTTACTTCCCTTGGGAATATGATCCCATCCATTAGGCTGGTGGTAAATGGTGTGCAAGAGTAAACCCTGGTGTTCCTGATCGGTGCTCAAATAAGGTTCCTGTAAAAGAGAATCAAAAACAGTTAGTCCCGCCTGCCAATATTTTTGACCCTCTACCTCTTGACCCTTTTTATTGAGGTAGTGTCCTAATCGTAAAAGACCCTGAGCGCCAATAGCCGATGCCGAGCTATCTACAGGTTCCCAATCATTGAAAGGATCAGCAGAACGGTTGAGATAATCTCCCAATCGATGAAGATTAGGAGCTCCGGTATCCCAGTAAGTTACCCCACAAGGTGGTGTATGATCTATGTAAAAATCACAAGTTGCTTTGGCAGCTTTAAGAATCATTTGGGTGATCTTTTCGATACCCCCAAGAGATACAAGTTGACTACTGTCAATTAACTGAAGTGCTTCTAACTCCTCTGCAAATCCTAACATTGCCCATGCCAAGCCTCTAGTCCATGTAGTAAAACCTGTATATCCTTGCTGAGAGTTGGGACATCGGTACTGACCATCATTGACATTAAATATACTCTCGTGAGCTGTCCTTCCCCAAATATCATATTTATCTCTGCCCTGACCATAATAAATAGAATATTTTGCGGTAGCCTCAATGTGTTGAATGGCCCTTTCCAACAATGATATTTTTCGATCTCCCTCTCCGTGATATGCATGACCTAACAAATGGCTTACAATCAAAATCCTACATGATCTTATGGTGTCTACAAATAAGGAATGTGGTCCATTAAAAGAATTTATAAATCCACCGTTTTGAAGGACTGTCCATCGAGAAGCTTGAACTGCTCCAGAAATTTTAATAGCCAACTCATAAAAATTTGCTTCCCATTCATCGTATTCGATCTTTCCCTCATGCATTAATCGTAATAGATTCCCGTAGGTACTCAAATTATTAAAACCGTGGTCGTGAACCCCATTGTGGCTAACGTGAGTTGCCATTTTTTCAATGATTTGCTTTTTTGCTAGGTCTACAAAATTTTTATCTCCAACTGCATCGTATTGTAAAACAGCGGAACCGAATTGAAACCCATGAGTCCACTCAGTCCATCCTCGAGTACTGTACTTTCCCCCAACTGTAAATACAGGAGCTCCTTTTGAATCATCATATTCGGAAACAATTCTGTTGATTTTTTCTCCCGAAAGTTTCCAAAAATAATCTAACCTATTAGTAAAATCATCGGTTTTTAGAATCAGGTTTATTTTTAACATTTTTTTAAAAAAAGTTTTGTTTAAATTAAAAGATATAATATAGTTTTTTTTAAGATGATCTAATGGTAATGACAAAAAAAATATGAGTTTAGAAAAAAAAAATCTTCTTGGAAATATGGGTTTTGGCATGACAAAAACCTAATTAATTATCGATACAATGTTATTGGTTATGAATTGGATAAGAGAAGGTGGATTTAAAAAAAGTTTAAATACTTTTAAAAATATATTTGGAGATAATCTTAAGTGAACTGATTTATGAAAATAGAGATCATTGATGTAATTTCTTTCTTTGGTTTTATAGCATTTGTTATAATAATATCTTTATTAAAATCAGGTAAGAAAAAAACCGACGAGGATTATTTTCTTGCTGGCAGGAATCTAAGTTGGTGGTTAATTGGTATTTCTATAATTGCTACAAATATTTCATCTGAACATTTTGTAGGACAGGCAGGTCAAGGATTTAGAGACGGAATTGGCCTTGCTATTGCAACCTGGGGTTGGATGGCAGCATTTGCAATGGTAATAATGGCTATTTTTTTGTTACCTAAATATCTTAAAATAGGGATTTACACCCTTCCTGAATTTCTTGAGTATCGCTATAATAGAACAGTTAGGACTCTAATGTCAGTTTATATGTTGATTTTTTATGCCTTTATATCAATGGCTACAGTACTTTACTCGGGTGCTCTTACCTTAGAAACAATTTTTGAAATACCTCTTCATTTTGGTATATGGGGAATTGGAATAATTGCAGGTTTTTACACATACTATGGAGGTCTTTCAGCTGTAGTTTGGTCAGATCTGATTCAAGGAATAACATTATTAATAGGAGGTGCTCTAATTTTCTTTCTTGCTTTAGACAGAGCTGGTGGATGGGGTGAATTTATTTTAAAAAATGGTGACCGTTTACATGTAGTTATGCCATTAAATCACCCTGAATTACCATGGTCAGCAGTTTTTTTAGGGGGAATGTGGATTCCCCATTTTTTTTATTGGGGTTTTAGTCAATTTATTGTCCAACGCAGCTTAGCAGCAAAAAATATAGAGGAAGGTCAAAAGGGGGTTCTTCTTGGAGCTAGTTTGAAAGTTTTAATCACTTTTATGATAATTATTCCAGGTATTATTGCATATGATTTATTTGGCGAAGAAATTAGAGCCAATTGTGAAACAGGAAATTGTGGAGATTCAGCATATCCTATGTTAATTAAAAAACTTTTACCCGTTGGCTATGTTGGAATAATGTTAGCTGCCTTATTTGGTGCAATACTTAGCACTCTTGATAGTTTATTAAACTCGGCTGCAACAATTTTTACCATTGACATATACAAACCATTTATAAACAAAACACCATCTCCTTCAAAAAGTCTCAGTGTAGGTAAAAATTCTACAATTATTCTTATTCTAATTGCTTGTTTTTGGGCACCAATAATAACAAAATTTGAAGGAGGTGTATACATTTTCATTAATCAATTTTGGGGATTCATGCAGTCGGGCGTTGTTGCTGCATTTTTTTATGGAATTTTCTGGAAAAAAATTTCATGGAAAGCCGCTTTTTTAGGAATGATTTTAAACTTCCCCATTTACGGTTTATTAATTATATTTTTTCCTGAAATTCCTTTCTTACATAGTCAAGGGATTACATTTTTGACTATAATTATTTTTATAACGATTTACACAATTTATTGGCCCCAAAAAGAACCCAAAGTCCTGCCAAATAAAAATCACCTTGATTACAAATTAAGCCCAACAGTTAAATATTGGGGCATTCTCATATGTGTTTTCACTTCTCTATTAATAATCTATTTTAGATAATTATATACCTTCAAAATTCTCCCAAGACTTCAAAAGATTAGACAACTTTATCCAGCGCGTCAGAATAAGCCTTTTTAGGAGCAACACCAACTTGTCTTCCTACAACTTCTCCCTTATCGAAAAGCAATACAGTAGGAATATTTCTAACACCATATTTTGCTGCGAATTCTTGATGAAGATCTACATCCAATTTTCCAACTAATGCCTTACCTTCATAGTCTTGACTGATTTCATCAATTATAGGACCTACCATCCGACAAGGTCCACACCAAGCAGCCCAAAAATCTACAATGACAGGTTTATCAGATTTCAAAACCGTTTCTTCAAAGTTTGCGTCAGTAATTTCTATAGCCATTTTCAAAATTTAAGTTCAAAATTAATCATTTTTAAGAAATGTGACATTGCAGTTGTCAATCAAATTAAATTGTTGGAATTCTATGGATTGAAATATCTAATCAATTCAATTTGTAGTGCCAACTTTTTCCATCCAAATGTGATAACAACTTTTGGGAAATGGCTACTCTTTGTTTACGACTCGCGAAGGTCAATTTGATTTGTTTTTTTGGATCAATGACATCAAAAAAGAGGGGTTTGTCTCCCTTAAAACCTTTGAGTTCTTTCTTCAGCTGATGGATGGTATCAGATTCTAATTTCCGGATGTCTAACTGCAAGGTCAATTTTTTAGAATTTTTAGAAAGGGCATCGTGCAGCATCTCAAAATGAAGAAACTGTATTCTAGGGTCCCCCTTTCTACCTGTTTCTTGATTTCTCCATCCCTCTTTAATGTTAATTTTTATACGAATAAACTGATTTACACTTATAAAGTGTTTGAACTTGAGATATTCCTCTCCAAAAATTCTAAACTCAAACTGATCTGAAAAATCCTCCAAGATAAAACGGCCCCAGCCATTTCCATTCCTAGATTCTAAATGTTGAATTTCATTAACAATTCCGGCAACATTAATATTTTTATTGATGAGCGGTCTAAGGTCTTTAAGTCGAGACAAATCTGCATTAGTAAACCATTCCATTTCCTTTTTAAAATCATCTAAAGGATGGCCTGAAATAAATACCCCCACGACTTCTCTTTCTTTCTTTAACTTTTCCAGGTTACCCCACTCTTGAGAGAGTGGGATGACCAGCTCTTGATAAACTTGGTCTGTGGTTTCTCCAAAGAGGCTAGTTTGAGCTGATTTTTGACTTTCTTGATACTTAGAACCAAATCGAATTACTTTCTCTAAAAAAATAACCCCATCACCGTCGGGATTAAAATATTGCGCCCTATGAGTTTCCTCAAAGGAATCAAACCCACCAGCTAAAGCCAGGTTTTCAAATGCTTTTTTATTAGCCGCTCTTAAATCTACTTTTTTGACTACATCAAAAATACTTTGATAGGGAGCTTCTTTTCGGTTCTCAATAATTGAGTCCACCGCTCCTTTTCCAACCCCTTTGATAGCACCCATTCCAAAACGGATGACATTTTCATCATTTACATTGAACTTATAAAAAGACTCATTGACATCAGGTCCCAATACTTTAACCCCCATCCTCTTACACTCTTCCATAAAGAAGGTGACTTGTTTGATGTCATTCATATTATTAGAAAGTACTGCAGCCATATATTCTTCGGGATAATGGGCCTTAAGAAATGCAGTCTGATATCCAATCCAAGCATAACATGTAGAGTGAGATTTATTGAAGGCATATGATGCAAATGCTTCCCAGTCCTTCCAAATTTTATTCAATATCTCTTTTGGATGATTATTGGCCTCTCCCCCTTCTATAAATTTAGGTTTGAGTTTTTGCAATAGTGCAAAAATCTTTTTTCCCATTGCCTTTCGAAGCAAGTCGGCCTCTCCTTTAGAGAATCCCGCTAATTTTTGAGACAACAACATTACTTGTTCCTGATAAACAGTGATCCCATAGGTCTCTTTAAGGTGTTCCTCCATCTCTGGCAAATCATACTTTATCGCTTCCTTTCCCTTCTTTCGGGCTACGAAACTAGGAATGTATTCTAACGGTCCTGGACGATATAGAGCATTCATGGCGATCAAATCTGCAAAAACATTGGGTTTTAAGTCTTTCAAATACTTTTGCATACCCACTGATTCATACTGAAAGATCCCCACTGTATCACCTCTTTGAAACAGCTCATAGGTCAATTGATCATCCAGTGGAAATTCGTCTGGAACCAAATCAATCCCATGACGGTATTTTACCAGTTTGACAGTATCTTTGATCAATGTCAAGGTTTTCAGTCCTAGAAAATCCATTTTTAAAAGCCCCGCTTCTTCAACAACAGTATTGTCAAATTGAGTTACATTCAACTCAGAATCTTTGGCGGAGGCAATGGGAACAAAGTTTGTAATATCGTCTGGCGTAATGATGACCCCACAGGCGTGTATGCCAGTATTCCGCAATGAGCCTTCTAACACCTTGGCTTGCTGTAATGTTTGTCCTGCAAGGTCTTCCCCTTCAAAAATTTTCTGCAATTCTTTAACTTGGTTGAACTCATCAGATCTCAAGTTTTCTCTCAACTCCTTATCTTCCAGGGAGAAAATTTTAGCCAGTTTTATATTGGGTACCAGCTTAGCAATCCGGTCTGCATCTCCCAAAGAAAGGTCCAAAACCCTTGCAGTATCTCTAATCGAAGACTTTGCTGCCATGGTCCCATAAGTGATGATTTGCGCCACTTGGTTAGCACCGTATTTTTTAATCACATAGTCCATGACTTTTCCTCTTCCTTCGTCATCGAAATCAATATCAATATCAGGCATGCTTACCCGATCTGGATTGAGAAAACGCTCAAAAAGCAAATCGTATTTAATGGGGTCCAAGTTGGTAATCCCAAGGCAGTAGGCTACAACCGATCCAGCTGCAGAACCTCTACCAGGTCCAACGGAGACTCCCATTTCCCGGGCTGCAGCAATAAGGTCTTGAACAATCAAAAAATAACCAGGATAACCTGTATTTGCGATAACCTCCAATTCAAAATTATAACGTTCTTTTATGTCATTACTAATAGTTCCATAACGTCTTTTGGCACCCTTCAAAGTCAAATGTCGCAGAAATTGATTTTCTCTGTACTTTGGGTCATCTGATGTCCCTGATGAAAAATCATCAGGAATGTCAAATTTGGGAAGCAAGACCTCACGAGCCAAATCAAAGGCCTCTACCTTGTCGATTACCTCTTCAATATTTATAATGGCTTCAGGTAAATCCGAAAAAAGACTTTTCATCTGAGACTGAGACTTAAAGTAATACTCCTGGTTGGGAAAACCGAATCGAAAACCTCTTCCGCGACCAATGGGAGTAGCTTGTTTCTCCCCCTCTTTGACACAGAGTAAAATATCGTGAGCATTTGCTTCGCCTTTGTTCGTATAGTAAGAGTTATTGGTCGCCAAAACCTTAATTCCATATTTTTTGGCAAACTTGAGTAAAATCTGATTGGCACGCCTTTCGTCCTCCTGATTGTGTCGCATCAACTCTATGTACAAATCTTCTCCAAACTGAGCATTCCACCATTGCAAGGCTTCCTCTGCTTGATTCTCTCCTACGTTAAGAATTTTTGAGGGCACTTCTCCATACAAGTTACCCGTTAATGCCATTAAATTAGATTTGTACTGTTCGACAATTTCTTTGTCAATCCTTGGCACATAATAAAACCCCTGGGTGTATGCAATGGAGCTCATCTTGGAAAGGTTTTCATAGCCTTTTTTATTTTTTGCAATGAAAACAATTTGATATCCATTGTCTCTTCTGGAACGGTCTTGATGGTTTTCACAAACATAAAACTCACAGCCCAAAATGGGTTTTAGAGGTGCGGCATCACCTAGTAAATCAGCATTGTGTTTCTTAATGGCTTTGATGAAGTGAAAGGCTCCCATCAAATTAGCGTGATCGGTTAGGGATAACGCCAACATTTCATCATCAGCTGCGGTTTTGACCAAATCATTGATTCTGGAAGTAGATTGCAAAATGGAATACTGTGAATGGGTATGCAAATGAACAAAAGGGGCCTTTTGTAGAATTTCCTCTTCCGCATCGGTAAAAATTTTAGAAGGTTCTTCATCTTTATTGGCCAACTCAACCAATCGATCAGAACCGGCTTTTAAATTAAGGTGTTTTATACCAATACCTTCAACTGGTGAATCTAAAGTATCACTGAGGTGCTGTAGAACCTCTCCCCTACTTTTCAATGCTTCAGGCTGAATCCATTTTTTTCTAAAAAGCTCAAAAAAACAACGTGTGGTGGCCTCCACATCGGCTGTGGCATTGTGTGCTTCCACAAAATGGACATCAAAAAGGTGGGCGTGAAGTTCACTTAGAGTAGGTAATTTAAATTTTCCCCCTCTACCTCCTGGCAACTTACAAAGTGCTGCGGTTTCCTCTGTACAGGTATCAATGATGGGGAAGTTTTCTAATGGGTTCTGATCACCCAATCTCAAGAATTCCGCCCCTATGATATTGAGATCAAATTTTACGTTATGCCCTCCGATGAATTCACATTGATGAAGTGCCTTCTGAAATTTTTTCAATACATCAACTAGAGGGATTCCATCTTTTTCAGCCAAAGCGGTTGAAATACCGTGAATTTTTTCGGCATCATATGGAATCACAAAACCATCTGGTAAAACCAAATAGTCCTCATGAGAAATGCAGTTACTGTCTTTATCATGCAATTGCCATGCAATTTGGATACATCGTGGCCAGTTATCTGCATCCGTCAAGGGTGCATTCCAGTTTCGGGGCAAACCAGTGGTTTCAGTATCAAAAATCAAAAACATTGAAAGCAGTTTGAGACACTAAAATACTGTATTGTACTTTTAAAATGGGTATTGAATTATCAGGAGTTATTAACCAAAAAAAGGATTGAAATATTGAAATTTATAAGCTAAGTAATAGGAATGAAAATTATCTTTACCAAAAAAAGTTATCGAACAACTGTTTGATAAAATTTCCAAAACCCCTAGTCAAAAGGCATTTGAAACTGCACTTTTGAAGGGTGGATGTTGCCGATTCAAAGGCTTGGTAGGATCTGGCTTGAACTTTAAAGTGGTTTCTGCATTTAAGAATTTGAACCGTACTTTTTTGATAGTCTTGGACAACGCCGAGCAGGCGGCTTATCACCTCAATGACCTTGAACAAATACTCTCCTTAAGAGAAGTTCTCTATTTTCCTGCTAGCTATAGAGACGCATATAATCTTGAAGTCACTGACAACACCAATGTTTTGTTAAGATCTGAAGTGCTGAAAAAACTCAGCACTTCTAAAAAGAAAAATATCATTGTTACATACCCTCAAGCTCTTTTTGAAAAAGTCATTTCACATCAAACACTAAAACGAAAAACACTGACCATCAAAAAAGGTGATGTTTTGGGTTTGGATTTTGTTAATGAAACACTTTTTGAGTATGGCTTTGATCGGGTTAACTTCGTCACTCAACCAGGAGAATTTTCAGTAAGAGGGGGGATGATAGATGTGTTTTCTTTTGCACATCAACACCCCTATCGAATCGAGTTTTTTGACCAAGAAATTGAGAGCTTAAGAAGTTTTGATGTCAATACCCAACTATCCATCAGCCCCTTGGATCAAATAGATTTGTTACCTAATACCTCAAAGGTTTCCTTTAGCGAAAAACGAAAATCACTGATCGACTCATTGCCTAAGCAAAGTACAGTGGTTTTCAACCAACTCGACCTTTGCTTGGATCGCATCGAAAAATTAGGGGCAAAAGCTGCCAAAAAATTTGAGTGCTTGGAAACCTCCGTTAAAAATCCTCCAAAAGTTTTGTTTTTGAACCCCCAAGAACTTTTGGAGTGTCTGGCCAACCAAAGTTTAGTTCTAATCAATAATTCAGACCAAATAAAGCCTCAAGAGCACATCAGTGTAAATCAAAGTCCCCAACCTTCCATCAACAAGGAGTTCGATAGGCTTGTTCAAATTCTGAATGACAACCACGCATCCGGTATTAAGAATTATATTTTTTGCTCCAATGAAGCCCAACGCAAGCGATTCAATGAAATATTTGACGAAATGGAAACCAAGGTGCATTACAAAACAATGGTCTGTACTCTTTTTGAGGGGTATGAAGATATCGAGGCTGGGATTGCCTGTTATACCGATCACCAAATTTTTGAACGCTATCACAAGTACAAACTGCGTTCTGCCGCTGCCAAAAAAGATGTATTGACTCTAAAAGAATTAACCCATCTGAAAATTGGGGATTTTGTAACCCATATAGATCACGGCATTGGGAAGTTTGGAGGGCTTCAAAAAATTGATGTGAATGGGGTGAAACAAGAGGCCATAAAATTAAGTTATGGAGAAAGAGACACCCTCTACATAAGCATTCATTCGCTGCATAAAATTACCAAATTAAATTGTAAAGACGGCCATATTCCCAAACTCCATAAACTGGGATCTAAGACATGGAAAGCACTCAAACAAAGGACCAAAACCAGTGTCAAGGATATTGCTTTTGACCTAATAAAACTCTATGCCAAAAGAAGAGAAAAAATCGGGCACGCCTTTCCACCAGACAGCTATTTACAGTTGGAACTGGAGGCTTCATTTATGTTTGAAGACACTCCCGACCAAAGTAAGGCTACTGCTGCGGTAAAGGCGGACATGGAAAACGAACGACCCATGGATCGACTGGTTTGTGGAGATGTAGGTTTTGGAAAAACCGAAGTTGCCATCCGCGCTGCTTTCAAAACCGCTGACGACAGTAAACAAGTAGCCGTTTTGGTGCCCACCACTATATTAGCATTTCAGCACTATAAAACGTTTTCCAAAAGATTGCAAGAACTGCCAGTGAAGGTAGACTATATCAACCGTTTCCGTTCGACTAAAGACCGAAAAAGAATCTTGGAAGAACTTCAACAAGGCAAAATTGACATTTTAATCGGTACCCATCAATTGGTGAACAAGACAGTAAGGTTTAAAGATTTGGGCTTACTGATCGTAGATGAAGAGCAAAAATTCGGTGTGGCGGTCAAAGAAAAATTGCGAGACCTTAAAACCAATGTTGACGTTCTAACCCTTACCGCAACACCCATCCCTCGAACTTTACAATTCAGTTTGATGGCTGCCAGAGATCTATCGGTCATTGCCACTCCACCCCCCAACCGTTATCCTATTGAGTGCGAAGTAGTTCGTTTTAGTGAGTCCCTAATAAGAGATGCTGTTCGCTATGAATTAAAAAGAGAAGGGCAAATCTACTTTATTCACAATCGGGTAGAGAACATTAAGGAAGTTTCGGGACTGGTTCAGCGACTGATCCCCGATGCACGCATTGCGATTGGTCACGGACAAATGGAAGGTAACCAATTGGAAAAAACTCTACTCGATTTTATGGAGGGAAAATTGGATGTATTGATAGCTACGACCATCGTAGAAAATGGTCTAGATGTCCCGAATGCGAATACCATTTTTATCAATAATGCCCAGAGTTATGGACTGAGTGATCTGCACCAAATGAGGGGAAGGGTAGGTCGAAGCAATAAAAAAGCCTTTTGTTATTTTATCACCCCACCAATAAGTTCCATGGCCTCAGATGCACAAAAAAGAATCAATGCCATTTCTCAATATTCAGAATTGGGAGCCGGAATTCAAATCGCTATGAAAGACCTTGAGATCAGAGGTGCAGGTGACTTATTGGGGGGGGAACAAAGTGGCTTTATCAACGAAATAGGTTTCGAAACCTACCAGAAAATTATGGAAGAAGCCATAGATGAATTGAAAGAAAATGAGTTCAAAACCCTATTTGAAGATCAAGATAAGTTCTCGGAAAAAAACTATGTAAAAGAGGTGCAAATTGACACGGATTTTGAAATTTTATTTCCGGATGACTACATAAATATAGTGAATGAGAGATTGATGCTCTACAATGAGTTGAGCAACTTACAAGATGAAGAGGCTTTGATGCAATTTAAAACAAACCTGGAGGATCGGTTTGGTAAAATTCCCCCGGAAGGACAGGAGCTTCTGAGTACTCTTCGTCTCAAATGGCTTGCCTCCAAAATGGGATTGGAAAGACTTATCATTAAAAATAAAAAATGTGTGTGTTACTTTTTGTCTGATCAACAAAGTGATTTCTATCAAAGTCCTTTGTTTAATCAAATACTCTTTGGTGTTCAAAAACAGCCTAAAAAATATAGCATCAAAGAAAAGCAAACACGTAATGGTCTTCGGCTTTTATTAGTTTTGGATCAGGTGAATACGGTAGATAAGCTAATAGAGCAACTCAACAACCTGAAGAGTAGCTAAAGTGATTTGAGGTTTTTGATTACCTCAAAAGCTACATTGACCGAATCTTCATCCATTAGTATGGTAAATTCATTAGAAGTAGAAATGACTTCATTGATGTTAACCCCCTCCCAAGACAATCTTTGAAAAACAAAATAATAAATTCCGGGAATTTTCACATTCTCGTTAGGAAGTTTTACAGTTATCGATGATAGGTTGTCGATTTTGTCAATGCATATTTCATCACCGAATAAATCTTCAATCAAAGGAGCGAGGTTACTACTGACAACTATATTGGATTCTCCTACCCCTCTCGAAGAGGTATAGAATATATCTTTTTTGTCTTTGATGGAGGTAAGGAATTTAGCCTGGGCTAACAAAAGGGTTTCGGACAGTTTAAAACAATAATCGGTCAAAGAGGAACGCACAGTGATGTCCCCCAAATTTCTCAATAAACTAACAATCTTGTGGGTAGAAAGGAACTCTTCATTGTCGGATATTCGTTTTAATGCCATCACGATTGCTCCACTTCTGGCAGGCTTGCGCAATGCCTTTTCGATTTCGGGCTGAATCTCTCGTGCCAGAGAGGTCAGGTTGATGATGCCCTGTGATAGCGCTGTAGATAAATAGGGCTTGGTCTTGACATATTCCGATACTTGTGAAGCAATTGTTTTCAAGTTAAAATGTTTTATTTCTTAGCGAATTTAGTAATATAAAACATAATGTTAGTTTTAAAACAATTTAACCAAAGGGATTAAATGCATTTGCAATGTGCTTTTTATTCAAAATGGGGCAATCAAATATATAGGAAATCAACTAAGGTCCCACCTTGATATAAAGCAACAAAAACTGAAAAAAATGATCGACATCAGCTAAAAATGATTTAATCTTTTTGGATGAAATAGAATGATAAGATTACAAGACTAATCCAATTGCCTTTTAAATTTTCTTCAACCAAAGTATTTTCTTTTAGGACAAAAAAACGTACTTCTCTCTTGAGATAGCAGCAGTTAATTGCCAAAAGGGTATATATCTGTTTTTAAAAGTAAAATTTGTAGATCATTTCCCTCTTTTTTAAGTTGGAGAAATATTGTGATGGTTAGATGGGCTTTGTCTTAAAAAAAATTTAAATCATTAGCTAGGCAATAAAATTCTTATTTTTGTCAAAAATATGTCCTCACAGCCAAAAAGATATACTGTAACTGCTGCTTTACCTTATACCAATGGTCCTATCCATATTGGTCATCTGGCTGGAGTTTATGTGCCTGCTGATATATATGTACGCTACCTGAGGTTGAAAAAAAAGGATGTAGCCTTTATTTGTGGAAGTGATGAACATGGAGTAGCAATATCCATAAAAGCTAAAAAAGAAGGAAAAACACCCCAACAGGTTATCGATCATTATGATGAAATCATCCGTGTTGCTTTTGACAGTTTCGGCATTTCATTTGACAATTATTCCAGAACTTCGAGAGCAGTCCACCACGAAACAGCTGGAGAAATTTTTAAACAATTGGATAAGCAGGGTCAGCTTTTGATCAAAGAAACTGAGCAATTGTATGACCCTGAGGCCGAAACCTTTTTGGCTGACCGATTGGTAACTGGAACCTGTCCATTTTGTCAAAACACAGAAGCATATGGTGACCAATGTGAATCCTGTGGAAGTTCTCTGAGTACTTCAGATTTAATAAACCCCAAATCTAGCCTATCTGGCAGTATCCCTGAATTTAAAAAAACCAAGCATTGGTTTTTACCCCTCGACCAACATGAAGAGTTTATTGAAGAGTGGATTTTGAAAGGGCATAGAAAAGATTGGAAACCAAACGTTTACGGACAGGTCAAATCCTGGATTGAAACCGGCTTGCAAGCACGCGCAGTTACTCGAGACCTAGACTGGGGTATACCTGTACCTTTACATGGTGGAGCAGGAAAAGTGCTCTATGTTTGGTTTGATGCCCCCATTGGCTATATATCCTCTACCAAGGAATGGGCCCAAAAGAAAAACATCGATTGGGAACCTTATTGGAAATCTGAAGACACCCAATTGGTTCACTTTATCGGAAAAGACAATATTGTTTTTCATTGTATTATTTTTCCCATCATCCTTAAAAACGTGGGAACCTATATACTTCCTGAAAATGTTCCAGCCAATGAATTCCTTAACCTAGAGGGCAATAAAATTTCCACTTCCAAAAATTGGGCTGTGTGGTTACATGAATATTTAAAGGACTTTCCCGAAAAGGAAGATGTATTGCGATACGTCTTAACTGCTAACGCTCCCGAAACCAAAGACAACGATTTTACTTGGAAAGAGTTCCAAACACGAAACAATAGTGATTTAGTAGCTATTTTTGGTAATTTCATTAATCGGGTGATGGTACTGACCCAAAAATACTACGATGGAAAAGTCCCTTCTATGGGTGAACTAAAAGCTGCGGATAAAGCTGCTTTGACAAAACTTAAAGAAGTTCCATCCATAATGGAAAAGAAAATTGAAAACTACCATTTCAGAGCTTATAGTCAGGAGGTTATAAATCTGGCGCGATTGGGTAATAAGTATTTGGCGGAGCATGAGCCTTGGAAATTGATTAAGACAGATCCTAAGAGGGTGGAAACCATTATGTTCACTGCACTACAAATCTCTGCTGGACTTAGTATTCTCAGTGAACCCTTACTTCCTTTTACGGCGCTAAGGATGATGGATATGTTTCAGTTTAAAGCCTCTTGGGATGATGTAATCAGTGGGCAGCCACTTCTAGCTGCTGGACACCTTCTACAAAAACCACAATTGCTTTTCGAAAAAATTGAAGAGGAGGCGATTGAAAAACAATTGCAAAAATTAAAGAACAACCAATCATAGGTAAACGAAAAAATAAAGTAGCGTAGGCTACTTCAAATGAGTAGAATTTAACTAAACCCAAGAGATATTCTCTATTAACATTACCAGAGGAACTTATCATGCTTATTCTAACCATAGCGAAGCTTATATTCTAAATGACCAAATCATCGCAGGTCAAAACTTATTGGATCCCGAACATGCCAAAAATAATTTGATAATTGATTTGGCGATTATTCCAAAGGCATAGAGTTAATCATCGAATCACAAGCGAATGCCTATAAGGTGGCTCACTTATTTTTAACGCCAAGTTTGGCTTTTCATATTAATGGTGGCTACTACGATGTCCTTACGACTAATTTGCCCTACCAACCGATTTTTGTCCAAAACGGGGAAACGTCTCCGCGTAGTTTTAAAAAACATAGACGCCGCCTCAAAAATAGTCTTATTGGCATCGATGGTATCGACCTTAGAAGTCATAAAATGAGCGACAGTTTTATCGAGAATTGGTAAGTTAAAATAGCGACTATCTGAAATTTCTTTCATACAATCTGCCTCAGAAATTACTCCAATCAAGTTACCTGCATCGTCCACCACCGGCCCACCGGATATGCGGTATTTGATAAATTCTTTCATTACTTCATGAATAGATTGATCTTTAGTGAAAACCATCAAATCGCGAGTCATGATGTCAGACACCAATAAAGTCTTGTTTGATTTTTTGGAGCGGATCGCTCTTTCTCCTTGAAAACTTTTTATTGGCACAACTAATTGTTTTTGTGTTTCTTAATGTAGTGATTTTTAAATTATCTTTTAAAATTGTTAATAAGTATCTGTATTAAGGTTCAATAATAAAACAAGGGGGTCTAGAATAGAATTAGAAAATTAGTTAGTGTATGGTTGGGCTTAACCTTGTTATAATAGGTCGAAAAAAGTGTCACAACTAAAGTTGATAATGACAACTGAAGAAAAAACACATACTTTCGAACCAAAGGTGCCCAAATCACTACCATAATGGGGATCATCAATTCCAAAAAAGTAATTTATGATTTTAAGTTGTAAACCCACAGTGAAAAACTTGTTAATATTAAATTAGTGCATAAATATTCCTTAACCTTTATTCTGTTTAAGTTTAATAAAAATTTAGATTCTTGTCAGATTCGTCGGAATATATTGCTGTACTTAAAAAAATTCTTAATCTTCTAAAGAATTCAAAGATGGAGTATTTAAAAGCTTCGGATGAGTCCAATCTCTCAAAAGACAAGCGGCATTTTAATATACAGTCTACATTAAGAAATCGATTTTTTCAAGATGTAACCAAGTTGTTGAGATCTCTAAATGTAGAGGTAGAAAGTCTAGTTATGCACCGACTCAACTTTGAACAAATAGTAATTTCTTCAATAAAGAAATCCAATCACACCCACCTCTATAAATGCATAGAGTACGACCAAAAACTATTGGCCTTGTATGGTGAAGCCCTAGCTCTTCATCCCAGTACTTCATTTTTGAGAAACCAACAAGAAAAAATCTCTGAATCTGTTACTGAGAGTATTTATTTCCTAGAGAATGCAGGGTTTCTTTTAGAATCCTGAAAATTAGTTTTACCAACTCCAATACTGTCAAGTGGTATTTTGTTTTCATCCGCCATACTGATCATTCTATTTAAAAGGATATTGTATTCTAAATAGAGTTTATCCAGTGATTGATTGAGTTTTTCATTTTGTTTGTTGGTTGCATAATAATGACATTTAATGATTTGGGTTTGCACCACTTTTATTCTACTGTAGATCGCAGGTTTATTGAATTCTTCTGGAAAAGAAGATTTTAATAAGGAACTAGTTGTTTTGTATAGTTCAGAGATAAAAGTCATTATACCCGCCGGGTTGAGCTCTTTGATGTCTTCCATCGAATCTTTAAATTTTTTAAATTGAATCCACTGATTGATGTTGTTTTCCTTAACAAAATTGGGTGTAAGTTTTGTAAGTTGAGTCGCGTAATTAGGAGCATCAATTGTTAATTTCTTCTTCGTTATATAATTGGTTTGTTGAATGGCGGATGTTTTTTCTTTGCAAGAAAAAAGACAAATGATCATCAGACCTAAAAAAAAATAACGCAACATATAATTAAAATTTATAGACCTATAGTGGTCTGCTTGATTAATAATACCGTAAAAAAAATAATTTGCAAAATATACAACTGATGGGGGAACCAGCCCTTTACAGATACTCTAAAGTAATGAAAAATTAATTGTAAAAATAGGGCCACAGCTGTCCAACCTATATAGTTTTGAAGCGGTGCTTCTCCCTCATCAAAAACCCAAAAATCCAATACCGGGGCAATGGGTTCAATTAACAGATCAAGAAAGATCATCAAACTAACGCCAATAATGATTCGCATAATAAAGTTTTGATAAAATTGCTGAGCAATTGCTCCTGTAATGATTGTTAATAAAGTCCAATTGACTCCTATGAGTAAAGGAACACCCAAAACCTTAAACCCCAGGGCATCTCCGTATTTGTAATTTCCAAAAATCCAACCCAATTGTACACCCAAAATCTCGGAAATCATACCTGTCAAAAATCCTAAAACAACCATTGGAAAAAACCATTTATGTCCATAACAATTGATCAGTAAAAGAAAAAAATTTATAGATAAATTTAGTGGACTAGCCGATATGAACCATTCTGAATTGCCATAAAGTATACCCATAATTCCACTGATATGAAACAACCATATGATGGAAATGGAAATCTTTTCACGGGTTAATTTGATTGGGATCATCTGTAGCTTAAGGTATTATTCAGTAGCGTTTTGGCGTAAAGCAAACACAAGTGTCTTCCTCCACACGAATGTACAATCAACACAAAAATATAAATTTTTGATTTTAGAACTTAAATTGTAATATTTTGAAAAAAATGGAGGTTAAAAAAATACCTCTATTAGGATTTTAGAATTTGACTTTAGGAGATAGAAATTACAGAGGCGTTTAAAAACCATATTTATTTTAAGCCGTTTAAAAATTAAAAAAAATCAGTTTCCCAGTACTTTTCAAGGAATCTTTTAAATTGACTATATTTGGGCAACTATTATATATTTATATATGACACCTTCTTTTGTGGCTTTTGTAGTTATTGTCTCTATGGTAGGAGTAATGATCGGTATTTTCATTGATCTCTCTAAAAAGTAATTGGCGGTGAAATCTCCAATTCTTTTCGATAAATTTATTTATTTACTTATCATTGTCAACGTGGTGGCGATGATTATGGAATCTCATGTGTCTATTCGTGACTCTTATGGCGATATATTTCAATTTTTCGAGGCGGTTTCTATATATATTTTCTCTTTCGAGTATCTGTATCGCGTTAGACTGGCCTACATAGACAATCGAATGAAAGGAGTTTCGAAATATGTATTCAGTGCCATTGGGTTAATTGATTTGATCTCAATTTTGCCTTTTTATCTCAACCAAATTATAAAAGTAGATGGAAGGTTCCTTAGAATTTTAAGATTGTTCCGCCTGACTCGTATTTTTAAATTGGGTCGTGACAGTAGTTCGCTAAAATTATTTGTCAAAGCCTTAAGGGGAGTAAAAAACGAATTAAAATTTACTCTATTTCTCTCTGCCTTGGCCATATTGTTTTCGGCTTCTGCCATCTATTATCTAGAAAATGAGGCCCAACCCGAAAAATTTTCTAGTATCACAGAAGCGATTTGGTGGGCAACTGTTTCTTTAGCCACAGTGGGCTATGGAGACGTTTATCCTGTCACAGTTGGAGGTAAGATTTTTGCTTCTTTTATTTCATTGATTGGAATTGGGATAGTGGCTATTCCCACTGGAATCATCTCGGCTTCTTTTGTTGAGGAAATCCATGCGGTAAGAAGGGGTGATAAATAATTCTACCCTATTAATAAAGACACGATCGACTTTAAAATCTCTTTAAAGGCGCAAGGATTTATGGCCTCATTATTACCTAAAACATTTAGTAATTTATAATTTTATAACGAATGAAAAAGAGTATCAGCATTATCGGTTCCGGTTTTTCTTCTTTGTCAGCTGCATGTTATTTGGCACAGTTAGGGCATCAAGTCGAAATTTTTGAAAAAAACAGTACACCGGGTGGGCGTGCCCGTCAACTTAAAAAAGATGGATTTGTTTTTGATATTGGGCCTTCGTGGTATTGGATGCCTGATGTATTTGAAAAGTTTTTTGGAGATTTTGGGAAAAAAGTAAGTGACTATTATGAGCTGGAAAGATTGGATCCGGGTTATCAAGTCTATTTTGGTCAAAACGATTCAATATTCATAAAGGATTCTTTGGAGAAAATTTATGCAACTTTTGAAGAAGAAGAAGAGGGGAGCGCCTTAAAACTCAAAAAATTTATCTTTAAAGCTGCCGATAATTACAAAATTGCAATGAATGAATTGGTCTATCGCCCTGGAATTTCTCCATTGGAACTGGTCACGAAGGAAACCATCAAGAAATTAGGTTACTTTTTTTCGAATGTAAAAAGAGAAGTAACCCGAGAGTTTAAAAACCCTAAGCTGGTCCAGATACTCTTGTTCCCGGTGTTGTTTTTGGGTGCTAAACCCTCAGACTCCCCGGCTTTTTACAACTTTATGAATTTTGCTGATTTTGGTTTAGGAACTTGGCATCCCAAAAATGGAATCTACAGCGTTGTTAAGGGAATGGTTAAACTGGCTGAAAGTATGGGAGTAATAATTCATGTAGATAGCCCTGTAGAGGAAATAATTTTGGAAAACAAAAAAGCAGTTGGAATAAGAGTCAACGATAAAAACATCATGTCGGATATCGTTTTGAGTGGTGCTGATTATCACCATACCGAAACTTTACTGCCAAAAGCTTTCAGAGCTTATAGCAAAGCCTACTGGGATAAAAAAACATTTGCTCCTTCTTCCCTCCTCTTCTATGTTGGATTGAATAAAAAGGTAAAAAATGTCTCCCATCATACCTTGTTTTTTGATGTGGATTTCGACACCCACGCGGAAACAATTTACGATACTGCCGAATGGCCAAAAGAACCTTTGTTCTACGCCAATTTTCCATCGATTACTGACGTTGATATGGCTCCCCCAGGGAAAGAAGCTTGTTTTATTTTGATACCCATTGCGCCTGGATTAGAAGATACTGAGGAACTTAGGAATCGTTATTTTGATATCGTCATAGAACGCTTGGAAAAGCTAACCGACCAAATTTTAAAAGACGATATCGCCTTTAGAGAGTCTTTTTGTGTAAATGATTTTATTTCAGTTTACAACTCTTATAAGGGAAATGCTTATGGGATGGCCAATACACTATTGCAAACGGCTTTTTTGAGACCTAAATTGAAAAGTAAAAAGGTGAAAAATCTTTTCTTTTCAGGACAATTGACTGTTCCCGGTCCAGGAATACCACCTGCCTTGATCTCTGGAAAATTAGTAGCGGGCTTGATCGAAAAAGTTTAGAACCACCAATAGATAAAGACAAATTCATCCTCTTTTAAATTAATTACTGAATCCAGTTTTTTTATGTTAATACTTAGCGTTGCATCGTACTCCACCAATTGCTCGGATATTTGCTGCCATAACCCCAAGCGCTTGAATAAATTGTATTTCAAATATTTCTCTTTTTGAAAATATTTTCGGTGCTTTAACCAAAAAAAGGTGTCGTATAAATCAATTTTATTCAACTCATAAATCCACTTGTTGGCAACCTGAGCTTCGAACTGATCTACATAGACTTTTTCTTCTCGATCTGTATTGAGCATTAGATATTTAAGATCTGTTCCATCGTAAGTATTGTTGACAAATCGACCTACCTCTGACCCCAAAAATCTAAAAGTCCCATCCAGTTTTATGGCTTCATATACTACCCTTGGAGGATTAAAGGGATTGTAATTGTTATAAAAAGAAAGTGGAGAATAAGGTTCACCATCTGACTCGTCTATGAATAGAAATACACTATCCCTATCTTGATCCCATTTTTCATATAATCGGTTGTATAAGGCCCGAATCCATTTATTTTCTTCAATATATCCTCGGGTATACTCTTGTATGTCTATCATTTCATCTCTCAAACCTACAAGGTTATCGATATTTGACTCTCTGTCTCCAAACTCTTCTCCTTGTCTTTCTACGCCAAAAGAAACCAATACACCGAAAAATACTATAAGGAATTCTACAAAACCTTTTTTGATTCGATCGTAAAAGTCTTGCAAAGAAAACCGATCTCCCAATGTAATAATACGCAACAACCAATTGAGTTGTTCCTTCTTTATCCCTTTTTCTTTTTGATCTTTGTCTTTCGGATTACTCATGGGAATTAAATTTTTTAAATATATTCAATTTATATATGAATTTTTCAACCTTTGTTCTCAAAATTTACTTTTGAATCAAAAATTTCACCTATGATTTTAAATAAAGTTGCCTCAAAGCGATCTAAGTTTTCTTGATTTAACGCTTGGTCTCGATTGCTTTCGTGGGAAAAAGACATAAAATACTGGGGTAGATTCCGAAAAGAAATTATTCCTGCAGCCGTTTTTTGATGTTGTAGCAAAAGGAATTTATTAACATAAGAATAGAGTAAAATCTGGAACAAATAAGCGTATTCAGTCTGCTCATTAAAAACCTCCCAATTAGGTAATTTGAGATGTTTGGGTTCAATCATTCCTGTTTTATAATCGATAATCCTTAGGGTGTCGTTGTAAACATCAATACGATCCACCACACCAATTAGTTTGATGGGGAAATCAATTCCAGGCAGTTGAATACTTTGTTCAAATTGATGTTCTAGATACAATATCTTGATGCGATTGCCCTGTTCAACGGATTTTTGTTCAATGGCTAAAAAGTCTAAAATAGACTTTTTCAGTACTTCAAAAATAATAAGGTTACGTCCCGTTTTTTGATGGGGACCTTGGTAAATAGATTGGAAGCGTTCCTCAATAAGGGGTAGTAAGCGCTCTTTCATTTGTTCAAAATCAGCAACTGTAAGAATTTGATTCTGATAAGGGAAGTAGAGCTGCTCAACCACCTGATGCACCAAGTTTCCTTTGTCCATATTATTGATAGTCGATTCTAAAGTGGTTTTTTCTTTGATCTTTATCACCCTTTGGTAATAAAATTCTATTGGATTTCTAAGGTAAAGAGAAAGCGAAGAAGGGGAAAAACCCTTTTCGGCAATGGCACGTAGACGTTGTTGAATGTTTTCGGTTTTTTCGATGAAATGATCAGTTCTGGGGGGGGTGTGGTAATTCAAAACTAGTTGTTTTTCTTCGATTTGGTGAGCAGGTTGCCGTTGGTATTTTAACTGGTAGATAAACCTGCTCATTTCACCAGAATTCAATCCATCACTTTGAGTGTTGTAAAGTAAATAAACTCTTTTGGCCCGCTGAATTAGTCTATAAAAGTGATAGGTGTAGATGGCGTCATTTTCCAAAAAGGTGGGCAAGTTGAATTTTTTCTTTAAATCAAAGGGGAGAAAAGAATGGTTCTTTTTTCCAGAAGGTAAAATGCCTTCGTTTAGATTAGTAATCACCAAATTATCGAAATCTAACAAGCGTGTTTCTAGAAGTCCCATAAACTGTATTCCCTCCAATGGTTCTCCGACAAAATCGATTTTCTCTTCCTTAACAAGTGATCTAAAAACCACACGAAGGAGGGAAAGATTTTCTATAAAAGGGTGTTTTTTATGTGTGGCTTCCAACTGATTAAATAGGGCCTTAAATTTTTGGAAATAGGCCAAATGAAGCGAAGCAATATCTTCCTTGGTTTGTTCCAAAAACACTATGTAGTGATCACAAATACAAATTAAGCGGCGAATGAAATCAGCAATGCTCTGCAAAGGGGCAAAAAAGCAATAGTCAATACCTTGAACCTTGTCCAATTGGTAAAGTTCCTTTTGAGAAAAACGATATAAATTTTTAGACGCAAATTCCTTTAATTTCACTCCGGGATTTAAATCGTGAAATTTGAACAGCGACAAGCACCAGGGGGTGGATAATAAACTTTTGAAGTTTTTATAGAAAAAATCTCCTTTCTTGTTATTGAGATGCAACTTAAAAAAAAGTTCGAAAAAATCGGCAGTAGGAGTATCTTTCAAAGGATAACCCATAGTAACATTCCACCCCAATTTGATGTCATCGATGGAAGAAAGTGCAGGGATCAAAAGCGATTCGTTTCCCAAAACAATTGCGGTTTTTTCATCGGGATAATCTGTTGCCAGCTGTGCCGCCAATTGAGCAGAGTATTTGGCTTGAGCTACATTTTTACTCACTCCAATTAGCTCAATCTTTTTGGGCTTAGTGTAATGCTTTTGAAACGAAACAGGTTGGGACCGAAGGGATTTCCAATCTAAATGGTATTGACGGATAAATTTCCCAGCTGCATGAACCTTGTCTTGATAAAAATGTTGATCAATATCCCAAAATACTGTTCCCTTATTCCTCGACATAAACTCTTGAATGATTTGAGCTTCGGATCCATTGAGAGCATTGAAACCCACAAAATAGTGGTGTTTACTAGTCTGGCCAATATAAAACTCCAAATTAGCAACAGCCTCCCTGAAAATCAATCCTAGTGTGCCTTGCTGTTTTTGTTGTAGTTTTTGATTCAATGCTTTGTATAACTCAGGCATGAGCCTCCAAAATTCCAAATGGTTTTGGATAATATTACTTTGATCTTCATTTTTATTCCATTGGATCATTTCTTGAAGCGAAAATTGGAAATTAAAGAAGGTTTTGACATCGACTAAATGGGCATCCATTAGATTGAAGTCGGATAAAATTATAGAAGCCCAGCCCAAAAATTGATCGAATGAGTCCCGTTGTTTTTCATCGGAAACGTCCTGGTATGCCGCATAAAAATCAAAAATCAAATCTACGGGAGCTACTTTTTTTAAGGCTGAGAGTTCTTCGACAAAATTTTCGATACTAACTATTTCGGGAGCAAAAGCAGGTTTTTGAACTTGATGGGCCAATGCGTTTTTTAAAAAAAGGCTTGCTCGGCGACTGGGTACCACAATTTTGATAGATTCAAATGAATATTTTGAATTGATAATTTCTTCTGCTATTTCATCCAGAAAAGTTTTCATCAGTATTTTTTGATCTTGGGATGAAACATCATGCGACTGTTTTTACTAGGGTCTTTTTTCCAATGTAAACCAAAAAGCATTTTGATTTTTTATGGGTCATCTGCTCAAGCACCTCGGCATAGTGTTTGATTTGTGCAAAATGAAGAGGGCTTTCTTTTCCACTCTTGTATTCAATGATTACCCAGCCGTCTTTATTTTTAACCACCCGATCGGGGCGAACGAAGGATTTTTGAGGGATCAAAATTTCCTTTTCATTATAGACTTTGATGTCTTCTTGGTAGAAGGCTGAAAGTTTTGGATGATTTACAATATCGTTTACCATTTGCAAATAATAATCGTATTTCTCTTTGTTTATATTTCCAGAATAGAGGGCATCGTTCAACACAGCGGAAACATCCTTAGCACTAGTAATTTCGGACATTAAATCGTGAACCAACAAACCTTCTTTCCTAGCGGAAACATCAAATTTTTCATCCTTTTTGTGCAATTGTACCCAAAGTCTTTTTTGCCAATGCGGCTTAAATTTGAAATTGGGATGAAGGGCCTTTACGGGAGTTTGAGTATCATCGCTTTGTACTTTATCAGCTTTGCCCCATTCAAAAGGGTATTCTATTTCAGGCGTTTGATTTTGACTTCTAACAAAATGGTTGAGCAAAGTGGCATAGCTTTTGTCGACGGCTGTGTTTTCGTCCTCTAGGGTGCAAATCAAAAACATTTGGGAAACAGCGCGGGTCAAGGCCACATATAAAGTATTAAGAGCATCGCTCCTTTCTGCCAAAAGCTGTTGCTCATAAAATGCTGTAGCTTTCTCTCCCAAGTATTTTAATTTGCTTGAAAAATGGATTCTTCCCCAATTAAAGGTCGATTCAATATTATTATTTATAGGAAACCATACTTTTCGACTTCGGGAAGAAACCAATTCTTCAGAGGCAAAAGGGAGAACCACCACGGGAAACTCTAATCCCTTGGCCTTGTGTATGGTTAAAATTTTGACCGAATCAGTTCCTTCAGGTATGGAAATTTTTTGATCCTTTCCTTTTTGCTCCCAATAGTAAAGATAACCCGAAAAACTTCCTTCGTCTTTGGTACTGTAATCAAAAATATCATCTAAAAAGGCATTCAAATGAGCTTCCATATTTTCAATCAATCGAAAAGAAGCAATGGCATACTCAACAGCATTGTAGATAGATTTTTTTGAAAAAAGCTGAAAATCAAATGAAAGTTCAAATTGTTTTTTAATTTCTTTTTCAAAGGTAAAAATGGGAAGAAAAATCATCGACCTCAGGCTTTGATCCAAATCCATTTTTGTTCCCTTGTGATGATTCAAAAATTCGATGATGTTTTTTCTTTGTTCCTCATCTCCAGGATCAACTGCTAAACGAATGAGGGAGATTAGAAAATTTACTTTAAGAGAACTTCCTAGAGACAAAGACTCAGATGAGATCAAGGGGATTTCTTCTCTAAGAAGTGCCTCTGCTACTAATGTAGTATGTGCTTTTTTTCTAACCAATATCGCCATGTCTTTCCAAGAAAAACCACTAGATCTTGCTGCTTTGAGTGAATTGATGGTTTGTTCTTGATAGTGAGGCGTGGTGTTTTCTTTTTTCCTGCTTTTTGGTATAAATCGAACGACAATTTGCCCCCCCTTTTTGCGGTTAAACTCCTGTTGGGTTTGTTGCTCAAACATTTGCTTTTGCTCGGGATCTTCACATGTAGCTCCTACCCAAGAAAAAAACTGATTGTTGAAATCGACAATGGCCTCTCGACTGCGGTAATTTTTAGGTAAAAGGGTAATATCAGGGAGCAATTCTTGGAAGGGGCTTTCTTTTTTTAGGAGACTCAAAAACTGTTCGTTGTCTCCTCCCCTCCATCTGTAAATGGCTTGTTTAGGATCACCAACTAGAAAGAGAGATCCCATTTGATGGTCATCATCCAATCCCTGCAAGGCATTGGAAATCAATGGGATGAGGTTTTTCCATTGCAAGCGGGATGTGTCCTGAAATTCGTCGATAAAATAATAACGGTATTTTTCCCCCAAACGTTCGTATATATAAGGAGCTTCAAGGCCCGAAATTTCATCATCAATCATTTCGTTAAAACGGCTGATAAGCAAGCGGTTTTCCCGAATTTGTAATTCTTCAAGACCTTTTTCCATCCGACCAATCAGTGATAAAGGAGTCCATTGACTTATAATACTCCTCAAAAGCAAAAGCCTACCAACCTTTGATTTGGCTTGGGTAAAACTTTCAAGCAATAGAGGAACCAAAGAATCTATAATAGATTTTTTGCTATCGGAAAGTGATTGGTTATAAAGGCGTTGTCCTTCAGTGAGGTTTTTTTCCAATTGATTTTCATAAAGTCCATCAATTTTGCCACTCGAAATTTTTTTAAAATGTTTGTAAAGGGTTTTTCCTTTAAAATCGTCTTCGGTCAAAGCCTTATCGCTCAAGAGCTTTAGTGTTTCTATTCCAATATTTCGAAGCTGATCCTTGACAGCACTCAATTGTTTTTGAAAGGCTATTTTTTGGGCTTTAAATTCTTTTTGATCAATTTTTTTTAACTCGGACAGTGGGTGTCGATCATTTTCATTGAGCAGTAGTTTTGAAAAATCAAATAAATCTTTACCAATGTTCCAACTTTTAAGTTCATCTATTTTACTTAAACTGAAAGCCACCAGTATATTGGTCAAGGGTTTGTCTATGCCTGCTTGATCTAAAATATTTTCTGTCATTTCTTCCAATAACAAATCACTGTCGAGGGTGACCTCAAAGCTGGCGGGAATTTTTAAATCTTTGGCAAAACTCTTGATAATTTTATGGGTAAAATTGTCCAGGGTAATGACTTCAAAGGCAGCATACTCGTGAAGGATTTTGTTCAGTACCCTTTGAGCTTTTTTTTGAAGTGATGGCAAATCAATATTCAAATCAATAATCAAACTGGAGCGAATCCCCTTGATTTTAGTGTCCTCTATGTGATAGGCAAGTAAGTGTAGATTGTTTAGAATCCTGTACTTCATTTCATTGACACTCTTGTTGGTAAAGGTAAGTGCCAACATATTTCGATAACCATGATCGTGATTAGTGGAGAGTAATTTTTTAAGATAGGCATAAACCAATGCATATGTCTTTCCAGAACCTGCAGCCGCATTTATTATTTGAAAAGGACTCGATTTCATATGCTGGTATAATTCTTAAAATTAGGTTATTTCCCAATCATCACTTACCGAATAATTAAAAGAAATTTTACTTTTGTAATAAATAAAAAAAAATTATGGCTTTCGAATTACCTCAATTACCTTATAGAAACAATGCATTAGAACCACATATAGATGCAAAAACCATGGAGATTCACCACGGTAAACACCACAATGGTTACACAACAAAACTCAACGGTGCGCTTAAGGGGTCGGGAATGGAATCCGACACCATTGAAAGTATTTTGGAAAACTTAGATATGAGCAATGCTGCTTTAAGAAACAACGGAGGTGGGTATTACAACCACTGCTTGTTTTGGGATGTAATGAGTCCTAATGGAGGCGGAACTCCCCTTGGAGCTTTAGCAGAAGCAATCGATGCAGCTTATGGATCATTTCAGGATTTTAAAACAGCTTTTTCCAATGCAGCGGCTACTCAGTTTGGTTCTGGATGGGCATGGCTTTGCGTTCTTCAAGGTGGCAAAGTAGAGATTTGTTCTTCTGCCAACCAAGACAATCCTTTAATGCCCGGTGTCGGATGTGGAGGAATCCCTATCCTTGGACTTGACGTTTGGGAACATGCTTATTATTTAAACTACCAAAATAAAAGACCTGATTACATCAATGCTTTTTTTAATGTGATCAACTGGGAAAAAGTGAGTGAGTTGTATGAGCATAATAAGTAAAACAATACTCATTATAAAAAGGAGTAAAAATAAAAAGGGAGGATAAATCCTCCCTTTTTGCCCCAAATCTTACCATGAACTTAACCTACTTATGTTCTGGTTCTATAAAAATAGATTAAAGGATCAGGTCGTGGCTAATAAAACGTTAAAATGCACTTTTTTCTGACAAGTGGATGCCAAGTAAATCTAATTATAAAAAGTAATAATCTTTTTTTCTTTCTTTAAAAAAACTATTTCCCTCATTAATAAGCTCTTACAGATTTTCCTTCGTAAAAATTCATGAAAGCGCGATTAACAACACGATTACCCCCGGGAGTTGGATAATTCCCTGAAAAATACCAATCTCCTAGATTCTTTGGGCAGGCTTGATGTAAACTTTCTATGGTTTGGAAAATAACCTCTACATCAGCTTTAATATTATCCCCTTTAAGCATTTGAGAGATTTTAAATGAAATCTGCTCATTTGAAAAAGGTTCATAAAGCTCTTTCACACAATTTTGGACCTCATCCAATGGATAATCCTGATTGCGTTTGCAGTTGCTATAAATCCTAAACAAGGTTTGTTCTAGAGTATTTTGGTCCTCGTAAAGCTTAAGTGTCGCCTTAAAAACAATAAAATTTTCAATTTTAGCCATATCTATACCATAACAATCGGGATAACGAATTTGGGGAGCACTGGAAACAATAATAATTTTCTTGGGATTTAGCCGATCTAACATTTTTAAAATACTCTTTTCCAATGTAGTTCCCCTAACAATACTGTCATCAATTATAACCAGATTGTCAGTAGTTTTAATTACGCCATATGTTACATCATAGACATGGGCTACAAGATCATCCCTGCTAGCATCTTCAGTTATGAAAGTTCTCAATTTAACATCTTTAATGGCAATTTTTTCAATTCTAGGACGCAAGGAAAGAAGCTTTTCAAACTGATCTTTTTTAATATTATTTTTATTTTTTATTGTATCTTTAAGCGACTGAACAATGTTGTCCTGAACTGCTCCTACAAGACCATAGAAAGAAGTTTCGGCAGTATTTGGAATGAAGGAGAAAACCGTGTTTTTTAAATCTTTGTTAATGGATTTTTGGATTTGTGGAAACAGTAGTCTTCCTAATTTTTTTCTCTCTTTATAAATTTCAGCATCACTTCCTCTAGAGAAATAAATTCGCTCAAAAGAACAGGACTTGAGTGCCACAGCTTCTTGAATTTGGCTCAACTTTACTGCCCCTGATTTTTTAGTCAGTAATGCACAGCCTGGAGGAAGTTCCTGAATGTCCTCAAAAGCTAGATTAAAAACCGTTTGTATGGCAGGCCTCTCGGATGCAACCACCAATATTTCGTCATCGTCATAATAAAAGGCAGGTCGGATGCCAGCGGGATCTCTGAAAACAAAAGATTCACCGTGCCCCAATAAACCTGCAATGGTATAACCTCCATCCCATTTTTTAGAAGCTTTGCGAAGTACCTTTTCCATACTAAGGAGTTCGGCAATTTGTGGGGAGGCCTCTGCTTTTGAATAACCTTCTTTTTTGAGTTTCTTATATATTTTGGCAACAGCATCATCCAAAAAATGTCCAATTTTTTCCATCACAGTGATGGTATCAGCTTTTTCTTTGGGGTGCTGACCCAATTCCACCAAAGTATCAAAAAGTTCGCTAACATTAGTCAGGTTAAAATTTCCTGCCACAATCAAGTTTCTGTGCATCCAATTATTTTGTCTTAAGAATGGATGCACGTTTTCAATGCTGTTATTTCCAAAGGTTCCATAACGCAAATGGCCAAGTAACAACTCTCCTGCAAAAGGAACTTTTTGTTTGAAATGGTTGATATTGTCTAACAAATCAGGATATTTTTTGGCAACTTGTTTTACACCTTTGTTAACCTTTTTAAAAATATCTTGTATGGATTGTTGACTGTTGGATCTTACCCTAGCAATATATCGTTGGCCTGGACTCATGTTTAATTTGACACAAGCCAAACCAGCACCATCTTGACCTCGATTATGCTGTTTTTCCATCATCAAATACATTTTATTGATGCCATACATAGCAGTGCCATACTTTTCTTTAAAGTAATGGAGGTCTTTTTTCAAATGGATCATAGCGATTCCACATTCATGCTTTATGGCGTCACTCATATTGTGTAATTGTTTGCTTTAATCCTATATCAAATGTAGTTAATTCCTTAAAAGCTTTGATTCGAGTTGCCATCATGCTAGGGGTGTAGTTGACAAGTTTTTGAGTTCCAAACTTTTCAACAGTAAAAGAAGCCATAGCAGAGCCATAAATAACAGCTAATTTTAAATTGTTAAACGAAATATCTCCTGTTTGGGTCAAATACCCGGTAAATCCTCCGGCAAAGCTATCTCCAGCACCAGTAGGATCTAAAACCTCTTCTAAAGGGAGTGCCGGAGCAGAAAAAATTTGATTTTTATAAAACAGTAATGCCCCATGTTCTCCTTTTTTGATAATGACATATTTTGGACCCATTTGATGAATTTGATGGGCTGCTTTGACCAAAGAGAATTCCCCAGTCAACTGGCGGGCCTCTTCATCATTGATGGAAATAACGTCCACTTTTGTAATAACCTGATCCAAAGCAGCTCTGAAATGTTCCATCCAAAAATTCATAGTGTCCAATACAATAAGCTTTGGTTTAGCTTTTAGTTGTTCCAAGGCTTTAATTTGTACATCCGGAGACAAGTTCCCCAACATGACAATGTCGGGGCTTTTATAATGTTCAGGAATTTTTGGACTAAAATTTTCTAAGACATTCAATTGTGTTTCCAAAGTGGTTCGAATATTTAAATCATTATGGTATTCCCCACTCCAGAAAAAAGTAGCTCCACCGGTTACTATTTCAACTCCAGAAAGATCTATCCCTTGGTTTTTTAGTAATTCTAAATGTTCTTTTTCAAAATCCTCGCCCACCACAGATACAATTCCGCAGTCTAATGAAAATCGGGAGGCGCTCAAGCCTATATAAGTGGCAGCACCACCTAAAATTTTATCGACTTTTCCAAAGGGAGTTGATATGGCATCATAGGCCATAGTACCTACAACAAGTAATTTGTTGTTCATTTAACAAAAATAATAAACTTCGCAGGGCTTATTGACTATTTGACCATGATTTATTGAAAAGTTTTCAAAGGTCTAAGAGGAAAGGGATTTGTTTTGATTTTGCTCAAAAAAAACATCTACATTGAAAGGAGAATGTTTGGCTGCTTTGACTGCCAATTGATCACACCACTCGTTCTGCTTATGAGCATTATGTCCTTTGATCCATTGAAAATTAACATTATGCTTCCTGTGAATGTTCAGATAGCGGTGCCAGAGATCAGAGTTTTTTTTGTCTTTAAATGCTTTTTTCTCCCAACTGAATACCCATTTCTTTTGAACCGCATCGATCACATACTTTGAATCGGAATAAACCATTACATCCATAGGTTGTTTTTTTAAGGCTTCTAGTGCGACAATTACAGCCAAAAGTTCCATGCGGTTGTTTGTTGTCAATCTATAACCATCCGAAAGTTCCTTCACATAATTCCTTCCTTCCCATTCCATTAGAATCCCGTAACCACCTGGCCCTGGGTTTCCAAGCGAAGAACCATCAGTATAAATATTGATTTTCCCTGACATTTTAAGGAAATAATAGTTTTTCAATCACTTCTGGATAGTGCTTATACTCCAGTCGGCGAACCTTATCAGCGATCTCATTTATGCTGTCTTCCTTTTGAACTTCTACATTGGCTTGAAAAATAATAGATCCTTTATCATAGTGTTCGTTTACATAGTGAATGCTAATCCCTGTTTCTTTGTCACCAGCTTCTTTAACCGATTCATGAACGTAATCGCCATACATCCCTTTACCACCGTGCCTTGGAAGTAGAGAGGGATGGATGTTAATTATTTTATCAGAAAAAGTAGTGGTAAAATCCAAAGGCATTTTTAGTAAGAATCCAGCTAAAACAATCAAATCGGGGTTTAAAAACTCTATCTCATGTCTTAATTCTCCATTATTCAGTTGCACCTGATCAAAAATTTTTGATGAAATTTTCATTGGCCCAATCAGATCAATGACTCCTGCTGATGGATTGTTAGTGAAGACGCTTACAACCTCAACTTGATTATTAGTTTGAAAGTATTTTATGATGTTTTCTACATTGGTGCCCCAACCAGAGGCAAATAGGATAATTCTTTTAGCATTTTTATTTCCCATAAAATTCCTTTCACATCAATAATAAAGCGTTTTTTGGTTTATTTTTAAACATCCTCAAAACAAAGAAAAGTTATATTCTTGACCCTTAATAGTGTTTTGATGCAAAGTTTTATATTTTTGTCCACAGTAATTTAAAAACAAAATTTGATTATGTCTGACATTTCATCAAGAGTAAAAGCAATCATAGTTGACAAATTGGGAGTAGACGAAAATGAAGTCGTGGCCGATGCTAATTTCACCAACGATTTAGGAGCTGATTCCCTAGATACCGTGGAACTTATTATGGAATTCGAGAAAGAATTTGACATTCAGATTCCAGATGATCAAGCTGAGAATATCTCAACAGTAGGTCAAGCCATTCAATTTATTGAACAAGCAAAGTAAAATTTGGCTTAAATGAAACCAAGACGTGTAGTAATTACCGGATTGGGAGCCTTAACTCCTATAGGAAACACAGTTCCTGCTTATTGGGAAGGTTTATTATCTGGTACCAGTGGTGCTTCACCCATTACCCATTTTGATGCCTCGAAATTCAAAACCCAATTCGCTTGTGAGTTAAAAGATTTTGATCCCCTAAATTTTATGGATCGAAAAGAGGCTCGTAAATGTGATCGATTTGCACAATATGCATTGGTTTCCTCCCAAGAAGCGATCGAAGACTCAGGTTTGGATTTTGACAAAGAAGACAGAGATCGAATTGGGGTTATATGGGGCGCTGGCATTGGTGGATTAGAAACATTCCAAAATGAAGTGTTGAATTTTTCTTGGGGGGACGGATCTCCCCGTTTCAACCCTTTCTTTATACCTAAAATGATTTCGGACATCGCGCCTGGGCTGATTTCAATAAAACATGGACTTAGAGGCCCTAATTTCGCCACTGTATCTGCTTGTGCATCTTCCTCAAACGCTATGATCGATTCCCTAAACTATATCCGAATGGGTTATGCAGACATCATCATTTCAGGTGGATCTGAAGCTGGAGTTACCATAGCTGGGATTGGTGGATTTAATGCTATGCATGCTTTGTCGACCAGAAACAATGATCCCAAAACTGCATCACGACCTTTTGATAAGGATAGAGATGGTTTTGTGTTAGGAGAAGGTGCTGGTGCTCTAATATTGGAGGAATACGATCATGCAATGGCTCGAGGAGCCAAAATATATGCAGAATTTGCGGGAGGAGGACTCTCAGCAGATGCTTACCACATGACCGCTCCTCACCCTGAAGGCATTGGAGCCAAAAAAGTGATGCTTAATTGTTTGCGAGATGCCGGCCTTAAACCAGAGGATGTTGATGCAATCAATATGCATGGAACTTCAACCCCATTAGGAGATTTGGCAGAAACTAACGCAGTAATATCTGTTTTTAAAGATCATGCATACAAGATCAATATTAACTCAACCAAATCAATGACGGGTCACCTACTTGGAGCTGCAGGAGCTATTGAAGCCATTGCTTCCATAATGGCCATTAAAAAAAGTATCGTTCCGCCTACCATCAACCACCAAACGGCTGATGACCAATTGGACCCTAAGATTAATTTCACATTAGGAAAATTCCAGAATAGAACAGTTGAAGTTGCATTGTCCAATACCTTTGGCTTTGGAGGGCATAATGCCTGCGTTATTTTCAAAAAAATTACCTAATTTAGAATGTGAATCTCTTAAGCCTCTTTCTGAAATCATCAAAAAAAGATGTGATGTTTTTTCGTAGGCTTAAAAAGATTACTTCACTCAAAGCGTATAATAAGCATGTTTATCATACTGCTTTTACCCATCGATCCAGAAACTTAAAAGATGATGATGGACATTTGATCAATTTTGAAAGACTAGAGTTTCTGGGTGATTCTATACTCAGCATTGTTGTTTCTTCCTTTTTATATATAAAATTTCCTTTTGCAAAAGAAGGGACATTGACAATGTACCGCTCAAAAATTGTAAGTCGGGAAAATCTAAATCAGATTGGTCTAAAAATCGGGCTGATCAATTTCTTAGAGCAAAAAAGTAATATGAATTTTGGAAATAATATCCACGGTAATCTCCTTGAAGCATTAGTAGGGGCTATTTTCATAGATCGAGGATATAAAAAATGTAGTGAATTTATAATGAAGAAAATCTTGGGGGAGCATGTTAAAATTGATCAACTGCACCACGCCGTTTTGAGTTATAAAGGATTATTAATAGAATGGGGGCAAAAAACAAAAAAAAATATTAAGTTTAAAACTCATACAGACAATGGACTTGACCCTGAATTTAACTTCACAACACAAGTTTATCTGGATGAAAAACAAATTATCAAAGCAAGGGGAGTCTCCAAAAAAAAGTCTGAAGAAAAAGCTGCAAAAAGAGCATTCCACGCCATGAATATCAAATCAAGGATTAATGGCTAAAGTCAAAAATTATTTTTTAGACGAAATTGCTGAAGACGATTTCTCTCTTCTTGCGGTTCACAGCATTTGTGAAGCTTATCTTCTCGCCTTTTTACTCAATTCCAAATGCCAGTGCCGATTTGTCCAATCAAAAAAAAGAAAAGTAGAAGCTCAAGCAGATTACCCTTTTGAATGCTATGAATGGATCGACCCAATAAAAGGCATTGAAATAAGGCTCTTTTCCAATCGAGTCATAATTTTTCAAAATGATATCCAAAAGGGCACAGACTTATTTGATTTACCAAAAACAAAAGAATTATATTTGGTAGAGGATTTAAAAGATGTTGACTACATCATTAAGATTGATTCGGGTATCGAATACCAAGTAATGATAGAAAAAATGGAATCTATCAATCAAATATCGTACCGTTATTTGATTGATAAAAGTCGATTGAAAATCGATCTGAGTCTAAATTTATATTCATGATCAATAGTAAAAAAACCAAAATAGTAGCCACCCTTGGCCCGTCATCGAATAAGATAGAGTTGATGGAAGAAATGATACTTTCGGGCGTTGATGTCTTCAGAATTAATTTTTCGCATGCCGAACACAGAGAAGTTGAAAAAATAATCAAAATTATTCGTGAACTAAGTGAAAAAATGAATTCTAACACTTCTATTTTGGCTGATCTTCAAGGGCCCAAATTGAGGATCGGAATGGTAGAAGATAATACCTTTGTTGACCCCGGAGATCATATTGCATTTCTTAATGATAAGCCTTTTGTGGGAAGCAAAGAAAAAGTCTACATGAGTTTCGACAATTTTTCAAAAGACGTTAGACCTGGAGAAAGAATTCTATTGGATGACGGTAAGCTTATATTTGAAGTTATTTCAACAGATGAAAAAGCAAAAGTTGAAGCCATAGTAATTCAAGGAGGGAAATTGAAGTCAAAAAAAGGGGTGAACCTTCCCAATACTAAAATTTCACTCCCAGCCTTAACTAAAAAAGATGTGATAGATGCCGAGTTTGCAATCAAACAAAACGTGGATTGGATCGCGTTATCTTTTGTAAGAAACTCCGAGGATATTTTGGAATTAAAAAAGTTTATCGAAAAGAACTCCGATAACAAAATTCCAATCATCGCTAAAATTGAAAAGCCTGAAGCGATTGAAAATTTAGACAAAATAATTTCTTATTGCGACGGTCTCATGGTAGCCCGGGGAGATCTAGGGGTAGAAATTCCTCCGGCCCAGGTTCCACTAGTCCAAAAAGAATTGGTGAAACGAGCCAAAAAAGCTAGGATTCCTGTCATCATTGCAACACAAATGATGGAAAGTATGATCAACAGCCTCACAGCAAATCGGGCAGAGGTAAACGATGTTGCAAATTCGGTAATGGATGGTGCTGATGCCGTTATGCTCTCTGGAGAAACCTCTGTTGGAAAATATCCCGTCCAGGTAATTCAAGCGATGAGTTCCATCATCTGCAGTGTCGAAAACTCCGACCTAATCTCAGTCCCTCAAAAACCGCCAAACATAAGAACTGTTAGGTTCATCACTAAGTCCATTTGTTATCATGCAGTGCACATTGCCAATGATGTTAAGGCCAAAGCCATTTGTACCCTGACCAATAGTGGATATACTGCCTTTCAAGTATCCGCATGGCGACCCAATTCCAATATTTTAGTTTTTACTTCCAACAAAAGAATTCTCACTCAACTCAATCTGATTTGGGGAGTGAAGGCATTCTTTTATGATAGTTTTGAAAGTACTGACAAAACTGTAGAGCAAATCAATGAAATAGCAAAAAAAAGTGGATACGTCGAAAAGGGGGATCTATTAATCAACTTGACTGCTATGCCTATCGATAAAAAAGGGATGGTAAATACCCTTAGGGTTTCCACCATATGATTTTTGATCAAAAAAATGAACCCTTGAGAGATTTAAAATGACCCTTGCAATAATTGATGTCAAAAAGTAATCTTATTATTACTTCAAATATATTTATTGATCCAAAGAATATCGTATCTTTCAAAAAATAAAGCATGTATTCTATACTCAAGAATGTTCACTCCTATTGGGCTTATCTGGCTTTATTGGTTTTAATTCTTGCCATACTCAATGCCATAGCTGGAAAAATAAAAGGAAAATATTTTGAGTCCAAAGACCTTAGAATATCTCTGTTTGGATTGATCTTTTCTCACATACAACTATTGATCGGTCTGATTTTATATTTTGTTTCTCCTTGGTTTGACCAATGGTCCAATCTAGGAATCGGCGGTGTCATGAAAGATTCTCAAGCTCGGCTATATTTGGTGGAGCATTCTTTTACCAATATATTTGCCATTGTTCTAATTACTATGGGCTGGTCACTTCAGAAACGCCAAAGTGACCCCGAGAAAAAATTTCTGAGAATTGCTTTATTTTACGGATTGGGACTTTTATTATTATTAAGTAGAATACCTTGGGAAACTTGGCTATAAACACCCTATGGAACGCCCCTCTCAAAAGCTAAATATTTCCAATTTTCTATTAAAAAGTAAACTTAAAGTAGCTGTTTTAGGTGGTGGAAGTTGGGGAACTGCACTCATTAAAATTCTTTCAGAAAATAAAAGAAATATAGGGTGGTACATTAGAAACCCCACCAATGCAGATTTAGTAAAAAAACACGGTCATAACCCCAACTATCTCGTTACTACCAGCCTTAATATCAAACGTCTTAAGGTTAGTTCAGACATCAATCAAGTAGTGTCTGAAGCTGATTTATTGATCTTAGCCATACCTTCAGCATTTCTATCAAGTGAACTGGACAAATTGAACCAATCGCTCAATGACAAAATGATTTTTTCTGCCGTAAAAGGTGTAGTGCCGGAAAGTATGTTGATAGTAGGGGAACATTTAAATCAAAAACTCAATGTTCCAATAGAAAAAATTGGGGTAATTGCAGGCCCCTCTCATGCTGAAGAGATCGCTATGGGACGTCTGTGCTACCTTACAGTTGCCTGCTCCAATAACAAACTTGCAAAAGCATTAGCCTCCATACTTAAAACCCAATATATTCGTACCATCATTTCCAATGATATCATAGGTACAGAATATGCCAGTATGCTCAAAAATATTTACGCCATTGCAGCTGGAATTGCCAATTCCCTTGGATATGGTGACAACTTCCAAAGTGTACTGATGAGTAATGCGATTCGAGAAATGAAACGCTTTATAAATGATATCTACAAAATGAAACGCAACATAAACAACTCAGCTTACCTGGGGGATCTTTTAGTAACAGGTTATTCTGTTTTCAGTCGCAACCGTTCCTTTGGCAGTATGATTGGTAAGGGCTATACAGTCAAGGCAGCTCAAATGGAAATGAGGATGGTAGCAGAGGGCTATTACGCTACGCGGTCCGCAAAAATGATTAACCAAAAATATTCCACTAGAGTTCCTATCATAGAAGCTGTTTTCAGCATACTATACTTAGAGAAAAACCCGGAAAAGGTATTTAAAAAGCTGATCAAAAAACTGGATTAATTACCCGATTGGAATTGGGAAAGAAAACGAACATCATTTTCAAAAAACAACCGAATATCTCCAATCTGATACAACAACATGGCGATTCTTTCAATACCCATCCCAAAAGCATAACCTGAGTATTCTAAGGGATCGATATTGCAGTTTTTCAGGACATTAGGATCGACCATACCACATCCCATAATCTCTAGCCATCCTGATCCTTTGGTAATGCGGTAATCTGTTTCTGTTTCCAATCCCCAATAAATATCTACTTCCGCACTGGGTTCGGTAAAGGGAAAATAAGAAGGGCGCAAACGAATTTTTGACTTCCCAAACAGGGCTTTGGTAAAGTAAAGCAAGGTCTGTTTTAGATCGGCGAAAGAAACATTCTTGTCAATATACAAGCCCTCTACCTGATGGAAGATACAATGGGCTCTGGCAGATATGGCCTCATTTCTGAATACCCTTCCTGGTGATATGGTTCGTATGGGAGGTTGATTGTTTTCCATATACCTCACTTGAACAGAGGAGGTATGAGTGCGGAGTAAAATATCCGGATCGGTTTGAATAAAAAAAGTGTCCTGCATATCACGGGCAGGATGGTATTCCGGCAAATTCAAAGCGGTGAAATTATGCCAGTCATCCTCAATCTCTGGCCCCTCAGAAATGTTAAATCCTATCTGAGAAAAAATATCTACGATTCTGTTTTTGACCAAGGAAAGAGGGTGACGGGCACCCAACTCCAAGGGGAAACCGGGTCTTGATAAATCACCGTGGCTGCCTTGAGATCTAGTATTGGTGGTTTGGGCTTGAAGGATTTTCACCTTATCTACTACTGCGTTTTTAAGTGTATTAAGTGCCTGTCCGTAGTCTCGCTTCTCTTGTTTAGCTACCTCCTTAAAGGCAGCAAAAAAGTGATTTAAAATCCCTTTTTTTCCCAAATATTTTATTCTAAAAGCCTCTACTTCTTCTTTGGACTGAGTATCAAAAGCATTGACCAAGGTCAGGTTTTCATTAATCTTATCAATCATGGGATAAAAGTAAGCATTTATTGAATTAGCTCGCGTTTTAAAAAATACTCTACCAGTGCTTCTTTCATCAAAATACTTTGCTCTCCGGGTTTAAGTAGAGGCAGCGCCTCCAAAAGTTCAAAATGAGGCCAGCCCTCTTCGTCAAAAAAATCAAATCGGTAGTATCCATAAGGCTCCAATACGGTACAGATACCAATATGGATTAAGTTCACATTGTCGTCTTTTTTCATTTTTTTGTGAAACTGCCCCAATTCTTGTAAACCAATCAAATATAAAATATCTTCGATATCCAAGACCTCACAATCAGAAAAACGCTCACTGAGGACAGAAAGTAAATGGTCCCAACGATCCTTTAATTTTTTATCTCTGCTTTGGTTTTTTTGCACCCTCAAAGATACTGGCTTTAGGATTAATCTCAGAAAGAGATTCCCAAAAATAAAGTAAATTCGTACTAGTGAATGTAATCGACATCATACTGGCCTTTGTACTAGGTTTTGGTTTTTTAAAAGGGTTTTATAAGGGTTTCATTGTTGAAGTGTCCAGCTTGGGCGCTTTGATTTTGGGCCTACTAGGTACGGTAAAATTTTCCAGTTTTATTGCTGATCTGTTAAACGAATTTTTTGATTTGAGTCCTGTGGCTGTCCAAACCATGTCCTATTTAATCGTATTTATCATCATCGTATATGCCATATCTTTATTGGCCCGAGCTTTAACCAAGTTTATCAGGAAAGCCTCATTGGGGCTTTTTAATAAGTTTTTAGGTGCTTTTTTCGGCGTTTTAAAATGGGCGATATTGATGAGTTTGGCCTTTTTTTTCTTAGGAAAACTGAATGCATGGGTCACGATTATTGATGCAGAAATGATGAAAAATTCTATCCTTTACGAACCCATCACCGAATTGGGGGAATACCTTTTTAGCTGGGGGAGCGAACTGTCAAAAGAGATCCCGGAAGAGCTTATTTAAAATCTTTTAGGCTTCTCACCTTGGAGTTTTTGATCCAACCCTCTGAACCATTGGCGATTCTGATTTTTTGCCATTCTTGCAATTGATCCAACATTTGAACTTTGGTCCCCTCATGCAGAGAAAACAAAAACTCCGCCCGAGAATTGGGCTCCGTCCATACCTCAATTTTTTCATTAAACAGTATGCCGTATGTCGTTTCAGCATTGTCGGCAAATTTGATAACAGCAATGGACAGTGAACCGATCAGTAACATTCCCAGAAAAAGAGTGATTAAAAAGAAAGTCCTTTTTATTAGCGGAACTTTATTCCACAAATAAAGTCCCCAAAAAAGAACCAGCAACCAAGTCAAAAGAATAATAAAATAAGCCCACCCGTCTTGAGGAAGTAATTCAATGGTACTTTCTTGCAATTGGGTGACTTGGGATTTGGGTAATACCTCGACGGCATCTATAGCCATATTTTGAGCAAAAGTGCTGTTCAAATTAATATCTTCATCATTTGGTCGCAGTTGTTTAGCCTTTTCAAAATAAAAAATACTTTCCCCAACTTGATTCAAACGGTAAAATGAATTTGCCAAGTTAAAATAGAGTTCGGCACTGTGATAGCCACCCTCCAAAATCTCTTTATAAAGTATCACTGCTTTTTCAAACTGTCCTGCATTATAAGCAGAATTAGCGTTTTCAAAAGCCGTGTCTTTTTCCTGACCATAAGCCATTAAGCAGCAAAGAAATAAGACGGAAAGTAACATCAATATCTTTCTCATAATTTTTTATCAATATTAGAAATTACAGAAAGTGCTTGGTCAAAATCTTGTTGCATCTTGGCATCGGTAGCCGGAGAATAGCGAGCTACTTCACAGTTTTCCAGCAGTGCATTAAAGGGCTGGATTTCCTCTGCTTCCAGGTTTTTGACGGCCAAGATCTCTGCTATTTTATCCTTGCTGAAGTCATCTGCTTTTATTTTTAGTCTGGCCTTCAAATAGTTGTAAAGCGCCCTTTCGAGTGCATCGTAAAAAAGAGTTTTGTTTTTTAGGTTCTTTTTGGCTTCTCCCAAATATTTTTTGGACAAACGTTTGGCCACCTGAAGTCTTGATCCTTCAACATCACCAGCAATTCTTTGATTGCGCTGCATTAAAAAAACAAAAGCGATTAATAAAAATATGGGGGAAGTCAACAAGGCATAAAACAGTTTACTGTTCCAAAATTCCTTTTTGAAAATTGGCTCCAAATTGGGTTTCAATTTGATGAATCGGAAAGATTCGTCAGTATTGGCCAAGATTTGCTTGGCGGCAAAAGTTGTTGTATTGTCATTTGAATTATTGGCCAAAGGGCCACCGAAGACATCTACTATATGTTCGCTAGATCGCAAAGTAAAATACTCTTCTTTTTTGGGATCAAAATAGGAAAAGGAGAATGATGCAATAGGATATTTTCCCTGAAAACGAGGGACAACGGTGTAGTTATCTTCAATATTCCCCTGCATACCCAAAAGTGTAGTTTTTACATTTTCGGTGTGCTCCGGCTCAAAAACTTCTAATGTATTGGGCAATACCAATTCAGGTAATTTAAAGAGTTTGAGGTTGCCATTACCCGTAATCTTGAGTTTGATTTCAAAAGACTCAGTGGCTTTAAGCATGTTTTTATTGATTAAAGCATCAAAATTGAACTGTCCTACGGCTCCAAAGAAATTCGCTGGTTTTCCCTTTTCGGGTAAAGGTTTTACATTGATGGTTCTTTTCCCGGCCGTTACAGTCCTTGAGGATTGCTGTAGGATTCTGTTGCCAAAGAAATCCCTGCGGTTAGACGGCAAATCGATGACCAAACTCAAGCTGAGCGGTTCTAGGGTCAGTTTTCCTGTTTTTTGTGGGTACAAGACACTTTTTCTCCAAACCACAACATTGTAGGGTTCCCCTTTGTAGGAAGAATTTTCAACTTTGAGCTGGGGGATGTCGATATTGTGACTCCAAAAATCGGCAAACTTTGGATTCTCAACCGCTCTAGCATCTGAGATTCGCAATGGATTCCTAAAATATAATTTGTAGATCACCGTGATGGCCTCATTGAGGTAGGGACGGGTATTGGATATTTCGGCTACCAAATGGAGGTTGTCATCTATCAAATACTCGGGACTGTTTGGGTCTCTCGGAACCTCAACCGCTTCTGTAACAGTAATTTTTACCGGAGTGGTTTTATACGTTTCTCCATCGACATCAATGGTGGCCTGGGCAATAGTTAAAGCTCCTTTTTGTGTGGGAGTCAGAAAATAGGTGTAGGTCTTGGAAAAGCTTCTTTTCCCATTTACCCATGAATTACTGATAGACTGATTTGGTCCACCAACGACTATAAATCCACTAAATCTTGGGGGAGTAAAATCATCCCCGTTTTCATTCATAATAAAATCTACCCTGAGCCGCTCATTCAATCCCAGGGTTCTTTTACTGACTTTTGCTTCAAAACTAACTCCTTGAGCCATTGCCTGACCGACGGTCATCATCATCATTAAAACGCTAGCAAAAACATTTTTCATCATAAATCTTTACCAATCTTTTTGTCCTCTGACGGGTGTTCCCTGAACCTTCTCAGCATTGACTTTGTCTTGTACTTTTTTCTCTTGATTGTTCATGGCCTCCAACAAGCTTTTGACCTGCTCTGGAGAAAGTTCGGTTTGTTGGGGTTTTGAGGAGGGTTGCTCTTTTTCTGAATCCCCCTGCTCGGGTTTTTTCTCTTTTTCTTGATCCCCCTCATCTTTTTGATCTTCATCGTCTTCACCCTCATCTCCCTCCTTGTCATCATCTTCCTTTCCAGGATCTTTATCCTTATTGCCTTCTTTATTCTGGTCCTTTTTGCCCTGATCCTGCTGATCCTCTTGATCTTTTTGATCCTGCTGATTTTTTTGATCTTGATTTTGTTGTTGCTCTTGTTCCTTTTCCAACAACTTTTTGGCTAAAGCGTAATTGTATCGGGTCTCTTCATCCTCGGGATTGTTTCGCAGGGCATTTTTATAGGCCTCTACTGCCTTGGCATAATCTTTTTGTTTCATGAACACATTCCCAAGGTTGTGGAAAGCATGGTGTTTGCTAGATTTGTTTTCCGCAAATTTTTGGGTTTGAAAAAAGCGTTGTTTAGCCTCATCAAAATCCTGTTCTTGGAAATGGGTGTTTCCAAGGTTATACAGGGCCTCCGGTTTCTCAGGGGCTTTGGATAGCGCCCTGCGGTAGGCTATTTCTGCCTTGTCAAAAAGCTCGGCTGAGGCTTGTTCATTTCCTTCATAAATGTGATTGATCACTTCACCATCTTGGGCCATCAAAGAAATCCCAAAAAAAAGAAGTCCCCAAAAAAAGGTTGGCTTTTCCATCATTTTTCGTTGAACAAATTTAGACGTTGTACCCATTTGGTTTTGGTTTCAAAAAGAAAAATCTCCAACAAAATTAATAGGAATCCCGAAAAAAGAAAAGCTTGAAACTGATCTTTATAACTCACAAATTTCTTGGCTTCAAATTCCTTTTTATCCATATTTTTTAGCGTTTCCGCAACAAAATCTACCACCGCTTGAGTATCGTTTCCATCGACATATTCGCCATCTGCAGCTTGTGCTATTTCTTGAAGCATTAAGGTATTTCTTTTAGTAATAACGGTCTGGCCTTCCATGTCTTTTTTGTAAGAATCTATTACTCCATTGCGTTTGATAGGAATGGGAGCTCCTTCGTCGGTGCCTACACCAAAAGTAAAAATTCGGATCCCCATCCTCTCAGCTCTTTGGGATGCAGAAGCTCCTTCTTCGGAATGATCTTCACCATCTGAAATCAAAAAGACCACCCTGTTCGTTTGATCTTCATCGTCAAAAAAAGTTCCGGAGAGGTCAAGGGCAGCGTCCAGTGCTGTTCCTTGTGAAGAAAGCATATTGGAATTAAGTGCTTGCAAAAACATTTTGGCAGCTCCATAGTCGGTGGTAATGGGCAACTGAGGGATTGCTTGGGCAGCATAGGCAATAATGCCAATTCTGTCACTAGCCAACTGATTGATGATGGCAGATGCCAAGCGTTTGGACTTTTCCAATCGATTGGGGGCAATGTCTTCTGCCAGCATACTTTTAGATACGTCAATTGCAAAAACAATATCCACTCCTTCCCTTTTTACGGTCTCTAATTGGGTTCCAATTTTGGGATTCACCAGGCCCAAAATTAAAAAGGAAATTCCTAGTGAGAGCATCATTAATTTAAAGGCAGGTTTAAACTTTGAACGGTGGGGACTTAATTTTTCCATCAAGCCCAAATGTGCAAATCGGTTTTGAGCACGTCGCTTCCAATTCATGACCAAAAAATAGGCTCCCCAGAGTATGGGCAAGATGCCCAAACCATAAAAATAAAAAGGTGCGTCTAATTGATACATATCAAATAAAACTTCTAAAAAGAGTGTTTCTCATTAACCATTCTATAAAAAGCAAAGCCAATGCCAATAGTATCAAAGGCCTGAATTTTTCATCATAATTGTAATACTTAAACTCCTCTATTTCAGTTTTTTCTAACTTATTAATTTCCTCATAAATGTCTTCCAATTTTTTATTATCAGTTGCACGGAAATACAACCCTCCTGTATTTTTGGCAATGGTTTTGAGCAATTCCTCATCAATTTCTACCTTTGTCATCCCATACTGGAATTTTCCGTTGGGTAAAAGTCCTATAGGTGCCCTTGCAGTCCCATTACTTCCCAATCCTATGGTATAGGTTTTAATTTTGTATTCTACGGCCAATTCACTGGCAATTTTAGGATCGATAAAGCCAGAGTTATTCACTCCGTCAGTCAACAGAATGATTACCTTGCTTTTAGCACGGCTATCTTTAAGACGGTTTACCGAAGTGGCAAGTCCCATCCCTATGGCTGTTCCATCCTCTATCAATCCCTCAAATTGAATTTCTCCCAACGCATTTTTAACTATAGCACGGTCACTGGTGATGGGTGTTTTAGTATAACTTTCTCCCGCATAAATCACCAATCCAATCCGGTCACTCATGCGGTCATCTACAAAAGATGCCGCAACCCTTTTGAGGGCAGTCAAGCGATCTGGTTTTAAATCCTGAGCTAACATACTAGAGGAAACATCTATGGCCATGACGATATCAATTCCTTTATTGGTTTTGGTTCTGGTAGAGACATCCATGGTTTGGGGGCGGGCCAAACCCATTACAATCAAAGTAAGGGACAAAATTCTCACAACAAACAATATGGGCTGAAATTGGGCCAAAAAACTGGACTTGGCCCGAAAGCCATTAAGTGAAGAAATTTTTAAAACCGCCTGTGTGTGTTTTCGGCTAAAGACATACCACCCCACTAAAAATGGGAGCACAAGCATCAACCATAGGTAATCAGGATTCGAAAAGTAAATGTCTTCAAACATTGTCTATAACTCTTTAATCAATTCAAAACTGTCCATAACTCTTTTTTCAATGGCTTTCCCATAGCGATCCTCTTTTTCATAAAGCAAAGTAAGGTTGATTCCAACCTCTTCAAAATCAAATACATGAGTAGTATAATTGCAACGGACTCTTTTGCTTTTTCCTTTTTTTGGGTAATCTAGTGTGCCAAAAATTTTAAGTGACGGTATACCCGATAAGGTGGTTATTTCATCCTCTTTAATCAGAATGTTGACCGCCCCTCTCGATTGAAAGTCGTTAATGATGGAATTAATCAATTCTTTAACTTTTTCGTTTTTTTGGATGTCTTCATCTTCTTTTGAAGGGGCCTCTTTAACCTCCTTCTTCAGTGGTTTTTGGTTAAATACCAAATCGATATAAAAAGGGGAATCGTAATTTCCAGAGGAAAATCGCAATGCACCTCCCTTTTCTGTTTTTACCCTTCTCAATACTTGAGGTGTAGAAATTTTCACAGGAGGGGTTCCATATTGACTGATGATCCACTCCTTGTTTTTCAATTGTAAAGTCGGATAACCGAACAAGGTATCTCTTACTGGATAATAACCATATATGCCTATGGCGATACCCAAACTAAAAATTATTAATATTCCAGCGGACGCTAAGCCAAACTGCAATTGTTTTTTTCTTCTCTTTTTAGCCAATAAAAGACGGTATTCCTCTCTTTCTTGAATCTCCTCAGGAGTGGGTTCGGGCAAGGCTTCTTTGGTTTCTATTACCACACCTTCCACTAATCCCCTGTCTTTAGCAGTGCTACCAAACTCAGGGGTAGATCGGGCAAACTTGACCAAATCAGCAGTATGTAAAACAGTTTTGAGGTTTTTAATTGTTTCCCCTTCCAACTCCAACTGCCCCGATTGTTTAAAAGCCTCTAGTTTTAGAAGTAACTCATCGGTAGTGCTTTCTAGGGCCGATATTTTGGCTTCTTCCTCCAAATAGCGTCTAACTACATCAGTCAGCCGCGAATAATACTGTTTGTATTCCTCTTGTATAGATGGGTTAATGCTTTGCAGAGCTTTGAGTTCTTTTATTGCACGCTCGAAAGGAGGGAGTTTTTTCTTGCGTTCTTCTCTTCTTTTTTTGGCAAAGAAAAAGGCGTAAATCAATGCCAACATTAATAATACTGACAACACACCATAAACAATACTTTGGGTAAGGGCATCAAAATTTTGCGCTACTTCTGCCACAGGCTTGATGTCAAAAAGTTTTTGTTTGAGGGTGTCAACCGGAATGGTGGCTACCTGAACCAAAAGGGAGTCTGAAATTTTGGAAAAACCGTTAACCAATACCTTTTGGGAAGGTAACCAGTAAGCCCCGGAGTCAAATTGTATAAGGGCGTATTTTTTGGTAAAAAGATAATTACTTTTTGCTCTGAAGGTGTCGACAAGAGTTTCTTCTAAAACTTCAAAAGATCCAAAAAATGGGCGCTCAGAAAAAATAATCTGGGCTGCAGAATCGGCCTTGACCTGAAGGGTGTATTCGATTTTTTCTCCTATCCGCATTTTAGTTGTATCTATTGCCACTTGCAAATCATAGGCCTTTTGAGCAAATAGCAAAGGGGTAGAAAAGAGACAAGCACATAAAAGCAATATCTTTCTGGTCATTCAGCCTCTAGATTTAAAGTAGTTTAACAACTTTTTGACATAGCTTTCGTCCAGCCTACTGTGCAAAGTTCCTGCACCATTTTTATGGAAAAGGTTTTCAAATTCGCCCACCATAGAAAGGTATTCTTTTGCATATGCTTTCCTTATGCCGGCCGATTGGGTATTGACCCAAGCTGTCTGACCAGTTTCATTATCCAACATGGGAACCAAGCCAATATTGGGAATATTTTCTTCGTGTCGATCGTAGATTCTAATCCCGGTTAAATCGTGTTTTTTCGCCACAATCCTTAGGGTTTTTTCATAACCACTATCCATAAAATCTGACATCAAAAAGACTATGGCTTTCTTTTTCATCACTCCCGATAAAAATTCAAGGGCATTACTGATACTTGTTTTTTGACTTTGGGGTTTATACTCTAACAGTTCTCGGATGATTCGCAAAACATGCGAACGTCCTTTTTTTGGGGGAATAAATAATTCTATTTGGTCTGAAAAAAGAATCAATCCAACTTTGTCGTTGTTTTGCATGGCCGAAAAAGACAATGTAGCGGCGATTTCTGTCAGTTCCTCTCTTTTAAATTGACCTTCGGTACCAAACAACTCTGAACCACTAACATCGACCATCAACATCAGTGTCAACTCTCTTTCTTCTTCAAAGACTTTTACAAAGGGTTCGTTGTAGCGAGCTGTCACATTCCAGTCAATGCTTCTAACGTCATCCCCATATTGATATTGGCGGACTTCACTGAAAGTCATTCCCCTTCCTTTAAAGGTACTGTGGTATTCACCTCCAAAAATATTATCGCTCAGGCGACGAGTCTTGATTTCAATCTTACGTACTTTTTTTAAGAGCTCTTTAGTTTCCATGGGTGCAAGAATTTCACGTTAAAAAAAGGAAGCCCTATGGGACTTCAACCTCATTGATGATTTGGCTGATCAAATCTTCTGCGGTCACGTTTTCTGCTTCGGCCTCGTAGGTCAATCCAATACGGTGTCTCAATACATCGTATATTAGAGCACGAACATCCTCAGGAATTACATAACCTCTGTGTTTTAAAAAGGCGTTACATTTGGCAGCAATGGCCAAGTTAATACTCCCCCTCGGGGAGGCTCCAAAACTGATCAATGGCTTGATAGAAGATAGATTATAGCGCTCAGGATAACGGGTTGCAAAAACCAGATCGAGGATGTATTTTTCAATTTTTTCATCCATATAAATTTCCCTTATGGTAGCCTGTGCTATCTCAATCTTTTTGGTGGTTACCACTGCATTGACTTTCTCTTTCACATTATTAAGGTTGGAACGAACAATAACTTGTTCTTCCTCCAACTTAGGATAATCTATAATGGTTTTGAGCATAAAACGATCCACTTGAGCTTCCGGCAAGGGATAAGTCCCCTCTTGTTCTACAGGGTTTTGGGTGGCCATGACCAAAAAGGGTGTGGGGAGTTTGAAGGTTGTATCCCCTATGGTTACCTGCTTTTCCTGCATAGCTTCAAGGAGAGCAGACTGGACTTTGGCCGGAGCACGGTTAATCTCATCTGCCAAAACAAAATTGGCAAATACAGGCCCTTTTTTGATCGTAAAATCATTCTCTTTTACGTTGTAAATCATCGTTCCAATAACATCAGCGGGAAGTAAATCGGGGGTAAACTGAATCCTGCTGAATTTCCCTTTTACAGCTTGACTGAGCGTATTGATGGCAAGGGTCTTGGCCAAGCCGGGAACCCCTTCTAACAAGATATGGCCACGACCCAATAAACCGATGAGTAAACGCTCAACCATCTCTTTTTGTCCTATGATCACCTTGTTGATTTCTAGAGTCAGTAAATCAATAAAGGCACTTTCTTTTTCAATCTTTTCATTGATTGCTTTAATGTCAATAGCCTTGTTCATTGTTTCTTCCATAGTAAAGTCTCTAAATATAATATTTTTTTGGGGTGCAAAATTGAAAAATATTTTTTTGTTTGATTGTTAATAATTGGTTAAAAATAAGGGAGTATGGGATATTCGATCCGGAATCTTCCCTAATTTTAAAATTCTAATTTAAGAGAATTTAAAAAAAGGGCAAAAGAGAAAAGGATAATATGTAAGCCTTTTGAGCGAGGTCTTAGGAGAAAACAATTTAGCAACTGACTTAGGGTTTCGATTCCCTATTTTGTCGATCAAAAAATAATTACTTTTCTCTATTTTTAGACTATCAATAAGATTGAATAGCTATGAAAGGAAAAAAAATTATGATTACTGGAGCTAGCAGCGGTATTGGCTGGTCAGCAGCAGAGACATTGGCTGCTGAGGGAGGCCACTTGATATTGTGTGGCAGAAGAGAAAGTCGTTTAAAAGAACTACAGGCACAGCTTGAAACACCCTCTCATCTTTTGGTTTTCGATGTAGGTGATAGAAAAACAGTTTTTGAAAAGATAAATTCTCTCCCAAAAGCCTTTTCATCAATTGATATTTTGATCAACAATGCGGGAAATGCCCACGGCCTTAATCCCGTTCACAAAGCCGATTTAAACGATTGGGATGCTATGATCGATAGTAATGTCAAAGGGTTGATGTATGTAACCAAAGCTGTTTTGCCCTCTATGGTATCCAAAAAAAATGGTCACATCATTAATTTGGGTTCCATTGCTGGAAAGGAAGTCTATCCTAATGGAAGTGTATACTGCAGCAGTAAATTTGCAGTAGATGCTTTTACCCAAGGACTTCGTTTGGATTTGAATCCTTTGGGCATTAAGGTAAGTGCCATCCACCCCGGACTGGTCGATACCGAATTTTCAAAAGTCCGCTTTAAAGGAGACAAATACAAAGCCTCCCAAGTTTATAAAGAGCTTACGCCACTCCAGGCCAAAGATGTCGCTAATGTTATCCTCTACATAGCCCAAGCACCCGACCACGTGAATATAGCAGATGTACTTTTGTTGCCTAAAGCACAAGCCAATACCTACGTGACAAACAGAAAGTCTTGACCAAAAAAGCTTGTTTGTCCAAAATTCATTCTTTGGTATTTAAATAAAATTTTCTTGATAAAATTAGCGATCAGTCGAATCTCTAAAGTCCCTCCTAAGAGTATAAAAAGTGGTTGTAAGGAAAACGAGTGATGTGAATTTTTCGAGTTTGGGCATAGACCCTTTCGCGAAAATCCTTGAGGTTTTCTTTGTTTAAAGCAGAGATAAAAAGCGCCCTGTCATTTAGTCGATGCATCCAAGTATTTTGCCATTCTTCAAGGCTATAATGTTTCGATGAGCGCTCTGCTAACAAATCTGTTTCATCCCATGGTTCGGCTTGGTAAGCATCTATTTTATTGAACACCATAAGGGTAGGTTTGTCTAGACTTTTGATTTCGCCTAGAATTTGATTGACGGATTGAATATGCTCTTCAAAATTTGGATGTGATATGTCAACTACATGTAACAACAAGTCGGCTTCCTTAACCTCGTCCAAAGTACTTTTAAAAGACTCGACCAATTGAGTGGGCAGTTTGCGGATAAAACCAACCGTATCGCTGAGTAAAAAAGGTAAATTGCCAATAACCACTTTGCGAACCGTAGTGTCGAGAGTGGCAAAAAGTTTGTTTTCGGCAAAAACTTCACTTTTAGCGATGACATTCATCAGGGTAGATTTACCCACATTGGTATAACCCACTAAAGCAACCCTTACCAATGCACCACGATTGCCCCTTTGTGTGGTCATTTGTTTATCAATAATACTCAATTTTTTCTTTAAAATCGAAATTTTATCTCGTACGATTCTACGATCGGTTTCGATTTCGGTTTCTCCAGGTCCACGCATTCCGATCCCGCCACGTTGACGCTCCAAGTGAGTCCAAAGTCCCTTCAGACGGGGCAATAAATATTCATATTGTGCCAATTCTACCTGAGTACGGGCATAACTCGTTTGGGCACGTTGGGCGAAAATATCTAAAATTAAGCCAGTACGATCTAGAATTTTGCAACGCAAGATTTTTTCGATATTCGCCTGCTGGGCAGGGGTTAGCTCTTCGTCAAATACCACGGTGGTGACCTGATTCTTACTCACATAGTTTTCGACTTCATCCATTTTTCCAGAACCAATGAAGGTTTTTGGGTTAGGAATTTGTGTTTTTTGAACAAAGCGTTTGAGTACTGCACCTCCCGCCGTATGGGCCAAAAAGGCCAATTCGTCCAAATACTCTTTGGACTGGTAAGCATTCTGCTTGCCATTAATAATCCCTACAATAATGGTTTTTTCATGAATAAGTGACTTAGCTTCGATCATCGGGCTCTATTTCCAAGTTTTTAGCTCCATGTTATTACCGTCAAATTCGGCATAGGTGTTATGGGTAATCCAGTCACCCAAATTTATGTATTGGGATTTTTCACTTAATTTTATCTCCAAGGGAAGATGACGGTGGCCAAAGACAAAATAGTCGTAATGCTTCTCTTTGAGTTTCCTTTTGGAATAAGCCACTAACCACTCTCTGTCATCCCCCAGAAATTTAACATCCTCAGCTCCAGAAATCAATTTATTTTTAAGAGACATGTAGTGTCCCAATTGCATCCCCAAATCGGGGTGCAGCCAGCGAAAAAACCACTTTGCAAGTGGGTTTTCAAACAGCTTTTTCATACGTTTATAGCCCTTGTCTCTAGGGCCCAAACCATCGCCATGACCCATAAAAAAATTAGTCTCCCCCACAGTGAGAGTTATAGGTTGATGGTAAACGATAATGCCCAATTCTTTTTGGAAATAATCCCTCATCCAAAGATCGTGGTTGCCAACAAAAAAGGTGATAGGAATCCCTTCATCTGAAAGCTCGGCCAATTTTCCAAGAACCCGAACAAAACCCTTGGGAACAACGGTTTTGTATTCAAACCAAAAATCGAAAAGATCACCCAGTAAATAAATGGCTGCAGCATCTTTTCGTACTTCTTCCAACCAAGCAACAAAATGTTTTTCCCTAAGTCGACTTTCTGCTGAATTGGGAAAACCCAAGTGATTGTCAGCAGCAAAATAGATTTTTTTATTTTTTGGGAGTTCCATAAAGGATAAAGTTAGACTAAGCTATGGCCTGATCCAAATCTTCAATAAGATCAAGAATGTCCTCTACCCCTACACTTAGGCGGATCAATTGATCTCCAACACCACTTTTTTCCCGAACTGCTTTGGGAATTGAGGCATGGGTCATAGAAGCCGGATGGCCTGCCAAGCTTTCAACCCCACCAAGGGATTCTGCCAAGGTAAAGATCTTTAGTTTTTCAACTATAGCTATAGATGTTTTCAAATCCCCACTTTTGGGAACAAAAGAGAGCATTCCTCCAAAGGCTTTCATTTGATTTTTGGCTAACTCGTGATTTGGATGGTCGACTAAACCAGGCCAATAAACCTTTTTTATTTTGGGATGTTGTTGGAGAAAAATGGCTACTGCAGCGCTGTTTTCACAATGTCTTTGCATCCTCAAATGTAGGGTCTTGATACCCCTAAGCGTAAGAAAGCAGTCCATGGGACCAGGGACAGCACCACTAGAATTTTGGATAAAAGCAAGTTTTTCTTGCAATTCATCATCACTAACTACAATTAGTCCCAAAACGGTATCACTATGTCCGGCCAGGTATTTGGTAGCGGAGTGCATTACGATATCGGCACCAAGGTCTAGAGGTTTTTGTAAATAGGGAGAGGCAAAAGTATTGTCAACTGCTACCAAGGTGTCATGGGCTTTCCCCAATTCGGCAATGGTTCGAATGTCCACAATATTCATCATCGGATTAGTGGGGGTTTCAATCCATATAAGTCGGGTTTTGTCGTTAAAGTATTGGACCAAAGTCTCGGGCTTTTCCATATTGACAAAATGGATTTTCAATCCGTATTTCTTATAGATTTGGGTAAGCAGTCGATAAGACCCTCCATAGAGATCGTGGGTTGAGATAATTTCATCTCCAGGCTGAAAGAGTTTAATAACGGTATCCATAGCGGCCATACCAGAAGCAAAGGCCAAGCCGTGTTTTGCATTTTCTATGCTGGCAATTGACCGTTCCAGAGCTGTTCGTGTGGGATTATGTGTTCGACTATATTCATAGCCTTTATGCCCTCCAGGCGTAGTTTGGGCATAAGTCGAAGTCTGGTAAATGGGAGGCATCACCGACCCATAAGCTTTATCATGTTCTTGTCCCCCATGAATAGTGGCGCTGTTAAAACGTAATTTTTTGTCCATCACAGTGTTTTAAATCACTACAAAGGTATTGGATTTTGAGGAAAGGAATATTTTTTTATTCAGCTTAAACTTCAAGCAATCCAATTTTCGGGTATTAATGTGCTTTCAGTTCATCACACTTTTAATGAAACCCTAAAATGTCAATTATTGCTTGTAGATTTGTTGCTATTAATCGTATTAGCAACCACTGACACTAAAATTATTTAAATCTTTTTCAATTCACCAATATTTTTCATTTATTGATTTATTTTTGTCCAACTAATTTTAGGTAATGAGAGCCTTATATTCTTTAATCAGTTGTAACACATGTAAGCGCATCCAATTCGAATTAAATCTTCCTCAATCTGTTACTATTGTCAATATTAAAGTAGAGCCTATCACTGCTTTAGTGTTGGAAAAAATGAAAAGCTTGTCGGGGAGTTATGAGGCGTTGTTCAGTAAACGTGCGCAGATTTATAAAAAACGTAACCTAAAAGAAAGACAACTTTCAGAGGAGGAATATAAAACACTTTTATTGGAACATTATACTTTTCTAAAGCGCCCTGTTCTAATTTATGATGAAAATATTTTTATTGGCAACAGTAAAGCAGTGGTGACTGCTGCAAAAAAATTTATAAATGAAAATTAGAGGTTGGGCTCTTTTGGCCGCTACAGGTGCCACTACAATCTATGGACTCAACCATACAATTGCTAAGTTGGTGATGCCGGAATATGTTGGAGCCTTTGGTTTTATTTTTCTTCGTACCGCTGGGGCAGCCCTACTTTTTTGGCTGCTCAGTTTGTTTTTCCCCAAAGAAAAAATTGAACGTGTCGATTATCTAAGGTTTTTCTTGGCTTCCTTGATGGGGATGTGTATCAATATGCTTTCTTTTTTCAAAGGGCTAGAACTCTCTACTCCAGTAAACAGTGGAATTTTTGCCACAACCAACCCCATAATTATACTGCTGCTCTCCTATATGTTTTTAGGTGAAAAAATCGGAGTGCGAAAGTTTCTGGGCATTACCATGGGATTTGCAGGTGCCCTGGTACTGGTGCTCTTCGGCTCCCAAAATACCAGCAATGCTCCGAATGTTTTGACCGGAAATATTCTGTTTATGATCAACTCGATTTTCTTTTCGGGTTTTATCATTGTGGTGAAACCATTAGCAGAAAAATATAATACTGTCTCGATCATGAAGTGGTTGTTTTTAATTGGATTCATTCTAACCCTACCAGTTACGTTGGAAGAATATACAAAGGTGGATTGGCAGACCATGCCATTTGAAATACTTTGGAGAGTTTTCTTTGTGATATTGGGGACAACCTTTTTCACCTATTTGCTCAATATTTTCGCCCTTAGAAATTTACAAGCATCAACAGTTGGAGCTTTCGCCTACGCACAACCCATAATTGCAATAAGCTATGCAGTTTATACTGGAAATGATACCCTTAATGTGGTTAAAGCAATCGCATGTTTAATAATTATGCTAGGAGTTTACTTAGTTTCCGTAAAAACAGATTAAAGCTTATTAAAAAGTAAGCTAAAATATTTATTACACACTAGCAGATTTTAACAATACATATTATTATTTTTGTGCCAATCATTAAACATATTTGAAAAATGAAAATAATTTTTTTCCTAATTACTACTTTAACATTAATATCCTCCTGTGGACCAAAAAATGAAAAAAAGAAGGATAAATTTGAGTATAAAAAAACTAAGGTAGAACCTAACCGTCAAAACACTGAAAATAATCAAGGTCAGATTAAAATCGTTCTAAATTCTTTTGATACAATGGTATTTGACAAGAAAGTAATCGAGGTTAAATCTGGAAAAAAAATCCTTTTAACATTAAATCATAAAGGGAAAATTGGTAAAGAGTTTATGGGACATAACTTTGTTCTTTTGAAGAAAGGAACTGATGTTGATGAATTTGCAAAAAGAGCGGTAAAAGCAAAAAAATTAGATTATATCCCAGAAGGAAATGAGACCATTGCTTACACAAAAATGATTGGTGGTGGTGAAAGTACAACAATTAATTTTCAAGCACCCAAACCGGGAGTGTATATCTATATCTGTTCATTCCCTGGCCACTATAGCTTGATGAAGGGGGAGTTTATTGTAAAAGAATGAAAATAATTTTATAAAGACCAGGCTTTACCTCCTGTAGCTTCATTCAAATCTATACAACCTATTTGTTCTCCTGGGATTGGAGCATATGCTAAAACATTCTCGCCAATATATTCATTAGTTTTAAAAGCAGTAATTGTAAGTGAGCGGAGCTTTATTGCAAAACTGGAAGCCAATGCTATATTGGGAATTTCAACTTTACTATTTGTCTTTTTTTTATTAAAAAATTGTTTGGCTTTTTTATCCAATTCTTTTTGTTTCCCCTCACCTGCTTTTAGATATTTAGCAAGCTGATTATCTAAGTCCTTTAAATCTAATTGACTGGATTTATTTTTACCAGAATCATTAAGTGCTACTTTTAAAAATTGATCTAATCCAATTGAGATTTCCTGCTTAGCAGGGTCAGATAAAATTACATCTATATATCCATCCAAAAACTCGGGTAATTTTAATTCAATAGCACCAGGTATATCTGTTTTGGGAAGGATTAAATCCATCAGTTTGGATAAAATTGAAAAATCATCATTAGAAAAGTGGATTGGAGTAAATTGACCAATATTTTTTTTACAACTTTGAAAGATCCCAACTACAGCGGGAGTGAGTGTAATTGCTCCAGTACCAATTCCTATTGTTTTTAATGCTTTTCTTCTATCCATAGTAAATTCAATTATAAGTTCATTTTTTTAAGTTCTTTTACAGCATGATTTACTGCTCTTGCTGTTATTGCCATATATGTCAATGAAGGGTTTACATTCCCCGAGGAAGTCATACATGATCCATCAGTCACAAAAACATTCTTTGCAGAATGAATCTGATTATATTTATTTAGTACAGATGTTTGTTTATTATGTCCCATTCTCGCTGTACCCATTTCATGTATTCCAGCACCATAATAGTATCCCTTATCAGAGGTCTTAATATTTTTGAATCCAGCTGATTCAAGCATTTCTCCTGCTTGTTGAAGCAAATGCTTTCTCATTATTATTTCATTTTCCTTAATTTCAGCATCGAAAGTAACTGTAGGCAATCCCCACTTGTCTTTCTTATCATAATCTAAATACATCTTATTATCATGATAAGGCAATATTTCGCCAAAACCGCCTATATTAATTCTCCAAGCTCCGGGAGTCTGAATTATTTCTTTAAGCTTAGGTCCATAAGATTCCTCGGGACCATTTCCATTATTTGGCCCCCTTTTTGCACCTCCCTGAAAACCATATCCCCTTAAAAAGTCCTTCACATTTGAGGATCCCCCAATGTTTACAAATTTTGGAATATAAATACCACCTGGCCTTCTTCCTGTATAATATGAATCTTTGAAACCATCTATGTCAGCACTAGCTCCTAACCTCAAATGATGATCCATCAAATTATGACCTAATTCTCCTGAGTCATTTCCAAGACCATTAGGAAAACGATTAGATACTGATTGTAACAAGATTGAAGTCGATGCAATAGTTGAAGCGCATAGAAAAATAATTTTAGCCTTGTATTCGATAACTTCTTTCGTCTCGGAGTCAATTACTCTAACCCCACTTGCCCTATTATTTTTTTCATCGTAAATAATCTGATGAACAATTGAGTTGGGTCTTAGGGTCATATTTCCAGTTTCTTCTGCCGCAGGTAAAGTTGATGAATTACTGCTAAAATAGGCACCATATGGGCAGCCTCTTCTACATCTATTCCTGTATTGACATGTTACACGACCAAGTCCCGGTTTTGTTCCTTCTGTAATATGAGCTACCCTAGAGTTTGTTATTATACGGTCATTATATTTATTAGCTATGTCATTTTTAAATTTTTCTTCAACACAGTTTAATTCCATTGGTTTTAAAAACTCACTGTCAGGGAGTTGTGGTAACCCTAATTTTTCTCCAGAAACACCTATATATTTTTCTACATAACTATACCAAGGAGCCAAGTCTTTATATCTAATAGGCCAGTCAATCCCAATACCCTCTTTGGCATTAGCCTCAAAATCAATTTCGCTTAATCGGTAAACTTGCCTTGCCCACATTAAAGATTTTCCACCAACATGATAACCCCTAACCCAATCAAAAGGTTTATCTTCATTATATGGATGTTCATCATCATTAACAAAAAAATGAGAAGTTGACTCATGAATGGCATATTTAGTTGATCTAATTTGCTTGTATTGTTTTTTCATTATTTCTTGAGTGGTTTTATCTCCACCTTTGAAGTCCCATGGATCCATATGAGCTGTATGATAATCAACTATATGTTTTACCATTCTCCCCCTTTCCAGTACTAGGGTCTTCAATCCTTTTTCACATAGCTCTTTAGCAGCCCAGCCGCCACTAATTCCAGTACCAATTACAATAGCATCGTAACTATCAAGCATAAGTTTAATTTAGTTTAATTGATCGTCAATATCGTAAAAATTTTCTTTTGAAACACGAACTTCAATAAAATATAATCTTAATGCTAAAAATGAAAGATATATTAAAGTGATTTATATCTGCATGTTATTTTTAATCTGGGAGGCTTTTATTGTGCTTTGATTCCATTTTGGTTTTGAAAAATTAATCCTATTTTTACTCAAACGGTAAAAAATAAATCAAAATGAGTAAAATTAGACTGGGCGTATTGGGAGGGGGAGGAGATTCACTGATTGGGGTACTTCACCGGGTAGCTTCATATATGTATGACCACTACGAGATTGTGGGCGGCGTTTTTAACCCTGACTATAAGGAAAATATCAAGTTTTCCAAACAAATTGGCTTAAACACCGATAGGGTTTATAAGGACTTTGATGCTTTTGTAGCTGAAGAGTCCGCCAAACCTGAAAGCGAAAGGGTGGAAGTAGTCTCTGTTTTGACCCCCAACTTCCTTCATTACCCCATGGCCAAAAAACTCTTGGAAAATGGTTTTCACGTCATTTGTGAAAAGCCTCTAACAACTACACTGGAAGAGGCCAAAGAGCTTCAAGCACTACAAAAAAAGCACCAAGCCATTTTTGCGGTTACCTATACCTATACAGGATATCCCATGGTTAGAGAAATGAAAGATATGATTGCGAATGGGGTTATTGGTGATATTCACAAAGTAGATTTACAATACTACCAAGGGTGGATTAACCCGGTGATCCACGACAAAGAAAAGAGAAGTAAAATCTGGCGATTGGATCCCAAAAAAGCGGGTATCAGTTCTTGCATCGGTGACATTGGCACCCATATTTTTAACATGGTAGAATACGTAACCGGGATGGAAGTATCAGAATTACTATCGGATCTCAATACCCTTTATGAAGATAACCCTCTGGACATCGATGGATCGATTTTAATCCGAATGGACAAAAAGGTAAAAGGTTTATTGCGCGCCAGCCAAATTGCTACTGGTGACGAGAATAACATTACAGTGTCCATTTATGGACGAAAAGGTGCGCTGAAATGGGAACAAGAAAACCCAAATTATTTGTACCATCTCAAAGACGATGAACCCAGAAGGCTCATCAAACCAGGGAACGCTGCATATAATACGGATGTGTCTTTAGACGGCGCCAAATTACCTGCGGGACATCCCGAAGGTATTTTTGATGCCATGGGAAACATCTACAAAGGAGTAGCAAAAGCCCTGCGGAAAGAAAAATCTTATAATGGGGAATTTCCGACCCTCTATGAAGGGGTTAGGGGTATGTTGTTTATCGAAAAAACTGTTGAATCAAATCAAAAAGGGAACGTATGGGTAAGCATGAAAAATCAATGAAAACCATAAAAGGACCTGCTGTTTTTTTAGCGCAGTTTGTCGACAAGCAAGCTCCTTTCAACACGCTGGATGGGATGTGCAAATGGGCTGCCGACCTGGGTTACAAAGGAATTCAAATTCCCACTTGGGAAAGCTTTTTGATTGATTTAGACAAAGCGGCGGAAAGTCAGACCTATTGTGATGAACTCAAAGGTAAAATCAATTCCTATGGGTTGGAAGTCACTGAGCTCTCTACCCACCTTCAGGGACAACTGGTAGCAGTCCACCCTGCCTATGACTTGATGTTTGACAACTTCGCGCCTGATGCCTACAAAAACAATCCCAAGGCCAGAACCCAGTGGGCCATTGAGACTCTAAAAAAAGCAGCCAAAGCAAGCAATCGACTAGGGCTGAACGCTCACGCTACTTTCTCCGGTGCTTTATTGTGGCACACTTGGCATCCTTGGCCACAACGCCCCGATGGATTAGTGGAGTTGGGATTTAAAGAACTGGCCAAAAGATGGCTACCCATACTTAATACCTTTGATGAAAACGGGGTAGACGTATGCTATGAAATTCATCCTGGTGAGGACCTCCACGATGGAGTAACATTTGAACGCTTTTTGGAAGCCACCGGAAATCATAAAAGAGCCAATATTCTTTATGATCCAAGTCACTTTGTACTGCAACAACTTGATTATATAAAATATATCGATCACTACCACGAATTCATCAAGTCCTTCCACGTGAAAGATTCTGAGTTCAATCCCACCGGAAAAAAAGGAGCCTTTGGAGGCTATGGAGATTGGATTGATCGTGCAGGGCGCTATCGCTCTCCCGGTGACGGACAAATTGATTTTAAAACCATTTTTACCAAGCTTACGGAATACGGCTGTGATGTTTGGGCTGTGATGGAGTGGGAGTGCTGCATAAAAAGTCCCGAGCAAGGAGCCCGAGAAGGTGCACCTTTTATTCAATCACACATTATTGAAGCTACTCAAAAAACCTTCGATGACTTTGCTGGCACCAAAATAGATGAAAATCATCTTAAAAAAATTCTCAACCTTTAATCAAAAACAAATGAAAAAAATATTACTTATTACCTTTTTCTCTCTTAGTTTAGCATGCAAACAGACTCCTAAGAAAAAAACAACTGTCAACGAAGCCCTAGCTACCCAAAAAGAATGGGTGGATTTATTCAATGGTGATTCATTTATCGGCTGGCATCAATTCAACAGTAGCGAAATGAGTAGTGCTTGGATTATCGAAGATGGCGCTATGGTCTTTGACCCTTCAAAAAAAGAAGAGGGAACTAGTCACGATATAGTTACTGATCGAGAATATACAAACTTCGAATTGTCTATGGAATGGAAAATTGCAGAAGTCGGAAACAGTGGTATCTTTTGGGGAGTAAAAGAAGGTGAAAATTACAAAAAACCATATCAGACAGGGCCTGAAATCCAAGTTTTAGACAATGAGCGCCACCCTGATTCCTTCAACAATCCAGATTATCACCAGGCAGGAGCACTTTACGATATGGTTCAACCAACACAGAAGGTCTGTAAACCAGCAGGAGAATGGAATCACATTTTTATTTCTATCAACTACAACTCCAACAAGGGCAGTGTTAAACTCAATGATGTGGAAATCGTAACCTTCCCACTTAGCGGACCGGATTGGGATACCCTGATTGCTAACTCCAAATTTCAAGATTGGGAGGATTTTGCCAAATTCAAAACAGGAAAAATTGGGCTTCAAGATCACGGTGATGGCGTCAGCTATCGCAACATCAAAATCCGGGAACTTTAATATCCTATGATTCAATCGATGACTGGCTATGGTAAGGCCGAAATCCAATTCGAAAATAAAAACTATATTCTAGAGCTGCGCTCGCTCAACAGTAAAGGATTAGAAATCAATGCCCGACTGCCGACCTACGTTAGGGGAATCGAAATCAAGCTCAAAAAAAGCATTGGGAAGTTCCTCAAAAGAGGTAAAATCGAAATGAATCTCAACATTGAGAACATCAGTGGAACCAATTCCAAAACCATCAATGTGGCTGCTATCAATCAATACATCGAACAGTTGAAAGGCATCGAAGATGGAAACCGTATGGAACTGCTCAAGATTGCCCTTAAGCTCCCCGATACCCTCAAAACTGAAATCGAAGATTTTGAAAAGGCCGAAATTAAAGTTATCGAAAATCTAATGAAAAAGTCCATTGATTCACTTATTGGGTTCCGGTCCGATGAAGGAAAAATTCTCGAAACCGAATTAAGCAAAAGATTAGAAAATTTGGAGAATCTTTCTAAAGAAGTAGAAATCATCGATCCTGAAAGAAGTAACAGGATTAAAGAAAAATTAAAATCCGCTTTGGATGCGCTCGAGGCAGAAATTGATCAAAATAGATTCGAACAGGAATTGATTTATTATATAGAAAAGTTCGACATCACTGAAGAAAAAGTCCGACTCAAAAGTCACATTGATTATTTTAAAAAAACACTGGGAAATATTACTTCAAATGGTAAAAAGCTTGGTTTTATATCCCAAGAAATTGGCAGGGAAATAAATACCATAGGGTCAAAAGCCAACCATGCCAAGCTTCAAATACTAGTCATCCAAATGAAAGATGAGTTGGAAAAAATAAAGGAACAATTACTCAATGTATTATAATTGAAGGAAGGGAAACTCATTGTGGTATCAGCCCCATCGGGTAGTGGCAAATCCACCTTGGTACATAATTTGTTGGAACAAAACCTCCCCTTGGTTTTTTCCATTTCGGCTACCTCACGCCTCCCACGAGGGAATGAGCAAGACGGAATCGATTATCATTTCATGACCTCTAAAGACTTTAAAAATAAAATTAAGGAAAAGGCTTTTGTCGAATACGAGGAAGTTTATCCGGATAAATTTTATGGAACCCTTTGTTCTGAGGTTGAAAACAAATTGTCTGCTGGCCAACACGTTATTTTTGATGTGGATGTGGTTGGTGGACTGAACATCAAATCCCAATACCCTGAGCAAACTTTATCGGTTTTTATCCAAACACGCTGTTTAGCGGTTTTGGAGCAACGATTGCGGGCTAGAGGAACCGAAAGTGAGGTATTGCTTCAAGAACGCATGTCCAAGGCAAAAGTAGAGATGGAATCTGCTTGCGAATTTGATTTTATCTTGGTAAATGATAATTTGGAAAGTACTAAAAAAGAACTCATTCAGCTAGTCAAAAGATTTATAGAATAAGCAATGAAAAATATTGGGCTGTTTTTTGGTTCTTTTAACCCCATTCACTCGGGGCATCTGGCAGTGGCCGAATTTTTTACTAAAAAAACAAGTATAGACGAAGTATGGTTGGTGGTCAGTCTACAAAGTCCGTTTAAGGGAAAAAATGAATTGATAGAAATGCGCCACCGAATGGCCATGGTCGAATTAGCCATTAAGGGTAAATCAAAACTCAAAGCTTGTAAAGAAGAATTAGATTTACCCACGCCCAATTACACAATAGAAACGCTTCGCCATTTAAAGAATAAATACCCTAAAAATAAATTTGCCCTCCTTATGGGCCAAGACAATTTAGCGCACTTCAACAAATGGAAAGACCACAACCAAATTCTGGATAAATTTCAGCTCTTTGTTTATCCCCGATCAGAATCTGAAAAAATCCCTCAAAGGCTTTTAAAGCATCCAAAGATTAATTATTTTGAGGCATCATTAATGGAAGTTTCAGCGTCTGAAATTCGAAATGCAATTAAAAATAAAAAATCCTTTACGAATTTAATCCCGACTAAAATTCATGATTATCTTCAAAAATTCAATCCCTATCATTAAAAAATATTTTAAATGAAAACGAGTAAAAAATTTTTAAATACTTCCTCTAAAGATTGGGAGGAATTAGAACCAAAGATCAAAAGAAAAATATTAGGCTATGATGATCAACTCATGTTGGTTCAGGTCCATTTTGAAAAAGGAGGCATTGGTGCTGAACACCAACATCACCACTCCCAGTCAACCCTAGTTGGATCAGGTGTGTTTGAAATAACAATCGATGGGGTTAGTCAAAAATTAGAAAAAGGAGATTCTTTTTACGTCCCTCCCAACACCCTCCATAGTGCAATATGTTTAGAAGAAGGAGAGCTTATTGATTCCTTTAGTCCTATTAGGGGTGATTTTATTAGTTGAAAATTAATCAGAATTTTCCTTTTCCAAAATATTGTTTAATGCTACGGTGATATTTTCCCTGCTCCATTTTTTAATCTCTGGCATTGTATTTATGACTTTTGCTTTCTGCCGTGCTACCTTATCAATAAAGGTTTTTTGGGCGTCAGTATTGTTAGCATCAATCATTTGAGCGAAGGAGGCTTGGGCTAAAAGTCTTCCTGCCTCTGAATGAGGATCACCAATGGAAAGAATTGGAACCTCCGTGGCAAGGTATTCCAACAATTTACCTGAGATCATGTCTTGATCTGCTCCTTTAAAGATAAAATTGAGTAATAAATCTCCACTTTTCATAAGTTCAATGGCTTCTTTGTGGGAGATATATCCTTTATAGTCCGTCTCAATTCTCGTAGCAGTTTTTTTTATCTTTTCAATGATTGTTGAAGAGATATTTCCCGCCAAAGAAAGGCGAATATGGTATTGATCTGCTACTTTATTTAGCACCGCTATTGGCGAGAGATAGTCCTGATTATCGTTTAATAGTCCAGTATAGACGACATGAAAAACTTTAAGTGTGATTTTAGGAGTGGAAGACATCAATGCCGCATCGTAGCCATTGGGCAATACATGGAAGCTTTGATCGGTTGCTTTGGCTTTTAGTTTACGGACCAAATTTCCTCCCACAGTGGTCAAAATACCATCGGCATTTTGTAAAACTTTTTGTTCCCAAGAGGCATCTTTTTTCTGAGCCCAAGAGGAGCGATAAAGATCTTTGTTGTAGAAAATATCTGTCCAAGGGTCTCGAAAATCAGCCCACCATTGGATCCCGAATTGTGCTTTTAGCTGCAAGCCCACCAAATGAGTGGAATGGGGAGGTCCAGTGGTGATTACTTTTCTGATACCCTCTTTTTGAATACATTTTTCCGCCTCAATTTTGGCAAAGGAATTCCAGCCTCTTCGGGCATCGGGAATAAAAAAATTGCCACGAAAAAAAGCAGCCCATTTCTCAAAAAATCCTTTTTTAGAAACTTGTCCTTGAGGTATGCCTTTGTTGGATGAGCCGGTCAACCATTTTGAATAGGCTTTTAAAGGTTCTTTTGTTTTGGTCTTAAAGACCTTTATGTCGCGGACTTGCTCCACGAGCTTGTGATCCCATACGGGATAGGAAGCTTGTCTTTCATTTACTGTTATCACAAAGGGTTCCCAACCCAAGGCTTTTAGGTGTTTTGCAAAATACATCCATCGCTGAACTCCTGAACCCCCGGAAGGTGGCCAATAATAGGTTAAAATCAATACTTTGTTGGAATCTTTCAAAAGTTACAGATTAACCCAAAAGTAACTATTTCTTTTTTTTGAAGAGAGGGACTGAAGAACAGGCCTCACCATAAAAAAGACTTTTGACCACGGGCTGTAATTTGGCAATCAGTTGAACATAGGCATCTTGAGGGACTTTTTTTTCACTACAGCCCTTGATAATAAGGGGTTGGTCTTTATATTGAGATAAATCCAAAAGTTGAATTTCTTCGGTAAACAACTGTACTTCCAAATCTTTTAAAGTCCCCAAGACTACTTTTCGGACATAGGGCTGTAAATGGGTAGTGACCAAAAGGGAAGCCCAGGCGGGGAGTATGGCCTCGGTAGAACAGTGAAGGGCTATAAAATGATCTTGGTAAGCTCTCCAATCGTGGGCCTTGAGTTGCGCTCTAAATTCCTTCTCTTTAAGTAGGAGTCCTTGGTCCAACCACTGGGATAAGTCAATAGATTTTCGGGTTCCGATTTGATAAAGTTTTTCAAGATCGAAAGTGATCAAGGCACTTTTTGACACGCGATTGACGATGGAATCTACCATTTATAGCATTCCTAATTCCAATTTAGCTTCTTCACTCATTAGGTCTTGAGACCAAGGAGGGTCAAAGGTAATCTCTACCTCAGCGTCTTTTACTTCGTCCAAGGATTTTACTTTTTCTTCTACCTCACGAGGAAGAGTTTCCGCCACAGGGCAGTTCGGAGTAGTTAGAGTCATCAATATTTTGACATCTGCATCTTCATTAACAAAAACGTCATAAATCAATCCTAGTTCGTAAATATCCACTGGAATTTCTGGGTCAAAAATAGTCTTGAGCATCCTAACTATTTTGTCTCCCAGTTCAGCTGTTTCAACAATTTCTTCTGACATGATTAATTCAATTGGGTTTTAAAAGCAATGGCATACATTTTCAGTTGTTTGATCATAGATAATAAGCCGTTGGCACGGTTAGGTGACAAATGTTCCTTTAACCCAATTTTGTCGATAAAATCTATCCCTGCGTCAAGAATGGCGTCAGGATGTTGGTGAGAAAACACTCGTATCAAAATGGCAATAATGCCTTTGGTAATTATGGCATCGCTGTCGGCTGTAAAAACTAGCTTATCACCTTCCAAATCGGCATGAACCCATACTTTACTTTGGCATCCCTTGATAATGTAATCGTCTGTTTTGTAATAGGGTTCAATCAAGGGTAGGGATTTTCCCAACTCGATCATGTACTCATAGCGTTCCTCCCAGTCATCAAACATTGAAAACTCCTCTACAATTTCATATTGTGCCTCTTGAATGGTTTCCATACTCAAAATTAGTGATTTATTGTAACATTTGGATGGCCTTTTTTAGGGCTTCAACCATACTGTCAATCTCCTCAAAAGTGTTATAAAAGGAGAAAGAGGCCCTTACTGTTCCAGGGATTTGATAATAGTCCATAATGGGTTGAGCACAGTGGTGCCCTGTTCTAACAGCAATACCAAGTTTGTCCAAAATACTCCCGATATCATAGGGGTGTATACCCTTAACATTGAATGAAATTACGGCTGTTTTTTTAGGAGCAGTACCATAGACTTTTAATTGGGGTATTTTTTGGAGTGCATTGGTGGCATAATTCAAAAGCTCATCCTCATAAGCAGTTATCTGTTCTATCCCGATACTATTGATGTAATCCAATGCTGCGCCAAAGGCAATGCCTCCTGCAATATTAGGAGTACCGGCTTCAAACTTATGGGGCAAATCGGCATAGGTGGTTTTTTCAAAAGTTACCTCAGCAATCATTTCCCCACCGCCCTGGTCGGGAGGCAAACGCTTAAGAGACGAGGTTTTACCATAGAGCATTCCTATTCCTGTGGGGCCATATAATTTATGGGCAGAAGTGACATAGTAATCCACATCTAAAGCTTGAACATCTACTTTGATGTGGGGAGAGGCCTGCGCACCATCAATTAATACTTCCGCACCTACGGCATGAGCCATCCTGATGATTTGCGCTATGGGATTGATGGTTCCCAAAGCATTAGAAACGTGATTGACAAATACCAATCGGGTTTTGTCAGAAAGTAATTTTTCGTATTCGGAGATCAACAAAACACCGTCTTCATTCATGGGAATTACTTTAAGAACGGCACCCGTTTTTTCACACAGCATCTGCCAGGGTACGATATTGGAATGGTGCTCCAAGGCAGAGACGATAAGTTCATCTCCTTTGGTTAACAATTCGGCATATCCATTACTCACAATATTTATACTATGCGTTGTTCCGGAGCTAAAAATGATCTCATGGGGATAGGCCGCATTGAAATGTTTTTGAATTTTCTGCCTTGCCCCCTCGTATGCATCAGTGGCTTCTTGGCTTAGGGCATGTACCCCACGGTGGATGTTGGCATTGTAATTTTTGTAGTAATCAGCAATGGTATCTATGACTTGAACAGGGGTTTGTGAAGTAGCGGCATTGTCCAGATAAACTAAGAGTTTGCCATTTACCTCCCGCTCTAAGATGGGAAAATCTTTACGAATTTTTTGAACATCCATGGGCTATAAATCAAATCCAAGATTGACTCCCAGTTTTTTGGCAATCAATTTGTTGATGCGCTTTTTCAAAATAGGCAACTCTACACTCTCCAATACGTTATTTGCAAAAGCATAGGTCATCAAAGCCTTTGCTTCTTTTTTGGGAATTCCTCTGGACCTCATATAGAAGAGGGCATCTTCATCCATTTGCCCTACCGTACACCCATGAGAGCATTTTACATCATCGGCAAAAATTTCCAATTGGGGTTTGGTATTGACTGTAGCTTTATCGTCAAGGAGTATGTTGTTGTTTTGCTGAAATGCATTGGTTTTTTGTGCCAATTGATCCACATGAATTTTACCATTGAAGACCCCTTTGGACCCTTCAGAAAAAACTCCTTTGTAATCTTGATGGCTTTCGCATTTAGGCGAAGCATGATCGACCAAAGTATAGTGGTCTACATGTTGCTGATCTTCCAATAGGGTTACGCCTTTGAGGGTGGAATGACAATGTTGACCATTGAGGCAAAAATTTAAATTATTACGGGTCAGTTTTCCACCTAGTGAAAAGGTATGTACCCTAACATTACTTTTTTTCTCTTGGGAGATATAAGTGTTGTCAATGAGTGAAGCAGTGCTAAGGTCATTCTGTATTTTATAATAATCCACAAAAGCATCTTGATGGGCATAAATTTCTGTAACAGAGTTGGTCACCACAACGTGTTCTTTTAGACTTTGGTGTCGCTCCAAGATTTGTACTTGAGCATTTTGATCAACCACAATCAAATTTCGAGGTTGCAGCCACAAAGCTTTTTCTTTGCCAGTGGAAAAGTGAATGATCTCAATAGGCTTTTCAGCAACCACACTCTTAGGGATGTAAACATAGGCCCCCTCTTGGGCGTAAGCAGTGTTGAGTGCTGTTAGGCTATCCTCTTTGTTGATGATTTTGTTGAAATAGGTGTCGATTAAACTTCTGTATTTGGCCTTAGACAAAGCGGCAGACATCAGACAAACATCCAAGCCGTCGTGGGTAGTGTCAGACAAAAAAGGACTGTATACGCCATCAATAAACACCACTTTGTAGGTATCGATTTCGTACAAAAAATATTTCTTTACTTTTTTGAGTTGTATGGTGGTTTCCGTTTGGGGAAAAAGGGCATAATCTTTAAGCACCATGGCGTTGAGAGAGGTATATTTCCAAGCTTCGTCTTTGCGAGAAGGGAAGCCTTTTTGCTCAAAAGTCTTAAGGGATTCCAAACGGGTTTGGTGTATAGCATCAGAAAGATCTATTCTTTCTTCGAACGCCAGATGTGAATCCAATAATTTTTCTTTGAATTCCATAAAATCTATACCATTTCTTTGATCCAGTCGTATCCTTTCTCTTCCAATTCTATGGCTAAATCCTTAGTTCCTGATTTGACGGTTTTTCCGTCGAAAATAACATGAACAAAATCGGGAACAATGTATTCCAATAATCTTTGATAATGGGTAATGACAATAATGGCGTTGTCATTAGAGCGCAATTTGTTGACTCCATTGGCCACGATTTTCAGTGCATCAATGTCCAAGCCGGAATCGGTCTCATCAAGGATGGAAAGTTTGGGTTCCAACATAGCCATTTGAAAAATCTCGTTGCGTTTTTTTTCTCCACCGGAAAAGCCTTCGTTCAATGAACGGGAGAGAAAACGCGAATCGATCTCCAAAAGAGATGATTTTTCTCTGATCTTTTTCAACATTAAATTGGCGGTCATATCCTCCATACCTTTTGCTTTTCTGGAGGCATTGATAGACGTTTTGATAAAATTGGTGACACTTACCCCCGGGATTTCAACGGGGTATTGAAAAGAGAGAAAGATTCCCTTGTGGGCACGTTCTTCGGGAGATAATTTGGCCAAATCTTCTCCTTGAAAAAGCATATTTCCTTTAGTGACTTCGTAATCCTGATGACCTGCAATAACTGAAGAAAGGGTGCTTTTTCCCGATCCATTGGGGCCCATTATGGCATGTACTTCCCCGGCTTTGACGTCTAGGTCTATGCCATTTAGGATTTGTTTGCCTTCTACTTGAGCATGAAGGTTTTCTATGGTTAGCATAATTTTTTTTTATCCTACAGATCCCTCTAGGGAGATTTCTAATAATTTTTGGGCTTCCACAGCAAATTCCATGGGCAGCTTATTCAACACTTCTTTACTAAAACCGTTGACGACCAATGCGATGGCCTTTTCGGGGTCTATGCCTCTTTGGTTACAGTAAAATATTTGGTCTTCTCCAATCTTACTGGTGGTAGCTTCATGTTCTATTTGAGCGGTTTTGTTTTTGGCCTCAATATATGGGAAGGTATGTGCCCCACATTGATTTCCCATCAAAAGGGAATCACATTGAGAAAAGTTTCTGGCGTTAATAGCCCTAGGGTGCACTTGTACTAAACCACGGTAACTATTTTGCGATTTTCCTGCAGATATTCCCTTGGAGATAATAGTACTTTTGGTGTTTTTACCCAAATGAACCATCTTGGTTCCAGTATCGGCCTGCTGATAATTGTTAGTCAAAGCTATGGAGTAAAACTCCCCTATGGAGTTATCCCCTTTAAGAATACAAGAAGGGTATTTCCAAGTTACTGCAGACCCTGTTTCCACCTGAGTCCATGATATTTTAGAGTTTTTGTGACAGATCCCTCTTTTGGTGACAAAGTTGTAAACACCTCCTTTACCGTTTTTGTCTCCAGGAAACCAATTTTGAACTGTAGAGTATTTAATTTCTGCATCATCCAATGCCACAAGTTCTACCACTGCGGCATGCAATTGATTTTCATCTCTGGAGGGAGCAGTACATCCCTCCAAATAACTCACATAACTCGATTTGTCTGCAATAACTAGTGTTCTTTCAAACTGCCCTGTTCCAGCTTGATTGATTCTGAAATAGGTGGACAATTCCATAGGACAGCGGACTCCCTTGGGAATATAACAGAAGGATCCGTCAGAAAATACAGCAGCATTCAGAGCGGCAAAATAGTTGTCCTGAATGGGAATCACGGTGCCAATATATTTTTTCACCAAATCAGGATGCTTCTGAATTGCTTCTGATATGGAGCAGAAAATGATCCCTTTTTCGGCCAAGGTTTCTTTAAAAGTAGTGGCCACAGAGACAGAGTCCATAACAATATCTAAGGCCACACCAGCCAATTTCTTTTGCTCATCAATTGAAATACCAAGTTTGTCAAAAGTCTTGAGTAACTCGGGGTCTACTTCGTCCAAGCTTTTGTATTGATCTTTTTTCTTGGGTGCAGAATAATAAGATATGGCCTGATAGTCGGGTTTTGAGTATTGGACGTTAGCCCACTCTGGTTCCTCCATTTTTTTCCAAGCTTCGTATGCTTTCAAACGCCATTGAATCATCCACTCAGGCTCCTTCTTTTTTTTAGAGATACGACGGACTACCTCTTCATTCAAGCCCACAGGAAAAGTCTCGGAATCGATTTCGGTATAAAAGCCGTATTCGTATTCTTTGGTCTCCAATTCCTTTTTTAGTTCTTCTTCAGTATATCCCATTTCTCTGTTCTCTTAAAGGGAAAAACTTTCCCCACATCCACAAGTCCGCTCAGCATTGGGATTGTTAAAAATAAATCCTTTGCCATTCAATCCTCCAGAATATTCTAATGTGGTTCCCAATAGGTAAAGCAAGCTTTTTTTATCTACTAAAATCTTGACTTGATTGTCTTCAAATAATCGATCTTGATCTGATTTTGAATTGTCAAAACTTAAATCGTAAGAAAGACCAGAGCATCCCCCACTTTTCACTCCTACACGGACGAAATCTTGGATGGGGTTAAATCCCTCTTCACGCATCAACTGCGACACTTTTTGTTGTGCACTGGGCGATACTTTGATCATGATAGACAAATCTTGATTTATATTTTTACAAAGATAGCGTATTTCATATGAAAAACAGGCTTTTACTATCAATTCTGACTATTGCACAATCGACAATTCTTAACGCCAACGGGCCACTATAACATCGCTTTCTCCTTTGTTTTTATCAAAGGGCGGATTTTTGCTATAGGATTGTCCTACTAGAATTACCCCGCCATTTCTTTGGACCAAAACGTCATATGCAAAGTCATTACCCTCTCCCCCCAAAGTCATGGTTTTTACATTGCTACCGTCAGTAGGCAAATAGATCAAAAACAAATCGTTTTCTCCATTATTGCTGTTCAGATTGCCATCAAGACTCCGGGAATAGCCAGAAATGAATAGCGACCCCCATTGCCCCTCACTTATAGAGGTCCCCAAATCAAACTCACTACCTCCAAAATTATAACTGCCGATCAATCTACCGGATTTATCAAGTGTAATTTGCCATACATCCGAAGATCCTCTGGGATTAACTACATCTATGTCTTCACTGTGGCTATTACCAATGATTCTGAAATTTCCATAAGAATCTTCAATTACTTTTGAAGCTTCATCAACCAAACTTCCTCCATAGGAGTTTTCCCAAAGCATTTCTCCTGATGGGGAGACCAGAACAACCCAAACATCATAACTTCCCTTTGGTTTTTTTACATCGACATCTTCACTTTCTGAAGTGCCTACTACCAAAAAATTGCCTTCTTTGGTTTGAATAGCGTCATAAGATCTATCGTTGTTGGTGCCTCCAAAATATCTTTGCCATTCTATGTTGCCATTGGAATCGATTTTGTGACACCAAAATTCCCCTACGCCATGTCGGTTGGCCTTGAAAGATTTCCCTGAATTTCCCTCTCCATTGGAAGCAGTGACATCCAAAAAACCATTGAAAAAATAGCCTCCGTCTCTAGTAGGGATGACATTATAAGCATGGTCATGGCCCGAATAACCAAAAGATTTTTTCCAAATTAATGCTCCTGAAGCATCTACTTTGATTATCCAATTGTCGTGGTAGCCTTTGGTTGGGGGAACATCCCCATCTTGGCTATTGCTATAGCCCATCAATACAAATCCTCCCGCTGGGGTTTCTGCCAAAGAAAAACCAAAATCGTCTCCACTGCCTCCGTAAGTTTTTTTCCAAGTCACCTCCCCCTGCTCATCCATTTTAATTAAGAATAAATCCCAGTCATTACCAATGCGATTACTAAAATCTCCATCCGTACTCTTCGTGCTGCCTACCATTGCATAACCCCCCTGTTGAAGTTCAATCAGTTCCCTTGCCACTTCCTCATCACTTCCCCCAAAAAGTTTGACATCTATCAATTTTCCCGAGAAGAAAACGGGTGCTGTAGTATCAGAAATGCGATCTGGTAAACAAGTCCAAAAAAATGATATAGAAATGATGAAAAGTAATTTTCTAAACACTTTTATTCTGATTTTTTGATAAGGAATAGTCCTCTGTTAATATCGCTTATAGCGATTACTCCACTATCGAAAAAGGGGTAGACATTCCAAGCACCGTTGAAGGTAGTAGAATTGTGTTCCGGAAAAGTATCAAAAAACCCTATTTCATTCATTTTTTTATTCGCCAAACCATCAATTTCAATTACCCTGATACCTGCGGTGTAATTAGCCAAATAAAACAAATCCTCTTTGATGTATCCGTTGTGGTCAATAGCTTCAGTGGGACCATAATAAGTGTGGTGAACTAAAGGTTTGTCCAAGTCACTTAGGTCGAAAATCAATGTTCTAGTTTTTCCACCGATTCTTAATTCATCCAATTCATCCCCTAAAATAAAAAACCTTTGATCCTTATCAAACCATCCTTGGTGTGTGTAGGTTGGGTTTTGATAGCTTATCTCGGAAATAGTTGATGGATTTTCTTTTTCGGTGACATCCACAATAACCAGTTTGGTTTCATTGGATCCCAAGAAAATTTCCCTTCCGATGTAGTCCTGATCGGGCCCTTTGTAATTAACCACTTGTGCGTCGTGACTGTAACCTCCTAAACCAAATCCTCCCACAAATCTGATTTTCTGGGGAACATTGAGGTCGAGGAAATGGACCCCTCCCATAAATTCGTCATTCCTATTGGTGCCAACTACATATCCATAACCACTTTCCGGGTTAATAACCATATTGTGAGAAGTTGGAACAGTTTTAAGCACCTTATCAGCAGTAAAGTTTTGTTTAGGTTCTGCCTCCCTCAATCGAGTGAGATCAAAAACTTGAATGCCGTGGTCAGCTGCTTCACTAACTATAAAGGCGTGATTTTCGTATACCTTGATATCCCTCCATGGACTAGACTCTGTTGCAGTAGGCAATTTGCCCAAAAAAACTGGCTTTATTGGATCGCTGATATCGATAAAAGCAGTTCCATTTTCCAATCCCATCAACACATACTCTTTTTGGGTCAAAGGATCTGTCCAGCCCCAAGAATCGTTTCCATCTGAACTTTCAAAAGTGGAAAGGTCAATGTGAGATAACAAATCAAAGCCTTTACATGGATATTTACCCGCATATCCATTTTCACATGGAGTGTCAATTTTTTGATTATCAGTTGTATTGGTGTTTCCCATGTCAACCGATACTGAAGAGTCCACAAGTTCATCTTCATTCGAATCCTTTTTACAGGACATAGAAAGAAATGTAAAAAAGAAAACAGAGAGCATTCTAATATTCATAGGGTAAATTTAGGTATGTTTGCAGACATTTATATCAAAATTTAATAACTACTAAAAGTTTGTTTGAAATCTTAGTAATTTTGACAAATGTTTGAAAAAAAGAACAATACATCTCTTTCCGAAATTGGAGAATTTGGCCTAATTGAACATTTGACAAAAAAATTTCCTTTGATTCATCCTACCACCCAAAAGGGAATTGGAGATGATGCAGCAGTGATGAACTTTACAAAAGGGCAAACAGTTGTGACTACGGATCTTTTGATCGAGGGCATTCATTTTGATTTGTCCTATGTGCCTTTAAAACATTTGGGGTATAAATCTATAATGGTAAATCTTTCGGATGTATATGCTATGAATGCAAATCCCACTCAGATAACCGTATCCATAGCTGTTTCAAATCGTTTTCCTATGGAAGCTTTGGAGGAATTGTATGCGGGTATAGAATTGGCCTGTAAGAATTACAAGATCGATTTGGTCGGAGGAGATACCTCAAGTAGCAAGACAGGACTGATTATATCGGTTACGGCAATGGGGCAAGCACAAAAGGAAAAAATCACCTATCGATCAGGAGCAAAAGCAAACGACCTATTGGTGGTGAGTGGAGATTTAGGTGGAGCCTACATGGGCTTGCAAGTACTTGAACGCGAAAAAGAGGTTTTTAAAGTAAACCCCAACAACCAACCGGATTTGGCCCTTTATTCCTATTGTATAGAAAGGCAATTGAAGCCTGAAGCGAGAAAGGATATCATAGAACTTTTGGAAGAAGTGAATATCCTGCCCAACGCCATGATCGACATCAGTGATGGGCTCTCGTCAGAAATATTTCACCTTAGCAAGGCCTCGGGAGTAGGATGCACTGTTTATGAAGAAAAACTCCCCGCCGATCCACAGACCTTCAGTACGGCAGAAGAATTTAAAATAAACAGCAGTACTGCCTTACTCAATGGTGGGGAAGACTACGAATTGTTGATTGCCATAAAAACTGAGGATTACGATAAAATAAAAGGTCATCCATTGCTTACCCCCATTGGTCATTTTACGGATCAAAAAGAAGTTTGTAAAATGATTACAGGGTTGGGGCAATCCATATCACTGCAGGCACAAGGTTGGAAAAATTTCAATAAGGACGAATCAGCCTAAGGCTACATCCAAGGTCATCATCACGATAAAGCCAACAATAAATCCCATTGTGGCAATATCCGTATATTTGTCTAGCTGGGTTTCAGGAATCACCTCCTCCACAACCACAAAGATCATTGCACCCGCGGCAAAAGCCAAAGCATAGGGCAAAATTGGGGTGAAAAATGTTACCGCTACAGCCCCCAAAACTGCAGCTATGGGTTCAACAATGGCAGACAACTGACCGTACCAAAAGCTTTTGAATTTACTTATCCCCTGTCTTCTCAATGGCATGGAAACTGCAATTCCTTCGGGAAAGTTTTGAATGCCGATTCCTATAGCCAAAGCGATAGCTCCTCCAATAGAAGCTTCGGGGATTCCAGCGGCCACTCCTCCAAAAAGTACGCCAACTGCCAATCCCTCAGGGATGTTATGTAATGTAATAGCCAATACCAGCAATGTGGTTTTGTGCCATGGGGTTTTGATTCCTTCAGAATCCTTAAAATTTATATGAATATGGGGTAATATTTTGTCCAAACTAAAAATAAATAAGGCCCCAAAACCAAAACCTAAAGCTGCGGGAATGACCTTAACAAAACCCTCGCCTGGAGACATTTCGATACCCGGTGCCAAAAGACTCCAAAAACTGGCAGCAACCATTACCCCTCCGGTAAAACCAAGCATGCCGTCAAAAAATCCACGGTTCATGGTTTTAAACAAAAAAACAAAGGAGGCTCCAAATGCCGTCAACAGCCAGGTAAATAAGGATGCATAAAATGCTCCTTTGACAGGACTTATATTAGAAAAGAATTCAATAATAACGTCCATAACAGCCGTTTAAGTTGCTGATAAATATATATAAAATTAAGTAATTATACTGACTGTTCTATAGATTGACTAATTTTGAAGTGCGATGAATAAAAATCGTTACGACTATATTATTTGTGGAGGGGGAGCATCGGGTTTGCTTTTAGCATATAGGATTTGTAATGATCCCTTTTTTGATGACCGATCAATACTGTTGATAGAAAAAGACACCAAAAACACCAATGACCGTACTTGGTGCTTTTGGGAGTCAGGTAAAGGGGATTTGGAAGAGATCGTTCATAAAACATGGAATAAGGCTTATTTCAATGCCAATGATTTTGAAATGGACTTTTCCCTAGAACCATTTAGCTACAAAATGATTCGAAGTCTTGATTTTTACCAATCAATGAAAATAAAATTGGCAGAATTCGATCAACTTACCCAAATCAAAGCAAAGGTTAGCAGTATCGATGAAAACATTGTTACCACTGAGGTCCAATCTTATCATGGCGGTCTAATTTTTTCAAGCATTTACAATTCCAAAAGCTTAGTCCAACAAAAAAAATACCCTGTTTTATTACAACATTTTGTGGGGCAAGTGGTGCAAACCCAAAAGCCTTGTTTTGACACAGGCAAAATTGATTTTATGAACTTTAATGTTCCCCAAAAAGGAAATACGCGGTTTATGTATTTATTACCATTAAGCCCCAATAAAGCTTTGCTAGAATACACCCTTTTTTCTAAAAATATTTTGGAAAAAAAAGAGTATTTAGATGCCATAGCAGCTTTTCTTAAGGAGCTGCCAACTGGAGGTTATGAGGTCATCGAGGAAGAGGAGGGCGAAATACCCATGACTTGTTATCGTTTTGATTTAAAAAACAGTTCAAACCTTTTGCTTATCGGTACGGCAGGAGGTTGGACAAAACCGAGCACAGGATACACATTCCAGCGTATAAATGAAAAGACAAAGGAACTGGTGGGTTTCCTAAAAAAAGGACAGCCCCTATCTCGGTTTGGTAAAAGAGATCGATTTTGGTTTTACGATCTTCTCTTTATTGACGTACTAGCCAATGACAATCCTCATGGGGTCGACCTATTTAAAAGGATGTTTAAAAAGAATTCGCCTGAAGTAATATTTAAGTTCTTGGATGAAAAAAGTTCATTGTGGCAAGAATTTCAGATCATGCGGTCCTTTAATGTAAGGCAATTTGTCAATGCCCTTTGGAAAAGAATTTTTTAGTAGGCGCGGTGCATCAACCAATCTTTAAGCTCCCTAAAATGGTTTTTTTGATCCTCGGTGATGGTTAGTTTCTGCAATTCGATGCCTGCCAAATCAGAGTGATGTTTAATCAAATCTCGGGAAGCAGATTGGGCTGATGTCGCCTCAAATAAAGACTTAACTTTTTTGATTTTTTCCTCATCATCCATGAATTTATTTACACCCAACAAGGATTGCAATTCTTTACTTTGGGCTTCCTCTCCATACTTAAGGGCCAAATGATAAAGAATGGTTTTTTTACCCTTGAGTATGTCCCCTCCTATCTTTTTTCCAAAGGTATATTGATCCCCAAAGGTGTCTAGATAATCGTCTTGCAATTGAAAGGCCAATCCCAATTGAATGCCGAAGTCATAAATGGCCTGCTGATCTTCCTCGTTAGCCCTTCCAATGATAGCACCCATTTGAAGAGCACATCCGACCAAAACCGCTGTCTTCAAACGGATCATTTCTATGTATTCTTCTTCAGATGTGTTTGGACGGATTTCAAAATCCATATCGTATTGCTGACCTTCACAAACTTCAATAGCAGTTTTGCTTAGCAAGCGGGCTAGTTTTTTAAATATATTGATAGGGTAAATCTCTAGAGATTGATAGGCTTTAATCAACATAGCGTCGCCAGACAATATGGCGGAATTGACATCCCATTTTTCATGAACTGTGGGTTTCCCTCTTCGCAAAGTAGCTTTGTCCATTATATCATCGTGCATAAGAGTAAAATTGTGAAATACTTCTACCGACAACGCCGCACCTATGGTGTCTTTTACAGAAACGCCAAAAGCTTCTCCTGCCATTAATGTAAGAAAAGGACGGATTCTCTTTCCACCCAAATCCAACAGATAATGCATGGGTTTGTAAAGGTTTTGGGGCGGTTGCTCTTGATTAAAATCTTCGATTGCAGACTCAAATGCTTTTTGATATGCATTAAAAAGATTCATACAAATTTTATTTTTGTTAAAAATACACCGCCCAAAGGTAAAGGAACATAATAAAAATAAAAACTTTGGAAACTTTTTTTGTTTTTAAAGTTTCTGTTTTATGTTTGCAAAAAATTGTTGTGGATAAAGAAATCGTTGCATCGGCTTCTTCTCTGTTTCTCAAATATGGTTATAAAGCTGTTACTATGGATGATATTGCTGAGCACTTGAGCATCTCCAAAAAAACTATCTATCACTATTTTGATGATAAGACCTCTTTGGTCAGATCGGCAGTTTTTCTTGTTTTTGAGCAAGTAAAAGACAAAATCATAGCTGTTCAATCTTCTATTGAAAATCCGATTAAAGCCCTATATGAAATCAAAAAAATAGCGGTAGAAGTTTTGGGGAAAAAAGACAAATCTCCCCAATACCAATTGCAAAAATATTATCCTGCTATCTATGCAGAAATCAGAAAGAAGGAACTCTCTGCCCTAGGAGATACTTTTAAAATGAGTTTAAGAAAAGGAATAGATACTGGACTTTTCAGGACTTCCATCGATACTGAGTTTATCACACGGATTTACTTTAATGGTTTTGGAGGATTAAGAGATATAGAGCTTTTTCCTCCCAAGGATACAGATATTGACCTCATTATTGGGAAATACATTGATTATCACCTCAGGGCTATTGTTACCCCCAAAGGATTAAATTATTTAGAAGAATACAACAAAACAATTTAACTCCATGAAGATTCATTTATTATTGTTTCTAACCTTCCTCTTCTGCGCAACACAAGCCCAAGAACTGCCTGAATCCCTTACATTAGAAGAAGCCATCGATTATGGGTTGACACACAATCGTTCGATTATCAATGCCAATAGGGAAATACAAAAAGCAAAAAAAGAGAAATGGAAAACTATTGCTTTGGGACTTCCGCAAGTCAGTTCTGAAGTCAATTATCAAAACTTTCTTGAAATGCCAGTTTCACTAGTTCCTGCTGAGTTTTTCGGAGGAAAACCCGGAGAGCTTAGTGAGCTTACCTTTGGGACAGAACAAAATATGATTGGGTCATTTAAAATGGAACAACTCATTTTTGACGGTTCCTATCTGATAGGACTTCAAGCTACCAAAGTTTACCTTGCCATCTCAGAAAACCTGTTTGAAAAAACAAATTTAGAGGTAAAAAAAATGATCACCAACCTATACTCTAATGCTCTTTTGGCAAAATATAATATCAAGTTTTTAGAAAAAAACAGAGCTTCTTTGGAAGACAATTTCCAAGAAATCCATCAGCTTTTTCGAAATGGTTTTGAAGAAGAAGAGAGCGTAGAGCAAATCCAATTGACATTGTCCCAAACGAACAGTCGATTAAAATACGCCACAAGCTTGTTGAAGATTGAGGAGAAGATGCTAAAATTTGTGATTGGTTATCCCATAGATTCTCCACTCAAACTCAAAAATGAACTAGATGATATTTTTAATGAAGATCTCTACTTCAAAACACTACCTAATTCAGAAAATATCGATAACAACATTGATATTAGAATTGCAGATAACACAGTAAAATCTGAATCCCTAAAATTAAAGCTTGAAAAATCAAAAGCACTTCCTAAGGTTAATGCCTTTATAAACCGAACCTATACAGGAAACAGCAATGAATTTACTTTCACAGATAGTGAACAAAAGTGGTATGGTTCTTCACTTTTAGGTTTGAACGTCAAAATTCCCATATTTAGCTCCTTGGGAAGAGATGCAAATACGCAAAAAGCGAAAATCAGTTTGGATCAAGCCAAAACCCAACTGGAGGAAATTCAGTCGAAAATCAGAATTGAAGTGAGTGCCGCCCTAAACGAATATCAATTGGCAATCGACAATTACTTTACCGAAAAAGAAAATTTGAGACTTGCCGAAAGAATAGAGAGAAAAAATCAAACCAAATATTTTGAGGGAATGATCCAAAGTTTTGAACTGCGTATAGCCCAGCTTCAACTATATACTGCTCAAAGTAATTTTGTAAAAGCTATTCAAAAAGTAATCACCAATAAAACTACACTTGAAACCCTTCTCAATCAATCTAACACTCAATAATCCATGAAAAAAGTTATATACTGCCTATATATAATGGCCTTTACTATAGGCTGCAGCGGGGATCAATCTGTTTCTACCTCAGATCTGATCGCAGCAAAAAACCTTGAAGGACTAAAAACGAAAAAAGAAGTTAAGTTAAAAACCCTAAATGCGATAAAAATAGAATTGAACCAAATCAATACCGCTATTTCGAATTTGGATTCCACCGAAAAACTACCGCTGATTTCTATGTTTGAGGTAAAACCGGAAAATTTTGAAAATTATCTGGAGATACAAGCCAACATCAAAACCCGACAAAATGTGCTACTTTATCCCGAATACAGTGGTACACTTAAAAAAGTTTTTGTTGGGGAAGGAGAAAAGGTCAAAAAAGGAAAACTACTCGCACAGATTGACGATGCAGGGCTTAAAAACCAACTGGAACAATTGCAGATTCAAGCGTCACTTTCAAAAACAACTTATGATCGTACTCAAAGGCTATGGGGTCAAAACATAGGCTCCGAAATGCAGTTACTTCAAACCAAAGCTAGCTACGAAAGCTTATTAAAATCCATCGAACAGTTAAAAAAACAATTACAACGAACCCAGATTCTAGCCCCTTTTTCGGGAACCATAGACGAAATTGTGGCTAATACAGGGGCCAACTTGTTGCCCGGACAAACCCCAGTGCTGAGAATCATCAATCTCCAAAAGATGTACACAGAAGCGAGCGTACCTGAACGGTACCTCAGACAGGTCAAAAAAGGAACAAAGGCAATAGTAAAGATTCCCATGTTAGAACGAGAATATCTCACCACAATACGTCAGACGGGGAACTTTATCAATCCCAACAACCGCAGTTTTAGGGTGGAAACTCCCCTCACCAATACCGATGAAATGATCAAACCCAACCTGAGTTGCAAATTAAAAATCAACGATTACAGTAATCCTGAGGCATTGATGATTCCACTCAGCATTATCAAAGAAAACGCCATTGGTGAAAAATATATTTTCAAATTAAGCCCTGACGGAAAAGAACAAGTATATCGTACCAAACAGGTTTTTGTTCAATTGGGTAAAAACAGCATGGATAAAGTAGAAGTATTAGAGGGCATTCAAGCCGGTGACCTTTTGGTAAAGGAGGGAGCAACTATTGTAGAACATAATCAAAGGGTCAAAAACATTCCATAATTGGATCGCAAAAAATGAAGAAACTACTCAAAGAATTCCCTTTATCCAGTTGGGCTATAGACCACAAAACCGTGATCTATGTCGTCATGGCCATCTTTTTCTTTTTAGGTATTCGATCCTATAAGGTAATGCCTCGCGAAAGTTTCCCTGAAATCAATGACACGCGGATGTTTGTCTCTGCTGTATTTCCCGGAAATACAGCTGAAGACATTGAACGATTGATTGTCGATCCATTAGAAGATGCACTTAAAGGGGTATCCAACTTGGTCGATATTACATCTACGTCAGAGGAGGATTTTGCCGTCATACAATTGGAATTCGATGAAAATATTTCGCTGGACCTAGCCAAGCAAAAAACAAAAGATTTAGTAGATGGAGTGGTCTCGGGAGCTGATTGGCCAATTTTTAATAATGCAAAAGTAGAGCCGACTGTTGCTGAATTAGATTTTTCTGAATTAATGCCCATTTTGAGTATCAGTATGGTAGGAGATTATCCAATTCAGCAGATGAAAGATTTTGCTGGGTATCTCGAAGAAAAAATTGAACAAATACCTGAAGTTAAATCCGTTGATGTACGAGGGATTCAATCATTTGAGGTGGAAGTAGCTCTTGACATCTATAAAATGACTGCAGCAAAAATTAGTTTTAATGACATTGTTAATGCAATAAATAAAGAAAATACTTCTATTTCTGCAGGAAATATTATAACTGCCGGACAAAGAAAGAGTTTAAAAGTTATTGGAGAGATTTCAGATCCTGAAGAACTCAAAAATTTTGTCGTAAAAAGTGAAAAAGGAGCTTCTTATCTTGGAGATATAGCTGAAATCAAATTTAAAGAAAAGGATATTTCCTCTTTCGCAAGATCATATGGTGATAAAGTTGTCTTATTACATGTAAAAAAAAGAGGAGGTAAAAATCTTATAGAGGCCTCTCAAAAAATTAGAGAATTGGTGATGGAAATAAAAGAAAATAAATTTCCTAAAAATTTGAAGTTGTCAATTTCTAATGATCAATCCCCTGTGACATTAAATCAAGTTAGTGATTTGGTAAATAACATCATCTTTGGAGTGATGTTAGTGGTTACGGTACTCATGTTCTTTTTGGGTTTTAGAAATGCACTTTTTGTTGGCTTTGCAATCCCCATGTCAATGTTCATGTCATTTATGGTCCTTTCTATATTAGGGTATACCATGAATACCATGGTGCTTTTTGGATTGGTAATGGGTCTGGGAATGCTAGTAGATAATGGAATTGTTGTAGTAGAAAATGTTTATCGATTGATGGAAAAAGAGGGCCTGAGTAGAATTCAAGCAGCCAAAGTAGGGATTGGGGAAATAGCCTCTCCTATAATAGTTTCAACTGCCACTACTATTGCCGCATTTGTTCCCTTGGGGGCTTGGCCAGGATTGATGGGTGAATTTATGATTTACTTCCCTATTACACTTTCAGTAGTATTGGGATCATCTCTAATCGTAGCATTGTTTTTCAACTCCATGCTCGTATCCCGCTTTATGGAAATCAGCGAAAGACAAATCACTCTTAAAGGACTACTAAAGTTTACACTCATCTTGGGAGGTCTGGGTTTGATTCTAATATTTAACCAAGGCATTTTGAGAGGGTTAGGAACAATAATGATCGCTCTCACATTACTATTATGGGCCTATAAATATTTTCTTAAAAGATTAGCTTTTGTTTTTCAAAATCAGTTTTTACCTCGAATGGAAAAGGGTTATCGCTCCTTTCTATCATTAACCCTGAGAGGATACCGCCCAATCGCCTTTTTGATAGCTACATTTATACTTTTATTCTCATCATTTGTTTTGATGGGCCTCTTTCCTCCAAAGGTTGAATTTTTTCCTGAAAATCAGCCACTTCAAATTTTTACATATATCGAATATCCAGAGGGAACCAACATAAATAAAACAAATGCAATAGCTATTAAAATTGAAGAAGATATTTTATCAATAATTGATAACCCAAAATACAAAAACAATGATCACAATTATCTAGTTGAAAATGCAATGGCACAGGTTGGTTCAGGAGCTGGGAACCCAGAAATCGATGGTGGAGTAACCAACGAAATGCCTCACAAAGCAAAAATATCCCTCACTATGCGGGAATTTAAATTCAGAAATGGTCTTTCGAGTGAAAGCCTGCGCAGTGAAATTCAACAATTTCTCAGCGGCAGGTACCCAGGTGTGTATATTTCTGTTGAAAAAGATGCCAATGGTCCACCAGTGGGTTATCCCGTCAACATAGAAATTTCTGGTAGGGATTACGAAAAACTCATTAAAAGCGCCCAAGAGATGAAAGACTTCCTCAATACTGAAAACATTCCCGGAGTGGAGGAACTAAAAATCGATGTGAACAAAAACAAACCAGGAACCCAACTGATCATCGATCGAAAAAAAGCTGGAGAATTGGGGGTTTCTGCAGGCATGATTGGATCCCAATTGAGAAATTCTCTTTTTGGCGCCAAAGCAGGAGTTTTTAAAAAAGACGGTGAAGATTATGAAATCAATGTCCGTTTTCAAGAACAATACCGTTATGATAACAACGCTTTGTTAAACCAATTCGTAACCTTTAGGGACCAATCTTCAGGAAAAATCAAAGAGATTCCCATTGCAGCCCTTGTCACATCAAAAAACTCTTCATCCTACAGCGCCATTAAACACCGCAAATCTATTCGACTGGTGACCTTGTATTCTGATGTTTTGGCAGGCTATAACGCCAATGAAGTGGTAGCCAATGTCAAATCTTCCCTGATGAATTACCCACTTGACATGGGGGTTGAGTTTAAATTCACTGGAGAAATAGAAGAGCAAGACAAAAATATGGCTTTTTTGTCCAATGCTCTTTTATCGGCATTGGCCCTGATCATGTTATTACTGGTTATTCAATTCAACTCTATTTCCAAACCCATCATCATCCTTATCTCCATATTATTGAGTTTTACAGGGGTGTTTCTAGGTATTACAATATTCCAAATGCCTTTTGTGATATTGATGACAATGATGGGCATCATTTCTCTATCGGGTATAGTGGTGAACAATGGTGTTGTACTATTGGATTATACCCAGTTGTTGATCGACAGGAAAAAGATGGCTCTGGAGATTCCAAAGGAAACCATGTTGCCGAATGCTGAGGCCATTGAAGCCATAATCCAAGGAGGAACTGCAAGATTACGCCCAGTAATTCTCACTGCAGTTACCACCATATTGGGATTGATTCCTCTGGCCATTGGACTGAACATAGATTTTTTCTCCCTATTTTCTAACTGGGATCCTAAGGTCTTTATAGGGGGAGATAACGTCATCTTTTGGGGACCATTGGCCAAGACTGTAATCTTTGGTTTAACTTTTGCTACTTTCTTAACACTGATTATTGTTCCGGCTACTTTTCTGATCATCTACCAACTCAAACTAAAATTGAAAAAGCTATTTAAAAAATAATTTTTGGACAAGGGAGAGTCTTCTTATTAACTTTGCAAGTAATTTAAACAAAATGTTAAGATCATACCATTGTGGCGCATTGAATGAAAATCATTCCAACGAAGAAGTTACCCTAGCCGGATGGGTGCAAAAAATTAGGAATAAAGGTTTTATAGTTTGGATCGATTTGAGGGATCGTTTTGGCATTACCCAATTGGTTTTTGACGATGATCGAACACCCAAAATCGTTTATAAAAAATGCCTAAAAATAGGACGTGAGGACGTAATCCAAATCAAAGGAAAAGTAATCAAAAGGGAATCGAAAAATTCCAAAATTGCAACTGGTGGTATTGAGATTCTGGTAAAAGAATTAACGGTTTTAAACGCAGCTAAAACCCCACCCTTTACAATCGAAAATCAAACGGACGGAGGAGACGAGTTAAGGATGCATTACCGTTACCTAGATTTGAGGCGTACCCCTGTAAGAGAAAACATCATCTTTAGGCATAAAGTGACCATGGCCATTCGTAATTTTTTATCTAAAGCAGATTTTATAGACGTAGAAACGCCATACTTGATCAAATCCACCCCTGAGGGGGCACGCGATTTTGTAGTGCCCTCAAGGATGAACAGCGGACAATTTTATGCCCTTCCCCAGTCTCCTCAAACGTTTAAGCAGCTGCTTATGATTGCAGGGTTTGACAAATATTTCCAAATTGTAAAATGCTTTAGAGATGAGGACCTCAGGGCTGACCGACAACCCGAATTTACACAGATAGATTGCGAAATGACATTTGTAGAACAAGAAGATGTCTTGTTACAGTTTGAAGATATGATCCAATACCTTTTTAAAGAAATCAAAGGCGTTGAATTGAATGACTTTCCCAGAATGACCTTTAAAGAAGCGATTGAAAAGTATGGTAATGACAAACCTGACATACGTTTTGGGATGACTTTTGGCGAATTGAATGCATTAGCTCAAAACAAAGGGTTTAATGTATTTGACAGTAAAGAATTGGTTTTGGGAATTGCGGTATCAGGTGGAGCAGACATGACCCGAAAAGAGATTGATAGGTGGCTCGAGTGGGTGAAGAAACCCCAAATAGGTGCCGAAGGCTTGGTATGGGTAAAATGCAACAAGGATGGAAGCTATAAATCCTCTGTCGATAAATTCTTCACCCAGGATGATCTTGCCCAATGGGCTGAGGTTACTGGAGCACAGCCAGGAGATTTGATCTTTGTGATGTCAGGAGAAGCCCAAACCACCCGAATCAAACTAAGTGCCCTACGCATGGAAATTGCTGAACAAATGGGATTGAGGAAACCCAATGAATTTGCCGCGCTATGGGTGACCGATTTCCCGCTATTAAAATGGGACAAGGAAAACGAACGCTTCCATGCTATGCACCACCCCTTCACCTCCCCCAAAAAAGAGGACATTGGATTGCTGAATTCCGATCCAGGGAAAGTAATGGCCAACGCTTATGACTTGGTATTGAACGGAAACGAAATCGGAGGGGGGTCGATCAGGATACACAATACTGAACTTCAAGAAAAAATATTTGGTCTTCTGGGGTTCACCAAAAAAGAAGCCCAAGAACAGTTTGGTTTTTTGATGGACGCCTTCCAATACGGAGCACCGCCCCATGGAGGAATCGCTCTAGGACTTGACCGATTGGTGGCCATACTCGGGGGCAGTGAAACCATCAGAGACTTTATCGCTTTCCCTAAAAACAATAACGGTAGGGATTTGATGATCGATGCACCTACGGTATTAGAAGATGCTCAATTGGAAGAGCTGTATCTTAAGTCACTCCCAAAGAACCCTAGTATAAAAAAATAGCTTCATTAATAATAGACTTGTTTGGTATGAAATATTTTTTGATGCTTCTTTTTTTGGGGATTCTAATTAGCTTATCGTTTGGACTTCATACAAATTCTACCGGTAATACTTTTTTGGGCAATAAGATCATAGGGTTCACAGTATTGACGGCAGCATTTATTTTTATGCCAATTTTTTTGGTACACCGATGGAAAGGAAAAAGACTCAAGGACTATACCTTATCCAAGGAAAATTTGGAAAAACTTCGTAAGTTAGATCAAAAAAAATGATCTAATTGATATTAGGCACATAAGAAAGTGTAACTTGCAAAAAAATTTTTAAATTAAAATATGACTGGTACAGTTAAATTCTTTAATGGGTCCAAAGGTTATGGATTCATTACCAATGACGAAACTTCAGAAGATGTTTTCGTTCACGTTTCTGCCCTTGATGGGCTAACACTCCAAGAGGGTGATAAAGTTGAATATGTAGAAGAGGAAGGAAAAAAAGGAAAACAAGCTTCACAGATTTCCCTGTTATAATATACATTAAGACTAATTTAAAGCTTCCCTTGTGGAGGCTTTTTTATGTCCTTTTTTTTTGAAAAAATCCCTGAATTAAAGATTCTGATTCACCGGCCATAATCCCCCCGTATACCTTAGCCTTGGGATGAGGACCTAACTGGGCCTGCTGATATCCACGTTTGATATCTTTTGCTCCAAAAACAATTTTGCTGAGTTGTGACCAATAAATGGCACCCATGCACATCACGCATGGTTCGAGAGTAACATAAAGAATACAATCGCTTAAGTATTTTCCGTTCAAATAATGTGCAGCAGAAGTAATGGCTTGCATTTCCGCATGAGCTGTTACATCATTCAACCGCTCGGTCAAATTATGTGCTCGGGCAATGATTTTGTTGTCGATAACCACTACAGCTCCCACAGGAACCTCATCCACATCATAGGCCTTTTGTGCTTCTACCAATGCCTGTTTCATAAAATAATGGTCGTCAAATATTTCCACGAGTTGAAAATACAAAACCCTACCAGCAAGTACAAGTGAAACTTTATCTTTGTAAATTGATAAAACCATTAACCAAACTAGAATGAGCGAAAAAAAAAGACTCTTTCTTATTGATGCATACGCCCTAATCTTTAGAGGTTATTACGCCTTTATCAAAAATCCCCGAATCAACTCCAAAGGGATGGACACCTCAGCCATCATGGGCTTTATGAATTCACTTTTGGACCTAATCAACCGTGAAAAGCCTGACCACTTGGCGGTGTGTTTTGACAAAGGGGGTTCTAAGGAAAGGACAAAGATTTTCACTGAATACAAGGCCAATCGGGACGAAACTCCCGAGGCAATTCTCATTGCAGTTCCTTACATTGAAAAAATCCTCAAGTCAATGCATATTCCCGTTGTGGTAAGGGAGGGATTTGAGGCTGATGATATCATTGGAACCATAGCTAAACAAGCTGAAAAAGAAAATTACCAAACCTTTATGGTAACCCCTGACAAGGATTTTGCACAACTGGTTTCCGAAAACATTTTCATGTACCGACCGGCTCGCATGGGAAACGGTATCGAAATATGGGGAGTTCCAGAAGTTCAAGAAAAATTTGAAATCGAAAGGCCAGAGCAGGTCATCGACTACTTGGGAATGATGGGGGACAGTGTAGACAACATTCCTGGACTGCCAGGGGTAGGAGATAAAACAGCCAAAAAGTTCATCAAGCAATTTGGCAATATGGAAAACCTACTCGACAACCTTGATCAAGTGCAGGGCAAACTCAAAGAAAAAATTGAGGCGAACAAAGATTTGGGTGTGCTATCCAAAAAACTGGCGACAATTAACACAGACGTTCCTGTAAAATTCGAAGAAAAGGATTACATACTTTCTAATCCCGACATGCAATCCGCTAACGCCATTTTTGAAGAACTGGAATTCAGAAGGATAAGAGAAAACTTTAAAAGGATTTTCTCAACAAATATAAAGTCAAGCTCCAAAATAACAACCACACCCTCTCAGACTGAACCTTTTCCTTCTGACCAGTTTGACCTATTTAATCCCCCTCCTGGAGAAGGAGCCGCTTTTTCCGAATCTTCAAGAAATAGCCAAAAATCTGTCAACCACCAATACCAGTTTGTGAATAGCCCTACTGGAAGATTCCTATTGCTTGAAAAATTACTTCAGCAAACCAGCGTTTGTTTTGACACCGAAACAACAGGTTTGGATCCGTTGCGAGCTGAATTGGTAGGCATTGCTTTTAGTTGGGAAAAACAAAAAGGCTACTACCTAGCACTGCCCAATGACCGAGAGGAGGCCCTGATCATCATTGATAATTTTCGTCCTTTTTTTGAAAATACCCAAATCGAAAAAATCGGTCATAACCTGAAATACGATCTTAAAGTTTTACTAAAATACAAACTCAGGATCGCTGGACCGCTTTTTGACACTATGATTGCCCACTACCTCATCAATCCTGATATGCGTCACAATATTGACATTTTAGCAGAAACCTATCTCAATTATAGTCCACAATCAGTCACCGAATTAATCGGGAAAAAAGGGAAGAATCAGCGCAGTATGAAAGACGTGCCTATTGAACAACAAACTCAATATGTCGTTGAAGATGCTGATATCTCCTTCCAACTCAAATATCATTTTGAAAAGGAATTAGCACAAACCGATACCACCAAACTTTTTAAAACGTTAGAACTTCCCTTATTAGAGGTATTGACCAAAATGGAAGCAGAAGGTATCAATCTCAATGTGAATTTCCTGAATGAAATGTCCAAAACACTGACTTCTGATATTGAGATTTTGGAAAAAAATATTTTTACTGAAGTTGGAGAAATTTTTAATCTGGCCTCACCAAAACAGTTGGGAGTAATTCTTTTTGAAAAGCTTAAACTGGTGGACAAACCCAAAAAAACCAAAACCGGGCAGTACTCAACTGCCGAGGAGATCCTCTCCTATTTGGCTAAGGACCACCCCATTGTGGCCAAAATTTTGGAGTGGCGCTCCCTACAAAAACTTGAAAACACTTATGTTTCAGCTTTGCCTAACGACCTAAACCCACATACCCAAAGGATTCATACTGTTTTCAACCAAGCAGTTACAGCCACCGGTCGATTGAGCAGCAACAATCCAAACCTGCAAAACATCCCCATCCGAACCCCAAGAGGGCGAGAAGTAAGAAAAGCTTTTATCCCGAGAGATAAAGGTCATATCCTCATGGCTGCTGATTACTCTCAGATTGAGCTACGGATCATCGCTGCTTTGAGCAAAGACCCTGCCATGGTTATGGCTTTTCAAAACAACGAAGACATACATACCGCTACCGCCTCCAGGGTCTTTAATGTAAAAACAGAGGACGTGACCCGAGAACAAAGGAGCAATGCCAAAACAGTAAACTTTGGAATCATTTACGGAGTTTCGGCATTTGGTTTAAGCCAGCAGACCAGCCTGAACCGCTCCGAGTCTAAAGAACTGATTGACACCTATTATGCCAGCTATCCTCAGCTAAAACAATACATTGCTGACCAAATAGACTTTGCTCGTGAACACGGTTATGTTTCAACGGTACTTGGTCGCCGCCGTTATTTAAAAGAAATTAACTCCCAAAATGCGGTGGTCAGAGGCGCTGCTGAACGCAATGCAGTCAATGCTCCCATTCAAGGAAGTGCTGCTGATATCATCAAACTGGCCATGATCCAAATTCACCAAAAAATAAAAACCGAAAATTGGAAATCCAAAATGCTATTACAGGTCCATGACGAATTAGTCTTCGACGTGCTTAAAAGTGAAAAAGAAGCATTTGAAAAAATGGTAAAATCCGAAATGGAAAAGGCTTTTGATATCGGACTACCTCTAATAGTAGATATAGGCTTTGGACTTAATTGGTTAGAGGCGCATTGATTTTAAAGGAATTAATAGTGGAGATCGAAAGTGCCTAAAAACTTCAAAACAATTAAATTGGTTAAAGGTCAAAAAAAATCAGTATACTAATAAAAAGGTCAAAATACTTTTACAGAAAACGGAATAATTGTAGATTTGCAGCCCTTAAAAGGGTTTTTAAAAAAATTTAGTTGTGGATACATTGAGTTACAAGACCATTTCGGCCAACGCTAAAACTGTTAACAAGCAATGGGTTTTGGTAGATGCTGATAGCGTTCCCCTAGGAAGAATTGCATCTGTCGTGGCGCTTCATATTCGTGGGAAACACAAAACAAATTACACCCCTCATGTTGACTGTGGGGATAATGTCATTGTTATAAATGCGGATAAAGTAAGTCTGTCTGGAAATAAGTGGAAACAAAAACAATATATCCGCCACACTGGATACCCTGGTGGACAAAGATCACTCAACGCAGAGCAGTTGAACGCTAAGGGCCCTGAGCGTTTGATCGAAAATGCAGTAAGAGGGATGTTGCCAAAAAATAAATTGGGAGCAGCTTTGTTCAGAAATTTAAAGGTATTTGTTGGTTCTGAGCACAACCACGAGGCCCAAAAACCTAAGACCATTAATATCAAAGAACATATATAAATGGAAGTCATTCATACTATTGGTAGAAGAAAAACCTCAGTTGCCCGTCTATACGTTTCCAAAGGAAAAGGTGTAATTACGGTCAACAAAAAGAATTATACCGATTTTTTTCCTACTGCCACTTTACAATACAAAATCATCCAACCCCTTTCATTGACTGAAAACGAAAGCAGTTATGATCTCAGAGTGACGGTTAAAGGTGGTGGTTACAATGGTCAAGCGGAAGCGGTGAGACTTGCAATTTCAAGAGCCTTGTGTGAAATTGATGAGGGAAATAGAACGGTTCTAAAGCCCGAAGGGCTTCTGACCCGTGATCCCAGGATGGTCGAGCGCAAAAAATTTGGTCAGAAAAAAGCAAGAAAAAAATATCAATTCTCTAAACGTTAATTACACTTTAGATTTGATAAGTTCATTCATTTAATTTAATCCTGTTGCTTGAACCGCTATGGCGGGAATCAGTTTAGCATCTAAATAAACTAAAAGGTTTATTGCTACTATCAAGAGAACGTAAACTAAAACTATGGCACAAACCAACGTAAAAGACCTGCTATCTGCAGGCGTCCATTTTGGACACCTTACCCGAAAATGGAATCCCAACATGGCTCCCTACATTTATATGGAGCGAAATGGAATACACATCATCAGCCTATATAAGACAGTGGCCAAGATCGAAGAAGCATCAAAGGCTTTGAAAAAAATTGCTATATCTGGTAGAAAAGTCCTTTTTGTAGCAACAAAAAAACAAGCTAAAGACATTGTAGCCGAATCGGCTAAAAAAATTAAAATGCCTTATATCACTGAACGCTGGCCTGGGGGAATGCTAACAAATTTTGTCACCATCCGTAAAGCCGTAAAGAAAATGGCCTCCATCGACCGAATGAAAAAGGACGGTACTTTTGAAACCCTTTCAAAAAAGGAAAAACTTCAGGTCGACCGACTGAGAGGAAAATTGGAGAAAAACCTTGGTTCAATAAACGATATGACGCGTTTGCCCGGTGCGCTTTTTATAGTGGACATTAAAAGAGAACACATTGCAATCAAGGAAGCACAAAAGCTAAAAATTCCGATTTTCGCTATGGTAGATACTAATTCTGATCCAAGAAAAGTGGACTTTGTTATCCCTGCAAACGACGATGCTACCAAGTCTATCGATAAGATAATGTCTTTGATGGTTGAGGCTATCGAAGAAGGACTTCAAGAACGGAGAAACGAAAAAGAATCACTAGAACAAGCAGAAATAGAAGGAGCTCTGGAAACTAAAAACTCCAAGGCTAATGCTGAAGCATCTACTGCTGAAAAGGAAGAAGAAAGTCCTGCCGTTCAGGATGAAAAAGAAGAACCCTCGTCCCCAGAAACTCAAACCTCTGAAGACGAATCAGCTGATACTGGTAAAGAATAATTAGCCTATATATTTAACATGAAAATTACAGCAGCAGAAGTTAATAAACTACGCAAGTCCACCGGAGCAGGCATGATGGATTGTAAAAAAGCATTGGTAGAAGCCGAAGGCGATTTTGATAAAGCAGTTGAGAACCTGAGAAAAAAAGGCCAGAAAATAGCTGCCAATCGTGCGGATAGAGAATCCTCAGAAGGTGCTGCCTTGGCCAAAGTAAACGAAGATAACACTGCCGGTATTTTGTTATCAGTCAATTGTGAAACTGATTTTGTCGCCAAGAATGATTCCTATCAAGAACTGGCCCATGCTCTTGCAGATCACGCTCTTAGTTTTGAATCCAAAGAAGATTTCTTGACAAGCGAATTTCTAGGGATTACAGTAGCCGAAAAATTAACCGAACAAACCGGAATAATTGGTGAAAAAATTGAAATCGGTGAATTCAGCAAACTCTCTGCTCCCTACGTAGGGTCTTACATCCATGCCGGTAATAAGATTGCCACTTTGGTAGGTCTTTCGGGTATTGTTGACAACGCCAGAGAGATCTCTAAAAATGTAGCCATGCAAGCCGCCGCAATGAATCCCATTGCCCTTAAAGAGGAAGATGTAGATGCTAGTATAGTAGAAAAAGAAATCGAGATTGCCAAAGACCAATTACGTCAAGAAGGCAAGCCAGAGGAGATGTTAGAAAATATTGCTAAAGGGAAAATCAAACGTTTTTTTAAAGATAACACCTTGATTAATCAAGCTTATATCAAAGACGGTAAGATTTCTGTGTCCGACTACGTTAAATCTGCTGATCCTGATTTGGTGATAACAGGATTTAAACGTATTGCTTTGGGCTAATAAAAGCAATCAAATAAAATTATAAAAGTACTTCCTTTAGAGGTACTTTTTTTTTGTAATAAAGTTAACTTGTAGTATGGAGAACAATCATAAGCGATGCCCTTGGTGCGAGGGAGATACATTGTACGAACAATACCACGACCAGGAATGGGGTGTCCCCATTTTTGACGACCTGAAATTGTTCGAGTTTCTCACTTTAGAAACCTTTCAGGCGGGACTGAGTTGGATTACGATATTGAGAAAAAGAGAAAATTTTAAAAGGGCTTTTAGTGAGTTTAATTATGAAAAAGTGGCGCGCTATGGGGATGAAAAAATAAAAAATTTGTTGAATAACCAAGGTATCATCAGAAACAAACAAAAAATAAAATCAGCTGTAATCAACGCCCAACGTTTTATTGCCATACGCCAAAAACACGGAACCTTTTCCCAATACATTTGGGATTTTGTCGGAGAAAAACCTCTGCAAAATAGTTTTAAAACGCTAGAAGAAATCCCTGCAAAAACGATCGTTTCTCAGAGAATCAGTAAAGATTTAAAGCAAAACGGTTTTCAGTTTGTAGGCCCAACAGTTATCTACGCCCATATGCAGGCTACGGGAATGGTCAATGACCATTTGCTGGATTGCTATCGTTATGGGGAAATAAACCATTCATCTAGAAAGGCAAATCATCATCCGGCCCATCGGTAGCGTCATCTGCAGGTTCAAAAGCAGGTGGTGGAGGCATGGGAGGCATTTCAGAATTTGAAGATGCTGTATCAGGTTCGATGCGCCACCCCTGAACGGAATTAAAATACTTGGTCTCCCCCTGTGGATTGACCCATTCTCGGCCCCTAAGGTTGATTCCTATTTTTACATTTTGGCCCATCTGAAAAGCATTTAGCAAATCGCATTTATCTTGAATAAATTCTATCAGAATATGTTGAGGATATTGCTCCTCTGTCGTAATGACCACCTCTCTTTTCCTGAACCCATTGTTGCCATACGTTTTGGTTTCATCCAACCATTTTATTTTTCCGGAGACTTCCATATTTCGATTTTTGATATTAGGGCAAATTTATAAAAAGTTTTGCCCGAATAAGGCTGGAATGCTTTTCTTTTATTTACAGTATCTTAGCTTTATCTAATACTGCATCCAGTGCTTGGTTTCATCAAAAAAAACAAGAAAAACAGTTGGCTTCTGGTAGCCTTTTTGATCGTTGCCTTGATTTTGTGGAACACCAATATTTTATTTCAAAAACTCAAAAAAGAAGAGCGTGCCAAAATGGAGCTATGGGGCATGGCCCAAAAAGAGTTGGTTGAAAACAGCACTGTCAATAACCTTACTTTTCAAGTATTACAACAGACGTGGATCAATCCCATGATTCAAGTTGACGAGCAAGGTAAAATTATTGGACATAGAAACATCGACTGGAATCCAAGATCTGAGGATTCTTTAGTGATTTATAAAAGATTGGAAAAAATCAAAAGAGAAAACCAGCCCATTTTGATTGAATATAAAGACAGTTTGTCCAACATAAATCAAAAATTGTATTACGGAGATTCGGTGCTGCTCAAAAAATTACAATATTATCCACTGGCCTTATTATTGATTATTTTTCTTTTTGGGGCGGTATTGTACTTCGTTTTTAAGACCTCTAAAGTTTCGGAGCAAAACCGACTTTGGGCTGCTATGGCCAAGGAGACTGCTCATCAAATCGCAACACCACTCACTTCCATGATAGGATGGATCACCCTACTCAAAGAAAAAGAGAGGAGTGAGCCATTGGACGAAATGGAAAAAGACATAGAGCGATTACAGGTCATCACCGACCGTTTTTCTAAGGTGGGTTCCTTGCCTGAATTACAACCCGCTGATATCGTTGGGGAAACCAAAAAAACATTACAATATTTAGAAAAAAGAAGCTCTGACTTGATAACTTTTAAAAATGACCTCCCCCAAAAGAAAATACTGGTTCCACTGAATACCCAACTCTTTAGCTGGACACTGGAAAACCTGATCAAAAATGGTATAGATGCGATGAAGGGCAAGGGAAGCATTACGCTCCACTTTATCGAAGAAGCGCAAACAGTCAGCCTCCTGATCAGTGATACTGGTTCGGGAATCAAAAAAGAGAACTTTAAAAAAATTTTTAGTCCCGGTTTTACGTCCAAAAAGCGCGGGTGGGGTCTCGGGCTCTCTTTGGCCAAACGAATCATCACAGACTACCACAAGGGAAAAATAAGCGTTAAAACTTCTGAATTGGGAAAGGGCACGACCTTTGAGGTCGTATTAAAGAAAAAGGATTAGAGGCAATCCTGAATCTTTACTGCCGTAGTTTTTAACTCCTCGGGTGTGAGGCTAACTTTCTTTTGAAAGGTTGCGTCTTCCATGGCTTGGAGGGGGATCAAATGGACATGGACATGTGGGACTTCCAAACCGATAACGCTCATCCCTACCCTCTTGCAGGGAATGGCCTCGCCTATGGCCAATGCGACTTTTCTTGAAAATTGCATCAGCAAGCTGTAGTCTTTCTCTGACAGCTCAAAGATTTTATTTACCTCTTTTTTGGTTACGCAAAGGGTGTGCCCCACAGCATTTGGATTAATGTCTAAAAATGCATAACAGTTTTCATCTTCGTAGATTTTGTAGGAAGGAATTTCTCCGGCAATGATTTTTGAAAAAACACCCCCCATCTTTAGTCGCGACTAATGGAGACTACTTCCAACTCTATTGTACCACTAGGTACAATGATCTGTGCTATTTCTCCTTCCTTTTTTCCCAATAAGCCTTTGCCTATAGGAGAATCGACAGATATTTTACCTGTTTTCAGATCGGCTTCGCTTTGAGCGACAAGTTTGTACTTCATTTTGGCTCCATTGCTCTTGTTATTTACTACCACAGTAGAATGCACCAATACTTTTGAGGTATCAAGTTGTGATTCGTCAATGAGTCTTGCGTTAGAAAGGATGGCCTCCATTTTTGAAATATGCAACTCCAAAAGGCCTTGCGCTTCCTTGGCAGCATCATATTCAGCATTTTCACTGAGATCTCCTTTATCCCGGGCATCTGCAATGGCCTGAGAGGCTTTGGGACGTTCTACATCCTTAAGATGATTTAGTTCATCCCTAAGCTTTTTCAAACCTTCTTCTGTGTAATAAGATACTTTACTCACTTTTTCGTTAATTTATATAAACAAATGATTCCATTTGTAATACAACTAATATCAAAGATAAGGAATTGAGCGTTTTTGATAAAACTTTCTTATTTAAATGCATGTTGCTACTACTGTTGGTTCTATACAGTTGTGGGAAGGATAAAATTGATCGAAACCCTTATTTATCCATTATAAATTTCAATATTAACCTCAATCTCAACTTGCCCGCTTATGACAATTTGAGGTATGCCGGCGGTGGACTTATTATTCGTCAAGGGGGAATCAATGGACTCTTGGTGTTTAACCTCAACGGAAATGATTTTTTAGCCTGGGAAGCCAGTTGTCCAAACCATCCCATCAGAGATTGCTCAAATCTATCCATTACAGGTGTTTTAGCAGAGTGTTCTTGTGAGGGATTTGAATACAGTTTGGCCACAGGCCAACTGCTAAACCCCAAAGAGAATAGCAAAAAACCCTATCCAATGCTGTTTTACAATGTAAGGCGTTCGGGCAACACGCTCATAGTTTCCAACTAAATCCACAATTGTTGAAAAAATTGATCTTTTTGCTGTTTTTTGTAGCTTCTATTTCCCTGCATGGGCAACTTTTAAAACTGGATTACCGTTCTCCGTTAAAAAAAGAACGCTCATTTAAGATTGGCCTTTTTAAACAATTCATGGGAGGTGTTACTACTTTGGGACATTTTGACCTGAGTAGTGAAGTGATAAACATCAACTACAGTGGCTCAGATGGTTTTGATAGTGGCCTTTCGGTTGTAGGGACAACAAGCGTATTTATAGGAAATAAAGAGAATAAAAAAAATAACCTTTGCTATTTGCTCAATCCTTTGGGGGGAATAAATGGAAGTTTATACTTTCAATTTCCCTTAGAGGAAAAAGAAAAAAGTAGCCTGAAAGTCAACTCTCGTATGGGGCTCAAATTGATTGAGGGTTCCCCACTCATGGGTTTTGAAAACACCTTTATAAGTAACTATGGAATGCTTGGAGGGTCCTATCAGCTATTACTTTTTGAAGACGCCCCTAAAAATGAAAGAATAGATTTTTGGATTTACCCCCACTTGATAGCAAGCCAAATGGGTGAAAATGACATTGAACTTTTTTTTAATAACGAATTGAAGTCTATCAGTTATGGATTCGGACTGCAAACTGGTATCGAATTCAATCAAAAAATACGATTGGTTTTTCTGCTCAATAAATTTGTCAATACCTTAGTCCCCGAATCATTGGGGATTCCCGTGCTTCGTCTTACAGTAGTCTACCACTTTTAGAATCTCAAACTGAGTCCTGCCAAAAAGTTAAACTGAGCTTGAGGATAATATCCCACACCTTCAAGAGTCTTAACTACTCCCCGCACAGAATAGTCGTCGTTGAAAGTATAGAAATAACCATTAGAAACGTATTTTGTTCTCAAAAAGTTGTTCAACAACAATGAAATATTAATTTCTTTAATCAGGCTTTTGGGAAGGATAAGGTAGTTGACATTTAGATCAGATACGTTATAGGCATCCAGCTTAGAAGTTTCAGAATCGATATTTCCCATGTATTGCTCGCCTATATGTTTGGTGAGAAAGGATATTTTCCAATGGGTTGACGGCTGAAAAGTAATAATATTTCCAGCTACTATTGCGGGGGAAAAAGAAAGGTGGGTATCTCCAAGATCTTTCAAAACCCCATCGCGCTGAAAATAAAAATCATGATTACGATTGCGACTGAGTGTAAGATTGGGTTGCCAAGTCCAACGGTTGGCCAGCGTAATTGTTCCTTCAATTTCTATCCCCAATCTGCTACTTTTCCCAACATTTTCTCTGATGGGGGTTCCCACATCATCCAGTGCACCAGTGAGGGACAATTGGTTGGTGTAGTCCATGAAATAGAAGTTGACCAAAAGCTTGGCTTTTTCTGTATTGAAACGCCATCCCAATTCATAATCGTTAAGTTCCTCTTGTTGGGGATTTCCATTTTCAAAGTCCGCCCGGCTGGGTTCTCTATGGGCTCTGGCAAAAGAAAGATAAAATTTGTTTTTGGTATTATGGGTATAGACGACTCCAGCTTTGGGATTGAAAAACCCATATTTTTCATCTATACTAATAGGCTCGGGCCCTTTTAGGTTTCCATTTGCGGTATAATATATAAAGCGGTATTGTAAATCCAAATAACCCGAAATACGTTCATCGAATCGGTGGTTGACTTTGGTATAAAGATTTCCTTCTTTTTTATTGCCTTGATTTTTATAAAAACGATGACCCGGCTGAATACCCGCAGCATAATTTGCAAAGATCAACTCCCCAAAATGATCCCCAACATAGCTGCTGTAGAGTGCGCCCAAATTCCATTCAGTATTGCCTTTTTGTTTGTTGAGTGATATGGTAGCCACATAGTAGTCGTTGTCCAGCCATTTTTGAATAATATTTTCAGTAGTATCAATAGTCGTTCCCCCGATATTTATGGGCTGAAGTCCCAGGTAACTAAAATTGTTGTCGGATGAGAAATTGACATTTTGTTCGAACCAGAGGTCTTTGTACTCTTCGTAATAGCCCCGTCCATAGGTGTAGTTCAATCCCAACGAAAGACTGGTATAAGCATCGACTTTTTGGTTCCAATGGAGCTGATAGTGGTCTTGGCGGTAATTGTCCACTTGATTGTCATAATGACCCTCCAAATTTCCGTTATCGTCGTAAATTTCTCCAGCGGGATTGTAACTGCGGTTGGTGTTTAAAGTATTGGCATCCAAACCAAACCAGGATTGGTAGGTGATCTCTTGCCCCCCAAAAGCAAGGGCTTTGATCAGCCTATTTTCGTCTTGAAAAGCCGCTTGCAAGAAGTAGGACTTTAAATCTGAACTGGCTCGATCCACATAGCCATCTGAAGTGATCTTGGACAACCTCCCTGAAATCTCAAAATGACTGTTGAGTAGTCCAGTAGAAAATTTTAAAGTGTTTTTAAAAGAATTAAAACTTCCCACGGTATAGGCAATTTCGGCATAAGCGTTTTGGGAGACCTCATCGGTCAGCAAATTAATACTGGCACCAAAGGCTCCAGAACCATTGGTAGAAGTCCCTACGCCTCTTTGTAACTGCAAAGAAGAGACTGAAGAAGTAAAATCGGGCATATTGACCCAATAGACCCCCTGACTTTCGGAGTCGTTGTATGGAATCCCGTTAATGGTTACATTGACACGGGTGGCATCGCTGCCCCTAACTCGAATTCCTGTATAACCGATTCCAGCTCCTGCATCACTGGTGGTGACAACTCCGGGCAAATAATTGAGCATGATCGGCAGGTCTTGCCCCAAGTTTCTGGAGGCCAGTTCTTCCTTGTCCATATTGCTAAAGGAAAAAGGCTGGTCTTCGTCGACTCTCAGTCCGGCCAGCTTGACCTCTTCTAATTGAATTTCAGGAATGCTGTCGTGAACAATAGTGGTTTGTGCAAGCAATGGCTTATGAAAGATCATCGCTAAAAAGCTTAAGTAAATAGTTTTCATCCGAATAGTTTTATTCGAATAAAAGGGGTGATTATTCTTAGTGTTAAATGTTAATTAAAATCCCTTGGCAGCATTACCCGCCCAGGTTCAATGGGTATCATCTCAGCCAGCCTAAGGCAGGCACCCCTTCGAGATATGTGGCAAAGATAAGTCAGTAATAAAATATTGGAAAGCTTTTACTGCTTTTTTAACAATAGATCAATGAAAGCTATGGCCTTGTTCAATCGAATTACTGGATTTCCCTCTAAGATCAAATATTTTTTTTGCATCTCGTCCAAAGTACTTTTGAAATGATCAAACATCGACTGACGATCCTCCTGGCGGTCTCTTAAATCGTCTTTTACCCAAGGGACATCGATTCCTGTAAGAAGATAAAGGTCATATTTGGACTTTTTGGAATACTCCAAAATTGCAGGGTTGCAATAACCATCAAAATGGGTTTCAGACCATACCCTTGTGACCACCACATTGGTGTCGCAGAATAAGAGCTTTTTGGCTTTGATCGCTTTTTGGTTTTCCCTTTTTAATTGACCCGCAACAATAAAGGGCAAATCTTCTAAAGTGCAAATGCTTTGCTGCTCGTCCCATTTTTTTTGGAGGTACTCTCTGGCAAATTCTTCCACCCATTGGGTCTGATAGTGATTGGCTAAAGCTTTGGCTAAAGTGGTTTTGCCTGTTGATTCAGGGCCGTAAAGTACTACCCTAAGGATATGGGAGTGGACTTGTTTAAGATCTTTTTCCATGAGCGGTAGCCATAGATGGCAATAAGGGTAAATATAATATATTGAAAACTGGTCAGGGTAAGTCCCTTATAGAAATAGAGGGGGATAGAGATGATGTCTCCTACAATCCAAAACAACCAGTGTTCTATTTTTCGCCGGGCCATCAGGCCCATACCAACAAAGAAAATGGCGGTGGTCAGGGTGTCTACATAGGCTGTCCAATCCACCCACTTATCAAAAACTTGATAGACCCAAAAGACAAATAACATACTCGTCATAAAAAGCAGCAAAGACATTTGAAATTCTTTTTTGGTTGTTGAAGTTATCTGGTGAACAACTACCTGCTGTTGCTTTTTTGACCAATAGTACCAGCCATATAAACTCATTATAAAATAATAAGCGTTGATAATCATATCACCCAATAAGGCCCATTTGAGCAGTAAATAAACAAAAATAGAGGTGGTAATCATCCCGGTGGGATAAACCCAAATGCTGTTTTTTTTGGCATACCAAACACTAAGTAGTCCAAATAGGATAGCGTTAGTTTCCAATACAATGTCTATTGTGGCATAAGTACTGTATTGGCCGAATAAAAAATCAAAAACTGGGGACATAGTCACTTCGGTCTCCTTTGATGATTTTCATATTTAAAACCACAGAAGGCTCATTTTCAAAACTTTCCTTTATGGCTTCTTGAAGCGAGGACATTAATGCATCGTATTCCCCATAAATTTGGGTACTCATGGGGTTTTCCAAAACCTTAAAGCCCAGTGCTCTGAGTTTCTTAATGAAATTTTTGATGGAATTTTCAAAATTGTCGTTGATTGGGAGCAGGGTCAATTCTACTGAAATATTCATTATTTTTTTAGTTTTTTGGCGTGGCCAAAGTACCACAATATGCTTTTTCAATTATAAAATTAAGAGAAAAATTGAAGGTTTTATCTGAAATTATAACTTTTGCATTACCCTGGAAGTCTCCCCATTCAAAAGGTGTCACGAGCAATTGCTTTGAAAAAATGATCCCTTTTTGTTTAAGGGCTTTATACAAAGCTTCCTTAGCGGTCCAGATTAGGGTAAGTTTTTCAATTGCCCCGGAGCCTTTAAGAGCAAAGCTTTCTTCAGTATTTAAAAAACGGGGTGCAAGAATTTGAATCTTGGGCCGGTAAACTTCTAGGTCAATCCCCAGAGGTGTAGTGCCCAAAGCGATTCCTGCTGTCCTATTGGTATGAGAAATGGAAAGCTGCCGTCCCGATTCCAGAAAAGGGGCGCCATTGTTATCATGACTCAAATCATGTGGAGCAATCCCCGCCTCCAAAAGGAGTCTTCTAGTAGCTAAAAACTCTTTTTGATGGGAGAGGACCTTTTGCTTTTGGAATCTGATTTCATCCGTATTAGACAGTATGAGGTTTCTTTTGAGTTCCTCCAAAGGTTCTTCAATATGCCAAATCAAAATTTGGGTTTCTTGGTCAATATTGACCCTTTGGTGTAATGGCATTTGATATTGAAATTAAAGTGCGTATTTTTGCTGAAAATTGATAATAAAGATACAATTATGGAGACTAAAAGTGCATCTACTTATTTACCCTACAAAATAAAGGACATGTCCCTAGCTGAATTTGGCAGGAGAGAAATTCACTTGGCCGAATCAGAGATGCCGGGTTTAATGGCTTTGAGAAAAGAATATAGCGAAAATCAGCCACTGAAAGGGGCTCGAATAGCAGGGTGTCTACACATGACGATCCAAACTGCCGTACTAATCGAAACACTAACTTCTTTAGGTGCCGAGGTGACTTGGAGTTCTTGTAATATTTTTTCTACACAAGATCACGCCGCTGCTGCTATTGCTGCTGCAGATATTCCCGTTTATGCTTGGAAAGGAATGAATGAAGAGGAGTTTAACTGGTGTATAGAACAAACCCTGTTTTTTGGAGAGGACCGCGAACCCTTGAATATGATTTTGGACGACGGAGGTGACCTGACCAATTTGGTATTGGATCATTATCCTGAGTTGGTCAAAAACATTAAAGGTTTGTCTGAAGAGACAACTACAGGAGTTCATCGACTCTATGAAAGAATGAAAAATGGAACTTTGCCACTCCCAGCGATCAACGTAAATGACTCTGTAACCAAGTCCAAATTTGACAATAAATACGGTTGTAAGGAAAGTGCTGTAGATGCAATCCGTCGGGCAACCGATGTGATGCTGGCTGGAAAACGGGTGGTTGTTGCAGGGTATGGGGATGTCGGAAAAGGAACCGCAGCCTCTTTTAAAGGTGCAGGAGCTATTGTTACGGTAACTGAAATCGACCCCATTTGTGCACTGCAAGCCGCTATGGATGGTTTTGAAGTGAAAAAAATGTCCAATGTCATTGGAAATGCTGATATCGTTATTACTGCTACTGGAAATAAAGACATATTGAGAAAAGAATTTTTCTTGGCCCTAAAAGACAAAGCGATTGTATGTAATATAGGTCACTTTGACAACGAAATTGATATGGATTGGCTCAACGACAGTTATGGCCACACCAAGGTTGAGATTAAACCACAGGTGGATATGTATACACTTGAAGAAGGAAAAGAATTGATTGTTTTGGCAGAGGGCCGATTGGTCAATCTGGGTTGTGCTACTGGTCATCCCAGCTTTGTAATGAGTAATTCCTTTACCAACCAAACCTTGGCACAAATCGAATTATGGAAATATGCTGACAATTACGAAAATAAGGTTTATATGTTGCCCAAACACTTGGATGAAAAAGTAGCAGCCTTACACTTGGAACATTTAGGAGTTGAGTTAGACGATCTTTCAGAAGATCAAGCAGAATATATCGGGGTAACGGTTAAAGGTCCCTTTAAACCAGAATACTACAGATATTAATAAGGGGGCCATTAGGTCCAACAAAAAAGCCCGCCGATTGGCGGGCTTTTTTGGGATAATTTTTCTTATCTAAACTTCGAAAGGCTCGATAGAAACATAAGATTTATTGTCTCTCTTTTTGGTAAACTTCACCAATCCATCTACTTTGGCATGAAGTGTGTGATCTTTACCGAGATAAACATTCTCTCCAGGGTTGTGGACTGTTCCACGTTGACGAACGATTATGTTCCCCACTTTGGCAGCTTGACCTCCAAAAATCTTAACGCCCAAGCGTTTCGATTCTGATTCTCTTCCGTTTTTGGAACTACCTACTCCTTTTTTGTGTGCCATTTTATTATTATTTTATGGTATTCTTTATTTATTTAAAGCGGCGATTAATTCTGTCTTTTTCAAGCTGGTATATCCGCTGATTTCTTTTTCCTTGGCAGCAACTTTCAACTCAGTAACGGTCATTTTGGAATAATTAAGCTTAACAACCTTTGAAGACGATTTTTTGGACGGCCCTGCTTTTGTAGCTTTGGATTTATGCTCCGATTTGGCAGGCACTTTTTTAGCTGGTGCTGCTTTTGCAGCTTTGAGTTTTGCAGTAGCAGGTTTGGATCCGGAAGCTACAATTCTTTCTACCATCAATTCCGTTAGGGCCTGACGGTGTCCATTTTTAACACGATAGCCTTTACGTCGCTTTTTCTTAAAAACGATGACTTTGTCCCCTTTGAGGTGACCCAGGACTTTTGCCTCTACAGCAGCGCCACTTATAGCCGGGGCGCCAACAGTAACTTTTTTTCCATCGTCAAGCAAATAGACTTTATCAAAGGAAACCTTGCTCCCTTCTTTATCTTGTAAACGATGTACGAAAAGCTTTTGGTCTTTCGCAACTTTAAATTGCTGCCCTGCTATATCTACAATTGCGTACATTTTCTATAATTTTGGATTGCAAATATAATTATTTTGGTTTCAAAAACTTAATTTAAGTACAGAAATAAAGGGAAATCAACCACTTAGGGGAGGGCATCGAATTGATTCAAATACCAATAAACGGTTTGGTCTATTCCCACTTCGAAAGAAGTTTTGGGTGCCCAACCCAATTCGTTTTTGATTTTGGAAGCATCAATGGCATAGCGGAAATCATGCCCTAAGCGTTCGGTAACGTAGTTTATCAGCTTTTGAGAGTAGCCTTTGGGCCGGCCCAAGTATTTGTCGGCTATGGATATGACTTGTTGAACGATATCTATGTTTTTGATCTCGTTATTACCGCCTATGTTGTAGGTGGAACCCAATTTGCCTTTTTGGAAAATTAAATCAATAGCATCCACATGATCTTCTATAAATAGCCAGTCTCTCACATTCTGGCCATCACCATATACAGGAAGCAGTTTTTCCTGGACAATGTTTTTTATGAATAGAGGGATGAGTTTTTCGGGGTATTGATCGGGTCCATAGTTGTTGGAGCAATTGGACAATACTATGGGAAACCCATAGGTATGGAAATAGACTCTTACAAAGTGATCAGAAGCGGCTTTAGAGGCAGAATAAGGAGATCGAGGATCATATGCAGTGGTCTCGGTAAATTTGCCCTCGGCTCCCAAACTGCCATAAACCTCATCAGTAGAAACATGATAGAATAATTTTCCTTCGAATGATCCCTCCCATGCCCTACGAGCAGTTTCCAACAAGGTCAGAGTCCCAATAACATTGGTTTGAGCAAAGTTTAGAGGGTTTTTGATAGATTGGTCTACATGGGATTCTGCTGCTAGATGAATTATGCCATCAAAATCATATTGGGCAAATAGTTTTTTGACCAGTGCAGTGTCGGTAATGTTTCCATGAACAAATTGATAATTGGAGAGTTCCTCAATTTCATAAAGTTTTAAAGTGTCTCCTGCATAGGTAAGTGCATCGAGGTTAACGATTTGGGTATCGGGATATTTTTTGACCATCAGGCGAACGAGATGTGAACCTATAAATCCAGCTCCGCCAGTAATTAAAATTGATTCTTTTGTCATTTTATTTTTTTCAAACAGTCTTCCAATGCTAATTCCCAAGATCGTGGGTTCAAGTTAAATTCCTTTTTTATTTTCTCACAGCTTAAAACCGAATATTTTGGTCGTTTGGCCTTTGTTGGATAAACTGAGGTTTCAACAGGATGAACATTACACGAAATATTAGTCAGTTGCTTGATCTTGTCTGCAAAACCATACCAGGTCGTTTTTCCTGTGTTGGTGAAATGATAAACTTGGACACCACAAATTATAGAGTTTTGATCCAAAGCTCTGAGAGTTGAATCTGCTAGGTCCAAAGCATAGGTAGGGCTTCCCAATTGATCATTCACTACATTGATTTCATCTTTTTTTTGCAATAAGGAGAAGATGGTATTTACAAAGTTTTTACCATAGAGACTAAATAACCAGGAAGTGCGTATGATCCACCCATCAATTCCAGCGGTTTTCATGATTGTTTCTCCTTCTTCTTTAGTCTTGCCATAAACCCCTATAGGACTAGGGGGATGCTCCTCTCTATAGGGAGTATTGGCTGTACCATCAAAAACATAATCGGTAGAATAATGAATGAGTTTAAATCCAAAGTTTTTGGATAACTCACAGAGTGAACCAATGGCCTCAACATTAAGTTTTTGGGCCTTTTGAGGTTCATCTTCTGCACTATCCACACCAGTATAAGCCGCACAATTAATTACTATATTTATATTAGTTGTATTGAAGAATTGCTCTACTTGGTTTTCATCAAAAAGATTGAACTCCGGCAGGTCTTTGAAAAAGAATTTAAAATGTGGGAAATGCGGCGCCCAATATTGAAAAGATTGTCCCAGTTGCCCTTTGGCTCCTATTACTAAAACCTTAGTCATATATCGATCTTTTAGTCAAAACACTTTGCAGCTTCAAAAGTGGGATGCTCCCGATCTTTTGAAGAGAGGACTTGCTCTCCGATAGGAATTTGCCAATCGATGTCCAATTGTGGATCATCGAAGGCGATACTGGCCTCAGCGCCTTTGTTGTAATAATTGTCCACCTTGTAAGTCAAAAAAGCATTTTTGCTCAAACAGGCATAACCATGGGCAAAACCACGAGGAATAAAAAGTTGCTTTTGGTTTTCGCTGCTCAATTCTAAGGCGATGTGTTTTCCAAAATGGGGAGCCCCTTTTCTGATGTCCACCACTACGTCCAGAACCTTTCCTCGGAGGACAGAAACCAGCTTGGATTGGGCGTATGGAGGTGTTTGGTAGTGCAAGCCACGGATCACACCGTAGGAGGATTGGGCTTGATTGTCTTGACAAAAATGTAGAGCATGGCCCACTGCTTTTTCCAGTAGGTCCTTTCTAAAGCTTTCCATAAACCAGCCTCTTTCATCCTCCAATTTATGGGATTGTATCAATAGTACTTCAGGAAGTTCTGTGGGGGTAATGGTCATCTACTACTTATTTTTGATAACGATCCAAGAGGTACTGACCGTATTCGGTTTGGGACAAATCTTTTGCCAAGGTTAAGAGTTGATCGTGACTGATCCATCCCTTTTCAAAGGCAATCTCCTCCAAACAGGCGACTTTTAGTCCTTGACGTTTCTCGACAGTATGGATGAATTGTCCTGCCTGTATCAGGGATTCATGAGTACCGGTATCGAGCCAAGCAAAACCCCTGCCAAGGATTTTTACCTGTAGTTTGCCTTTTTTGAGAAAGGCTTGGTTTACAGCTGTGATCTCTAATTCACCCCGAGCACTGGGTTTTATTTTTTTTGCGATTTCAACCACCTCATTGGGATAAAAATATAGCCCGACAACGGCTTTGTCGCTTTTGGGATCCTTTGGTTTTTCTTCAATGGACAGGGCTTTGCCAGTTTGGTCAAAATCGATGACACCATAGCGTTGGGGATCTTTGACAGTATAGCCGAAAACAGTGGCCATTTCAGGTTGATTTACCGATTCTCGCATCAAGGTGTTTAATCCCTCCCCATAGAATATGTTGTCACCCAATACCAAACAAATAGGGTCTTGACCGATAAACTCCTGACCAATCAGAAATGCCTCTGCCAGTCCGTTTGGGACTTTTTGTTCTGCATATTGGATTTGGATTCCAAATTGGCTTCCATCTTTCAAAAGACGTTGATAGGCAGGTAAATCGGTAGGGGTACTAATGAGTAATACCTTATTGATTCCTGCAGACATCAAGACCGAAAGCGGATAATAAACCATGGGTTTGTCATAAACAGGTAGTAACTGTTTTGAGACCCCTTTGGTTACTGGATGTAATCGGGTTCCGGAGCCCCCAGCGAGAAGAATTCCTTTCATAATTATATTCCAGTTTTAAATTAAAATCTGCTGTAATCCCTTATAAATAATCGATTTTTCTTGTTTTCTAACATAGAATAACATATCGTATATAGTGTAAAAGTTGTAAAAATACGCCTTAGTAATTTATTAAAAATTAATAAAACATGATTTAACATATGTTAGATTTTATAAAAATGGAATTTGGGCTTTCATCGGTCCAAAAAAGAAAGGTACAAATCTATATCTTTTTGCACCTTTTAAAGGAAAAAAAATTAAGTTCTCCATTGCCACTATTTATCAATCCGAGTTTTTGTCAGGCCAAAAATCAGGGGTTAATCCTCGATATAAAGAGGCTAAAAGATTAATGAAAAACTTAAAATAGTACTTTTTAAACTTATAAATACTGAAGATTTAGACCAGATTAGAGGCACAAAATCATTTAAATTATTAGTCAAGTAAGTCTCTACTAATTACTTGTTAAACAATAATTTATTAATTAAAATTGCTATGGCTAATCAAATCAAAGATACATCTTATAGAAAGAATAGAAAAACAGGTTCTATTGGGCTTCGGCTCAACACGATTAAACGCTATAGTTACCTTTTAAAAGAGTATGAGAATTGAAAGGCATTTTTGTTTTAAAACAACAATTGAGCCTTTAAAGGTTAAAATCAAGTTATAAACATTTGAGAAGTTTTAATATAGACTAGATGTCTACTCATCTAATATATGTTCTAGTCTATCTAAGAGGTACTCCTTGTTGAAGTTATTCTCAAAATAGGTCAGGGCATTATTTGATAACTTAACTTTTTCAACTTCTGAAAGATTGTAAAGCTTAAGAATATTCTCTGCCAAAAGCTCATGATTTTCAGCATCACAGGCAAATCCTGAATTAGATTCAGAAATAATCTTATTTCCAATTCCATCTAATGACCCTATAATTGGTTTACCACAAGCCAGATAAGATTGCAGTTTTCCAGGCATCGTAAAGGAGAAAATATCAGCTTTTTTTAGCGTTATTAAAAGCCCATTCGTACAAGAAAAATAATACGGCATTTGTTCTGGTGGGTAAGCCCCTAAAAAATAGAATTTTTCAGTTAGCCCTTTTTCTTTAATTTGCTTTTGTATTCTTGATTTATCTCTTCCGTCTCCTAGAACGACTAAGTTTATATCATGCTCCTTTAATTTTTCAAAAGCACTTACTATGGTATCAAAGCTTTGTGCTACGCCAATATTCCCTGCGAACACCAAATTAAATCCCTTTGGAAATTGCTTAATGTAACGCACATCCTTCTCAACTACTTTATAAAAATCTTCAGCATAATAAGGATAATAAATTATATTATTATCCGCTACCCCTTGATTTTTAATATAGGTTTTAAACTCAGGGGATTGGACTAAAAGCAGATCTGTATATCTATAGATCAGTTTAGTCATTTGATTGACTAATCCCAATGCAATACTGCTTTTAATGCCACCTGCCACTCGAACAGATTCAGGCCATAGATCATGAACCCATAAATAGGACTTACACTTAAATTTTTTAGCAGCTACAATTCCAAGAATACCTACAGTAATTGGAGAGGGAGCATAAATAAAAACTTTTTCAAAATCACCTTTAAGTTTCAATATTTTGAAAAAGGCGAAAAATACAAATGAGAAATAATTTAAAAAAAGTCTGAAACCACCTCCTTTTTTTCTAAGGATTAAATTTGCTCTGTGGACTTTGATTCCCTCAATTTCTTCTTCTTTAGGACTATCCCATGAATAGCCCTTAAAATAATCTCCCTTTGGATAATTAGGTTTGCCCGTTAATACCTCAATATCATGACTCCTTTTTTTTAAAGAAAAAACTAGGTCATTGATTCTAAAGTTCTCTGGATAAAAATATTGAGATATAAATAGAATTTTCATTTATGTCATTCTGGTGGAGCTATCTTTTTTCCAAACAGTTCTGTTTATATAATCTATATAGCTTAGTATGATTCTAGAAACTTTTAAAGACACATTCTCTACATCATAATCGCCTACAATTTTTGGAGTATTACCCGATTCAAACTGCTTGGTAACCATGTTTACAGATTCAATAATTCTATTTTTATCCAATCCTGACATTATAAATGAACCCTCATCCATTCCCTCTGGACGTTCATGAGCAGCTCTTATCATAATTGCTGGAAACCCTAGAATTGAAGACTCTTCTGAGATAGTACCACTATCAGAAATCACACATTTTGAATTTTGCTGAAGATTAACATAATCAAAAAAACCAAGGGGTTTTAAGAACTGAATTTTATCATCAATTTTGATGTTTTTTAATTTTTCAATTCTTTGTCTAGTTCTAGGGTGAGTTGATACAATAATCGGAAGATTATATGTTTTTACTAGCTGATTTAAACTCTCGATAAATGAGGTTAAATTTTCTTTATAATCAACATTTTCTTCTCTATGTGAAGACACAATAAAATAACACCCTTTTTTAATTTTAAGTTTACTTAAAACATCACTACTTTCAATTTTATCTTTGTAGTGCAGGAGTATTTCCTTCATGCAAGACCCTGTTTTAATTACTGTTTCAGGTCTTAGCCCTTCAGCAATAAGGTGATCTCTAGCCTGCTCGGTTAAAGGCATGTTGATATCACTCAAATGGTCTACTATCTTTCTATTTAATTCCTCAGGAACTCTTTGATCAAAACAACGATTACCTGCTTCCATATGGAAGATTGGTATCTGTCTTCTTTTAGCTGAGATAACTGAAAGACAGGAATTAGTATCTCCGTAAAGTAAAACAGCATCTGGGTTTTCTTTTTCTAAAATCTTATCAGACTCTGAAATTATATTGCCAATAGTCTGAGCAGTAGAATCACCAACAGCGTATAGAAAATAGTCAGGTTTTTTTACCCCAAGATCATTAAAGAAAATCTCATTTAGTTCGTAATCGTAGTTTTGACCTGTATGAACCAATATATGATTTACATGTTTTTCAAGTTCTGCAATTACTCGTGAGAGCTTAATTATTTCTGGTCGAGTCCCGACTATTGTAACTACTTTAGTCATTTTAGGTTGTATAAATTATTGTTTTTCTCACTATCTAAATTCAAATCAGAAAGCATCTCGTCCCAATTGGGTTTTTTAATTTTTGTTTCTGAAAAAAACCTATCCGAATTTAAGGATTTATTAGAGTAATACGAGGACTCCCTTTCTATTTCTATATTTAATTTGAAGTAATGGTTGATTTTAGTTATTAAATCAAACTTTGAAATAGGTGAAGATGATATATTATATATGCCATGTAAATCAGGGTAGTTTTCAATGATTTCAATAAGAGCATTTGACATCCAAAAAGTTGTTACCCCTGAATAAATCACATTGTCAAACCCCTTGATTTTTTTATTCTTTTTTGAAATTACCCATTCTAAAAGTTCGGTCTTATTATAAATTTCTCTTCCAATCATTGAAGACCTTATGGTAAGTGTGTTTTTAGAGTTTATTTCTCCTTTCCCTTTTGAACTACCGTAATATTCTTTTGCGTCGGGTAAATCAAAATCTTTATAATTTCCTTTATCACCAAAAAAAACACAATCTGTTGAAAAATAAATTTGTTTTTTTTGGTTGTCCTTACACCAAAAGTCAATTTTTTGGGGTAATTGAGAATTTATAAAGTTAGTTTCTTTGCTGTCTGATGCTCCACGTCTAATTGTAATCCCTGCTGCATTTATTATGTAATCGGGAGAGAACTTATCAAGAAGATCTTCTACATTTTGATTTAGAAAATCAAAATCAGAATGAGTTGAATTTGGAAAGCGTTTTTTAAGGTAATCGGCATGAGATCTTGAATTTAGATAGAGATCAAAATGGCTAAAAGATTTAGCCATTTTATGGCCTATCATTCCATCAGCTCCAAGAATAAGTAGTTTCATTTGTAGCCAATACTTGCCAATAGATCTATAAGCTGCTTTTCAGAAAGTCTTTGAGTATTATAAGAGTTGTATTCTTCTAAATCTTTAAATTGTTTTCCTTCAAAGAAATACTTGTTATAGTTCAAGTCTCTATTATCAGCAGGTACCCTAAAATAATTTTCAAGTTCCTCGGCAACTAATCTTTCTTCTCTTGAGAGAAGAGTTTCATGCATTTTTTCAGCATGACGAATACCAATATTTTTAATCTCAACTGATGAATTATATATTTTTTTCATGGCTTTTGCCAATTCTCCAATTGTAGAAGATGGAGATTTTTGAACAAAAATATCTCCTGAATTACCATTCTCAAAAGCAAATAGAACAAGATTTACTGCGTCATCAAGAGTCATCATGAATCTTGTCATGGTTGGATCAGTAACAGTTATATCTTTTCCAGATTTAATTTGGTCATAAAAATGAGGTATTATTGAACCTCTTGAGGCCATTACATTACCATATCTTGTACCACAAATTACAGTTGAATCTGAAGTCCTAGATTTAGCAACAAATACTTTTTCCATCATTGCCTTGGAAACACCCATGGCGTTAATTGGATAAACCGCTTTATCTGTACTTAAACAGATTACTTTTTTGACATTATTTTCTATTGCAACTGATAGAACATTTTCCGATCCTAAGACGTTAGTCTTTACAGCTTCTACTGGAAAAAATTCGCATGAAGGTACTTGTTTTAAAGCTGCTGCGTGAAAAATGTAATCTACTCCTTTAACTGCAGAAACGATACTATCTTTATCTCTAACATCTCCTATAAAAAATTTTATTTTTGGATTATTATAAACAACCCGCATATCATGCTGTTTTTTTTCATCCCTTGACAATATCCTTATCTCTGAGAGATCTGAATTAAGAAACTTATTTAAGACAGCATTCCCAAATGAACCAGTTCCTCCAGTTATTAAAAGTGTTGATCCTCTAAACATTAGTATTAGCTATATATTTGATAAAATTAAATGTTTTTTTTGATGTTTCTTCCCACTTTAAATTTTTTATAAATTCTAAATTTTGTTCAATTTTTAAAATTGGTTGTTTATCGTTTAAGAGCTCTTTTATTGCTCTAATAATTGAATCAATGGAATTTGCATTAAAATAATAGCCTCCAGATTTTAAAAATTCTGGCATGGGCATCTTATTACTACATGCTATTGGTAAACCTGAAGCCATTGATTCTATCAATATATTCGGCATATTTTCGCAGGTAGATGCATAGATTATAGCATCGTGATTTGAATAATATGATGGTAACTTTTCATAAGGAACTTCCGGTATGTAAGTAATAAATTGATTATTTGGATCTTTTTCTTTTATTTTTTTAAGTAGTTTTCTCCCAGAAGGAGCATAGATTATTGGACCAATTAAAGTTAGTGATAAGTCAAACCCGCTTTGCCTTAAACTCCAAATTGCATCTATTACATTCCATTGATTTTTATAAACATGAATTGTAGAAACATAAATAAAATTAAACTTATAAGCTATATTTTTTTGTTTTAATTTTTTAAAATTCTTATTTACAAATATCGGTGAACTTCCATGGTGAATTATTTTACTAGGTTTAATTTTAAGGTTCAGTTCATTTGATATATACTCTTTAGCGTATCTTGAAATATAAATTATTCCTTTTGCTGATTTGAAGCATTTTTTTTGTCTATTGTAATTTATCCACAATTTGATTTTCTCCTTTAACCCTTTTATTTCCTTCCAAAATTCTCTTTCATACAAAAGCATGTTTTGAGAAATTCCAACGTAAGGTCTAAAATTACCTACATAATCTCCAGTTATTGAAAGCAAAAAATTTACTTTATTCTTTTTAAGAAAATAATCAAAAAATAAAAGCTGAAAAAGTAAACGAAAAAACTTTCCTCTGTTTAAAAAATAATGAGATTTTTTAATAATAAAATCATAATCTGGCAATCTATCCAGCACATTTTTTGAACTATAAATGAGTAATTTTTCAATTTCAGGATGCTTTTCTTTTTTAAAATCAACAATTAGATGATAGAGATGTGTAAAGCCACCAGTATTTACTATGCTAGTGGAATCAATTGATATAATTATTTTTTTCATAGTGCAATATATTCACCACTATTTTCATAATAGTTTCCATTCATTCCTAGCTTAAAAAAATCAATTGGACTATCATTTCCAAACAAGCCTCCCAAATCAAATATTTTACAATCAATTGATTTAAAATAAATAATCGCCTCCCAAAGTAAAATGTAATTAACATTTAATTTCCTTCCTGCTTTTGAAGACCATCCTATTAAATAAATAATATTTTTCTTTTGTCTTGATACTAAAATTCCACCTACATCTTTACCTTTATGTTCGGCTCTAAACGCATAAATACACTCATTTAAAGATTGAATTTCAACCATTTTATTAATTATTTCAGGATTTATTCCTTTATACTTTTTTTTCTTGGCATCCTCTATGTTATGCTGTAAAACTATATTGATATCAATTGCTTTTGAAGACTTGTTGATGTCTATTTCTTCTTTTAGTGCTTTTCTAAGAGAGTTTCTCCATTTTGGTTTTAAATCAATTAATATGTTTTCTATTGATTTATTTAAATAAATTAAACTAGATTTCCAATTAGTAAATTTTAATCTAAAGGATCTTAACCCTTTTAAATAAAGGCTTTCAATTGAAAAATAACTTGAATCTGTAGTAATTGATAATATCTTAAACCTAAAAATATTACCAAACTTTAAAATTTTTAATATAATATTTATCCTATCATTTATGCTTATACTATCAATAAGAATTGGACCTCTATTTATTCTTAAAAGAGTAATAATATTAAAGTATTTTTTCTTTAGAATTTGGAAATACCCTACAGGTTGATTGATAATTTCTATTTGATAAAAATCAATTTCTTTATACTCAACGTATGATTTAGATTTACCATAATATGGAGATTGAGTTAAATTAATATTCGAAGAATTTAATCCTTCAATTTCAAGACATTCTTCAGGTGATGATTTTGATATTTTTATCTTTTTTAAATCTCTTTTATGGTTAAAAATACTTTTAAAATATTTTTCACTTATGGTATGATTTAAACTTATAAAATAAATGTTTTTAAATTTTTTGGAAGATTTTAAAGATTCTTTTGGAAATAACGGCCATTTTACTATTGGAATCCCTTTGTTGATTAAATCAATAGCTTCATTAATAGAATTCAATTTAATTGGAAGCATATATAATGGCAGTGAAGAGTAGCTTGGGATAAATTTATAAGCCTCATGAATTTTAATTTTATCTGATAAGGCATCTTTAAAAAAATTTTGGTTTCTGCATATTATATAAGAGATTTTATTTAAATCATATCTAACCAACAAGAATTTTGACAAATAGGATATCTTATAATGATATTTAACTTCTGGATCATTAAGTTTTAATCCTTCTTTATAATTTCTTGTATAGAATCTTTTAAGTAAGCTAGTTTTATTAATTAATGAAACTATTGATTTTTTAAATATCCATTTTAATGAAAAAAAAGTGTCATTTGTAATTAAGTCTTTATTAGATTCAAATTTTTGAATTTCGGTTTTAAAAAATCGATTTATATTAATGTTAGAAAAATCTTCTAAATTTAATTTAGAAGGCCCAGCAGATCGGACAATTGAGATAGCCCCATTTGGCAAGGCTAAATGCTTATAAGGGCTAAACAAAACAAAGTCTCCTTGGTCGCCGATATTTTTATCTCTTTTGATACAATGTGTAGCATCTTCAATATACCAACAGTTGTTTTTAATGCAAAACATTTTTAAATCATTAGACACAATAGGCTTTCCAAAATAATGAACTGTAAGAAATATATCTGGAGTTACCTTTTCTGAGATTTTTTTGATGTTTTGTAGGTCTGGATAAAATTCATCATCTATTTCATAATAAACAATATTTATATTTCCCATTTTTAAAAGTGGTATAGGGTCTTTACAAAAATACTCTGGTAAAAAAATGTTGATTTTTTTCTTTGTTGATTTTTTTAACCTAAGTAGACAGATAAAAAAAATAGACCATGATGATCTTGATAAGTAAAAAAAAAGTTCGTTTTGATTTGGATTCCAAAACTTTTTTTTTGCATTAAAAAAAGTTAATATGTTAATTGATGGACTTTGAGGTATCAATTTAAATAACTTTTTAAAATGTTAAATTTTCTTTTATAGAGAAAGTCAGCATTACCAATTAAAAAAGATTTTAACCTTATAAAACTCATTTCAGGATTTACTGCATCTCTATAATTTAACTTTGCCGCTTTTTTGTTATTGCCCCTAAAGCCGGTATATATAAAATCAAAGTTATTATCAAGCAATTTAATAGATGATTGGTTTATGCTATCAAATGTCCCAAATGGAAAAGCAAAGTGTTTGATTTTAATATTAAAATTACTTTCTAGTTTATCCTTACTTAATATAATTTGATTTTTTAGATCCCCAATAGAAGTGATTTTAGATAACATTTTATGAGAAGAAGTGTGACATCCAATTACATGTCCTTTAGATATTAAATACCTAATATCATCATAATCCATAGGTAAGCTTAGTTCATTTTTTTTTGGCCCATCTGGATAAATGTTATTAATGATTTTAGTGTAATTTAAAGTCTGTTTTTCGACCCCGATAAAATCCGAAATAATAAAAAATAATGCTTTAATATCAAACTCATTTAAAACTTGGTCCGCTAACTTCCTGTTGGATTTAAATCCATCATCAAAAGTTAATAACAATTTATCTTTTTTTGTTTTTATATTTTTGAAACCATTTTCAAATTCATCTGGAGTAATAAATTCGTAATCTTTTGAAAGACTTAAAATTTGATTTTTAAAAAGTTTTATTTGCTTTTTTGTCTTAATATCATGATAAATTAAAATTCTAATATTTGAATAAGAATTTGTATAAACATACCTCTTTAAACCCTTTACAAAATAATAAGAAATGTCAAGAATATTAAAAAGCAGGTATCTAATATAATTCATGTTGATATTTTAGAAAAGATGAATTTTGAAAAGAAATATAAATCTTTGATTTTCATTTTGAATATTTCCAAAAGTAAAAATTTAAGTCCCATTCGAAAATTAATACTAAACCGTCTTTTAATTAATGCATATATTAATCTTGGTTTTATTTTATCTATTAATGCTTCTTTTGCGCTGAAATTCTGGACTTCATTGATATGATACATCAATAGTTTTTTTAAATTATTAAAATGTAAATCAAAATTATTTGAGCTATTTTTTTCGTGTATTCTATATTCTCCTAAAAATTTATTGCAAAAAACAAAAGTGCCACCAAGAAAAGCAATTTGCATCCATAAATCATAATCCTCTACTGTAATGAAATCAACGTTTTCATCAAATAATAAATTATTTTTCAGCAAGAAATCTCTATTGACAATTGTTGAAGAAGTTGACAAACGATTTCCAAAAATTAATAATTCTTTATAGGCGTTTTTTGATTCTATTAAATATTTAGATGGTTTTTTTTCTCCACTTAAAATGTTCAAATGATATTCATTTGAACAAACAACATCATAGTCATTATATAAAGGCTTTATTAGTTCTGATAATTTATAAGGATACCAAATATCATCACTGTCTAAAAAAGCAATCCATTTTGCTTTAGCATTTTTTATCCCAAGATTTCTTGATTTTGCAATTACACCATTATTTTGAATTTTAAAGATTTTTATCCTAGAATCTTTGAATGAATTAATTATTTCATCTGAGTTATCATTAGAAAAGTTGTCAATAATTATTAATTCCCAATTTGTAAATTCTTGATTAATTACAGATGCAATAGAATTTTTTAGAAAACTTCCATGATTGTAATTAGGAAGAATTACAGAAAATAGGGGATTGTTATTCATTTGAAAAATTATTTTCTATATGTAAAAATAAGTCAATAATTTCCTTGTTGTACTTGTCAAAAGGAACAAAACCGCATTCTAGAATAAGACTAAAATCAAAAT